>JAJTHG010000056.1 GCA_021298835.1 Gemmatimonadota bacterium
CCGGTGGCCGCGGCGGCACCGGTGGCCGCGGCGGCACCGCGCTCGGCCGGTGCGCGCTCGTGCCGGTCGCGACGCGTCGGCTGCTCGAGCCGCTGCAGCGCCTCGCCCTGCGCCTGCGCGGCCTGCTCGACCTGGCGCCGCGCCGCCCGGGCGGCCTCGTCGAGCGCCGCCTGCTCGCGCATCGCCTCGCCGGCGCCCTTGAGCTCCCGCACGACCGCCTCGACCTGCGCGCGTGCTTCGAGCAGGTAGCGCCGCGCGTCGGCGCGGGCCTCGCGCTCGACCTGCTTCTCGCGCTCGCGCACCGCCCGCTCGCGTCCGGCGACGCTGCGCTCCCGGTCCTGCGCGCGCTGGAGCTGCTGCTCGAGTTCCCGTTCGCGGGCGCCGAGCCGCTCCGCGCGCGCCTCGAGATCCGCCAGCAGGACCATCGCATCGCGCTCGGCGGTGGGAATGCGCGCCTCGGCCGCGGCGAGCACGTCGTCCGGCAGCCCGAGCCGGCGGGCGATCGAGATGCCGTAGGAGCGCCCCGGCACCCCCTTCAGGAACACGTACGTCGGCGCCAGCCGCTCGGCGTCGAAGCGCAGCGAGCCGTTGACCACGCCCGGGACCTCCAGCGCCAGCTGCTTGAGCTGGCCCAGATGCGTGCTGGCGAGCGTCCGCGTGCCGCGCCGCGTCAGCTCCTCGAGGATCGCCGCGCCCAGCGACGCCCCCTCGAGCGGGTCGGTCCCCGACCCCAGCTCGTCCACGAGGACGAGCGAGCCCGGCGTCGCGGAGGCGAGGATCTCGCGCAGGTTCTTGAGGTGGGCGCTGAAGGTCGAGAGCGAGGCCTCGAGCGACTGCTCGTCGCCGACGTCGGCGAAGATGTCGTCGTAGATGGCGATGCGGCTGCCGTCGGCCACGAGCGGCGGGATGCCCGTGGCGGCCATCGCCGAGGCGACGCCGACCGCCTTGAGCAGCACGGTCTTGCCGCCGGTGTTGGGGCCGGAGATCAGCAGCGTGCGTTCAGCCGGCTCGAGCACGAGATCGAGCGGCACGACGGGCTTGCCCTGCGCCACCAGCAGCGGGTGCCGACCGTCCCGCACGACGCAGCCGTCCCCGGGCGCCACCAGCGTCGCGTGTCCGCAGCGGAAGGCCGCGGCGAAGCCCGCGCGGGCGAAGAGCGTGTCCAGCCGCACCAGCGTCTCCCACGCCGCCGCGAGGGGCTCGGCCAGCGGCCGCAGGTCGTCGGTGAGAGCGGCGAGGATGCGCTCGACCTCCTCGCCTTCCTCGAGCTCGAGCTCACGGATGCGATTGCCGAACTCGACCGCCGCCGGCGGCTCGACGAACACCGTGGCCCCCGACCCCGACGCATCGTGCACGATGCCGCCGACCGCCACCCGTCCTTCGCGCCGCACGGGGATGACGTAGCGGCCGTTGCGCACCGTGACGCTCAGGTCGGGCGCCTGGTGCGAGGGCTCGAGCGACCGCATGATGCGTTCGAGCAGCCGGATCAGCTCGCCCTCGGCCCCGCGCAGGTCGCGCCGGATGCGCCGCAGGGCCGGGGACGCGTCGTCGCGGACCGTGCCGTCGTCGGCGAAGACCCGGGCGATCGCCCGCTCGCCGTCGGGATGCTCGCAGAGCGCTTCGGCGTCCGCGGCGAGCATCGCCCGCGCGGCCGCCGGGCGCTCGGGATCGCGCAGCGCGGCCCGCACGAGCCGCGACGAGCGGAGCAGGATGCCGACGTCGAGCAGCGCACGCGCCTCGAGGACGCTGCCGGGAATGCCGAGGCGGGTCAGCGCGGCCCCGCAGTCCGGGATGGGCTCGAGCCGAAAGGGAGATTCGGCCTCGACCAGGGCCCGCATGGCGGCCACGCGCGCGAGCTCGCGTTCGGCCAAGTCGCGCTCGACGACGGGCTGCAGGGCCCGCACGCGTGCGGCCCCGGGAGCGGACGACGCCCGGTCAGCGACGAGGCCGAGGACGCGGTCGAACTCGAGGACCTGCAGGGCGTGGCGGTTCACGCCCGGCTAGCCCTGCTTCGCGAGTTCCTCGCGGACGATCTGGCTGATGACGGCGCCATCGGCGATCCCCTTGAAGCGGGCCATGACCTTGCCCATGACGGCTCCGAGGTTGGTGGCGCCGGCGACGATCGCCTCGCGGGCCGCGGCGCGGATGTCGTCGGGATTCGCCTGCGGGGGCAGGTAGGCCTCGAGGATGGCCACCTCGGCGGCTTCCTTCGCGGCGAGTTCGTCGCGGCCGCCGGCACGGTAGGCCTCGACCGACTCCCGCCGCTTCTTGATGCCCTTCCGGACGACCTCGAGGGCGTCGTCGTCGGCGAGCGGGCGCGTGAGGTCGATCTCGCGCGCCTTGATGTCGGAGACGATGGTGGAAAGGAGGAGCGTGCGGTCCGCCTCCCGCGCCTTGCGCGCCCCGATCAGTTCCTGCTGCAGCCGGGCGAGCAGCGCGGACATGACCGACTCAGACGTGACGCGTGCGGCGGTTCTTGCGGATCGCCGCGTTCATCTTGCGCTTGCGGCGCTCGGACGGCTTCTCGTAGTGGCGATGCTTCCGCAGGTCGGCGAGGATGCCGGCCTTCTCGCACTTCTTCTTGAACCGCTTGAGGGCGCGCTCGAAGTTCTCGTCTTCGTGGATGATGATCTCGGACACGATCGATCGGCTGGGGGTGGGGAGTGGCCTAGCCCGTCAATCTACGGCGTGTCCGAGTGCAAAATCAACGGCGCAGACGCGCTAACTCCTTCCGCGCAAGGAGTTAGCCCGCTCGCACTCACCCAGGCATCACTTTTGTGACATTCAACCCGGCGGCCAGGTCAGCACCCGCCCCCCGAGCACGTGGGCATGCAGATGAAACACCGTCTGGCCGGCGTTCCCGTTGGTGTTGAGGACCACCCGGTAGCCGCTGTCCTCGATCCCCAGTTCGCGCGCCACCCGGGCCGCCATCAGCATCACCTGCCCCAGCATGCCGGCGTCGGTGGCCTCGGCGAGCGAGCGCACCGCGACCTTGGGGATGACCAGCACGTGGACTGGTGCCTGCGGATTCACGTCGTGGAAGGCGAGGCAGTGCTCGTCCTCGGCCACGATGCGCGCCGGAATCTGCCGATCGAGGATCTTCTGGAAGATGGTCATGCGGGTCGGGTGAGGGCGCGGGTGATCGCCAGCGCTGCGAGTCCGGCCGTCTCGAACCGGAGGACCGTCGGACCCAGCGATGCGGCACGGAAGCCGTGGGCGGCGAGCTTGGCGCGTTCCTCCGCGTCGAGCCCCCCTTCGGGCCCGAGCGCCAGCACGATCGGGTCGGGGGGAGCCGCCAGCCGGGCGGTCAGGGGTTCGCCCTCGCCGTCGAGCGTGACGCGGTTCGCCTCTGCCGGCAGGGCCGCCAGCGCGCGGTCGAGCGTCGCGTCGGGATACACGCTGGGGAGCCACGCGCCGTGCGATTGCGCGAGCGCCGAGAGCATGCGCGCGCGCACCTTCGCCTGGAACCCCGCCCCTTCGCCGCGCGGCTGCACGCTGCGCGAGCGGTGCCACAGCACGGGCCGCCAGCTGGTGACCCCGAGCTCGGTGGCCTTCTCGGCGAGCCAGAGCATGCGGTCACGATCGCCGATCGGCGCCAGCAGGTGCACGTCCGTCGGCGGCGGCACGTCGGTGACCGGACCCACCTCGACGGTCGCCGCGTTGCGCGCGAGCGCCACGAGCGTCGCCGTGGCGACGCGGCCGGCACCGTCGGTGAGGCGCAGCGGCGCGCCGTTGGCGAGCCGCCGCACCTTCATGTGGTGCGCGACGTCGTCGCCGAGGGTCAGAGTCTGCTGGGCGGCGAACCCCTCGGGGGCGACGAATGACGCTACGCCCGCGCGATCCGGCAGCTCCACCAGGGACGCTCGGTGTCTTCGGCGGTGACCCGCCAGCCCTTGGCCGCCAGCACGTCGAGGAGGCCGGCGCGTTCGTCGTGCAGGATGCCCGAGAGGATCGCCTCGCCGTCCGCCGCGAGCGCGTCGCGCATGGCCGGCAGCAGCTCCACGAGCACGCTCGAGATGATGTTCGCGATGATCACGCGCACCGGCGCGATCAGCGGCAGCGCGACGACGGCGTCGGCCTCGAGGACGGTCACCCGATCGCCGACGCCGTTCGCCGCGACGTTCGCCTCGGCGTCGGCGATCGCCTCGGGATCGAACTCGACCGCCGCGACGCGCCCCGCGCCAAGCTTGGCCGCACCGATCGCGAGCACGGCGCTGCCGGCGCCGAGATCGGCGACACGGTCGCCGGGGCGGATGGTCGCCGGGAGCAGGCGCAGCACGCCGCGCGTGGTCGGGTGGTCCCCCGTGCCGAAGGCCATGCCGGGCTCGATCACGATGGTCGTCGCGGGATCGCGGTCGCCGACGAGCCACGGCGGTGTGACCGTGAGGACGCCGCAGTCGAAGGCGCGCACATGGTGTTTCCACGCCTCGGCCCAGTCCACGGGGGCCACCTCGCCCAAGGCGACCTCGGCCCGCGGATCCACGCGCTGCACGGCGGTCGCGGCCCATTCGGCCTCGGCGCGCGTCGGAAAGTGCGAGACCAGCGCGCCCCCGTCTTCGAGGACGCCCTGCGAGCCGGCGGCGAAGAGGGCGGCGCTCACGGCGGCGGCGTCGCCATTCGGCACGACGCGAAGACTGGTCCACGGCGCCTGGGGGCTCACCCGCCCAGCGCTTCCTTCATGCGGGTCCAGATCCCCTTCTCGCGCACGGTGCCGGGCGCGGCCCGGAGCACCGCGAGCCGCTCGAGCAGTTCGCGCTCCTCGGCGGAGAGCTCGCCGGCCGCCGGGGTGACGAGCTGCACCCGAACGTGCAGGTCGCCGACGCCGCTGGCGTTCACCCGCGGCAGCCCGCGCCCGCGCAGGTTGAAAACCTGCCCGCTCTGCGTGCCGGCCGGGACCTTGAGCGTGAGCGACCCCAGCACAGCGGGGACCTCGACCTCGGTGCCGAAGACCAGTTGCGGATAGGTGAGCGCGACCTCGGTGTAGAGGTCCTCGCCGTCGCGCTCGAAGCGCGCGTCGTCCTCGACCTCGAAGACCACGAGCACGTCGCCGCGGCCGCCGCCCCGCGCCCCGGCGTTGCCCTGTCCCCGCAGCGTCATGTACTGCCCGGTGGCGACCCCCGCGGGCACCCTGACGTTGATCGTTCGCTCGGCGCGTGCGCGGCCCTCGCCCTTGCACTTGCGGCAGGGCGAGCCGATCACGATGCCCTCGCCCGCGCAGGCGGGACACGGCGCCACCGAGACGAACTGGCCGAGGAAACTGCGCTGCGCCCGCCGCACCTCGCCGGCGCCCCCGCACGTGCCGCATCGCGACGGCTGCGAGCCGGGCTCGGCCCCGGTGCCCGTGCAGGCACCGCACGGGTCGAGCACCTTGACGGCGACCGGCTTCTCGACCCCCGTGGCCACCTCGTCGAGCGTGAGTTCGAGCGACACCTTGACGTCGCCGCCGGTGCGCGGCCCCGGCCCGCCGCGCTGGCCGAACATGTCGCCCAGTCCGCCGAAGCCGCCGAAGTCGCGCATGAAGATGTTGAGCGCCTCGGTCAGGTCCACGTGCTGCCACTGCCCGGCACCGGCCCCGCCCCCCGCCCCGCGCGTGAACGCCGCCTCCCCGTAGCGGTCGTACCGCTGCCGCTTCTCGGGATCGCGCAGGACGTCGTAGGCCTCGGTGATGAGCTTGAAGCGCTCCTCGGCCTCCTTCGACCCGCCGTTGCGGTCGGGATGCCACTGCATCGCCAGCTTCCGGTACGACTTCTTGATCTCGTCGTCGGTGGCGGTGCGCGGGACCTCGAGAAGGGCGTAGTAGTCGGCCATGGACGAAAAGTAAGGGCGAGGTCAACGGCGAGCCCGTCACCGGCGCGGGCCCCGTCGTCGCGCGCCGCGGGGCTGCGCCCCCTACTGGATGAGGTCGGTGACCAGCTGCGACGTGTGGCGCACCAGCGCGATCACCTTGTCGTAGGGCATGCGCGTGGGGCCGATGACGCCGATCACCCCCGAGACCGGGCCCGACCGGTACGCGGCGGTCACCACGGTGAAGGGTTGCAGCACCGGCTCGCCGTGTTCGGTCCCGATGGTGATCGTGATGCCGCTGCCCGAGGCGCGGCCACGCAGCGCGTCGGCGAGGCGCGCGCGCGTCTCGGTGAGGGCGATGACGCGCTTGAGCCCCTCGCCGCTGGCGAACTCCGGCTGGTCGGCGAGGACGCTGGCCTGGCCGAGCACGACCTCGTCGTCGTCGCGGGCCGCGCGATCGAAGAGCTGTTCCCCCTCCTCGACGAAGATGTTGAGCAGCCGGTCGTGCTCCCCGCTCGGGAGGGCGTCGCGCAGCCGCGCCCCGAGCGTGGTGCGGATCTCGCGCAGCGACAGGCCCGCCAGCCGTTCGTTGAGCACGCGCTCGACGGCCTGGATCGCGCGGTCGGCGAGGGGACCCTCGACCTCGACGAAGATCGTGCGCACGGCGCCGGCGCCGAGCGTGAGCGCCATCAGCAGCCGTTCGCTGGACAGCTTGAGCAGCTCGAGCCGCTTGAGCACGGCGCCGTCGAAGCGGGGGCCCAGCGCCACCCCCAGCTCCTGGGTGAGCACCCCCAGGGTCTGTGCGGCGCGACGCAGGATCCCCTCGACGGTGCCCTGGTCGCCGCCCGCGACGGTCTGTGCCAGGGTGGCGACCTCCCGGGCGCTGGGCGCGACATCGGTGATGGCGTCCACGTAGGCGCGGTACGCGCGCTCGGTGGGGATGCGCCCGCCTGAGGTGTGCGGCTGGAAGAGGAACCCCTTTTCCTCGAGGTCGCTCATGGTGTTGCGGATCGTCGCCGGCGAGACGCCCAGCCCGAAACGCCGCGAGATCGTGCGCGAGCCGGCCGGCTCGGCGGTCTCGATGTAGGTCTGGATCACCGCATCGAGGACGCGGCGTTCGCGCTCGTTCAGCTCGGTGGCGGGCATCACGGCGTAAGCTGTCAGGGGCTTCGACGGGCGGTCAATGCCGCCGCGAGCGCGTCCATGCGCAGCCACCCCTCAGGGGTCAGCCGCAGGCGGTCCCCGTCAACCTTGGCCCAGCCGGCGGCGATCCACGGGGCCACCACGGGAACATCGGCGGGCTCCAGCGCGAGGCCGTCGCGGGTCCGCAGGCCCAGGTACACGGCCTCGGCGGCACGCGCGCCGGCGTCGAGCGTCTCGCTCCCTTCGACCGGATCGCGGGGGGGATGCGCGGTCAGGGCCGTCCGCCACTGCGCCCACGCCCCGAGGTTCCAGCGTCGGACGGCGCCGTCGAAGCCGTGCGCGGAAGGGCCGAGCCCGAGGTACGGGACGCCCCGCCAATAGGCGGCGTTGTGGCGCGCGCGGCGCCCGGGCGTCGCGTAGTTCGACACCTCGTAGTGCTCGAACCCCGCCGCCGTGAGTGCCGCGTCGGTCGCGAGGAACTCGCGGGCGTAGCGATCGTCCGGGGTGCCGGCCACCTCGCCGCGAGCGTGCCACCGGCCGAGTGGCGTGGCGGGCTCGACCGTGAGCCCGTAGCACGACACGTGGGTCGGCCCGAGCGCCAGCGCGCTCGCGACGTCGCGGGACCAGTCGCGCGGCACGGCGTCGGGCACGGCGAAGATGAGGTCGAGCGACACGTCGTCGAGGCCCGCCGCGTGCAGTGCTTCGACGGCGCGGGGGACGTCGTCGGCCTGGTGCGTCCGATGCATCCAGGCGAGGACCGCCGGGTCGAACGACTGCACGCCGAGCGACACCCTGGAGACGCCGGCAGCCCGCCACGCCCGTGCCGCCCCGAGCGTGACGTCCTCGGGATTGGCCTCGAGCGTGACCTCGGCACCGCCAACGGGCACGGCCCATCGCGTGACGGCCTCGAGGGCCCGGGCGACCCCTTCGGGCCCCAGCTTGCTGGGCGTACCGCCGCCGAGGTACAGCGTATCCACCGGCGCACTGCCCGGGGCGCCGAATCGGACCGCGAGCTCGGCGGTCAAGGCGTCGGCATAGTCGCGCCACGGCACGTCGCGACGGACCGCGATGGCGAAGTCGCAGTAGCTGCAGCGTCGGCTGCAGAAGGGGACGTGGACGTACACGTGGCGGGGCATGCCCGTCATGGCACCGCCGCCGGCGCCGGGGGACGCGTGCGCCACCACACGCACGCCGCCAGCAGCAGCCCGTGCAGCGCGAAGGCCGCGGCGACCGCGTGCGCATAACCGGCCGCGCCGAAGCGGGCACTCGCGAGCGTGCCGCCGACCGCAACCGCCGCGAGCACCGTGTTGAGCCAGACGGTATCGGCCACGTGGCCGCGGGCCTCGAGGACGCGCACCGCCGGCGCGACGGTACCCTGGATGGCCGCCGCAACGAGCAGCGGGACCGCCACGCTCGGCAGCGCCTCGAACCCCGGGCCGTAGGCCCCCGCCCACCACGGCGACGTGGCGGCGAGTGCCACACCGACCAGCCCACCGGCCAGCGCCGTCACCTGCAGGGCGCGGCGCAGGGTGGCACGCACGTCGGTCGCGCGCGCGATGACCGCGAACCACGCCTGCCCGAGCTGCCCCGGGACGAACAGCACGGCCGCCACGAGGGGCGTTACCGCGGCGATGCGCGCCATCTCCCCCGCCCCGTCGGGGCGATGCGACACCAGTGCCTGCGCGAGCCACAGCATCGGCCCGCCGAGCACCGCCGCCGCGATCGCCGCCCGCCGCTGCGGCTCGGGCGCGGAGGCACCGGCGGCCTCGGGTGAAGGAGGCAGCGCGCGCAGCGCCCGGACGGCGACGAGCACGCTGACGCCCTGCCCCAGCGCCAGCCCGAGGGCAGCCGCGAGTTCCCGCCCCTGCACCGCACCCCACGCGAGTCCGACGGATCCGGCCAGCGCGCCGGCCACCCGCATGGCCCCCAGCGCCCCGAACCGCGACGCGCCGATCAGCGCGTGCGCCATGACGAGCTGCGACACGGTCGCGAGCAGCAGGGCCCCGAGCGCCAGCACGGTCGCGCCACTGCGCAGCAGCGGTGCCGCGCCGACGAGCCGAGCGACGGCGAGGCCCGCCAGCGCGAGAAGACCGATCCCGATCGCCTCACCCATGGCGCGCGGGAGACCGGCGTGATGGCCCAACGAGTAGGAGCGGGCCACGTGCAGCGCCGGCGCGAACGCCGTGACCCCCGCGGCCGTGGCGGCGGTGGCGGTGACGAACCCGAGCACCCCGAACGCCTCGGGGCCCAGCTGCCGTGCGGCGAACACCAGCGCCGCCAACTGCACCGCCTGTGCGACGGCGGAACCCGCCGCCGTGACCAGCGTCGCCCCGCCGAGGGGCGGCCGCGTGGCGTCGCTCACAACTGCCGTCGGTACAGGCCCGTCGCGTCGAGCATGACGAGGCCCCGCACCTCGAGCCCCGAGACCGCCGTCACCGCGGCGCGCCAGTCGAGGCCGGTGGCATGGACGACCCCCTCGAGGTCGAGGGCCCGGCGACCGAGGGAGGCCCAGCACGCCGCCGCGTCGGCGTCCAGGTCGCTCGGCGCCTGCTCCGGGTCGCGGCGCGGGGTGGCGCCCACGAGTGCCAGGGCATCGTCGAGGGAGGCGATCACGTGCAGCCCGTCGCGGAGCAGCCGGTTGGTGCCGGCGCTCTGCGGTGAGTCGATCGGACCGGGCACGGCGGCGAGGGCACGCCCGAGTGCGTCGCCGAAGGCGACGGTGTGGTGGGCCCCGCTCGCGTGTCCGGCCTCGACGACGATCACGGCGTCGGCCAGCGCCGCGATGTACGCGTTGCGCCGCGGGAAGGCGAAGGTGCGCGCCGGTGTCCCAGGGGCCCATTCGGACAGCACCGCGCCGGTCGCGGCGATGCGATCCTGGAGCGCCCGGTGCCCGCGGGGATACGGGACGTCAACGCCGCCCCCCACCACCGCGACCGAGCAGCCCCCGGCGTCGAGCGCCCCCCGATGTGCGGCGGCATCAATGCCGCGGGCGAGCCCGCTGACCACCACCACACCGGCGCGAGCCAGCACCGCGCCGAGCTGTTCGGCGACACGGAGGCCGTACGACGTGGCCTCGCGGGTGCCGACGATCGCGACCGCCTTGGCGGAGGCCTCCGGAAGCGTGCCGCGCACCCAGACGGCGGCGGGCGGCGCCTCGAGCGCCGTGAGGCGCTCGGGGTACCCCGGCTCCTCGCGGGCATAGCGGGCGATCGGCGCCGGGGGGCTTCCGGCTGCGATCACGGCCGCGGGTCGAGCGCCGGCACCTCGGCCTGACGCAGCACCAGGAGCTGGCGCCACCAGGCGTCCTTCAGCTCCTCGAGCCCCGTCCGGCCGGCGGCCGAGATGGCGAAGCGACCGAAGGCCCCCGGGGTCTCGATGTCGGGGATGTACGGCTCGCCCATGAGGTCCATCTTGGTGAAGACGACGCAGTGCGGCTTCGCGGCCAGCGCCGGCGAGTAGCGGGCGATCTCGTCGCGCAGGGTGTCGTACTCCGCCTGCCAGTCCATCTCGTCGATCGGGATCATCACGGCGAGGAGCCGCGTGCGCTCGATGTGGCGCAGGAACTGGAGCCCCAAGCCCCTGCCTTCGTGCGCCCCCTCGATGATGCCGGGGATGTCGGCCACGACGAACGTGCGCGAGTCCGAGAGCGGCACCACGCCGAGGTTGGGCGAGAGTGTCGTGAAGGGATAGTCGGCGATCTTCGGGCGGGCCTTCGAGATGACGCTCAGGAGCGTGCTCTTGCCGGCGTTCGGCTTGCCGACGAGCCCCACGTCGGCGATGAGCTTGAGCTCGAGCTCGAGCTGCCGCGCCTGCCCTTCCTCGCCCGGCTGCCATTCGCGCGGCGCCTGGTGCGTGCTGGTGACGAAGAACGCGTTGCCCTTGCCGCCGCGCCCGCCCTTGGCGACGACGTGCACCTCGCCGTCGGCGAGCACCTCGCAGAGGACCTCGCCCGACTCGAGGTCGCGGACGACCGTGCCGGGGGGCACCGGCAGGACGACGTCGTCGCCCGAGCGGCCGGTCTTGTTGCTCCCCATCCCGTGCTCGCCGCGCTCGGCCGCCCAGGCGTCACGGTAGGTGTAGTCGAGGAGCGTCGAGAGGTTGGCGTCACCGCGCACGAGGACGTCGCCGCCCTTGCCGCCGTCCCCGCCGTCGGGACCGCCCATGGGCACGAACTTCTCGCGCCGGAAGCTCTGCGCTCCCGATCCGCCGGTGCCGGCGGCGACCTTCACGGTGACTCGATCGATGAACATGTCGGTATCCCAGGCGCCCCCGCTTCCGGCGGCGCGCAATTCACGCGGCGTCCGAGCCCAGCCGGACTCGGCGCCACAACAAGCGGTACCGCCGCGCGGCATCGGCCGGCAGGCGGGGGTCGAGCAGGTCCAGCACCTCTTCCACCGCGTCGGCGGCGACGCCCGCGTTCACGGCGCCGTGCAGGTGGCTGTGCAACTGCCGGTCCTGCTCCTGCGCCGCACAGGCGGCCACCACGCACAGCTCGCGTCGGGCGAGGTCGAGCCCGTCGCGACTGAGCACCTTCCCGTACCCGTCCACGATCATCCACGCATCGAGGGCCGGATGCAGCTCGGCGATGTTGCGCCGAAGCCGTTCGTAGAACTCACCGTACACGACAGCGCAGGCCCGCTCGCCGTCGGCCGCCCAGGCCGGTGCCATGGCGAGCGCCGAACGCGGGTCGTCGGCGGGCGCCGAGGCGCCGCTGATCCGCCGCCATTCCCGCATGGCATTCAGCGCCCGCGGAAACCCGCAAAACAGGTACGACTGCAGCACCACCTCCTCGACCCATGCGACGGGCACGCCCGCGGTGTGCGCCGCCCGGAGGGCCTCGCGCGTGGACGCCTCGCTGCCGCCGGCGATGGCGGCCGCCACCAGCACGAGCTGGCGCGTGGCGTCGTCGAGCGCGTGAAGGATGACGGCCGGCCGGCGAGGATGCGTCATCCGCCTATTGCACCCAGTGTCGAAATCCCGCAGCGTCGGCCGGGGCCTGGTCGGCGGGTGCCACGTGTCCGACGACCTCGCCCCGCGTGTTCCGCACCGCCTTGACGAGGAACTCGGCCAGTCGCGGCGGCAGGTCAGGCGGGAGCACCGCGAGCTGCTGGAGCGCCACGAGCACCGCCGCATGCTGCGCCCGCTGCGCGCCATCCTCGACCTTGATGCAGAGCCCCCACCCGCGCGAGGGAATGGACACCGTGTGCACCCCCTCGGCGCCGACCTTGGCGATGACGGCCCCGCCGGTCTCCTCGAGCAGGACGGTGTCGAAGCGGTCGGTGCCGCCGAAGAGCATCGGGTGCGTGCGCACCGCCGCGAGGAGGCGGGTGGGGATCTCGTTTCCCTTGTCGGCCGCTGCGCCGAGACGGGCATATGCCTGCGCCATGTGCACGAGCGGCAGACCATACACCACCACCCCGCACCCGTCGATCGCGCCACGCAGCTTCTCGACCGGCACCCCCGTCCAGACCCCGACGGCCCGGGTGCAGGCGCGCTGCACCGCATGGTCGGCCCGCTCGTAGCCGGCCGTGGCCGCTCCGTGCGCGGTCGCGGCCGCGAGCATGGCCGCATGCTTGCCCGAGCAGTTGTTGTGCAGCCGGGTCAGCCGATCGCCGTGCTCCCGCGCCAGCCGCGCCCCCCGTGCGGACAGCGGCTCGTGCGGGCCGCACGCGAGGTCGCCCTCCTCGAGGCCCTGGTCGCGCAGCATGCGCGACACGACGGCCAGGTGCTCGGGCTCGCCCCCGTGCGACGCGCACGCGAGGGCGAGCTCCTCCGCCCCCCAGCCGAGGTCGTCGAAGCGGCCGCTCTCGAGCAACGGCATGACCTGGAAGAACTTGGCACACGACCGCCACCACGTGATGAGCCACGGGTCGCCCGCCTGCCCGACCAGCGTGCCGTCGATCGCGACCGCGACGCCATGGACCCGATGGCGGGACTCCACGGCGTCCCCGCGGGTGACGACGATGTCGAGCGCGAGCGGACGCATGCCGAAAGCTACGCGATCATCGGCGCGCCGCGCGGATCGCGCCGGCCAGCACGAGTCCGCCGCCGACGAGCGCGGCGGACGTCGGGGGCTCGCCGATGGCGGGCACCAGCCACGCCAGCAGGGTCGCGCCGATGGGTTCGCCCAGCACGGTGAGGTTCACCACGTACGCCGGCAGGTGCCGAAGCGCCCAGTTCAGCCCCGTGTGGCCCAGCAGCATCGGCCCCGCAGCGAGGGCGGCATAGAGGCCCAGTTCCCTCCCCGCCACCGGCCACACGGGTTCCTGGCGCACGAGCGCGGCCACGAGGAGGACGACGAAGCACGCCCCGTACACCAGCGCGGTGTAGGGCCAGAGGTCGAGCCGCGCCCGCAGGTGGCGGCCCGCGAGGTAGTAGAGCGCAGCCGTCACCGCGCCGAGCACGGCGAGCGCATTCCCGAGGGCAGGGTTCCGGCCCGATTCGGCCAAGCCGGCCAGCACTCCGTCGCCCAGACCGACGACGCCCGCCCCCACGACGGCGAGCGCCACCCCGGCCCACTGCCCCGCCGAGGGGCGCTCCCCCAGCCACCATGCGGAGCCCGCCGCGACGATCACCGGTTGCAGGTTGACCAGCACCACCGAGGCGGCCACGGACGTGAGTCCGATCGAGGCGATCCAGGCCCAGAAGTGGATCGCAAGTGCGACGCCGGCCGCCACGGCCACGAGCAGATCGTGCCGGGACAATCCGCGCCACTGCCGCCAGCCGCCCCCGGCGACCGCGAGCCCGCCGACGACCAGCACCGACAGGCCGAGGCGCCAGGTGGCGATGACGAGGGGGGGCGTTCCGGCCAATCGCACGATCGGCGCCGCGGTCGAGATGGCGAACACCGCGACGACAAGCACGAACGGGGCGAGGGTACCGGGGCGCGGCGTGTCGTTCACGCGACGGAGGATACCCGCTGCACCGGGGGGGCGGGTAGCTTTCGCGACATGTCGCGCCGCCCTGCCCTGACCCCCGAGCATCTCGTGACGCGCTTCGCCCATGCGCCGCGGGTGCGCGTCGCCGTCGTGGGCGACGCCATGCTCGACGTGTACCTGCGGGGCGACGTCGAGCGGATCAGTCCCGAGGCCCCCGTGCCGGTGCTGCGCGTCCGCGACCGCCGCGACGCGCTGGGCGGCGCGGCGAACGTGGTGCAGAACGTCCTCGCCCTGGGGAGCCGCTGCGAACTCGTGGCGGCCATCGGACGCGACCGCACCGGCGAGCGGCTGGCGCAGTTGCTGGGCGACGCGGGGACGGAACCACGCGGCCTGGTCGCCACCGACCGCCCCACGACGACCAAGACCCGCCTCGTCGCCCGCAGCCAGCAGCTGCTGCGGTACGACGAGGAAGACGACGGCGACCTGGCGGGAGCCGACGTGGCGGCGGTGATCGCCGCCGTCGAATGCGCGGTCGCCGATGCCGACGCCCTCGTCTTCGAGGACTACAACAAGGGGGTCCTCGTGCCGGCGGTGATCGCGGCCGGCATGCACGCGGCGCGGGCGAAGGGGATCCCGGTCGTGGTGGATCCCAAGTTCCGCAATTTCTTCGCCTTCCAGGGGGCGACGGTGTTCAAGCCCAACCGCCGCGAGCTCGAGCAGGCGCTCGGGGCCACGGTGGACCTCGACCACCCCGACGCCATGCCCGAGGCGCTCGCTCGGCTCGGGGCCGAGCACCTGCTGCTGACGCTGTCCGAGCGGGGCATGGCGCTCTTCGGGCGGGACGGGACGACGGTGCGCATCCCGACCCGGGCGCGCGAAGTGTTCGACGTCGTCGGGGCGGGCGACACGGTGACGGCGTGGCTGGCGGTGATGCTGGCGTGCGGGGCGTCGGTGGCCGAAGCCGCGGAGGTGGCGAACTACGCGGCCGGGGTGCAGGTCGGGAAGTTCGGGGCGGCCAGCGTGGCTCCGGACGAGGTGCTGGCGGCGGTGGCGAGGGACCACGCGTGAGGGGGCGGGCGGCGCCGACGCGCGCCGTCCGGCTCGAGCCGCGTCGGGCGTCTCGGGTCGCGCGGTGGATCGCGCCGGTGATCGCAGCGTCGTGCGCCTCGGTGACGTCGCAGGCGCAGCCGGTACCGCAACCGGTCGGCGTCACCTCGCCCGGGATCCGCGCTGCGGATGCCGGCCCCGCACCCGGCCTCCCCGCGTACTGCGGACGTCCCGCTGCGCGGCGTGCCGCCCGCTACGGTGCCACCGGTGGGTTCGTGGCGGCGAACGCGGCGATGTACCTCGTGCTCAAGGACGCGTGGTGGTCGGGGGAACCCGCCGAGCGGTTCCGGTTCAACTACGACTGGGACGACGAGTGGCGGAACCAGGACAAGAACGGCCACGCGTGGGGCGGGTACCACCTCACGCGGCTCGGGACGTCCCTCGTGCACGGCGCCTGCGTGTCGCGCAAGACGGCCGCCGTCTGGGCGTGGGCGATCTCCAATGCGCTGCAGTTCCAGATCGAGATGCTCGATGCGACGCAGGCCGAGTTCGGGTTCTCGCCACCGGACATCCTGTTCAACGTGGCCGGCTCGTCGTGGGCGCTCGGGCAGGAGTTCGTCCCGGCCCTGCGGCACGTCACGCCGACCTTCTGGTACTGGCCAAGCCAGGCGCTGCAGCGGGTGTGGTCCGGGCAGGCGACGAATCCCTACCTGCACCCGACGATCGACTACGGCGGCCAGACGTACTGGCTGTCGTTCGACGTGGATTCGCTCGCGCCGTCACGCGTGGCGAAGTGGTGGCCCGGGTTTCTGCGCGTGTCCGCCGGCGTCGGCATCACCGACTGGGTGGACCCGGTCGGGGCACAAGCCCGGATCCCGGCACAGCGACGTTGGCTCCTGTCGCTCGATCTCGATCCGAGCAAGCTTCCGGGGGATCATCCGGCGTGGATGGCCGTGAAGCGGCAACTCAAGTACGTGCACTTCATGGGACCCACCCTGCAGCTCTCGCCTGAACTCGATGCATATCTCCTCGGACGTTAGCGCCGGGCGCTCGGCGCACCGTCGGCCGCGGTGGCCGACACGCGTGGGGCCGGCGGCGTCGCGCACGGTAGCATCGCGCACGGTAGCATCGCGCACGGTAGCATCGCGCACGGTAGCATCGCGCACGGTAGCGCGGCTCGGCCTGCTCGCCGTCCTCGCGTTCGCCGGCGGGAGCGCGGCCCCGGGGCCGCTCGCGGCCCAGGCGGGAACGGCGGGGCCCTCGCCCTACGTGCCGCTCGACGACGCCGCGTACGGCTTCGTGGACGCCCTGCAGGTGCGCGGATTCCTGCGCGACCTGCCGGTGCTGGAGCGCCCCTACACCGTCTCGCGCCTCCGCCAGTCGCTTGCGGTGCTCGATACGACCGTGCTGGGCCGCGTCCCGCGGACGTGGGTGCGGCGCCTGGCGCGCGCGATCGCGAAGTACGACGACGGCCGCGGTGCCTGGGACCGGCGGTCCGAGCAGCCGGCCGCACGGGGCGAGCCGCTGGCACCGGACGACTGGCGGGCCATGAGTCTGCACGTGAATGCCGGCGCGATGGGCACCGCCCAGACGAGCGGCATTCGTGAACTCATGCTCGCCGACACGGCGCTGGGCGCGCATCCCGGCGTGAACATTCGCGCGTTCCTCGGCAGCGGTCCGCTGGTGGCGGCGTTCCGCTTCCGGGGTGACCAGGCCCTGACGGCCGACCCGGAGTACGCCGGCTTCGAGGGCGGGTTGCCGGGAAGCCAGCGCGGTGGCCCCGGGATCGCCGGCCGTGCGGAAGAGGCCTACGTGTCGCTGCAGTTGCCGCTGGTGGAGCTTTTCGGCGGCCGCGTGAGCCGCAACTGGGGGCCGCCGGCCTACGACGGACTGCTCCTCGGGCGCGCGGCCTGGAGCTACGACCACGTGCTGGCCAAGCTCGGGAACGATCGGCTGCGCTTCACGTGGCTGACGGCGCGGCTCACGGACTTCGGGCCCACGAGCCGTTGGTTCACCGCGCGCCGGGCGGCCGCGCGGTTGTGGGGGGTCGAGTTCGGCTTCTCCGAGTCGGTGCTCTATTCCGGCGCCGGCCGACAGCTCGAGTGGGGCCTCTCGAGCCCCTTCATCCCCGCGCTCAACGGCATGTACAACGACAACGAGGGGGCGAACCTCAACCTCGCCTTCGACCTCGCCGCCCCGACACGGGCGGGCCTCTTCACGGTGCAATCGTTCGTGGATGACGTGCAGCTGGACGGCACCACGCCCAAGCCACCGATGTACGGCGTGACGTTCGTCGCCGACGGCCTGCGGCTCGCGGGCGACCATCGCTGGTTCGCGAGCTACACCGAGGTGTCCAACCTCGTGTACCGGAACACGACGCCCTCGGACGTTTACACCCAGCAGTACGTGTCGCTCGGGCGCGGGTTCACCGATCATCGCGAGGCGCGGGTCGGGCTCGACCTGGCGCTGTTCGCCGACGCGACGCTGCGTCCCTACGCGGCGGCCCGGTGGCAGGGGACCGGCACGTACCGGAATCCCTTCCCGCCCGCAGCGGATTGGCCGCTGCTGCGCGACATCCTGCAGCCACCCGTCATGACGGTCGCGCGGCTGGGCGTGCAGTCCACGTGGGTCACGCGCGCAGGCCTCGAGGTCTCGGCCGACCTTGGCGTCAATCGCGTGATCACGGTGAACTACATTCCGGGGACGTCGCGCACGGCGCCGGAAGGCCGCGTCCGGGTGCAGTGGGAGCCCGGCGTGCTCGGCTGGCGCTGGAAGCTGGGGGCGGACGACCGGTAAGTTGTCCGCGGGGTGCCGTAGCTCAGCCGGTTAGAGCAAGCGACTCATAATCGCCAGGTCGTGGGTTCGAGTCCCACCGGCACCATGGAAGTCGCGTGCGGGGTGAGTCGGTCGGGGACGCGGGCCGCGCCTGCGCGCGGTGCGAACAGCTGGGCCGGCGACGGCCCCCATGGCGGGGGAACCAATTCAAGCTCCGTGATCCCAATGCTTTACCCCTTCCCTCGTCGCCCTTCATCGCGTACTTTTCGCTTCTTCCGGCGCCCAGCCGGACGAGGTGGTGACGGTCGCGTAGCTCAGCTGGTTAGAGCGCTGGTCTCACATACCAGAGGTCCGGGGTTCGAGTCCCTGCGCGACCACCACACCCCCCTCGCCTGCGCGGATCCGGGCGCAGCCGGTCGGTACTCTTCCGTCCCCGCTGGAATGCGATTCTCGAGCTGGCGAGCACTGTCGGTGGCGGTGCTCGCGTCTTTGTTTGTGGGGGCTGCCCCTGCGGCGGCCCAGCGCCCCACGGCCGAACAGGCGCAGATGCTGTTGCGCGCGCGGCCCGACCTTATCGAGCAACTCCGCAAGCGGGTGGCCGAGAGCGGCCTGTCTCCCGACCAGGTGCGGGCGCGGCTGCGGGCGGAGGGGTATCCCGAGACGCTCCTCGACCAGTATCTGCCCGGGGCGACCGGGACGCCGGATGCACGCCTGCGGGACAGCGCCACGACCGCGCTCAAGTCGTTGGGGCTGGTGGATTCGCTCGACCTCATGGACGGCACCGGTCTGGTGGCGGCCGAGCTGGACAGCGCGACCGGCGCGCGGCGGGACACCCTGCTGCGGTTCCTGCGCGACACCTTGGGGCTCGACAGCGCCACCATCGCGCGGCGACTGCGCACGCCGAAGGACTCGCTGCGCTACCTGCGCGAGTTGTTCGAGGCGCGGCAGGAGGCCGACAGCGGGTTGCGCATCTTCGGCCTCGACGTCTTCCGCACCGGCGCCGCGCAGTTCCAGCCGAACCTCGCCGGGCCGGTGGATCCGAGTTACCGGCTGGGGCCGGGTGACCGCCTGGTGCTGCTCCTGACCGGCGACGTCGAACGGTCCTACGACCTCGAGGTCAATCGCGAGGGCTTCGTGTTCATCTCGGACGTCGGGCAGGTGTTCGTCGCCAACCTGACGCTCGGGCAGCTCGAAGACGTGCTCTACACCCGGCTGGGGCGCAGCTTCAGCGGCGTCCGCCGCGGGGCCGGCGCCACGACCCGCTTCAGCGTCTCCGTGAGCCGGTTGCGCACGCTGCAGGTCTTCGTCGTCGGCGACGTCGAGCGCCCGGGCTCGTATCGCATCTCCGCCGCGGGGACCGCCTTCACGGCGCTGCTCGCGGCGGGCGGGCCGTCGGTCAACGGGTCGCTGCGCGGCGTGCAGGTCAAGCGCGCCGGGAAGGTGGTCGCCACGCTCGACGGCTACGCCTACCTGCTCAAGGGCGACGCCACGAACGACGTGCGGCTCGACAACGGCGACGTCGTCTTCGTGCCGCCGCACGGGCCGCGCGTCCGCGTCACGGGGCGCATCGTGCGGCCCGGGACGTACGAGACGCGCGAGGGCGAGACCGTCGCCGACGCGATCGCCCTTGCCGGCGGATTCGCGTCGGCGGCCGAGCGCCGCAAGGTCACGATCGAGCGCATCGTTCCCCCGGCACAACGGCAGGCGCCGGGTCGCGACCGCGTCGTGCTCACGGCCGACGGCGAGCAGGCGGCGGCAGCCCTCAGGACCGCCGACGGCGACGTCGTGCGTATCGGGCAGGTGGCGGATCGAATCGCCAACCGGGTGACCGTCAAGGGCAACGTGTGGAACCCCGGCCCGATCGGGCTCGGGAGCGGGCTGACCGTCCGCGACGCGATCCGCGCGGCGGGGGGCCTGCGCCCGGACACGTACCTCGGCCGCGTGCTCGTCACGCGGATGCGACCGGATTCGTCGAAGGTGCAACTGCGCGCCGCGTTCACCGACACGACGGGCGGTGTGACCGAGGACTTCCCGCTCGCCCCGGACGACGAAATCCAGGTCTTCTCGCTCAACGACTTCCGTTCGCGCCGCTACGTGACGATCGCGGGAGCGGTCAGGAAGGGAGGGCGATTCCCGTATCGCGAGGGGATGACGCTGCGCGACCTGATTCTGCTCGGAGGGGGCCTCGACCAGAGTGCCTCGCTCGTCGAGGCGGAGATCGCCCGCCTGCCCGAATCGCGCGCCAACGGGGCCACCGCGACCACCACGCGGGTGCCGATGGACAGCAGCTACCTCTTCGAGCGTGCCCCCAGCGGCCGCTACGAGGGGCCGCCCGGGCTGCCGGCCGCGGCGAGCGGGGGCCGCGACGAGGTGCTTCGCCCGTACGACAACGTGCTCGTCTTCCGCCAGCCCGACTGGGAGCTGCAGCGCCTCGTCTGGATCACCGGCGAAGTGAAGTATCCCGGCCGCTATGCGCTCATCCAGAAGGTGGACCGGCTGGCCGACCTCGTCGCGCGCGCCGGCGGACTGACGACCGAGGCCTATCCGGAGGGCGTCCACTTCGCGCGCTCCCGCGATTCGATCGGCCGCGTGGCGGTGAACCTGCCGCGCGCCCTGCGCAATCGAGACGACGCGGACAACATCGTGCTGGTGGACGGCGACTCGATCGAGGTCCCGCGCTACACGCCGGTGGTGAGCGTCAAGGGCTTCGTCAACTCGCCGACGGCCGTCGCGTTGCGCGGCGGAGCGGACATCCTGTTCTACGTGCGCTCGGCCGGCGGGAGCGCCAAGCGGGGCGACGTGGCCCGTGCGTACGTGGTCCAGCCCAACGGCCTCGTCGAGACGATCCGCAAGTGGCCGTGGTGGGTGCCGCTGCCGGCCAACAAGCCGGTGCCCAAGGGCGGGGCAACGGTGATCGTCCCGGAGACCGACCCGAGCGACGCGCTGCGCACGCAGCAGACCTTCACGCAGATCCTGTCGGTCGTCAGCATCCTCACGCCGATCTTCGCCGTCATCATCGCCCAGCGGATATGACGCTGATCGGCGGCATTCCCGACCGCAGCGGCGACGAGGTCGAACGCGCCCTCGTCGCCGTCGGGGACCCGTCGCTCTCGACGTGGCTGGCCGGTACGATCCTTCGCTGGCGCTGGATCGCACGGGGGGTGGCCGCCGCCTGGGCGACGGCGATCGTCCTCATGCTGGTGCTGCCCCCGGCGTGGCGGGCGTCGGCGACCTTCAGCCCCAACCTCAGCCCCGGCGCCGGAGGCGCCTCGCGCCTGGCGGGCGCGATCGGCTCGCTCACGGGGGCTGGCGGGGCGCTCGGCGGCTCGCTCACCAACCAGTTGGCGGCCAGCGCAGACCCCAGCGAGAGCCCGCTGTTCTACGAGAAGCTGCTCACGAGCCGCGAGCTGCTCTCGCGGCTCCTGCTGAGCCGGTTCCCCGACTACCGCACCGACGCGCCGGCCGACAGCGCGACGCTGCTGGACCTCCGCAACGAGCGCACGAAGAACCGCCGCCGTGCGCTCGAAATCGAAATCAAGGCGCTGCAGGACGAAATGCGCATCGCCGTGGACCAGCGCGCGAATCTGGTCTCGGTGTCGGTGGACGCCGAGTGGGCCCCCCTCGCCCCGCGGGTGACCCAGCGGCTGCTCGACCTTGTCAACGACTTCAACCTGCAGCAGCGGCAGACCCGCGGCCGCGTGCGGCGCGTCTTCCTCGCCGGCCGGGTGGACAGCACCCGCGCCGACCTCGATCGGGCGACGCGCGTGCTGCGCGACTTCGAGGTCCTCAATCGGGACTGGACCCAGAGCCCGACGCTCAAGGCCCGCCACGCCGACCTCCAGCGGCAGCAGGCGATCGCGGAGGACCTGTACGTCTCGACCCGCCGCGAGTACGAGCAGGCACGGGTGGCCGAGGTCAACGACGCCGCGCTGATCACCGTGATCGACTCGCCGGTGCAGCCGGAGAAGAAGCAGTTCCCGCGGATCGGCCTGA
>JAJTHG010000041.1 GCA_021298835.1 Gemmatimonadota bacterium
CTACGGCCACTTCGGCACCCGCCCCACCGTCCAAGGCGCCCCCGCCGCCTCCGCCGCCGTCTCGAGCGCCCGCAGGTCCTCCTCGACGAGCTGCTCGACCTTCAGGCGCACCGGCCCGAACGCCTCGGCCGCCCACCTGAGGTTCTGGCGCTGCGTCGCCGTCGGCGCCCCCGACCCGCTCCAGTGATACTGGATCACCTCGCTCAGGCGCGAGGTGATGCTCTCGGGCGTCGGCTCGTTGCGGCGCGCGATCGTCGCGTCGCCGGTCAGCGGGATGCGCAGGTCGGCGATCCGCTGCTCGAGCCCGCGGGCCGTCGCGGCGAGGTCGCGCGTGTCGCTTGGCGCCGCATCGAGCGCCCGCTTGAGCTGCGCGAGGCGCTGCGCGGCCTCGTTGAGCGCCGCCACCGTGCCGAGCACCGCGCGCTGGAGCCGCGACGTCTCGAGCCGGAACTGCATCGTCCCGGCATCGCGGGCCGTCGTGCCGGCCAGGGCCGCGGGCGGCTCGGCGACGAACGCCTGCGTGCCGATCTCGCGCACCGCGCCGTCGTGCCGCAGCGCCAGCGTCACCGTGTACGTACCGGGCGCCGCCACCGGGCCTTCCGGCCCGCCGTCGTCGTCGGCATCGGGGCGCCGGGGCCCGGGCAACTGCGGGGCCGCCCAGCGAAGGTCCCACGCCACGCGCGAGAAGCCCGCGCGCACGGGGCCGGTGAGGCGCCGCACGACGCGGCCGTCGGCGTCGGTGATCGTGAGCAGCGCCTCGGGGGCCTCCTCGCGCTCCTCGGCGCGCAGCGCATCGAAGCCCGGGAAGGGCACGTCCTTGCCCTCCTTGATGAGCCCCTTCTCGCGTTCCTGCCGGACAGCGCGCTTCGTCCTGAGCTCCCTGGCCAGCCAGTAGGTGAACACGGCCCCGTGCGGCGGGTTGGGCGCCACGTAGTGCCGCGCCCCGAAGAACCCGGGGCCCTTGCCACCGAGATACGGCTCCGCCGGCAGGAACATCGGTGTCGGCCGCACCGGCAGCAGCCGCGCCTCGGCCGCCGCCATCGCCTGCGCCTCGCGCGCGGCCGTGCGCAACGGCGTCAGGTCATCGAGTACGTAGAAACCGCGGCCGAAGGTCGCCGCGACGAGGTCGCCCTCGCGCTCCTGCACCACCATGTGCCGCACCTGGATCGCGGGAAGCCCGCCCTTGAGCGGGCGCCACGTCTTTCCGCCGTCGAGCGAGACGAACGCGCTGAACTCCGTGCCCACGTACAGCAGCCCGGGTACCGCCGGATCCTCGGCGATCGTGTACACCGATCCGCGCGCCGGCAGGCCGGCGGCGAGCGACGTCCACGTGCGCCCGCGATCCGTGCTCTTGAGCAGGTAGGGGGTGAAGTCGCCCGAGCGATGGTTGTTCGGGACGACGTACACGGTGTTGGCGTCGTGCGGCGACGCGAGCACCTGGATGACGTACGTCGTGTCCGGCACACCCGGCAGCGACGCGATGCGTCGCCACGACGTGCCACCGTCCTCGGAGACCTGCACGAGCCCGTCGTCGGTACCGACGTACAGGAGCCCCTCGACCTTCGGCGACTCGCTGATGGTGATGAGCGAGCCGTAGAAGCTCGTCGAGCCGTTGCGCGCGATCGCGTCCACGCTCTGCTGGCGCCCCAGCAGCTTGAGCTGCGACCGGTCAATGCCGCGGCTGAGGTCGCCGGAGAGGCGCGTCCACGAGTCGCCGCGGTCGTTGGACCGCCACAGGTACTGCGAGCCGTAGTAGAGCCGCGTCGGGGCATGGGGCGAGATCAGCAGCGGCGAATCCCAGTAGTACCGGTTGGGCGCATCGCCCGGCCCGACCTGCGGCTGGATGCCGGTGTTCTCGCCCGTCCGGCGATCGTGGCGGACAAGCCCGCCGTTCTGCCACTCGCCATAGACCGTGTTGGGATCGGTGGGATCGACCTGCACCGAGAAGCCGTCGCCGAAGACGACCATCTCCCACTCATGGTTGCCGATGCCGTGCACGGTGTTGTTGCGCGAGGGCCCACCGACGGTGGCGTTGTCCTGCGTGCCCCCGTACACCCGGTAGAACGGGGTGGCATTGTCCACCGCGACCTTGTAGAACTGCGCCAGCGGCAGGTTCGGGAAGAAGTTCCACGTCGCGGCCCGGTCGAACGACTCGTACAGGCCGCCGTCGCAGCCGACGAGGTAGTGGTTGGGGTCGGTCGGGTCCACCCAGATCACGTGGTTGTCCACGTGCTTGTACTGCTCGCCGAGGCGGCGGAACGTCTTCCCGCCGTCGTCGGAGACCTGGTTGTAGGTGTCCACCAGATACACGCGATCCACCTGGTGCGGATCGGCGAAGATCTCGGCGTAGTAGAGCCCGCTCGTGGACGCGTCGCTCATCCGCGTCCAGCTCGCCCCGATGTCGCTCGAGCGGTACACGCCGCCGCGGCCGTTGGCGGCCTCGATCACCGCGTACATCACGTCGGGATCCTTCGGGCTGATGGCCAGCCCGATCCGGCCGAGTTCCTCCGTCGGCAGCCCGCCCGTGACCTTCGTCCACGTGGCCCCGCCGTCCGTGCTGCGGTGGATGGCGCTCTCGGGGCCGCCGCTCACCTGGCCCCAGACGCGGCGCTGCCGGACATGCGTCGCCGCGACGACGATGTCGGGGTTGCGCGGATCCACCTGCACGTCGTTGACGCCGACCCAGTCGCCGCCGCCGAGGACGCGCGTCCAGGCCTTGCCACCGTCGGTGGTCTTGTAGAGGCCGCGTTCACCACCGGCGCTCCACGCCGGTCCCTGCGCCGCCACCCACACCGTGTTCGGCTGGCGCGGATCCACGACGATGCGCCCGATGTGTTCCGAGGCCTTCAGGCCGACGTTCGTCCACGACTTGCCGCCGTCCTGCGACTTGTAAACGCCGTCTCCATACGGCACCGAGCGCTGGTAGTTGTTCTCCCCGGTCCCCACCCAGACGACGTTGGGATTCGTCGGGTCCAGGACGACGGTGCCGATGGAGTACGACGCCTGCGCGTCGAAGACCGGGGTGAAGGTCGTGCCGGCGTTGGTGGTCTTCCACAGGCCGCCGCTCGCGGCGGCGACGTACCACGTGCGGGGCTGCCTCGGGTGGATGGCGAGGTCGCTGATGCGACCCGACATCATCGCGGGGCCGATGCCGCGCCAGCGAAGGCCGTCCACGGACGGGGTCGCTGCGCCGCTGTCCCCGGCGGTGCGGGCCGTGGGCCCGGGCCGTGGAGTCCCCGCCGGGCGCTGGGCCGGCGCGTCCACCGCGAAGGCAGCGAGGGCGGCACCCATGGCGAGGGCAGCGAGCACGTCGGCACGGGAGCCGACGGGGCGAGGAAGCGGGAGTCGAGTCATCGGTATTGCGGAGAGGTGGCGGTCGTTGAGCTCCCGTAAGGTGCGGGCGACGCATCGCAACGGCTACGGCCCCGCGGCCGGCCCCGCGGCCGGCCCCGCGGCCGGCCCCGCGGCCGGCCCCGTGACGTCCAGCGCTCCCTGCGTGACGTCAGCGCCTTAACGCCTGCCCCTCCGCACCGTCCACCGGGGCGAACCGAAGGACCGGGGAATGGCCTCGGTCCGCACAAGACCCCCGAATCGCGAGACGCGACTCATGCGCCAGACCTCCCGTTTCTTCGTCCTCGCCGCAGCGGCCGTGGGCCTCGCCGCCTGCGAGGACACCAACGCGCCCGCCTCCCTCGATCGCGACATCAACCTCGCGGTTGCCCAGGCCTCCGGGCAGACGGTCGCGAACGACCTCACGGCCGGGGAGAGCCTGCGCGCGGAGGCGACCGGCACCGGCAGCTTCCTCGGGCTGACGGACGGTGGCATGCACAACCAGCAGGGCCCGAACGGCACGCCGCGTGCGCCCAACGGCTGTGTCCTGAATCCCACGCTCATGCGATTCGACTGCGGCAGGTCGCGCCGCAGTCCGGCGAGCGGCCTTGGTGAGCGCGACTACACCCGCTCGGTGCAGTTCTTCGACGGTGCAGGGGCGGTCCAGGCCGGGTACGATTCGATCACGACAGCCCGCATCGTCTGGCTGGTCGCCGACACCGGCGGGTTCTCGCGTCGCCGTGGCACGGCGATGCTCGCCGACTCGAGCGCCCGGTCGAGCCGCCGCGAGCTGAGCAACCTCGCCGGGCACCCCGACACGCTGCACATCTGGAACGGTGAGGGGTCGTCCTTCCACCTCACGTCGCGCCCGACCGCGACGGGCATGGTGCAGACCGTCACGATGTTCGCGACCGACACCACGTCCAACCTGCGGTATCGGCTCCCCCGGTCGCAGCATCCGTACCCGGTGGCAGGGATCATCGTCCGCAACGTGGAGGTGTCGCGCGTCCGGACCTCCTCCGACAGCGTCAGTGTCAATCCCATCCGCAGCCGCCGCGTGATGATCGAGTTCAACGGCACGAGCACCGCCACGATGACGGTCAATGGCCAGGTCTTCGACCTCGACCTCGCAACCGGCGAAGTGACCCCGCGCTCGGCCTGATCGTCCCACGGCGGGACATGGAAGTTCCCCGGCGCGTCGCGGACCGTTCCCGCGGCGCGCCGTGGTCTTTCCGGCAGTAACGTTCGCGCATGGCCCTGCTGCCCTCGACCATGCGTGCGGCCGTCATCACGGCGCCCGGTGCCCCCGACGTTCTGCGCGTGCAGGATCGCCCGGTGCCCGAGCCCGGCCCCGGTGAGATCCTCGTCCGCGTCCGTGGCTCGGCGCTCAACCGGGCCGACGTGCTGCAGCGCATGGGGCGCTACCCCGCGCCGCCCGGGGTGCCGACCGATATCCCGGGCCTCGAGTTCGCGGGCGAAGTCGCGGCGTCCGGCCCCGGGGCGGAACGCTGGGCGGTCGGCACCCGCGTGACCGGGCTCGTCGGGGGCGGAGCGCACGCCGAATTCCTCGTGACGCACCAGGACGCCGTGGCGGTGATCCCCGAGGCCCTGTCGTGGGAGGTCGCCGGCGCCACCCCGGAGGCCTGCATCACCGCGTACGATGCCCTGCAGCAGGCCGGCGCCGCCCCCGGGGAGGTCGTGCTCGTGCATGCCGTCGGCAGCGGCGTCGGGCTGGCGGTCGTGCAGGTCGGCGCGGCGCTGGGATGCCGCACGTACGGGACGGCGCGGAGCCCCGCGAAGCTCGATGTCGCGCGCGCCCTCGGCATGACCGACGGCGTCGTGCACGGCGAGGCCGGCTGGGTGGTCGCCGCCGCACGCCGCTGGACGGACAAGCGCGGCGTGGACGTGTGCATTGACCTCGTCGGCGGCCCCTACGTGGCCGAGACCGTGCCGGCGATGGCACTGCACGGTCGGATTGTCGTTGTCGGGACGCTGGCCGGCCAGGAGACGAGTCTCGACCTGCGCTACCTGCTGGGCAAGCGCCTGACGATCCGCGGGACGGTGTTGCGCTCGCGCCCCCTCGCGGAGCGGGTGGCCGTCACCGAGGCCTACGCGCGCACCGTGCTGCCGTGGCTCGCGGCGGGGACGGTGCGGCTGCCGATCGACGCGACCTTCCCGCTGGCGCGCATCGCCGAGGCGCACGCGCTCATGGAGTCGAATGCGACGACGGGGAAGATCGCACTGTCGTTCGACTAGCGCCGCGGCATCAGCACGGAGTAGTCGAAGTCGAGCACCACGGCCGGCTCGTACGCCCCCGACGCATTCTGCGCCGGGAAGTCGTGGCAGGTGCGGTCCTTCGTGGCCACGGTGCGGATGCGCAGCACGCCGCAGTCGCCGCGACCGGGGAGCGGCTCCTTGGCCGTGACCTCCGACCAGGCGTAGATCGTGTCGCCGGCGAACGCGGGGCTCACGTGCCGCCCGCCGTGGATCGCCACGAGGCGCTGCGCGTTGGCGAGCCCGTTGAACGAGAGCGCCCGCGCGAGCGAGATCACGTAGCCGCCGTACACGATGCGCCGGCCGAAGCGGCCGTCCCGCTCGACGTGCAGGTTGAAGTGCACCTTGGCGGTGTTCTGGTAGAGCCGCGTCGCGATCTGGTGCTCGGCCTCCTCGATCGTCATCGCATCCACGTGATCAATGCGCTCGCCGACGGCGTAGTCGTCCCAGAGGTCGGGGCTGCCGGAGAGCGCAGGGTCGTAGGGGGCCGTGGGTATCGGCGGGAGGTGCAGTCGCTCCACCGGCACGGCGGCGGGCAGCGTCGGGACGACGGGCGGCGGCGCCGGGGCCCCAGGGTCGCGCTTCCGGACCATCACCCAGCGATGGTAGTCCACGACGACCTCGTTGCGCTGGTTGGTGCCGGTGGAGTGGACGTACACCACGCCGGTCTTGCCATCCTTGTTCTCCTTGACGCCGGTGACGACGGAACTCGTGCGGATGGTGTCGCCCGGGTAGAGCGGGGCCCCGAAGACGCCACCGGCGTAGCCCAGGTTGGCGATCGCGTTGAGCGACACGTCCGGCACCGTCTTGCCGAAGACGAGGTGGAAGGCGAGCAGGTCGTCCACCGGAGAGCGCGCATAGCCCATCGCCTGCGCGAACGGCGTGGACGACTGCAGGGCGAAGCGGCCCCCGAAGAGCCCCTGGTAGAGCGCCACGTCGCCCTCGGTCACGGTGCGCGGCGTCGCGTGGGCGAGGTTGTCGCCCACCCGGAAGTCCTCGAAGAAGTTCCCCGGGCGTGTCTTGGTGGCCATCGGTCAGAGCCCGTAGGCGGCGGCGAGCGCCGGGTCCTTCCTCGCCACCAGCCGCGCCAGGTCCACCATGACCTTCGCCTGCTTCCACGTGGCGTCGTCCTGCATCTTGCCGTCGATCATCGCCACGCCCGAGCCGTCCGGCATCGCCTCGAGGATCCTGAGCGCGAACTTCACCTCGCCCACGTCCGGCGAGAACACCCGGCGCGCGATGTCGATCTGCCCGGGCGCGAGCGACCAGGCCCCGCTGCACCCCATCAGGAAGGCGTTCCGGAACTGCGCCTCGCAGCCGGCCTCGTCGCGGATGTCCCCGAAGGGCCCGTAGAAGGCGCGCAGCCCGTGCGACACGCAGGCATCCACCATGCGCGCGACGGTGTAGTGCCACAGGTCCTGCTGCACGAAGGCGCGCGTCGCCTCGCCTTCCTTGGGATCCGCGAGGACGCCGTAGAAGGGATGCCCGCCGCCGACGCGGGTCGTCTTCATGCCGCGCGACGCCGCGAGGTCCGCCGGGCCGAGCGACATGCCGTGCATGCGCGGGCTCGCGCCGGCGATCTGCTCGACGTTCTTGACCCCTTCGGCGGTCTCGAGCAGCGCGTGCACGAGGATCGGCTTGGCCACGCGATGCTTCGCCTCGAGCAGGGCGAGGTACTGGTCCACGAAGTGGATGTCCCACACCCCTTCGACCTTGGGGATCATGATGACGTCCACCTTGTCGCCGACCGCGGCGACGATCTGCCCGACATCGTCGAGGAACCACGGGCTGTTCAGCGCGTTCACGCGCACCCAGAGGCCGGTGTCGCCGAAGTCGTTGGCCCGCACCGTCTCGATGAATCCCGCACGGGCGGCGGCCTTGTCCTCGACGGGGATCGCGTCCTCGAGGTTGCCGCAGAGGACGTCCACCTGCTTGATCATCTCCGGCACGCGGGCGCGGATCTTCTCAATGTGCGGCGGGAAGAAGTGCACCATCCGCTCGGGGCGCACCGGGATGCCGCGCATCGGCGCGGGGGCGCCGATGGCCAGTGGCTTGTAGAAGTTGATCGGCAGCTTCATCGGTTCACGTCTCGTGTGGTCGGATTGTTCGCGCGCATCCTCGAGTGGCCGTCGGCGGCAGGGGCGAGGCGGGATCGGGCGCGTCCCGGGCGCGTGTTCGGGGAACATGTCGCCCGCCGTGCTGCTGCGGCCCCCGACGGCGCCGTCACGCCACGATCCCCGCGTCGCGCAACCGCCCGACCTCCGCGCTCGCCAACCCGAGCACGTCGAGCAGGATCTCGTCGGTGTGCTGCCCCAGCCGCGGTGCCGGCGCGACCGGGACTCGCGGGACGGCCGAGAAGTCGAGGGGGGACGCGGCGGCGAGCAGGCGACCGACTCCGGGCTGGTCGAGCCACTGCAGCATCGGGTTCGCGTCGGTCAGGTCGGCGTCCTCGGCCAGTGCCTGGCGCATCGTGCGGTACGGCCCCCACGTGACGCGCGCCTTCGCGAAGGCCTCGCCCACCTCCGCCAGCGTCCGCGCGGCGAACCACGGGGCCACGAGCGCGGAAATGTCGTCGCGCGCCCGGAACCGGTTCCCCTCGTCCGCGAGGTCCAGACCGAGCCGTGCCCCGAGCGCCATCGCCGCCTCGCCGATCCCCGTGGCCGCCTGCAGCGTCTGCCACTGCTGGTCGGTGAGGCCCACGACCATCGCCCGGCGGCCGTCCCTGGTGGGGAAGTCGCGGCCGAAGGCGCCGTAGAGGTCGTTGCCGAAGCGTGGCCGGTCGTCGTCGTTCACCTGCACTTCGCCGATGAAGCCCAGGTGCCCGAGCAGCGCGATGCCGGCGTCCTTGAGCGCGAGCGAGACGAACTGCCCCTGCCCCGTGCGACTCCGGTGCCGCTCGGCCGCCAGCAGTGCGATCGCGATCTGGTGGCCGGCGATCGCATCCCACGCGGGCAGGACGTGGTTCACGGGTGCGTCGCGATCGGCCGGTCCGGTGATCGCCGGCACGCCGAGCTGCGGGTTCACCGTGTAGTCCACCTCGGACCCACCGTCGCGCCGCCCCACGAGATTGACCATGACGAGATCGGCGCGGTGCGCACGCAGGGCGTCGTAGGCGAGCCAGCCGCGCGCCGGGAAGTTCGTGCTGAAGAGCCCCGCCCCGTCGCCCGGCGCGGCGATGAGCCGCGTGAGCAGCGCCTGTCCCTCGGGTTTCCGGAAGTCCACCGCGATCGAGCGCTTCCCCTTGTTGAGCCCCGTCCAGAAGAGCGACGCCGCACCGGTCTTCGTGAGCGGCCACCGCCCCGCGTCGAGGCCGCCGCCGATCGGATCGAACCGGATGACGTCGGCGCCGAGCTGCGCGAGGGTCATGCCGCCGAGTGGCGCGGCGACGAACGCCGAGCCCTCGACGATGCGGAGTCCCTGCAGGATGCCTGCGGCCATGCGGTTGATCGCGAAGTGGATGCCGTCCTAGCTTGCCTACCTTGCGTCGCCGACCGCCGTCCCGCGAGGGGGTGGTGCCGGCCCGACGAACAAAGATGCCGGAGTCCGACCCGTGGATGACATGCGCGAGTGGGTAGGCCGTACCGAGACCGTCACCGACGACCTCTCCGTGTCGCAGGCGCGCGCCGCAGCGGCCACCTTCGACGAACCGACGGACCGATTCGACGCCGGCACCGCGCTGCCGGTGCCGTGGCACTGGTTCTACTTCCTCCCGCGCGCGCCGCAGGCCCAGCTCGACGAGGACGGCCATCCGAAGCGCGGAGGGTTCCTGCCGCCGGTACCGTATCCGCGGCGCATGTTCGCCGGCGCGCGGCTCACCGTGCACCGGCCGCTGGTGCTCGGCGCACCTGCGGCCCGCGAGGGGGTCATCCGCGACGTGCAACACAAGAGCGGCAAGAGCGGCAGCCTCGCGTTCGTGACCGTGGCGTACCGCTTCGTGCAGGACGGCGCGACCTGCCTCGAGGAGGAGCAGGACATCGTGTATCGCGAACCCGGCACAGCGGTGCCGGCGCCGGTGCCGGGGCCGTGGGCCCCGGTACCCGACGGTGGCTGGACGCGCGAGGTGCATCCCGACCCGCGGCTGCTCTTCCGCTTCTCCGCCCTCACCTTCAACGCGCACCGCATCCACTACGACCGGCCGTACGCACGCGACGTCGAGGGCTATCCGGGGCTGGTGGTGCACGGACCGCTGACGGCGGCGCTGCTCGCGCAGCTCGTGCGGCAGCGGCAGCCGCGGCCGATCCGGCAGTTCAGCTTCCGCGGTGTCGCCCCGGTCTTCGACCTCGCTCCGTACCGCCTGGTGGCCGTGCCCGGCGACGATGTGATCGCCCTCGAGGCGCAAGGCCCCGACGGCCGCGTGGCGTTGCAGGCGGCCGCGACGCTCGGGTGACCGTCGGCGGCCCGGCACCGCGCCCTCAGCCCGTGGCCGACGGAGGGCGCGCGCCGAACTCCGCCCGCAGCGACTCGGGATCCCAGGCGCCGTCGTCCGGCGGCACGCCCCCCGTCGCGTCCGCGCGCATGGACTGCTCGAGGTCGCGGATCGCCTCGCGCGCCAGCGACAGGTGCGCCGCGCGATCGCGGAACACCTTCGCCAGCTCGCGGAGCGTCGCGTCGTCGTGCCGCCGGAACCGCTGTGCGGCCCGCCACGCCTCGTGGCGGCGCACGCCGAGCAGGTGCAGTGCCTCCACCCCGAGGTGCAGCGCGCTGTCGAGCGATTCGCGCACGACATGCGGCACCTCCGCCTCGATCAGCTCGTACGCGCCCACGCGCCCCGACGCACGTGCCAGGATCGTCAGGTGCGGGAACGCGTGCCGGATCCGCCCGGCCAGCGTGCGCATCGCCTCGGTGTCACCGCTGGTGAGGATGATCAGCTTCGCCGTGTCGGCACCGGCGGAGCGCAGCAGGTCCTCGCGCGACGCATCGCCGTAGAACACGCGAAGCCCGAGGCGCCGCAGCACGTCCACGCGGTCCGAGTCGAGGTCGAGCACCGTCGTGTCCACCCCGTTCGCATTGAGGTAGCGCCCCACCGTGCTGCCGAAGTCGCCGAAGCCGACGATGATCACGGCATGCTCGCCGTGCACGTCGTCGTGCGGCCGGCCGGCGTCCGTCGCGCTCGACGCGCGCGTCGCGACGAACCGTTCCCACGCCACGAGCAAGAGCGGCGTCATCGCCATCGAGAGGGCCACCGTCGCCACCAGCAGCCCCGCGACGCGTTCCGGCAGGACCCGGTTCTGGGTGGCGAAGCTCAGCAGCACGAAGCAGAACTCGCCCCCCTGCGCGAGCGCCAGCGCGAAGAGCAGGCGCTGGTCGCGTCCCATCCTCGCACCGGTGCCCAGGGCGTAGAGCACCGCTGCCTTGAGCAGCACGAGCCCCGCCACGAGGCCGAGCACGGTGCCGAGTTCACGGCCGATCAGCGGAAAGTCGATGCTCGCGCCGACGGCGATGAAGAAGAGCCCGAGCAGCAGCCCCTTGAACGGCTCGATGTCGCTCTCGAGCTCGTGGCGGAACTCCGACGTCGCGAGCACCACGCCGCCCAGGAAGGTGCCGAGCGCCGGCGACAGCCCGACGAACTGCATCAGCACCGCGATGCCGATCACCAGCAGCAGCGCCGCTGCCGTGAAGGTCTCGCGCAGCCGCGCGCGCGCGATCAGCCGGAACGCCGCCGGCACCACCGAGCGGCCGACCCCGACCAGCAGCGCGACCGCGCCGATGGTGACGAGCGCCCGCTGCCATCCGGGCAGGTGCTCGACGAACGCCCCCCCGTGCGACCCGCCGCCCCCGGGGGCCGCGGCGCCCTCCGGCGCGAGCGCCAGCAGCGGCAGCACCGCCAGGATCGGGATCACCGCGAGGTCCTGGAAGAGCAGCACCGCGAAGCTCTTCTGCCCCGCGTCCGTCTTCATCCAGCCGCGCTCCTGCAGCGACTGCAGCACGATGGCGGTCGAGGACATCGCGAGGATGAGTCCCGACGCCAGCGCCGTTCGCCATGGCAGGCCGAACGCGACTCCCGCGGCCCCGACGGCCGCGGCCGTGCCGGCCACCTGCAACCCGCCCAGCCCGGCGAGTGCCCCGCGCAGCCGCCACAGCAGCGCCGGCTCGAGCTCGAGTCCCACGACGAAGAGCATCATGACCACGCCGAACTCGGCGGCGTGCATCACGTCCTGCCCTTCGGCCCCGACGAAGCCGAGCACCGACGGCCCGATCACCACGCCGGCGATGAGGTACCCGAGCACCGACCCGAGCCCCATCCGCTTGGCCACCGGCACCGCGACCACGGCCGCCGCCAGGTACACCGTCGCTGCCACCAGGAACGCCTGCATCTCAGCGCCCCCCCGCGGCGACCGCGTCCGACTCGACGTATCCGCGCACCAGCGCCGCGTAGCGCGCCGCCGCCTCGCGGATGTCCGCCGCCCCCATCATGTGCGTCCCCATGACGGTGAATGGCTCCGCCCAGCGCATCCGGCACAGCCGCACCGTCGCCTCGACGGGTGCCAGGAACTGCGCGATCGAGTAGCCGTTGAAGGATCCCGGCCCGTACGCCTGCGCGCGACCGCCCGCCGACAACGCGACCTGCAACACCTTCCCCTCGAGCGCCCGGCCCTGCGAGCCGTACGCCCAGCCGTGCTCGAGCACGAGGTCGAACCACTGCTTGACCAGGGGCGGCACCGAATACCAGTAGAGCGGGTGCTGCAGCACGATCACGTCGTGGGCCGAGAGCCGCGCCTGCTCGGCCGGCACGTCCACGTCGAAGTCGGGATACGCCTCGTAGAGGTCGTGGAACGTGACGCCGGGGAGGTCGCGGACGGCGTCGGCCATGGCGCGCTGCACGCGCGACGTCCGCAGCGCGGGATGGGCGAAGAGGATCAGGACGCGGGACACGAGGGGGGCGGGTGGAGGGGCCGCACGACCGCTACAACGCTAGCACCCCCAACCGCACCGCGCGCGCCACCGCCTCCGCCCGCGTGCCGACGCCGAGCTTCTCGAACAGGTGCGCGACGTGCGTCTTCACCGTGTGCTCCGAGAGCCCGAGGCGCGACGCGACGTGCTTGTTCGCGAGCCCCTGCGCCAGCCATCCCAGGATCTCGAGTTCGCGTGGTGTCAACCGCGCGGCGGCGTCGGACTGGTCGTGACGTGGCACCGACCCGGCCGCGATGTCGCGCCGGGCCAGCAGCGTGGCCGCGAGGGCCGGCGCCAGTACGACGAGCCCTCGTGCCGCGGCCTCGATGGCCGCCGTGATCTCCTCGGGTGACGGATCGGGCTCGAGCACGGCGCGGACCCCGGCCGCCAGCACCCGCTCGGCCCACGCGGCATCGCGGCGCGGCGCGAGCGCCACCACGGCCGGCGTCGCTGGCAGCGGCGCGCCGAGCGCTGCCTCCGCGCGATCGTCGGCCGGTGCCCAGAGCAGTACGTCCACGTCGTATGTCGCCACCAGCGACGCGACGGCGGCGTCGGCCGGCTCCATCCCGACGACGATCAGCGTCTCGGCCCGCTCGAGCACCGCCGCCAGCCCCGCCCGGACCACGGCCGAGGCGGCGACGACCAGCACCCGCATCACGACGGGGCACTCACGCGTTCACCAGCGCCCCCGCCGCGGACGGGCTCCCAGGGTCACCGGCAGCTCGGCAATCGCCCCACCGCGCACCACGCGTGCGGTGAGCGTGGTGCCGGCACCGTTGCCGTTGACGATCGCGAGCACGTCCATCGGGTCGTGCACCCGCGCACCGCCGAGCGCCACCACGATATCGCCCACGAGCAGGCCGGCCTTCTCCGCCGGGCCGTCCCGCTCGACACCCATCACGAGCAGCCCCACCTCGCCGGTCACTCCGGTGGCCTGCAGCACGGCCGGCGCGAGGCGCGCGGGCTGCAGCGCGCATCCCAGCCACCCGCGCTCGACGGGGCCCTGGTCGGCGAGTTGCGCGGCGACGCGCGCGACGGTCGTGGCCGGCAGAGCGATCGCCGCCGAGCGCGCCAGGCCGGAGGTGTTGAGCCCCACCAGCGCCCCGGTGGCAGACACCAGGGCCGATCCCGAGAAGCCGTCCTGGATCACGAGGTCGGTGCGCACGAGCCGGTCAATGCGACCGCCCGGCCACGTGCGCCACTCGCCGCCCAGCTCGGCGACGATCCCCAGCGCTGCCGTCACCGACGGCCCGGGCCGGCCGACCGCCAGCACCAACTGCCCGACCACAAGGGTATCGTCGCCGCCAAGCGGCTGCGGCGCGGGCACCGGCTCGGCCAGCGCGAGCACGGCGAGGTCGGTGCCCGGGTCGCGCCGGCGCAGCGTGGCACCGACGCTGCGGCCGTCAGGCAGCGTGACGGTGATGCCGTCCTCGCGGCGGATCGTGTGCTGCGCGGCGACGACCAGACCGTCGCGGAAGAGAATCCCGCTCGAGGGAATGCGTCGGCGGGCGTGGACCGCGACCACCGAACGCGCCGCCTGCTCCACGGCGGCGGCGAGGTCGGCGGACAGGGCGGCAAGGGCGGAGGGCGTGGGCATGGTGGACTCGGGAAGACGTAGGCGCCGGAACGACCGGAGGTTCGCCGACCGCGTCGCCCTCCGGCATCGGGCGTTCGGGGGAACACCGATCGGGCGAGCGCGGGATCGCCCGCCCGGTCGCAGCTTCCCGCCATGCGCGACACCGACCTGCCCCGCGGCGACGGCGAGCTGCTCGACGCCTATTCCCGCGCCGTGACCGGCGCTGTCCGCCGAGTGCGCCCGGCCGTGCTGCACCTGCAGGTGACGCTGCCCGGTCGGCGGCGAGGCGGCGGCAGCGGCAGCGGCTTCCTCTTCACCCCCGACGGGCTTGCGCTCACCAACTCGCACGTGGTGCACGGCGGAACGAACGTCATGGCGTCAATGCTCGATGGCTCGTCGCAGGTGGCGACCGTGGTCGGGGACGATCCCGATACCGACCTCGCGGTGATCCGCCTCCCCGGGAGCGGCCTCCCCTACGCCGAGTTCGCCGACGCGCAGGCGCTCGAACCCGGGCAGGTGGCGATCGCCATCGGCAACCCGCTCGGCTTCGAGACCACCGTGACGAGCGGCGTGGTGAGCGCCCTCGGCCGCACGATGCGTTCGCGCAACGGCCGGCTGATCGACCAGGTGATCCAGACGGACGCCGCGCTCAACCCGGGCAACTCGGGCGGCCCCTTGGTGGATGCCCGCGGCCGCGTGATCGGGGTGAACACCGCGGTCGTGCTCGGGGCGCAGGGGATCTGCTTCGCGATCTCCGCCGGTACGGCGGAGTGGGTCGCGGCGCGGCTCATCCGCGACGGGCGCGTGCGGCGCAGTTGGCTCGGTGTGGTGGCGCAATCCACGCGCGTGCCGGCCGCGGTGCGAAGCGCCCTTCGGCTGCCGCGCGAGGGCGGGGTGCTGGTGACGGGCGTCGAACTGGGGAGCCCGGCGGCGACGGGAGGGCTGCGGGCGGGCGACGTGATCGTGGAGCTCAACGAGGCACCTGCGGGAACCGCCGACGACCTGCACCGGCTGCTCGGCGAAGAGCGGATCGGGCGCGGGACTCCGGTGCGGATCGTGCGCGAGGGGCGGGCGCGGACGCTCGAAGTGACGCCGCGGGAGATGCCGCAGCGGCCGCGCGGGTGAGGCGCGCCGGGGCGCGTGAAACGCCGGGCAGCGGAGCGCCGTAGATCACCGCATGCACCAGCCCCAGCCCCCCGCCTCGCCCGGCACACCAGCCCAGGCCGACATCAAGGTGACCATCGGCAAGGACGGCATCGAGGTCACGAAGCCGGCCGGCGACGCGGATATCGCCTCCCTGCAGGCGCAGGCGCAGCTGCTGCAGGCGCGCATCGAGCGCCTTTCGTCCGAGATCGAAGCCAGCAAGGCCGAGATTTCCGCTCCCGGCACCATCGCCGTGAGCGTCGTCAAGTCGCGGCTCGCAGCGCTCGAGGGGCGCCGCATTGACGCCGAGGAGGCGCTGCAGAGGGTCGAGAATCAACTCGCCGGCATCGGGGTCGCCCCCGCGACGATCGCGGAGGTGGGAACGTCGCCGATGGTCCCGCTCGATCCCAACAACGTGAATCTGCAGGAATCGGTCGCGTTCATCTCCTTCGCGGCGATCATGTTCATCGGGGCGCCGATCGCGGTGGCCATCGCCCGGCTGATCTGGAAGCGGACGACCTCGCGGGCCGCGCCGGTGGCGCCGACGGAGGACAGCCGGCGGCTCGAGCGGCTGGAACAGGCGGTGGATACGATTGCGGTGGAGCTCGAGCGGATGTCGGAGGGGCAGCGGTACGTCACCCGGCTGCTGGCCGAGCGGGCGGGGCGGCCGGTGGCGGAGGCGATTCCGGCGAAGGCGGGGGATCCGGTGCAGCGCTGACGAGCGCCGGCGGGCATATTGGCGGGAGACCCTTCCCACGGCCACGCCCGCCCATGTCGTTGACAGCCGCTTCCCTGCTCGTCCTGGCCGCCCTTGGCGCGGCCTCGCCGCCGCCGACGCCCGCCCCGCACCGGGCGCCCAAGCCCGTGGTGGATCTCCTCGTCACCGGCGGCACCGTCATCACGATGGACGCCACGCGACGGATCCTCGACGACGGCGCCATCGCGATCCGCGGCGACCGCATCGTCGCCGTCGGCCCCTCGCGCGAGGTCGCGGGCCGGTTCGCCGCGCGCCGCACGATCAACGCGCGCCGCCAGATCATCATGCCGGGCCTCATTGACGGCCACGGGCACGCCGGCCACACGCTCGTGAAGACGCTCGGCATGGACACCGGCGAGTGGTACGCCGCGACGGACGCGATCTACGCCCGCGGCTCCACCACGAACTTCTGGCGCGCCGATGCCCTGCTGGCGGCCACCGAGAAGCTGCGCTTCGGCGTGACGACGTCGCTCGTGCTGTTCGGCGGCGGCGACAACGTGCACCGCACCGACGACCGCAAGTACGGCGACGCGTATCTCGAGGGCATCGAGCGCGTGGGCCTGCGCTGGTTCCTCGCGGTCGGGCCGCGCCGCCCGCCGTTCCCGAAGGTGTTCACCGACCTCGACGGCCCGACGCCGCGCGACGTGCCGGTGAGCTTCGAGCGGCAGCTCGAGGTCTCCGAGCAGCTCATCAAGACCTGGAACGGCCGCGGCAACGGCCGCGTGCACGTCGCGGTGGTGTACCCGACGATCCATCCCAAGGACATCAAGAGCCCCGAGGAAGGGGCCGAGCTCGCCCGGCAGGCGCGGCTCACCCGAGATCTGTCGAAGCAGTACGGGCTCATCTTCACGCAGGACGGGCACACCACGGGCTCGGTGGCCTACGCCAATTCCCTCGGCCTGCTCGGCCCGGATGCCGTGCTGTCGCACGCGACCGAGCTGACGCCGGAAGAGATCCGGATCGTCGCGCAGACGAACACGCGGATCTCGCACAACCCGAGCGCGATCTATTCGATGCGCGGCCGCAATCCGGCGATCGAGCTGATGGACGCCGGTGCGACGGTGATGCTCGGCTCCGACGGCGTCGCCCCCGACCGCAGCTACGACATGTTCCGCCACATGTTCCAGGCGGGGCGGTACCACCGCTTCCACTTCCGCGATCCCGACGTGCTCCCCTCGGGGAAGATCCTCGAGATGGTCACGGTGGACGCCGCGCGTGCGCTCGGGCTCGAGCGCGAGGTCGGCTCGCTGGAGGTCGGCAAGAAGGCCGACCTGATCCTGGTGGACTGGTGGCGCCCGCACCTCGTGCCGATGCAGATGGCGCCGTATCGCATCGCGCTGTTCGCCAATGGCAACGACGTGCACACGGTGATCGTGGACGGTCGGGTGCTCATGCGGAACCGGCAGGTGCTGAGCGTCAGCGAGGATTCGGTGCTGGCGATGGCGCAGCGCGAGGCCGACGCGGCGATCCGGCGCACCGGGCTGGACTCGCTGACACGCCTGCCCGAGGGATTCTGGGGGGCGACGCGGCTGCCGAAGCGCCGTCCCTGACGCGGACGACAGCCCTCGTCTCCCGCCCCCCCTCCGACTACCTTACCGGACGCAGGAGCGGTGGCCGAGAGGCTGAAGGCACCGGTTTGCTAAACCGGCATACGGTGGTAACGCTGTATCGCGGGTTCGAATCCCGCCCGCTCCGTCCTGCACCATCCCACGGTCCGTCCGCCACCCGGACGGACCGTGTCGTTTCGGCCATCGGCGCCCGCGCGGCGCCGACGGCATCCCCGGCTTCCGATCATGATCCTGCCGTCCCCCCTGCGCGTCCGCTTCGCCCCCTCCCCCACCGGCTACCTGCACGTGGGCGGGGCCCGCACCGCCCTCTTCAACTGGCTCCTCGCCCGCAAGCACGGCGGCCAGTTCCTGCTCCGCATCGAGGACACCGACAAGGCGCGTAGCACCGACGACTCCACCCGCGCGATCTTCGAAGGCATGACCTGGCTCGGCCTCGACTGGGACGAAGACGTCGTCTATCAGGGGGCCAATCTCCTTCGGCACCAGGCCGACGCCTACCGGCTGCTCGAGACCGGCCACGCCTACCGCGACTTCACCTCTCCCGCGCAGCTCGAGGCGTGGCGCGCCGAGGCCGAGGCCGCCAAGCTGCCGTTCAAGGTGGACCGGGCCAAGGTCATCCTGCCCAGAGACGTCGAGGCCGCGAAGCTGGCCGCCGGTGAGCCCTTCGCGATCCGCTTCAAGGTCCCCGACGGCACCACCGAGTGGATGGATCTCGTCCACGGCCGGATCGCCTTCCCGAACAAGGACATCGAGGACTTCGTCATCCTCCGCTCCGACGGTACGCCGCTCTACAACCATGCCGTCGTCTCGGACGACATCGCGATGGGCGTCACGCTCGTCATGCGCGGCGACGACCACATCTCGAACACGCCGAAGCAGATCCTGATCTACGAGGCGCTCGGCGCGCGGCTCCCGGTCTTCGGCCACCTGCCGATGATCCACGGGACGGACGGGAAGAAGCTCTCCAAGCGCCACGGCGCCACCGCCGTCGCCGACTGGCAGCATCAGGGGATCCTCCCCAGCGCGATGGTCAACTTCCTCGCGCTCCTCGGCTGGTCGCCGGGCGGCGACCTCGAGGTCATGCTCCGCGACGAGCTCATCGGGCGCTTCGACCCCGACGGGCTGCTCAAGAAGGCCGCGGTCTTCGACCCGAAGAAGCTCGAGTGGATGAACGGCCAGCACCTCTCGCGCCTGCCGATCGCCGAGGTCGAGCCCCCCGTGACGCGCGGCATCGTCGCGGCGGGATTCGCGAGCGAGGCGGAGCTCGCCGCGCGACGCGACTGGTACCACCGCCTGCTCGACCTCCTGCGCGTGCGCGCCCGCACGGTGGACGACATCGTGCGACAGGCCGAGCCCTATCTGCGCGCCGAGATCGCCGTCCCCGACGACCTCTGGGCCGGCCTCGCCAAGGACGCCGAGGCGACCCGCAGCGCGCTGACGGCGGCCCGCGGGGCGCTCGTCGCGCTCCCCGACGCGCAGTGGCACGACGGCGCGGCCATGGAAGCCGCGCTCCGCGCCGCCGCCGAGGGGATCGGCCTCGCGGCCGGCAAGCTGTTCACCCCCCTCCGCACGGTGCTCACCGGCTCGAAGGTGAGCCCGGGGATCACCGACGTCGTCGCCATGCTCGGCCGCGACCGGTCGCTGGCGCGCGTGGACGCGGCGCTGGCGCGGCTGCCCGGCGCGCCGTAGCGTCGGGGGGCGCACACCGGAGTCGGAATGGCGGAGCCGCTCGAGCCGCTCGAACGCCGCATCTACCACTATCTGCTCGACTACCTCGCGACGCACTCGTACCAGCCGAGCGTGCGCGAGATCGCGCGTCGCTTCCGCATCCGCAGCACCAAGACGGTGAGCCAGCTCCTCTCCGCCCTCGCCACCAAGGGCTACATCCGCCGCGAGGCGGGACGGTCGCGCGGGGTCACCCTGCTGGGCGTGGCGGGGGCTCCGGGGGTGCAGCCGGTGGCGGTGTGGGACGAGCCCCCGCCCCCGGGTGGGACGGTCGCGCGCTACGTCACCATGGACCGCCGACTCGTGCCGGCGGACGACTGCTTCCTGCTGCGCGTGCACGATGACCGGCTCGCGGCCCGCGGTGTGCTCGCCGGCGACTACGTGGTCGTGTCGCCCTCGGCCCGCGCACTCGACGGGGACCTCGTGGCGGCGCGGGTGGGGGCGCGGGCGGTGGCGCGCACGCTGCTGCGCCGCGGGCCGGTGGTGGCGCTGCAGGCGCCGGGCGAACCGGACGTCGCGGCCGGCCCTGCCGACGACGCGGCCGTGCTCGGCGTCGTGGCGGGGGTGGTGCGCCTCGACGGCGGCATCCGCGACGAGGGCGCGGCCGAGTCCTGACGCGCGGGCGGCCGCGTAGTGGGCGGCCGCGTAGTGGGCGGCCGCGAAGCGGGCGGCCGCGAAGCGGGCGGCCGCGTAGCGGGCCGCCGGGCGAAATGCGCTACGGCTGCACCGGCACGACGGACTTCTCGCCCTCGCGGCGCTTGCGCTCTTCCTCGCGCTCCCGCTCCCGGCGCTCGCGCACGCGCCGGACTGCCGCGCGGAACTCGTCCTCGTTCATCGCGCGCTGTGCCTGGAAGCGGATGTCGGCGCTCATCTGGTTCAGCCGCCGGTTGTTCTCGAACTGCTGCACGTTGATCTGGCCGCTGTTGAGCGGCAGCAGCGCGAGCAGTGCGGTGGGGATCGCGATCTTGCCGAGGCGGATCATCCCGCCGTCAATGCCCCAGCGCTCGCCGTTGGGCCCGCCCATCGTCCAGTCGCCCGGCGAGCGGCCTGCGATCATGCCGTACACCTTCGAGACGGAGTCTTCGTAGGCCTTGTTGAGCAGCCCGTCGCGCACGAGCTCCTGGATGCGCGTCCGCACCATCTCGTAGCTCGGGCGCTCGACGACCGGTGCCGGCCCCCACGGCACCGTCCACAGCCGCGGGTCGGCGAAGTTCGGCTTGATGCCCTCGAGCGGGCCACCCGACCCGTCGCCCCGCGCGGTCGGCTCGCTGCCTGCTGCGGCGGCGGGGGCGAGGGGCACGTCGCTCGGCACGGTCGCGGGAACGTCGGGGGGCACCACCGTCGCGGCGGGCGGGGCCTCGCGCCCGCCGCTGACGCGGTCGCGGCCATTGGGCGTCCGCACCGGGCGCGGCTCGGCCTGCGCCACGAAGCGCACACGCTCCTCGGTGACCGTCGGGCGTTCGGTGAGGACGAGCCCGAACCACGACGCCACGCGCGCGGTGCCCAGCGTCGCGGGAAGGATCACTGCCGCCAGCGCAACGTGCACCACCAGCGACGTGACCCAGAACGAGCCACGCGAGCGAGGCAGCCGCGGGAGGAGGAGACCCTTCATGGCACGCGCTACCGCGCCGCCCCGGTGGCGAACGACGCCAGCACGCGGCCGGCCCGTTCGGCCGCCTCGGCCAGGCGCGCCGGCGGCACGATGAACGAGACGCGGAAGAAGCCCTCGCCCCCCGCGCCGAAGCCGGTCCCCGGCATGACGACGACCCCTTCGTCGTCCATGAGCTTCCGCTGGAACTGCGCGCTCGGCAGCCCCTCGGGGAGGGCGATCCAGCAATACATCGTGGCCTTCGGGGCCTCGACGACGAAGCCCGCGGCGCGGAACGCCGCGACCGCCGCGTCCCGCCGTTCGCGGAACGTGGCGATGTTCTGCGGGATGAACGTGCGCCACTGCTCGATCGCCGTGACGCCCGCCGCCTGGATCGCCATGAAGGGCCCCGTGTCCACGAACGTCTTCACCTTCTGCAGCGGGGCCACGAGCTCCGGCCGCCCCACCGCCCACCCGCACCGCCAGCCGGTGAGGTTGTAGCTCTTCGACAGCGAATGGAACTCGATCGCCACGTCCCGCGCGCCGGGGATCTCGAAGATGCTGGGGGGCACGTAGCCGTCGAACCCGAACTCGCTGTACGCGTTGTCATACACCAGCAGCAGGTCGAGTTCCCGGCACCGGGCGACCATCCGCTCGAGGTACTCCCGCGGAGCGATGGCGGCGGTCGGGTTGTTCGGGTAGTTCAGGTACACCATCCGCGCGCGGCGGAGTGTCTCGGCCGGGATCTCGTCGAGTTCCAGCAGGAAGTCCGTCCGCGGCCGCAGCGCGTAGCGCACGATCTCGCCGCTGGCGAGCGCCGTCCCTCCGGCGTAGGCGGGATACCCGGGATCGGGGACGATCACCGCATCTCCCGGGTTCACGTAGGCGAGCGCGAGGTGCGAGAGCCCTTCCTTCGACCCCAACAGAGGGACGACCTCGGTCATCGGGTCGAACGCGAGCCCGAACCGCTCGTGCATGAACCGGCTCGCGGCCTCGCGGAAGGGCACGTGCCCGAGCGCGAAGCCGTAGCGGTTCATCGCCGGGATGCGCGCCGCCCGCTCGAGCGACTCCACGACGCCCGGCGGCGGCGGCAGGTCGGCGTCGCCAGCGCCGAGGTCAATGACATCCACCCCCGCCGCGATGAGCGCCTTCTTGCGCTGCGGGATGTCGCCGACCAGGTACGGCGGCAGGGTGCCCAGACGGTCCGCCGGCCGCGGCATCAGCGGGGCCCCTCGACCGGGTTCGACACTCGGCTCACGCCGACAATCTCGACCTCGACGACGTCGCCCGCCGACAGCGGTGCGACGCCCGCCGGGGTGCCCGTCGCCACGACGTCGCCGGGCTCGAGCGTCATGATGTCGCTGATGTACGCGAGCAGCGTGGGGATGTCGAAGGCCATCTCGGCCGCCGTGGCGCGCTGCCGCTCCACGCCGTTCAGCCGCGTCACGACCGTCAGCGTGGCCAGGTCGGCCGGCGCGGGGGCCTCCGGCCCGACGGGGCAGAAGGTGTCGAAGCCCTTGGCGCGCGTCCACTGGTTGTCCGACTTCTGCAGGTCGCGCGCCGTGACGTCGTTGAGCGCCACGATGCCGCGCACGGCGGCCCGCGCCTCGTCGCGCGAGGCGTGGCGCAGGGTGGCACCGACGACGACGCCGATCTCCCCTTCGAACTCGACCCGCTGGCTCTGGCGCGGCAGCACGATCGGGGCGCCGGGCGCCAGCAGGGCGGAGACGGGCTTGAGAAACAGCAGCGGCTCGGCTGGCACCTGGTTGCCGAGTTCGCGGGCGTGCTCCAGGTAGTTGCGGCCGACGCAGACGATCTTCGAGGGACGACTGGGCATGGCGGAAAGCTAGCGACTTTTCCACAGGAAGCGGGCGCACAAGGCTGGCCGCATGGGCGGGCCGCACGGGCGGGCCGCACGGGCCGCACGGGTGATCGTCAGCCCACGTAGAACCGCTCGACCTCGCCCTTCACGGCCTGCCACGCTCCCGTCAGCCGGCGGGCCGGCGGAAGGCCGGCCAGCAGCTTCCGTCCGTACTGCTTCGACACCAAGCGCGAGTCCGCGATCACCACGACGCCGCGGTCGTCGCGCGACCGGATCAGCCGCCCGAACCCCTGCTTGAGCCGCAGCGCGGCGAACGGCAGCGAGTACTCCGCGAAGGCGTCCCCGCCCCGGGCTTCGATCGCCTCGCACTGCGCCGCCGTCACCGGTTCGCTGGGGACGCGGAAGGGGAGCTTGGCGAGCAGGAGGCCGCGCAGGGCGCGACCGGGGACGTCCACCCCTTCCCAGAAGGACGCCGTGCCCACGAGTACCGCGCTCCCCAGGTCGCGGAAGCGCGTGACCAGCTGATCGCGCGACGCCTCGCCGTGCACGAGCAGCGGCCAGCGCGTGTCGAGTCCCGCCGCGCGCCACTCGGCCGCCGCCTGCCGGACGTCGCGGTGCGACGTGAAGAGTGCGAAGACGCCCCCGTCGCTGGCGGTGACGAGGTCCCGCAGGATGCGCAGGACCGCGCCGAAGTGTCCCGCGGCGTCGAGGTTCGGCGCCGGCACGTCGGTGGGGACGACGCAGAGCGCCTGTCGCGGATAGTCGAACGGCGAGGGGTACTGGCCGGTCGCGGGCTCGGGGCCCTCCTGTTCCTGCCCGAGTCCGAGCCGTCGCGCGAGGAACCCGAAGCCCTGGTCGGCAGTGAGCGTGGCACTGGTGACGACCGTGGTCTTCAGGCGCCCGAAGAGGTCGTCGCGCAGGACGCCGGCGAGTTCGAGCGGCACGGCGTGCGCGAGCACGTTGCGCTCGGCGCCGCGCACCTCGAGCCAGCGGACATGCGGCGCCTGGTCGCTCGCCGGCACCAGCGCGCGCCGGAGCGCGTCGCCGGCCGACTCGAGCCGGCGCACGACGCCGCGCACCTCGGCGAGGAGCGGCGCGAGGGCGTCGGCCTTCTCGCGTTCGGTCTCGAGCCGTTCCTGCACGAGCCGCAGGCCGTCGGCGACGAGCGCGAACTCGCGCAGCAGCTGGTCGAGCGACGCCTGCAGCCCCTGGCCCCAGATGGCATGGCTCGCGAAGCGCTCGGTGAGCCGATGCGTGGACTCTCCCGCCTCGTCGAGGACGCGCTCGAGCAGCTCGAAGAGCCGCTCGGCCTCGTCGCGCGCCGCCTGCACGGCCGGCGCCAGCCGCGCAGTGACGAGGTCGAGCGACGCGACGCTCAGCAGGTCGTGCCGCGTGACGAGCTTCGCGACGAGTGCCGGCAGCAGGCCCTTGCCGCGCCGGTCGAGCCGGTTGAAGAGCCGCGCGAGCGCCCGCTTCGAGATGCTCGCCCCCAGATGGGCGGCCGCGGCGTCCTCGAGGTGATGCCCCTCGTCCACCACCAGCCGCGTGAAGGCCGGCAGCACCGCGGCGTCGTCCCAGTTCTCCGAAACGCGCCGCACGGCGAGGTCGGCCATGAGCAGGTGGTGGTTCACCACGATCACGTCGGCCTCGGCGGCCGCGCGGCGCGCCTTGAACACGAAGCAGTCGCCGAAGGCCGGGCACTTGAGCCGCTGGCACAGGTCGCCCTCGGCGGCGACCTCGTCCCACACCTCCGGCCGCGGCGGCGCGGGGAGGTCGGCGATCGAGCCGTCGGCGGTGCGCTCGGCCCACGCGGCGATCGCGTCGAGTTCCTCGGCGAGCGACGCGTCGAACAGCGACTGCCCCGCCCCGCGCGCCTGCCCCAGCCGCAGCAGGCACACGTAGTTGCGCCATCCCTTGAGCAGCGCGAAGCGCACCGGCTGGTCGTCGAGCGCCCGCGCGAGGAACGGCAGGTCCTTGCCGACGAGCTGTTCCTGCAGGTTGATCGTCGCCGTGCTGACGATCGTGCGCTCGCCGTTGCGGTGCGACCAGCGCAGCGCCGGCACGAGGTACCCGAGCGACTTGCCCACCCCCGTGCCGGCCTCGAGCAACCCGACGCCCCCGTCGGCGTAGAGCCGCGCGATCTCGGTCGCCAGCGCCCGCTGCGAGGGGCGGTCCTCGAAGCGCGACAGCTCGCGCGCCACGAGGCCGTCCGGACCCAGCACCGCGTCAATGTCCGCCGGCGTGACCGGCTCGGCCGGCTTCGCCGACGGGATCTCCGTCACGACGTACAGCCGCGACGCCTGATTGTCGGTGATCGCGAACCCGACACCGTTCTGGAACATCCGCGCCGCGACCGAGAGGTCCGCGTCCGACGGGTCGAGCCCGCCGCTCGGGTGGTTGTGCACCAGCAGCTGGCCGCGCGCCGCGAAGCCCGGCAGCGCGAGCACGCTCTCGCTGTCGCCGCGGGCGACGACGCGCGCCGTCTGCACGACGTCCCCCTCGACATCGGCGACGAAGCAGACCTCGCGTCCCCCCGCCACGGTGATCGCGGCGCGGATCGCCCGCGCGGCGGCGGGCCCGAGCGTGAGCACGGCTACTCGGTCTTCAGCGGCTTCTTCTTCGCCGCGGGGAACAGCACGTTGTTCAGGATCAACCGGTACCCGGGGGAGTTCGGGTGCAGGGCGAGGTCGGTCGGCGGGCTGCCGATGTTGTGCTGCGGATCCTCCGGGTCGTGGCCCCCGAGGTACGTCCAGCTCCCCTTCCCGAAGTCCCCGTGCAGGTACTTGGCCCACGGCGCGCGCTCCTCGCTCGCGAGGATCGTCACCCCCGGCTTGAGCAGGCCGCGCACGAAGGACGTCGTCACGCCGTAGAAGTCGGGCAGCTCGGCGCGGTGACTCTGCACCAGCATCGCCGCCACCGGGTCGAACTTCGCGGCGAAGTCGAACAGCCGGAACGCGCCGAGCGGCTGCCGCCGGTTGGGGACGTTCACCTGGTGGCCGTCGAGGTCCGAGAGGGCGTTCACGTACGGCGACGGCTCGACGTGCACCCCCTTCGCCGCGAACGTCCGGCCCCAGTCGAGCCGTGCGTCGGCGTCCGGGTCGGCCGGGCTGCCGTCGGCGAACGCGCCGGCGATGTCCACGCCGCGCGCCGCCAGCGCGAGCTCGAGCGACTCGGTCGCCCCGCACATCGCGAAGAGGAACCCGCCGCGTTCGACGAACTCGCGGATCCGCTCGCTCACCGCCTTCTTGAGCGCCGGGACGTCGCCGAGGCCCGCGCGCCGAGCGGCCGCCAGGTTGCGCTCGCGGCTCTCGACGTACCACGGCGCGTCGCGGAAGCCCAGGTGGAGCTTGTTCAGCTGGCCGGTGAAGTCCTCGTGGAACAGGTGCAGCCAGTCCACCTTCCCCAGGTCGCCGGCGAGCACCTCGTCGTCCCACACCTTGGTGTACTCGATGCCCGCGTAGGTCAGGGCCAGCGTCACCGCATCGTCCCACGGGGGCGACCCGGGCGGGGTGTACACGGCCACGCGCGGCACCCGCTCGAGCTGCACGGCGTCGTAGTTGCCCCCGGCGAGCTGCCGCCGGATCTCCGCCACCTGCGCGTCGCTCACCGGCTCGGTGCTCACCCCCGCCAGCAGCGCCGCACGACGGCGCGCCGGCGCGTCCTTGAGCAGGAACGCCCCGCCGCGCCAGTTGAGCAGCCATTCGGCCCCCTCGCCGTCCTTGAGTGCCCGGTAGGTCAGGCCGTACGCCTTGAGGTGGTTCTGCTGCGCCTCGTCCATCGGCACCAGCAGCCACTGGGCGCGCGCCGCGGACGCCCCGCCGGTCGTGAGCAGGGTCCCCGCCAGCACGAGGCGTGCCGTCCGCACCAGCCCGCGCCACCCCGCACGCCGCGCCGTCGAACCCGCTCCGCGCGCCGTCACGGCACGCGCCCCGCCAGCCGCTCGAGCTCGCGTCGCGCCTGCGGCACGAGGGCGCTCTGCGGCTGCTCGAGCAGCAGTGCCTCGAGATCGGCCCGCGCCGCCGTCCCCTCGCCACGCCGCAACGCCGCGCGGGCGCGCGCCAGCCGGGCTTCGGCCGCCTCGGGCGACGCGACGTCGGCCTCGATGATCGCCGCCCAGAGCGGCATCGCCGCCGCCACGTCGCGGCGCGCGTCGGCCAGTCGCGCCGCCTCGAGCCGCAGCAGCGCGGCTGCGTCGGGCACTTCGGCCGCGGCCCGGGAGAACGCCAGCATGGCCGCCACGGTATCGCCGCGCGCCAACGCGAGGAAGGCCTGTCCGGTCAGCGGGGCGCGCTCGGCCCGCGTGCGGGCCAGCAGCGCCATCGCGCGCGCCGCCGACCGCGGGCCGTCGGCCAGCGCCGCGAGCCCGCGGCGCGCCGTCGCCAGGTCGCCGCGCCACAGGGCCACCCACGCCGCCGCCGGATCGTCCTCGACCTCGAGTCCCTCCGCGTCCGCGGTGGCGGCCGCCGCCGCCAACTGGCCGGCCATCGCTTGTCCCTCCGCGAGCGCCGCCGCCGCGCGACGCCGCGCCAACCGGTCCTCGAGCGACGCGACCGTCCGCGCCGCCTCCGCCAGCCGTCCCGTCGCAGCCAGCGCGCGCGTGCGCAGCACGGCGGCGCGCACCCCCGTGCCCGCCGTGTCGGCCTGCCGGCCGGCCAGCTCGACGAGGTCGAGCGCGAGGGCTGCGTCGCGCGCCTCGAGCGCGGCCTCCGCGGCGTCCAGCGCGACGGGCGCACTCGGCCGCACCTCGAGCGCGCTCACCCACGCTTCGGCGGCGACCTTCGGGGCGCCAGCGCGCCGGGCGACCTCGGCGAACGCACGCCAGGCGGCCGCGGTGGAGTCGCCGCGCGGCAGCAGGCGGATCGCGTCCCACGCGCCCGCCGCATCCCCCCAGCCCAGGCGCAACGCCGACGCCGCCTTCCGGCTCGCGGGGGCCGTCGGCGGGGCCAGCAGCGCGCCCACGGTCGTCGCCCGCCGATCGGCGGGGGTGGCGCGCAGGGCGTACACGACCGACTCCTGCAGCCAGTCCTGCTGCTGCAGCGCCTCGCGGAAGGCCTGTGCCGCGGCCTCCCAGCGCCCGAGGCGCGCGCGCACCTGCCCGAGCTCGGCGGCCATCCCGCGGGTGGCCCCGAGCGCCAGCACCCCCGCCTCGGCGACCGAATCGGCCGCCGCCGGCTGCCCGGCATCGAGCAGGGCCCGTGCGGCCTCGCGCCACGGATCGGCATCCCGGGGCGACACCGCAGTCCATGCGTCCAGCGCCGCGCGCAGCGCGGCGCGGTCCTCGGGTGCTGCGAGGGCACGCACGCGGACGGCGTGGGCGGTGCGGTCGCGCGGGGCCTCGGCGAGCACCGTGTCCGCCCACGCGACGACCTCGCGCCGGCGGCCCTGCACGGCGTACGCGCGCTCGAGCCCCAGCAGCCCCTGGAGGCGCTCGGGCGTCCGCAGCAACCGGCGATACCACGCGACGGCCGAGTCGAGACGTCCCGCGTCCTCGTGCTCGAAGGCGCGCGTGAGCATGAGCTCCGGCGACACCGGCGTCGTGTCCCGCGCCGCCGGTGCCCGCGGCGTCACGACGCGGCCCGCAGGGCGCTGCGCCTCGAGGCCGGCGGCCCCGGCGAGCAGGAGCGGCAGGACCGGCAGGAGCGCCACGGCGGCACCGCAGCGCCGCTCACCGCGGCGGCACGGCATTGAGTCGCCGGAAGTAATCGCCCACCAGCCGCCGCTCGTCGCTCGACAGCGCGCGCAGCTCCGCGGAACCGGGGGCGAGCATCGTCGCCCCGACCGCGCGGCCACCGCGCGGATCGGCGCGCTGGTCACCGCCGGTCTTCGCGTCGCGCTTGCCTGTTTCGTCCTGCTCCTGCTGCTCGAACGACCGGCCGGCGTCGAGCAGCCGGCGGAAGAGCTGCTGCTGGCGCGCGAGGGTCTCGCGGTCGGGGCCGCCCTGCTCGAGGCGCTCGGCGAGCTTCTGGGCCTCGCGCGCCATCGCGTCGGTGCGGCCGGTGGCGTCGTCGGCCCCGGCCTCGTTGAGGGCGCGCGCGACCTGACGCTGCTGCTGCGCCAGCGCCCGGAGGGCGTCGGCCCGCTGGGCGCGCTGCTGGGCGTTCAGCTGCAGCAACTGCTGGGCCTGCTGGGCCGCCGAGCCCTGCTGGTTCGCCGCCTTCTGCAGTTCCTCGAGGAACTCGCTGAAGCCGGAGGCGCTCTCGCTGCGGTTCACCCGTTCGCGGTCGCGCGCGAGCGACTGCGCGGCCTGCTTGAGCTGGTCGGCGGCGCGCTGCATCGCCTCGGCGCGCTGCTGCGGCGTCCCGGCCCCCTTCGCCGCCTCCTGCACCTGGCGCTTGGCCTCGCCCATCGCGCGCTGGGTGCGTTGCGAGACGAGCGAGGTGGACTTGCCCGTGGCGCCGACGCGGTCGGCCGCGCGCTCGACCCCCTGCTGGACGGCCGACTGGTCGCCCCGCATCCCGGACGGATCGCCGCCCTGTTGCGCCTGCGCCGCGAGGTCCTGCTGCTGCTGCGCCAGCTGCTGCATCTCCTGCGCGGCGCGGTCGAGCTCCTGCGCGATCTCGCGCTTCCACTCGCCGATCTGCGCCTGCCGCCCCTGCTGCAGGGCCTGCGCCGCGCGCTGCATCGCCTGCGCCGCGCGCTTCGCGTCGTCGGCCGCCTCGCCGGGCTGCTGCCCCGCCTGGCTCGCGGCCTGCTGCATCTCCTGCGACGCCTGCTGGGCCTGCGCCTTGGCCTCCTGCGCCCCCTGCGCGCCGGCCTGGGCCTTCGCCTGCTGGAGCTTCTGCTGCAGCTTCGCCGCGTCCTGCTGGAAGCGCTCGGTGCGTTCGGCCATGCGCTTGGCCTGCGCGGTGCGCGCCGTATCGCGCCGGTTGGCGGCCAGCGAGTCGGCCATCGCCTGCTGCCGCGCCGCGAGCTCCGCCGCCTCGTCCTTGAGGGTCTGCATCGCCCCCTCGAGGGCGGCGCGCTGCAGCAGCGCCGCCGCCCGCTCGAGCTGTTCGCGCAGCTTCTGCTGTTCCTGCCGGAGCTGGCTCATCTGCTCGGCCGCGTCGGCCGACGAGAGCTGCTGCGCTGCCCGCTCGAGCTGGCGCAACCGTTCGGCCATCTCCGGCGTCATCGCCTCGTTGAGCATCGCCTGCACCTCGCGGAGCCGCTGGGCGAGCGCGCTGTCCAGCCCTCCCGCCTGCTGCAGGCGCCGCTCGAGCGCGGCCGCCTGGTCGGCGACGTCCTTCGCCCGGTCGGTGGCCCGCCGCTGCTCGGCCGCGAGCTGGCGCGCCTGCTCGGCCTGCTGGAAGTCCATCGTGGCCTCGCCGCGGGCGGCCTGGGCGGCGCGGGCACGCGCCTCCTCGGCCGTGCGGCGCTCGAGCGCGCGCTGCTGCGCCGCGACGCGCTGGGCGCTCGCGGCCGCCGTGTCGGCGGCCTCGCGCGCGAGCTGCCGCTGTTCGTCGAGCGACGGGATCCGCAGCAGCAGTTCCCGGCTGCGCGCCACCTGCCGCCACGGCGAGGCGTCCACCGCTTCGGCGACGAGCCGCAGCGCATCGCCCGGCTCGAGCCCGCGGGCCGCGACGTCGAGGCGCACCGTCCCCGCCCACGCCGGTCCGGGCCGCGCGGCCAGCACATCGGTCGAGAGCGGGACCTCGCCCCCCTCGGCCCGGCGGCGGAAGACGAGCAGCCGGAGCTCGCCCAGACCGTGGTCGTCCTGCGCGGCGATCGTCACCGGCACCCGCGCCCCGATCGTCGTCGTCGTGTCGCGCGCCGGGTTCACGATTGCCACCTCGGGGATAGAGTCGGGGAGCACGTCGAGCACGAGGGGGCGCGGCATCTCCGCCGGCGGCCCCGCGTCCCGCGGCTCGGCGACGAACGACCACGCCCGGGAGCGGTCGGCCACGAGCGACCCCGCCAGGCGCGTGCCGTCGGCGCTCGGGACCAGCGGCACCGTGTCGCGGTCGTACACGAGCGCCGCCCGCGCGATCGGCACGCTGGCGAGCGCCCCGAGCACGAGCCGCGTGCCGCGCGGGACGCGCATCGCGTCGCCGGGTGCGAGGTCCTCCGCCTCGCGCCCCAGATAGGCCGGGAAGACCGCGCGCACCGTCACGTCGCCCAGATAGGGACGCTCGACGACCGCGATGCGCGTCGTGTCGCTCGCCGCGCGGCCGTCGCTGGCCACCAGCGCCACGTCGGCGTCGGCGCGGCCCAGCGCCAAGGCCCCGCGCCCGCCGGCGAGCGCGAGCGTCGTGTCGCGCCACGCCGCCCCGAGCGCGCGCCAGCGCACTGCGAGCGACTTCCGCCCCGGGGCGTCCACCGCCACCGCGAGCGCGGTCCCGCGCACCGCGAGCGCCGGCGCACTCACGCGCGGCCGCGGCAGGAGCGTGCCCGTCGCGGCGCGCACCGGATGCAGCGTGGCCGCCCAGCCGTCGGCGGCGCCGCGCGC
>JAJTHG010000042.1 GCA_021298835.1 Gemmatimonadota bacterium
CGGCGCGGGCGGGGCCGCGGGCGGGGCGGCGACGCGGCGGACGCCCCGACCGAGGCGGCCGACGCCGGGGATGCCGACGGCGTCGCGAGCGACGCGGGACGGCCTGAGGGGAAGGACGGCAAGGACGCCAGGGCGCAGCCGATGGGCCGGCGCCGCCGCCGCGAGCTCCCGCCCCTGCAGGACGTGCTCAAGAAGGGGCAGGAAATCATCGTGCAGGTCACCAAGGAGCCCATTTCCACGAAGGGGCCCCGCGTGACGGCGCAGGTGTCCCTGGCAGGTCGGTTCCTGGTGTACATGCCCGACGCGCCCAACAAGGTCGGCGTCAGCCGGAAGATCGGCGAGAAGGCCGAGCGGCAGCGGCTCCGGGAGATGGTCTCGAAGATCCTCCCCAAGGACGCGGGTGGCGTGATCGTGCGGACCGTCTCGCACGATGCCACGCCGGCGACCTTCGAGCGCGAACTGACGACGCTCATCGCCCAGTGGGCGCGCCTGAAGAAGAAGACGCGCTTCGTGCGGCCGCCGACGCAGATCCATCGCGAGACCTCGCTGACGCGCGGGCTGATCCGCGACGTGTTCAGCGACAAGGTGGACTCGGTGACGGTGGACTCGAAGCAGGTCTTCAACGAGATCACCGAGTACCTCAAGGGGATCGCCCCGGAGCTGCTCGACCGCGTCAAGCTGTACGAGGCGCCCGTCCCGCTCTTCGACAAGGCGGAGATCGAGACCGAGATCCGCGACCTCTTCAAGCGCCGCTGCGACCTCCCCAGCGGCGGCTACCTGATCATCGAGCCGACCGAGGCGCTCGTCTCGGTGGACGTGAACTCGGGCCGCTTCACGGGGAAGAAGGACGCCGAGAAGACGATCCTGCGGGTCAACCTCGAGGCGGCACGCGAGGTCGCCCGGCAGGTGCGCCTGCGCGACGTCGGCGGCGTGATCGTGGTGGACTTCATCGACATGGAGTCCAAGGCGAACCGCGATCGCGTCATGCAGGAGCTGCGGCAGCACCTGAGCCGCGATCGGGCTCGCACCAAGGCGTTCGCCCTCTCGGAGCTGGGCCTGGTCGAGATGACCCGGCAGCGGGTCCGGCAGAGCCACCTGCAGTCCATGACCGAGCCGTGCCCGACCTGCCACGGCACCGGGCGCGTCTTCACCCCCGAGACGATCGTGCGGCGGCTCGAGCGGTCGGTGCGGCGGGTGGCGGTCGAAGGCCGAAAGGACCACCTGATCCTCAAGCTCCATCCCGACGTCGCGCTCTACGTCCTCGAGCAGGAGCAGGACTTCGCGAAGAAGCTCGAGAAAGCGGTCGGATTCGGGCTCGAACTGCGGGACGACCCGCTGCTCAACCCCGACGAGTTCAAGCTGGTCGTGAAGGGGCAGGGGCGGGACGTCACCCAGCAGTACGCGATGGCGTGATGGGGTATTGATGGGGTATTGACCAACCCATTGCCCCTGAATACTTTACGAGGCTGTACTCACGCTGAATTCACTTCGCAGGTCTTCTCATGTCCTACGCCATCATCCGCACCGGCGGCAAGCAGTACAAGGTCGAGCCGGGCAAGACGTACAAGCTGCCCTCGCTTCCGGGCGAGGCGGGTGCGTCCATCGAGTTCAACGAGGTCCTCCTCGGCAACGACGGCTCCGCGCCCAAGGTCGGCGTCCCCACCCTCGCGGGGGCCAAGGTGACGGGCACTATCGTCGAGCACGGCAAGGGCGAGAAGATCATCGTCTTCAAGTTCAAGCGCCGGAAGAACTACTCCCGCAAGCAGGGACACCGGCAGGGCTACACGTCGGTGAAGATCACCGGCATCTCGCTCGGCTGAGCGAAGGAGAGTTCGCAATGGCACACAAGAAGGGCGTCGGCTCCTCCCGCAACGGGCGCGACTCCAACTCCAAGCGCCTCGGGGTCAAGAAGTACGGCGGCGAGTCCGTCATCCCCGGCAACATCATCGTCCGCCAGAAGGGCACGAAGTGGCACCCCGGCCGCAACGTCGGCATGGGGACCGACTTCACCATCTACTCGCTCGTCGAGGGAACGGTGAAGTTCGAGCATGCCTCCAAGACGCGGTACAAGGTCTCCGTGGAGCCCACGCCGGTCTCGGCGTAACCCGCGCCGACGAGCACGACGACGCGAACACCACGACACGAGCACGACGACGCGAACACCACGACACGAGCACCACGACACGAGCACCACGACGCCCCCGCCTGCCGGCGGGGGCGTTCTGCTTAGGGGGGGTCAGGCCGAGCGATCCTTCCTCGACGGGCCGAAGTTGCGCCTCCCGGACCTAGGGTCCGACGACCTGTCCCCGCACGAGCGTGAGCACGGCCTTCCCCCCGAGCCACGTCCCGGGCGGCGTCGTGAAGGGGTCGCGGTCGAGCACCGTGAGATCGGCCCAGCGATCGGCCTTGAGCACGCCGAGCGAGTCGTCCTGGAAGGCGGCACGGCGCGCCCACCTGGTATAGCCGCGCACCGCCTCCTCCACCGTCAGGGCCTGCGCCGGATACCATCCGCCGGTGGGGCGGCCCTGCCGGTCGGTGCGCGTGACGGCCGAGTGGAGCCCGTAGAACGGGTCGGCATCGGAGCCCGGCAGGTCGCTCGACAGCACCAGCGACGCGCCGGCGCGCCGGAAGGTCCGCCATGCGTAGGCACCCTGGATGCGGGCGGGCCCCACGCGCTGCTCGGCCCACGGGGCGTCCTCGACGGCATGCGGCGGCTGGACCGACGCGATCACTCCCAGCTCGGCGAAGCGGGCGACATCGGCCGGCGCGACGACCTGCGCGTGTTCGACACGGTGGCGGCCGTTCCGCGCCTGCGGAGCGGCCTTCTGCACCGAATCGATGAACTGCAGCGCCGCACGGTTGCCGGCGTCGCCGATCGCATGGATCGCCACCTGAAAGCCCGCCGCCATCGCCCGGGCCACGCGCACGCGATCGAAGCCGTAGGCCGCGCCCGCGACGCCGCGCGTCCCCGGGCGATCGCTGTAGTCGGCCAGCAGTTCCGCCCCGCGTGACCCGAGCGCGCCGTCGTAGTACGCCTTCACGGTGCGGATCGTGAGCAGATCATCGGGGGCGTTGCGGCCGCGCCGGGGGCCCTGTGCGATCCACCGCTCCATGAGCGAGGAGTCACGGGCGGACAGCATCACCGAGACGCGGATCGGCAGCCGGCCGGACTCGGCGAGCCGCTCGAACGATGCCACGACGTCGGGCGCGGTGCCCGCCTCGTGCACTGCCGTGTAGCCCATGCCGGCCATGCGACGCAGCACGCGCACGAGTTGCGAGTCGCGCACGGCGGGCGCCGGCCGAGGGACGGCGGCATCGAGCAGGGCCACGGCGCGGTTCAGGAAGAGACCCGACGGTGTGCCGTCGGCCCGGCGGCGGATCGCGCCGCCGGCAGGGTCGGCCGTCGCGCGTGTGATGCCCGCTGCGGCGAGGGCGGCGCGATTGGCCCAACTGGCGAAGCCGTGCAGCCCGCGCAGCACCACCGGATGATCCGGGACGGCCGCGGAGAGGGCATCGGCGTCCGGATAGCGATCCGCCCACGCCCCGTCGTCCCAACCCTGCCCGAGGATCCATTCCCCCTTGGGCGTCGAGCGGGCGCGCTCGACGACGCGTGCGATCGCGGCGGCCGCGTCGGGGACCCCCGTCAGGTCCACCCGGTCAAGGGTCTCGCCCCACTCGGCGACGTGCGTGTGCGCGTCCACCAGCCCGGGAATGACGGTGGCCCCCGCGAGATCACGGACCTCGGTGCGCGCCCCGATCCGTCGCGCGATCGCGCTGTCGCTCCCGACCTCGAGGATGCGGCCATCGCGGATCGCGATCGCCTCGCCGTCGGGCCGCCAGCCGCGCAGGCTGTCCCACGGGGCGTCGGCGGCCGGATGCCCGTCGCGCTTGGGTTCGCTCCAGCCGAGCGAATAGACGCGGGCGTGACGCAGGACGAGATCGGCCTCGCCGCGCCGGCCGCATGCGGCGACCGAGAGCGCGGCGAGGCCGAGCAGGAGCAGGCGGGCCGGCCGACGTGGGCGTGACATGCCGGCAAACCTACGCCGACCGGGCGCGCGGGTGGACCCCCGCACCGCATGCCACGCCCCGCGTGCGCTTCCCCGACGTGTTCCGGCGGCCTAGGGCCGCTCGAACCACCCGGGCGAGCCCGGCGTCCGGTAGCGCTTCATCAATTCGTCCTGCCGCGACTCGCCCGTCTGCAGGACGCCGCGGATGTACACCCGCTCCGCGCTCGTCGCGAACTCGAACGGATCTCCGGACCAGACGACCACGTTCGCCTCGCGTCCAACGGCCAGCGAGCCCACGCGATCCGCCACGCCCATCACTTCGGCCGGCGCCAGCGTGATCGCCCGCAGCGCGTCGTCCCAGCTCATGCCGTAGGCGACGGCGTTGCCCGCCTCCTGCCGGATGTTCTGCACGTTGAAGGCATCGCTGTCCCCGGGGCCGGTGTTGACCAGGATGACGCTCACGCCGGCCCGGCGCAGCCGCGCGGCGTTCTCCTGCGACGCGGCGAGCTGGTCGAACGACTGCGGGATGTTGCTCATCGCCCCGACCATCACCGGGACCTTGGCGGCCGCGAGCTCGGCCGCCACCTGCCAGCCCTCGGCGGCACCGGCCACCACGAGCTTGAGACCGAACTCGCGCCCGATCGCCAGCGCCGCCCGGATGTCACTCGCCCGGTCAACCCCCATCACCAGGGGCATCGTGCCGTTCACGACCGGCTGCAGTGCCTCGAGTTCCTGCTTCGGCAGCGCGAAGCTGCGCGTGTTGCCGGACTCGTACTGCACGCGGCGCGCCCCGTACGCCTTCGCGTCGGCGAGGACCGCGCGCATGCGGGCGAGCAACTCGCCGCGGCTGGCCGCGCCGGCGGCCTCCGGCGACATCGAGGCCATCATCGCCACCGGTGCCTTCACGAGCATCTCGGCAATCGTGTTGCCGGCGAGATTGAGCACGGCGGCCTGCCCGCCGATCCAGCCGGCGCCCTGCGGCACCTGGACGACGGTGGTGACGCCGGCCTGCACGTTCTTGCGGAAGAAGGTGGACGCCGGATTGGTCCCCTCCCACACGCGCCACGACGCCGACACGCCCGCGGTGCCGCGGGCCCGCGCGTCGTTGTAGCCGCCCGAGAATTGCGGCCCGCCCGCCTCCGCGAGGCCGATCGTCGCGCCGCCGACGACGAGCCCGGGGGTGACCCACTTGCCCGTGGCGTCCACGCGCGCGGCCCCGGCGGGAATCGGCAGGCCGGCCCCGACAGCGGTGATGCGCCCGTTGGTGATCAGCACGGTGCCGTTCTCGATCTTCGGGCCGTTGACCGGATACACCGTCCCCCCGGTGATCGCGATCGTCTGCGCCCGCGATGCGGACGGCAGGGCGACGGCCGCGACCGTGACGGCCGCGACCGCGAGGGCCGAGCTGGCGAGGGCACTCCATGTGGTGCGTCGCATCACGGCGTCCTCCCCGGCCCGTAGCCGAGTTCGAAGTCGGTCCGCCACTGGCGCGACGGATTCGTGCGATCGTACATCAGGGCTCCGTCGATCCAGACCCGTTCGGCGCGCGTGTACACGCTGAACGGATGGCCGGACCACAACACGACGTCGGCGTTCTTGCCCGGCTCCAGCGACCCGATGCGGTCGTCGAGCCCCAGCGCCCAGGCCGCATTGATGGTGATCCACCGGATGGCGTCCTCGTCGCTGACGGCGATCCCGAGCGCCCGCGCCGAGGCCATGCTCTTGGCCGCCTCCTGGTTCATGCGCTGGGCGTACGAGGGGTCGTCGGAGTGCACGATGGAGCGGGCCCCGGCAGCGAAGACCATGCCCACGTTGCCGCGCACGCCGTCGAGCGCCTCCATCTTGAAGCCGCCCCAGTCGCTCCAGATGCTCGCGCTGATCTCCTCCCGGGCGAGCACGTCGGCGATCTTGTAGGCCTCGGTGCCGTGGTGGAACGAGCGGATCTTGTAGCCGAACTCCTTCGCGATGTCGATCATCTGCAGCATCTCATCCGCCTGGTAGCAGTGATTGTGGATGAGGATGTTGCCGCGCAGGACCTCGGCGAGCGACTCGTCGTTGAGGTTGCGCGCCGGCGGCTCGCCCTCGCGCTTCTCGAGCCAGCGGTCCCACTGACGGCGATACCGCTCGGCGCCGATCCACGCCGCGCGATAGCCGGCCACGTTGGCCATGCGCGTGGCGGGGCCGCGGTTCTGATAGACGCGCTTCGGGTTCTCGCCGCACGCCATCTTCACGCCGTACTTCGCCCCGGGGAACTTCATCCCCTGCACGCTGGTGCTCGGGACCGGCTTGAGCACGACACTGCGCCCGCCGATCAGGTTGGCCGAGCCGGGCAGCACCTGCATCGTCGTCAGGCCGCCGGCCAGCACCCGCGGGAACTGCGGATCGTGCGGCCATACCGAGTGCTCGGCCCACACGTGCGCGGTCACGGGGGCCGTCGCCTCGTTGCCGTCGCTGTGCGCGGCCGTGCCCGGCGCGGGATACACGCCAAGATGCGAGTGCGTGTCGATGAGCCCGGGTGTCACCCATCGGCCGGCGGCGTCAATCACCACCGCGTCGGCCGGTGTCTCGACGCTCGCGCCGACGGCGACCACCTTGCCGTCCCGGAAGAGGATCGCGCCGTTGCGGATCACCGGGCCCGCCGCCGTGAGGATGTTGGCGTTGCGGATGACCGTCGGCCGCGACGGCCACGGCGCGTAGGTGGACGGGAAGGGATCGGCGTTCGGGACGCTGAGCGCCCCGGCGCCGGGTGCCGACGCGCGGCGCGCCGTGTCGGCCGCCGGCCGCGCCGGCGGCGCCGGCTGCGCGGCTGCGGCCTGCCACGCGACGAGAGCGGCCGCGACCGCGGCCGCCGGATGGTACAGGGACATGGGTGGACTCCTGCCTGGCTTGGTTGGCGCGAACGTACCGCCGGAACCGCGCCGCGAATAGCAGGAATGCCCGTACCGGTTATCGGGTAGAGTCCCCCAACGCCGCCCGCGCGACGCGCAGGTCGTCGCAGCAGAGCCCGTCCACGCCCCACTCGGCGAGCTGACGGATGGCGTCGGGGTCGTTCGCCGTCCACGCGATCACCCGCCCCCCGGCGGCGTGCACCGCCCGCACCAAGGGGGGATCCACGAGCTCCCACTGCTGCCACAGGTCCCGCGCGTCGGCAGCCGCGAGCGCGGCCGGCGCGTCGATCAGGTAGCTCGCCTGCAGGATCCCCGCCGGGACGCCGGGGACGGCGTCCGCGATCGCCCTCGGAATCCGGTGGTCGAAGGCGTGCACCGCCACCCGCGAGGCATGCGGGGCGATGACCCGGGCGACGGCCGCCTCGATGCCCGGCGCCTTCACCTCGACGTAGATCGTGACGTGCGCCGGGACCGCCGCCAGGACCTCCGCCAAGGTCGGCACCACCGTCCCGTCGGAGTAGGCCTCTGCGCGCAACTCGGCGGCCGACATGGCATTCAGCGGCCGGCCGGCGTACGCCGGATCGCTCATGGCCGCCCCGAGGATGGGATCGTGGTGGACCACCACGACGCCGTCCGCTGTGGCGTGGACGTCGAGCTCGATGCCGTCGGCGCCCCGTTCCACCGCCCGGAGAAAGGCCGGAAGGGTGTTCTCCCGGAACTCGCGCTTGGCCCCGCGGTGGGCGATCAATTCGGGGCGGCCGCTCGGCGGCATGGGGAGGGGCTGGGGGAGGGGGGGGATCGGGAGGGTGACGGCGTCGGCCTCGGGTCTTAACGTCCCCGCCATGGCGTCGTCAACCTCCTCGAACGTGACGCATGATGGCCCTCAGGGCGTGGACGCCCATGACCCCGAGCTGCTCAGGCGGTGGCACGCCGGAGACGAGCGGGCGGCAAGCGAACTGGTGGCCCGGCACACGCCAGCCCTGGCGCGCTTCATCGCCAGTCTCGGCGGGCGGGACGAGGTGGACGAGCTGGTGCAGGACACCTTCGTGCGCGCGTTCGGGGCGATCGACGGCTTCCGGGCCGACAGCTCGCTGCGCACGTGGCTGTTCACGATCGCCAGACGGCTGGTCCTCGACCGACGACGGGCGGCGAAACGCCGCCGGGAGGATGTCGAGGTGGACGAGACCCATGCGGTGACCGAGGGCACGCCCCTCGAGTCGCTGGTGGCGGAGGAAACGCGGGGACGGCTCGCCCGGGTCATGGAGCGGCTGACCCCGACGCAGCGGGAGGTCTTCCGGCTGCGGGTAGGAGAAGGGTTGCAGTACAGGGAGATTGCGGAGATCGTGGGCAGTACCGAAGGGGCGGCCCGCGTGCATTATCACAATGCGATGCGAACGGTGAAGGAGGTGCTCCATGCATGACTGTCCGAATGGCGAGATCCGGGACCTGCTCCCGGCTTTCGTCCATGGCCGCCTCGACGCGGCCGAGGCGGTACGCGTCCGGGAGCACCTGTCGGGCTGCGAGGCCTGCGAGGTCGAGGTGGGGCTTCTGCGGGCATTGCGCGACGACCTCGCGGTCCCGGTGTCCGTGGACGTCCGGGCGATCACGGCCGGGGTGCTGTCGCGGACGACGGGCGAGGTGCGGCTCGTGGATGGCGGCTCGGGTCGGTCGGTCGGCGGCGGCATGGTGGCGCGCCGCTGGTTGCGCGCCGCGGCCCTCGTGCTGACCGTCGGTGGCGGATCGCTGCTGGTGGTCCGTCAGGTCGTGGGTCCCGGGGCGGGGCCCGGGCAGCCGGCCCCGAGCGGGCCCGTCGTCGCTGCGGCGGGAGATGGGGCCGGGCTCGGTTTCGGCGGCGGATTGAGCGACTTGGCCGAACAGGAATTGCGGGAACTCGAGTCGGCGGTCGCCGCGCTCGAACAGGAGCCGATCGCGGACGTCGAATCGTCGGCCGATTGGGATGTCACGACGACGGGAGGGACCCGCTGATGCGACCGATCACGAAGCTTGGCTTGGCGGCGTTGCTGGCGCTTGGGCCGGCGTTGCCGGCTGCGGGGTTGGCACAGCCGGTTCGCGCCGGCGGCGAGGGGGCCGAGCGGCCCGCGCGCCCCGACCGCCCCGACGTGGAGGCCATGCGCGGGGCCATGCGCGAGCGGCGCGGTGCCAACGGAGAGCGGCCGGCGGACCGGCTTCGCGACCGCCCCGATCGCCCACCCGAACGGCAGCGGCCGGGTGCGGGCGATCCCGCCCAGCGTCGGCTCGTCGAGCAGCGGATCCGCGAGCGCTTCGGCGATGTCGTGCGCCGTCAACTGCAGCTCGACGACGCCCAGTTCCGGCGGCTCCGCGAGACGAATCGCGAGTTCGAGGGGCGGCGGCGCGACCTCGTGCTGCGCGAGCGGGCGGCGCGGGGCACCATTCGCGACGAGCTCGCCCGCGGCGACGGGGCGGACGACGGCCGCGTCAACGCGCAGATGCAGGAGCTGCTCAAGCTCCAGCGCGAGCGGCTGCAGATCGCCGAGCAGGAGGACGCGCAGCTGGGCGAGTTCCTCTCGCCGGCGCAGCGCGCGAAGTACTTCGGGCTGCAGGAGCAGTTGCGTCGCCGCGTCGAGGAGATGCGTCGCCGCGCGATGGCTGGCGACCAGCCCCCCCCGGACGACGGAAGCGATCGCAACTGACCGCACGGGTCAGCCCGGGCGGCGGCGCCCCACGTCGCGCAGCGCGTCATCAACGGCCTCGAGGCATCCCTCGAGGCCGTCGCGCGTGTGGTCACCCATGTGGCCGATCCGGAAGGTCTCGCCCTTGAGCGCCCCATAGCCGCCGCCGATCACGAAGCCCCGGGCCTTCGCCCCCGCCACCACCGCGGCGGGGTCCGTGCCCTTCGGGACGCGCAGGGCGGTCACGGTCGGGCTGCGGTTGCCGGGGGGGGCCACCACCTGCAGCGCGACTCCGGTACGCGTCTCGGCCCCCGCTGCCCAGGCCGCGGTGCGGTCGGCCATCGCCGCGTGGCGCGCCCAGCGGGCTTCGATGCCTTCGGCCAGGAGATGCCGAAGCTGCACCTGCGCGGCGAAGAACAGCGAGATCGCCGGCGTGTTCGGCGTCTGCCCCTTGGCGGCGAACGCGGCCATCTCGACGACGTCGAGGTAGAGCCCGCGTCCGGGCACCTGCGCCGCGGCGGCCAGAAAGGCCGGCTGCGCCACCGCGAAGGCGAGGCCCGGCGGCAGGGCGAGCGCCTTCTGCGACCCCGTCAGCACGAAGGGGAGCCCCCACGCGTCGCACTCCAGCGGTGCCCCTGCGAGCCCCGTCACCGAGTCCACCACCAGCGGCACCCCGTGCGCGCGCGCGACGGCGCCGAGCGACTCGAGGTCGGTCAGCGCCCCCGTGCTGGTCTCCGAGTGCACCACCGTGACGCCCGCAAAGCGGTCGCGGCGCAGGGCGTCGCGCAGGTCGTCCGCGGTCGCCACCTGGCCATCCGGCACCCGCAGCACGGTGACGGGCCGGCCACAGGCCTCCGCGATGCGCGCGAAGCGCTCCGAGAACGCCCCGTTCACGATCGCCAGCACGCGCCCCTCGGGGAGCCCCCGCACGCCGGCCTCCATGAGTCCGGTGGCGCTCGCGGTCGCGATCAGGACCGGCTGCGAGGTCCGGAATACCTTACGCAGCCCGTCGGCGACCTCGCGATAGACCGCCTCGAAGTCCGCACCGCGGTGCCCGATCATGGCCCGGGTCATCGCAGCGAGCACGTCCGGTCGCACTTCGGTGGGGCCGGGCAGGAAGAACGTCCCGAACGCGGTCACGTGGGCAGCACCAGCCGGGTCACGGCGGAGAAGTCGTCGGCGACGAAGTCGGCCCGGGCGACCACGGCGTCGCGGCGCACCACGCCGGTGAAGGCGCAGAAGGCGTCGGCCTCGGTGCGCGCCTCGGCGTCGGTGCTGCCGTCACCCACGACGAGGAGCGGGCGGGGCAAGGCGAGCACGCGCAGCACGAGCGCCTTGCCGCGCGGCGTCGCCAGCGGCTGCCGCGGATCCACGCCGGCGTAGCGCCCGTCGGGCGCGAAGTCGAGGTCCGCGGCATGGAGGTCGGCATGCGACACGCCCACCGCGCTCGCGAGCGGCTCGATGCCGGGGCGCAGCCCCCCGCTGACGAGCACGACGCGCACGCCGGCCGCCTGCCACGACGTGATCGCCTCGCGCGCGCCCGGCACGAGGGCCGCGACGTAGGCCTCGCCCAGGGCTGCCATGTCGTCGCGCGAGGGCGCGACCATCGCCAGCCGCTCGGCGTACACGGCATCGAGCATTGCCTTGCCGTCCATGGCGTCGCGCGTCAGTCGCTCGACGTGCGCGGCGACCGCCTCGCCCCGGCGCTGCGCGAGCCAATCAATGCCCTCGAGGGCCGAGAGCGTCGAGTCCACGTCGAGTGCCACGGACCGGAACCGCGGGGCCACCGGGGCGGTCAGAAGAGGTTCCCCGGCGCCAGGCGGCCTTCGGGGTCGAGCTCGCGCTTCACGGCCCGCATGAGGGCCACCTGGGTCGGTGAGAGCTGGAGGTGCGCGAACTTGCGCTTGAGCTTCCCGATGCCGTGCTCCGCCGCCACCGTGCCGCCGTGGGCGACGACCCAGCGCAACTGCTCGGCCACGACCCCCTCGATACGCGAGACCTCCGCGGCATCGTGGCCGAGGAAGTTCTGGTGGGGATGCCCGTTGCCTGCGTGGCCGAAGGTGACGCCGCGTTCGATCCCGGCCGCGTCGCAGAGTTGCCGGGAATGGGCGAGGGCCTCGGCGAGGCGCGGGTACGGCACGGCCCAGTCGGTCGAGATGCGGCGCCCACCCGCCGCGCGCAGCGGGCCGGAGAACTCGTAGAGCTTCGCCGGCACGTGGTGCCGGAGTCGCTTCGCCTCGCGCTGCTCGGCCTCGCTTTCGTACACGCGGATGTCCGCGGTGCGCGCCGCATGCGCCTCGGCGAGCGCCAACCACGCGTCCAGCGGCGGGTCCTCGCCGGCCGTGGCCTGCTCGAGGTACACCAGCCCCTCCGCCCCGTCGGCCCAGTGCGGGTCGTGCTGCGCCTCGCGGGCGATCGCGACCGCGGCGGCGTCGAGGTACTCGAGGCACCGCGGGCTCACCTCGCCCGACTGCCGCGCCGCGACGACGAAGCCCAGCGCGTCGGCCGCCCGGTCGAACGGCACGGCGAGCCCCACGACCCGCGAGGGGAGCGGCAGCAGGGTGAACTCGACCTCGAGAACCACGCCGAGCGTGCCTTCGCTCCCCACGAACCAGTCCACGAGGTCCTGCACGGGCCGGTAGCCGACCGTGTTCTTCTCGAGGCCCGGGCGCCGCAGGTGCAGCACCTCGCCGCTGGCGAGCGCCACGGCGATGCCGCGCACCCAGTCGCGCGTCACTCCCCACGCCAGTGACCGCGCGCCGGACGCGTTGCACGCGACGGCCCCCCCGACGGTCGCGTCGGGTTCGCTCGTCGGGTCGAGCGGCAGCAGCAGCCCCTGCTCGGCCGCGTGTCGCTTGGCCTCGAGGACGATCACGCCGGCCTCGCAGCGCATGGTGCGCGCGACGGGGTCGAGATCGAGCACGCGGTCGCATCCGCGCAACGACAGCAACACCCCCTGGTCGGTGATGCCGGCACCCGTGGTGCTGGTCTGTCCCCCCGCTGCGGTCACGGCCAGCCGGTCCGCAGCGGCGGCGCGCAGCACGTCCACCACCTCGGCCGTCGTCACCGGCCGCGCGAGGGCGTCCGGCAGCAGGTCGAGCCCCGAGGCGTCGGTGGTGAAGCCCCGGCGGAGGTCGAGATCGCGTTCGAGGGTCGTGCTCATGCGTCGAACCGGACGACGGTGGCGGAGCGGACATCGGGCACGTGCAGCAGCTGCTCGCGCACAGCGGGCGGAATCGGGCCGTCCACCGTAATCGCCGCCAGCGCCTCGCCTCCCTGCGCGAGCCGCGCCTGGTGATACTCGGCGATGTTGCAGGCGGCGTCGCCCAGCAGCGTGCCGACGCGGCCGATGACGCCCGGCACGTCGGCGTTGCGCAGGATGAGCAGCGTGCCGCGCGGGGCGACGTCCACGTGGAACGATCCGATGCGCGTGAGCCGCGCCGTCGTGCCTGCCGGCGCGTGGCCGCCGACGGAGATCTCGCTCAGGGCGCCGGCGAGCACCACCTCGATCGCCTCGGGGTGCCCGAGCTGGTCGCTCTCGGCCGTCGCCAGCACCACGCCGCGGTTCTCCGCGAGAGCGCGGGCATTGATGAGGTTGACGCGCCCGTGGTCGAGTGTCCCCTCGAGCAGCCCCACGCAGGCGGAGGCGAGGATCGCCGCCGCGCTGCCGACGACCTCGGGGCCGCACCGGATCGTGAGTCGCGCCGGCGCCGTCACCCCGCGATCCTCGAGCAGCGCCCGGGCGGTGGCAGCGGCGCGCTGCGCGAGCTGCAGCAGCGGCCGAAGGTGGCCCCAGTCGGGCCCGCCCGCCGCCGCGACGTTGAGCGACCGCGAGAGATCGCCGGTCAGCAGGGCGTCGCGGACCGCCACGCAGACGTCCACGGCCACGTTGCGCTGCGCCTCGACGGTGCTCGCCCCCAGATGCGGCGTGAGCAGCAGGTTGGGGACGCCGCGGAGGGCGTGGTCTCCCTTGAGGGGCTCGGCGGGATACGCATCAAGGCCCGCCCCCCGGAGGTGGCCCGAGTGCAGCGCCGCCACCAACGCCGGTTCGTCCACGATGCCGCCGCGGGCGTAGTTGAGGACGAGCGCCCCCGGGGCGAGCCGGGCGAGCTCGCGCTTGCCGATCATCCCGGTGGTCTCCGGCGTGAGCGGCACATGCAACGAGACGACCTGCGCCTCGTCCAGCAGGGTCTCGAGCGACGACATCGGCTGCACGCGGAACGCCTGGAAGCGCTCGGCGGCGATGTACGGGTCGTAGGCGATGACCTTCATGCCGAAGGCGTGCGCCCGCAGTGCGACCTCGCTGCCGATGCGGCCGAGCCCCACGATGCCGAGGGTGCGGCCCTTGCACTCGTGACCCATCAGGTCGCTGCGCTCCCACTTGCCGGCGTGCATCCCGGCGGTGGCGCGGGGAACGTGCCGAAGCAGCGCGAGCATCCCGCCGAAGACCAGCTCCGCCACCGCGACGGTGTTCCCCGCCGGGGCGTTGATGACCGCGATCCCGCGCGCGGTCGCCGTGTCCACGGCGATGTTGTCCACGCCGACACCGGCGCGCCCGACGATGCGGAGGCGCGGGGCGGCCTCGAGGACGTCCGCGGGGAGTCGCGTCGCGCTCCGGCCTACGAATGCGTCGTAGTCCGGCAAGCGGCGCCGGAATTCCTCCGCCGGCAGGGTGGGGACCTCGTCCACCTCGAAGGACGGCTCGGCCGCGAGCAGTTGGACGCCTTCGGGATCAATGTCGTCCGTGACGAGGATGCGAAGGCGCGCCATGTGTCGAATCTATCGCGGACGCCGGTCGCCTGCCCCCTCGGGGGCGTCGGCGTCCCGCCGCGCGTATCTTGGCCGCAAGATGTCCACGTCCGTACCCGCGTCCTCGCCGATGCCGTCCGCGCCAGCCTTCGATGTCATCGTCGCCGGACTCGGCGCGATGGGAAGCACGACCCTCGCCCAGCTCGCGCGGCGGGGGCTCCGCGTGGCGGGTTTCGACCGCTTCGCTCCCCCGCATGCACTGGGCTCGTCCCACGGCCGGTCGCGGATCATCCGCGAGGCGTACTACGAGGATCCCCGCTACGTCCCGCTCGTCCAGCGCGCGTACGCAGCGTGGGCCGAGCTCGAGGCGCAGAGCGGCGCCGCGCTGCTGCGCCGCACCGGCGGGGTGTGCTACGGCCCGCCCGATGGCACGCTCGTCACCGGGGCGCGCCGAAGCGCCGAGACGCACGGCCTGCCGCACGAGATCCTCGACGCCGACGGCCTGCGGCGCGCGTACCCGGTGTTGCGCCCCGACCCGTCGTGGATCGGTGTCGTCGAGCCGCGGGCGGGAATGCTCGCCCCCGAGCGCTGCATCGCGGCGGCGCTCGACGTGGCCGAGCGCGCCGGCGCCACCGTGCGGCGGGACGAGGCGGTGACCGGCTGGCACCCCGACGGCGACGGCGTGCGCGTCGAGACGGGGCAGGGCACGTACCGCGCCGCGCGGCTCGTGCTCAGCACCGGTGCGTGGATGCGCGAGACGCTGGGCGATCTCCACCTGCCGCTCGTCGTCCAGCGCAACGTGCTGTACTGGTTCGCCCCCGCCCGCGACGCCGGTGCCTTCGCCCCCGAACGCTTTCCGGTGTTCCTGGGCGACCTGGGCGACGGAACGATGTGGTACGGCTTCCCTGACACGGGCGACGGGGTGAAGGTCGCGATGCATCACCATGGACCGACGACGTCGCCGGAGGGGGTTGACCGTACGGTGGCCGAGGACGAGGTCGCGGCGATGCGCGGCCGACTCGCGCGGTACCTGCCGGCGGCCAATGGCCCCCTGCGCGAGACGGCCACGTGCCTGTACACGAACACGCCGGACGGCCACTTCGTCCTCGACCGGCACCCGGCGGCGCCGCAGGTCGTACTGGCGTCGCCCTGCTCGGGCCACGGGTTCAAGTTCGCGAGCGCCATGGGCGAGGTGCTGGCCGACCTCGCGATGGACCGGCCCCCGGCGTTCGACCTGTCGCTGTTCACGGTGGGCCGATTCGCGGCGCGGGTGTAACTTCCGGCTGCGCCCGGATGGCGGAACTGGCAGACGCAGGGGACTCAAAATCCCCCGAGGGCAACCTCTTGTGGGTTCGATCCCCACTCCGGGCACTTGTCGCGCTTCCTCGTCGTACTCGCTGACGCCCCGGTCTCGCGCGTGGACCGGGGCGAGACGCTGCTCAAGTTCCTGCGTCGCTTCGAGCCGGCCACCCGCGCGCTTCACACCGCGGAACTGGCGGCAGGACCGCGCGTCCCCTGTGACGTGGCGTTCGTCGGGATGCCGAGCGCCGTCACGCCCGAGGCCCTCGATCGGCTGCGCGCCGGCCGCGTGGTCGCGTTCGACTACTTCGACGAGCCGTGGCCGAACACCGAGGCGCCCGGGCTCGCGGCGAGCGACGCACTGGGACGGCTGGCGCCACTGCACCTGAAGACGCATCGGGAACGCGTGCCCCCCCGGTGGGCCGCAACGTCAACGACGGGTGGTCCGCGGATCGGCCTGCTCCCCATCCGGTACAACGGGGCGGTCGCAGCGGCCTGGCGCCGGTACCGGTGGTCGGCCCCGTGGCGTCGGCTGCGCCGGCTCGGCGGGCGTCACGGCCGCCCGTGGGACGTCTCGCTGCATGGCAGCGTCACCCTGCTCGAACGCCAGGCGCCCGACGGATCGCTCGTGCGCTACGATCAGCGGGTCGAGTGGATGCGCGAGCTGCGAGCACATCCGGAATGGCGAAGCTGGGGTGGGTTGCTTGAACTCCCCTACCGGACCCGCGAGGCCATCATCGCCGACCATGGTCCCGAGGCCGCCGCGTGGTTCGACCCCGGTCCACGGCTGCCGTTCGGGACGTACTTCGCCCGCATGGCCGACACCCGGGTCGCGCTGTGTCCTGCGGGTCATGCGCGCTGGACGTATCGGCACGTCGAATCGGTGTACGCCGAGTGCGAGATCGTCTCGACCGACCTGAACGGGGTGGACACACTGGTGCCGGCTCCGCTCGACGCCATGACGCTCGTCCCCGACCACGCCCCGATCACGCCCGCCGTGGACGCGGCCCTCGCGGGCTGGGCAGACCGGGCCGCCCGGCGGGACGGAGCCGTGGAGTTCCTGCAGGGGTGGCTCGAGGGGGGGAAGTTCTCCCGGAGGAAGCGGCGGCCGTTCGAGGCCTTTGTCCGGCAGCTCGAGCTACCCTGAACCCCTTGGAACCGGCCCCGGCCCCGCTAAATTCGTCTCGTCACAGTCGTACCACCCCCAACTCCCGCCATCGTCATGTCGTCGAACGACCAGGTCAATCCGTCGAAGGAAGGGTGGCCCGCCGCCTTTGCCACGCTCGCTTTCGCGCTGGGGCTGTGGATCATGGCGTGGACGATCCACAAGAAGACGTACCAGGACCCGAACAACCAGCTCGGCCCGGCGCCGCACGCCGAAGCCGCTCCCGCCGAGCACTGAGCGTCGTTCCTTCCGCCGGCACGGCCCGCTTCCCCTCTGGCGAAGCGGGCCGCTGTGTTTCCGAGCCCCCGACGTCCCGACCCACCCGGCAGTTCCGGAGTCCCGCATGGCTGGTCGTTCGCTGCTCTTCATTCCCGGTCCCACCAACGTTCCGGACCGCATCCTGCGCGCCATGCACCGGCCGCAGGAGGACCACCGGTCCCCCGATCACCCCACGCTGGTGCGGGGGATCTTCGAGGATCTGAAGCCCGTCTTCGGCACCACGGTCGGCCGCGCCTTCGTGTTCCCGTCCTCGGGGTCGGGGATGTGGGAGACGGCGCTCATCAACACGCTGGCACCGGGCGCCAAGGTGCTCGTCGTCCGCAAGGGCCAGTTCTCGCACCTCTTCGCCGACATCTGCACGCGCCTCGGCTACGCGACCGAGATCATTGACGTCGAATGGGGAGCGGCCACCCCGCCGGACCGGATCGCTGCGGCCCTCGAGGCCGACCGGCAGCACGAGATCCAGGCCGTGTGCGTCGTCCACAACGAGACCGCCACAGGGGTCACGTCGGACATCCCCGCGATCCGCGCCGCGATGGACACGGCGCGACATCCCGCGCTCCTCTTCGTGGACGGCGTCTCGGCCATCGCGTCGCTCGACTTCCAGCTCGACGCGTGGGGCGTGGACGCCAGCATCACCGGCTCCCAGAAGGGCTTCATGATGCCGGCGGGGCTGGGCATCCTCGCGATGTCGCCCAAGGCGCTGGCGCGGGTGGCGGATTCGACGCAACCCCGCGGCTACTTCGACCTGCGGCCGATGATCGCCGCGAACGACACGGGCTACTTCCCGTACACGCCGTCCATCCCTCTCCTCCACGGCCTGCGGGAGGCGCTCGACATGCTGCGCGAGGAAGGACTGCCCGCCGTGATCGCCCGCCACGCCCGGCTCGCCGGCGGCGTGCGCGCCGCGGTGGGGGCCTGGGGGCTGTCGCTCTGCGCGAAAGACCCGGCGCGCGCCTCGAACACCGTGAGCGCGATCATGACGCCCGAAGGCGTCAATGCCGCCGACGTCATTCGCGTGGCCTACCAGCGCCACCAGGTGTCCCTTGGCGCCGGCCTGGCGCGGATGGCCGGGAAGCTCTTCCGCATCGGGCACCTGGGTGACCTCAACGAGTGGATGATTCTCGGCGGGCTCGGCGCCGTGGAGTTGGCCCTGCGCGACGTCGGCGTGCGCGTCGCACCGGGCAGCGGGGTCGCGGCAGCGCAGGGCTTCTGGGAAGCGCATCCCCGGCCCGCGGCATGAGCTTCACCGCCGTCGAGTCCGCGCGCCTCCGGGTGCAGCGCAGCACGCTGGCGGTGCCCGGCGTCCGGCCGGAGATGTTTCCCAAGGCGCTGGCGTCGGCGGCCGATTGCGTGCTGCTCGACCTCGAGGACGCCGTGGCCACCGACGACAAGGCGGCGGCCCGCGCGGCGGTCATCGCCGGATTGCACGCGCACGACTGGCGCGCTGCCGGCAAGACGGTCCTGGTGCGCGTCAACGGGCTCGACACGCCGTGGTTCTATCGCGACGTCATCGACGTCATGGAGCAGGCGGGCACCCGCGTGGACACGCTGCTGATCCCCAAGGTCGGCGTACCGGAGGATCTCTACGTCGCCGACTGCCTCGTGCACCAGGTCGAGCAGGCGAACGGGTGGGGCTCGCGCGTCGGGCTCGAGGTGCTGATCGAGACCGCGCAGGGGATGGCCAACGTCGAGGCGATCGCGCGGTATCCGCGGCGGCTCGAGGCGCTGCACTTCGGCGTTGGCGACTACGCCGCCTCGACGCGGGCGCGCATGGTGAACATCGGCGGGCTGTCGCCCGACTACCCCGGCGACCAGTGGCACGCCGCGATCAGCCGCATGGTCGTCGCGGCGCGCGCGGGGGGGAAGCGCGCCATTGACGGCCCTTACGGCAACTTCAACGATCCCGACGGCTTCCGCGCCTCGTGCCGGCGCGACGCCGCGCTGGGCATCGAGGGGAAGTGGGCGATCCACCCGGTGCAGGTGCCGCTGGCGAACGAGGAGTTCACGCCGCCGGCTGCGGAGCTCGAGCGCGCGCGCCGCATCCTCGCCGCGCTCGACGGCGCGGCGCGGGAGGGCCGTGGCGCCGCCCAGCTCGACGGACGGATGATCGACGCGGCCTCCGCCCGGATGGCGGGACAGCTCGTGGCCATGGCCGACGCGATCGCCGCGCGGGGGACCGCATGAGCGCGCCGGCCGTGGTCGTCACCCGCCGGTTGCCGCAGGCGGTGGAACGCGAGCTCGCGACGCGATTCGGCGCCCGGCTGAACGCCACCGACGAACCGCTCGGCCGCGACGGACTCGTGCGGGCCCTCCGCGAGGCGGACGCCGTCGTGTGCACGGTCACCGACCGGCTCTCGGCCGACGTGCTGGGCGCCGGCGGCCTCCGGGCAAAGGCGCTGGTCAACGTGGGCGTCGGATTCAACCACATTGACCTTGCGGCGGCGCGCGCTGCTGGCCTCGTCGTGACCAACACGCCCGACGTCCTGACCGACGCCACGGCCGATTGCGCCATGACGCTCATGCTGGCCGTCATGCGGCGGGCCGGGGAGGGGGAGCGCGAGCTGCGCGCGGGACGGTGGGCCGGCTGGCGGCCGACGCACCTCATGGGGGCGCAGGTCACCGGCAAGACGGTGGGCATCGTCGGATTCGGGCGGATCGGCCGCGCGATGGCGGAGCGGTGTCACGGCGGCTTCCGGATGCCGGTGCTGTGGTTCGATCCCGCGATCCCCGCGGGAGCCGAGCCCGCGGGGCCGTGGACGCGCGTCGGGACGCTCGACGAACTGCTGGCGCAGGCGGACGTGGTCTCGCTCCACTGTCCGGCGACGCCCGAGACGCGGCACCTGATCAATGCCGAGCGGCTGCGGCAGATGAAGCGGTCGGCCTTCCTGGTCAACACGGCGCGCGGTGACGTCGTGGACGAGGCGGCGCTGGTGGCGGCTCTCGAGGCCGGGGTCATCGCCGGCGCCGGGCTCGACGTGTACGAGCATGAGCCGCGGGTGCATGCCGGGCTGTTGGCACTGGAGCGGGTGGTGTTGCTGCCCCACCTGGGAAGCGCCACCGTCGAGACGCGGGTGGCGATGGGGATGCGGGCGCTCGAGAACCTGGAGGCCGTGCTGGCCGGGGTGCCGCCGCGCGACCGGGTGGCATAGGGCACCAGCGTCGCGCCAGGCGAACCCCCGCCGTCGCTTGCCGCACTCCGGGCGCGGCGCGAGCTTTCTCCGCGAGCGGCTCGACGCCGGACTGCATGAATCGTCTGGGTGCGGCATGGATGCGAGGCGTCCGCTTGCCGTCACCGAGCGCGTCCTCGCGCCGCTCCGCCCTCCTGCCACCTGCGTGACATGCCATTCACGGTCCAACTGAAGTCCGCATCGCAACCCGATGCCACGTTCACGGCCATCGCCCTCGGCCCCTCGCCCGACCTCGCGGGCCTCGCACGCCTCGATCGCCTCGCCGGTGGCGTGATCCGCCGCGCGATCCGTTCGCGGGAGTTCCGCGGCGGCAAGGACGAGACGCTCCATCTGACGGGCGGCGCGCAGGGCAAGCGGCGCATCCTGCTGGTCGGGCTCGGGACCCCCACCCACGCCCCGACGGCCGTACGCCGCGCCGCGGCCGTCGCGGCCCGTGCGGCGAAGAAGTTCGGCACGGGAGGGCTCGCCTTCTTCGCGCCGGCGCATCAGGACGCGGCGAGTGTCGAGAGCGCCATCGCGGGGCTCTACCTCGGCGCGTGGGACTACCTCGACCTCAAGACCCCGGTGCCTGCCGCCGACAGGCGCGCCGACCTCGCCAAGGCCACGCTGCTCGTGGACGACCCCAAGGCCGCGAAGCCGGCGCACGCGTTCGGCGTCGCCCTCGGCGAGGGGCAGTCGCTCGGGCGTCGCCTGCAGCAGATGCCCGGCAACGTGTGCACCCCGGCGCTCCTGGCCGAGACGGCGCAGGGGATCGGCAAGCGGCACGGGCTCAAGGTGACCGTGACCGGTCGCGCCGGCCTCGCGAAACTTGGCATGGGCTCGTTCCTGAGCGTCGCGCAGGGCACCCCGGAGGACCCCAAGCTCATCACGCTCGAGTACACGGGCGGGCCGCGCGGCCAGAAGCCCGTGGCCCTCGTGGGCAAGGGCCTCTGTTTCGACACCGGCGGCATTTCGCTCAAGCCCGCCGAGCGGATGGAATTCATGAAGTTCGACATGTCCGGCGCGGCCGGCGTGCTCGGCGCCATGGAGGCGATCGCGCGGGCCAAGCTGCCGATCAACGTCGTCGGCCTCGTCGGCTCGACGACCAACATGCCCAGCGGCACCGCGGTGAAGCCGGGTGACGTCGTGAAGGCGGCGAACGGCAAGTCCATCGAGATCATCAACACCGACGCCGAAGGGCGTCTCGTGCTCGCGGACGTGCTGCATCACGCGCGCACGTTCGATCCGTCGGTGATCGTGGATGCCGCCACGCTCACGGGCGCGTGCGTGATCGCCCTCGGGGGACAGGCGACGGGCCTCTTCGCCAACAGTGACGAGCTCGCCTACGAGGTGCGGCGCGCCGCCACCGCGGCCAGCGAACCGGCGTGGCACCTGCCGCTCTGGGACGAGTACAAAGACCTGATCCTCACCGACGTCGCCGATCTCAAGAACACCGGCGGGCGCGGGGCGGGGGCGATCACCGCCGCCAAGTTCCTTCAGGAATTCGTCCCCGCGGGCGTTCCATGGGCACACCTCGACGTGGCCGGCACGGCGTACAGCGAAACGGACCTGACGTTCATCCCGAAGGGGGCGACGGGGATCCCGGTGGGGACGTTCGTGCATTTCGTGCGGGGGCGCGTGTCCTGAGTCCGGGCCGGTACGTGGGTCGGTGCGTCCGGCGTCTCCTGCTCCTCGCCTTCGGCCTCGGCCTGCCGGCCGGGGCCGTTGCGCGTGCGCAGAGTCGCGACACGGTGCGCGCGCCGGCCCGCGACCCCGCGAAGCCCCCGGCCGCCGCGCCGCGTCCAGCGACGGCACCGAGCGACTCCGCCGCGCCCACGGACACGACGAAGGGGCGGGACTCGACGGCACGACGCGACACGATCGCCGCCCCCTTCACCCGCAGCGAATTGCCCGCCTCGGCGGACATCGGGCGCCCGTACCGCTTCACCCGCGCTCAGCTGTACTCGAGCGGTGCGGTGACGCTGGGCGAGCTGCTCGACCGGATCCCGGGGGCGATGACGGTCCGGACCGGCTGGCTCACCGACGTCCAGGTGACCTCGTACGCCGGCGGCATGGGGCGGGTTCGGGTCTTCGTGGACGGGGTGGAACTCGACGCGATCGATCCGGTCGGCGGCGGCGTCTTCGACGTGGGCCTCCTGCAGCTCTGGCCGTACGAAGAGGCGCTGGTCGAGCGCGCCGGCGACGAGGTGCGCGTGCACCTGCGGTCGTGGCGTGAGCACCGGACGGACCCCCTGACGCGCATTGACGTGCTCACCGGAGACCGCGAAGGGAACGTGTTCCGGGGGTACTACGCCAAGCGCTGGTCCAACGGCGCCGGCCTGCAGGCGGTCTTCAGCAACGCGAGCACGCGGGACGTCCGCACGACGACCGGCGGCGACGGGTCGAACCTCGGGCTGACGTTCCGCGCGGGCTGGGCCAACGCGCGCTGGAGCCTCGACGCGTGGGCGCATCGCGCCGGCGCCGACCGTCGGGCGGCGACGCGGGCATTCGGCCTGCCGACGCTTGCATCGGACCGGCCCCAGTACACGGTCGGGTACCTGCGGGCGGGATTCCGGGATCCCGACTCGAGCGGCGTGTGGGGGCAGCTGCTGGTGGGGAGTCTCGGGCTGCGCGAGACGCCGCCGTCGTCCAACCTCAATCGGACGTCGGCCGCCACCGACACGACGTTGGCGGCGCTGCGTGACGCGTCTCGCCTGCAGTACGTCGCGACCGCCGGCTGGCGAGGGGGCGGGCTGGCGGCGTCGCTGACCGCCCGCGTGCGCGCTTTCGAGGGCGCGGCGCCGGTGGCGCCGCTGGTGCGCGTCTCGTACGACCGCTCATGGGTGGCCGCGACGGTGTGGGCGGAGGACGCGCGCCCCGACTCGGTCCGCCGCCTCGACGCCGCGGTGCGGCTGGTGCCGTTCGGCCGTCTCGCGCTCGCGGCCGCCTGGTCGAACACGCGTCGCACCTTCGCCGGTCGCGACCTCGCCTCGGGCGGCCTGCGCGCCGAGGCCGCGGTGCGGCTGCGCGGGGCGCTCTGGGTGGGCGGCGGCGTGCTGCAGCGCGATACGACGGTCGCGCTCGCGCCCACGCTGCTGGACACGCTGTACGTGGCGCGGGGGCTCGGACCGGCCACGGGGACCTTCGTGCAGGTGCGGGGTGACCTCTTCCGTGACCTCAAGCTCGACGCGTGGGCCATCTCGTGGCGGGACGCCGAGCAGACGTTCTACCTGCCCAAGGTGCAGGCGCGCACGCAGCTGTACATCGAGAGCGACTGGGCGACGCGGTTCCCCAAGCGGCAGTTCGGCTTCCTCGGCGCGCTCATTCACGAGTATCGAGACCCGGTGCGCTTTCCGACGGCCAGCACGGTGCAGACCACCAACATCATGCGGAACTTCAGCACGCTCGTGGAGTTCCGGCTGCTCAACGCGTACCTGTCGTGGCGCTTCCAGAACGTCCTGCGGCTCGACTACGACCAAGTACCGGGCTTCCTGCTGCCGCGGGGCGTCAACCTGTACGGCATCCGCTGGGAATTCCGGGGCTGAGGGTGTCCGCACCGACTAGGAACGGTTCCAGGCAAGTGGGAGTCAGGAGCTCGGAGGCGAGAGCGAGCCAGGTGTCGGCAGCGGTGTCGTCATGGGCGCAGCAACGACGACTCCTCGACTGGAGCGGCGATACGACGGATGAATGGGACGCCGTCACGAGTGATACGAGACGAGCGACCGGTGCCATCGCCGAAGCTTCCGCCGCCCCAGCAGGACGCGATACCAGCGGCGTCGATCGCGCAAAGGCCAGACTGTCGCGAATGCTGCAAGGGGCCGATGTTCGCCGGCAACATCATGCGAAACGGGCCGGGGTACGTGGAGAACTCGAGACTGGACGCAAGGTTGTCCCCCCAGCAGGTGAGTTCGGCAGGTGGGGTGCGAACGCATGTGACGGCTGCCGCCAGTCCCCAGTCGCCCGGTGCAACATCGGTGGCTATGCGCGTCGGGCCGAGCACCGCGCCGGTCAAGGCCATGGAGAAGTAGTCCCCGCGCCCCCAGCACCAAAGCGCTTCGTCCTCCAGCCGTGCACAGGAGTGGCCGCTTCCTGAGCCAATGGCGGTCGCAGGACCTGGCAGGTCAACACGACGAGGTTGCCCCAGGGGAGGCACACCGGAGGCCTCGACCACACGATCCATGGCCGCCCCCCAGCACCAGACCGAGCCGTCTTGCAGCAATGCGCACGAGTGCAGGGTCCCCAACGCCAACTGACGAACTGCGTGTGGCAATGCGATGGGTTGCGGCCCTTCGATTGTCCGCGGCACGACAACAGGTCCGACCTGTCCGCTGCTGTTCCAGCCCCAGCACCATGCCGTCCCCGCCGCCGTCAGCGAACACGAATGACTTCCTCCCGCGACCAACGTCGTGGCCGGCGGCACGGCGACCGCATGCAATCGGACTGGCACGTCGCTCTCTATGCCCGGAGCGCCGAGAAAACCGTCTCCCCAGCAGTACACGCTGCCTCCTTCGACGAGAATGCAGCCGCCGAGCGATCCTACCGCCACCTGTCGGGGTTGGGCGGGAAGACCGGCCCGAAACACCGGACGGGCTAGCGTGTGTCCTTCGGAAATCTCGATGTGTCCTGTGGACCTTTTCCAGGTGAGACCCCAGCATGCGAGGCGACCGTCCTGCGTGATGCCGCAGCCGCCACTTCCGCCGAGGTCGAGCTGACGCCACCGGCCGACGGACACCGAAGGAACGACGTCGACGAATGCCACCGACAGCTCGCCGTCGACTGTGGCTTCGACGGGATGGCGGCCTGGCCTTCGGCCTTCGAACATGAACCGGCCCGCCGACGCGAGCGCGGAAGTGTCGGCCGCGCGAACAAGGATCGAATCGAGCGGGAGCGGGCTGCCCACGCGGCCGGGCTGCAGCAGCACGGTGTCCCCAGCCGCGATCGTTGTCCCGAGCTGTCGAATCAGGCCGGGGGCCGTCGCGCCTGGCTCACTCGGAGCGGCGCATGCGACGAGCGATGACAGAAGGCAGAGCGCACGAACGTTGGTCACGGATACGCCCAAAACCAAGCTTTCCCCTCACGTGACGCGCCATCCGGCTCGGAGACGTAGACTTCGAGCGAGGCTTGGATCGGATACTCCGAGCCGGTAGGGCCAAAACACGCTTCGGTTGACGGGCTCGTGGACCCGGTGGCCGGCCAGTAGTACGTGTACGGCCCGTGGCCACCGACGACGCTGGCGACGGAGAAATGCCAGCAGTAGTCCCCCTCCGCGGGTGTGGCCGTTGCGACGACCTCCGAGATTCCGCCTATCGCCCTCAGGACATCGGGGGCGCCGTATCCGACGTCGGTGCTCCATCGCTGGCACCGGGGAGTCCACGCGTGCGAGCATCGAAGTACCGCCAACAAGCTGTCTCGAGTAATGGTCGGAAAACGGGACCACACGAGAGCGGCAGCGCCCGCGAATGCGGACACGGCGGCGGAAGAGCCACGAAACCGGATGGGGGTTCCAGCAGGCCAACCGGTACCTGATGTTGCGACACCCGGAAGATCGCCGATCATCGCAAACTCTACCTTTGGCCCACGGCTAACGTTCGAGGGCACCCACCCGCCGAGTTCCATCGCCGTCACCGCTATCACGCCTGGCTCGGAGGCTGGAAACACGATGAAACGCGTAGGGTCCCGAATCCAACTCGGGCAGGTGCCCATAACATCCAACAGCCAGCACACGATTGGCGGGGCAACCGATGATCCGGTCCACGTTCCGGCGGCTGCAACCAGCAGAGGAACTCTACGACCAGGTTCCACTCGAGCGGCGTAGCTGATTGCATCCCGGATCGATTGAAAAGCAGTCGTCGACCCGATCGCCATGGAGATGATCCACGCGCCCTGATCCGCGGCCTGAATGATGCCTTGGGCAACGCTGACCGCCGACCAATTCACGACCGAGCCTGGAGTGGCTTCGACAGACAGCAGATTGGCGCCGTACGCAATGCCAACGCCGCCAAGTCCGTCACGCGGCGCCCCAATGACACCGGCGACACGGGTGCCGTGTCCGCACCCGTCGCCCGTCGGGTTCGGCGAAAAGAAAGAAAACCCCATTGTGCTGAGTCTCGTGATGCTTCGGCCAGCGCTTGCGCCGGCCGCAAACCGCGTCGTGAACTCAGGGACGACGTTGTCCGTGCCTGTATCAACGTATCCAATCGTTACACCGGCACCCGTGACGCCCTTTTTCCACGCCTCGGATATCCCCTGCATCCGGTACTGGATCGGGACGATGTCGCCTTCAGGAAGCGAGAACGTCGGTTGCACGAGAGCGGCCGGAGCGCCGCAACCGGGACTCTGTGCCACAGCAATCATTCGCGCAGGCTCCACGAAATACACGTCGGGGCGCTTGCGAAGCGCACGGAGTGCTCCGAGCGATGACACCTGCACGACCGCGTGGGGCAGCTCTCGCGACGTGTACCTGAGTCTGACTTCGTCCTTTGCTTCTCGTCCCTCACTCGCAAAGAGCCGCTGCGCACGACTCTCCCACTGTGCCCGCGTGAGAAGCGGCCTGCCGCTCTCCAGTCCCCCGGCTGCGCCGTCGGGACGCAAGCCGACGATTACCTCCCGGTCCGACGCCGCAATCGAAGCCCACAGTTCCTCGTCGGGAATCTCACTCCATTCCCGAGGAGGTTGCTGTTCGATCGAGCCGGCTGCTCCGCCAGGGTTGCTGACGCTACCCCCACCCCGGGGGAAATGCGTCATTGTGGCCGTGGGATCCGAGCAGCCGATCAGCCCTGTCATCACGACTGCCGCGGCGACCCGGTAGGTATTCATCAGCGGTACGGTTACGGGTTGGCGTGCTGCGCTCTTCCTGTGAATACGTAGGGGCAGGATTCGGGGCCGGCAAGCCTTGGACCGCAAGGTTTTCTGTCACGGCGAGCACGACGAGGCCAGCCAATACTTCGCCGTGCGGTTCGAGCATCGCCGTTGCACTATCAAGCGTCATCGATGTGCGGGTGAGCCCAATTGGCCGTCCTCGACAGAGAAGGTCGAAGGTCCTACGGCTTGAGGTTGCTGAACGTGTTGTCGCGCCGTAACTTACGCGACTTGCCATGATTAGATCCATGACCGGATTCGGCGCTGCGGAAGGCACCGTCGGGGGAACGACCGTCGGGGTCGAACTCCGTACGGTCAACCACCGCTTCTTCAACCCGAACCTCAAGCTGCCGTCCCGGCTGTCGCGCTTCGAAGCCGATGTCCGCGAGGCCCTGCGCAAGCGCGTAGCCCGCGGGCACGTGGCGTGCACCGTCCGCTACGTGCGCGAGGCGGAGGGGACGGGCCCGCGGCTCGACTTCGACCGAGCGGCGTCGTTTATCGACGAACTGCGCACCCTGCAGCGTCGGCACGGCCTCGGGGGCGAGGTGGACGTCACGACGATTGCGCGGCTGCCCGGCCTGTTCAGCGACGACGTCGCGGACGCCGATGCCGCGGGCTCGGTCGACGAGGTGCTGGCAGTCGTCGAGGCCGCGCTCGACGCCCTCATGGCCATGCGCGAGCAGGAAGGGGCGCGACTCGCCCAGGTGCTGCGCGAGCGGCTCGACGTCATGGAAGCCGCCATGCAGCGCATCGCCACCCGCGCCCCGGAGCGGCTCGTCACGCTCCGGGACCGGCTCAGGGGGTCCGTGCAGGAGCTGGCGCAGGGTGTGGCGGTCAGCGAGGACCGGCTGGCGCAGGAGATCGCCGTGCTCGCCGACCGGCTCGACGTCTCCGAAGAGCTCGACCGCTTCCGCTCGCACCTCGTGGCGTTCCGCGCGGCACTCGCCGAGACGGGCGGCGAGCCGATCGGCAAGCGGCTCGGCTTCCTCGTGCAGGAACTCCTGCGCGAGGCCAACACCACGGGGGCGAAGGCAAACGACGCCGCGATCGCGCGCGAAGTCATCGCCGTCAAGGAAGAACTCGAGCGCATCCGCGAGCAGGTGGAGAACCTCGAGTGACGCGCCCCTTCCCGCTGGTGCTCTCGGCCCCCTCGGGTGGCGGCAAGACGACCGTCGCACGCGCCCTGCTCGCGCGGCGCGACGACGTCGGGTATTCGGTGTCGTGCACCACGCGCCCCCCCCGGGCCGGCGAGGTGGACGGCGAGGCGTACCACTTCCTGACGACCGAGGCCTTCGAGGCGGAGATCGCCGCCGGGGGCTTCGCCGAGTTCGCGCAGGTGCACGGTCGCTGGTACGGCACGCGGGCGGCCGAACTGCGGCGCGTCATGGCGGGCGGGCGGCACGTGATCCTCGACATCGACGTGCAGGGGGCGGAGCAGATCGCGGCCGCCTTTCCCGACGCGGTGTTGGTCTTCCTGCTGCCGCCCTCCGGCGAAACCCTGCTGGCCCGCCTCACCGGCCGCAACACGGATGACCGGGCGGCGATCCTCCGGCGCATGCGGAACGCCCTCGAGGAACTCCGGCATGTCACCCGTTATCATTACGTGGTCGTCAACGACGACCTCGAACAGACGATCCGCCGTGTGGGGGCGATCCTCGACGCCGAAGTGGTGCGGCATGCCCGCCACGAGGCGCTCGATGACCGGCTCGCCGGCCTGATGTCCGACCTGGAGCAGCGGCTCCGGGCCTTTGCGCACTCCTGAGTCCCCCCGTCCCGCCCCGAGGCATCCGATGCAGGTCTTCACGCCCGCCGACGTCACCAAGCACACCGCCAACAAGTACCTCGGCGTGCTCATCACCGCGAAGTTCGCGCGGCTGCTCAACGAGTTCCCGCGCGACCGCTCGGGCAAGGAGAAGAAGCTCACCACGCGGTCGCTCGAGGAGCTGACCGACGGGCGGGTCGAGTACAAGGTCGTCCCCAAGAAGCGGCCGACGGAGTAGCCCCCGGCCGGGGCACGCGCGTGGCGCGCATCCTCCTCGGCGTCACCGGGGGCATCGCGAGCTACAAGAGCGTGTGGCTCGCGCGCCTGCTCACGCAGGCGGGGCACGAGGTGGACGTCGTCATGAGTCGCGCAGCGCGCGAGTTCGTCGGGGCGATCACCTTCGAAGCCGTCACCGGCCGCCCCGTGCACACGCAGTTGCTCGACGCCGGCCACGCGCTCGACCACATCAAGCTCGCGCGGGCGGCCGACGCGCTCGTCGTCGCCCCGGCCACAGCGGAGTTCCTCGCCAAGGCGGCGGGCGGGCACGCCGACGACCTGCTGACGGCCTGCCTCCTCGCGGCGACCTGCCCGGTGCTGGTCGTCCCCGCGATGAACGATCGCATGTGGGCCCACCCGCAGGTCGCGCAGAACGTCGCGCACCTCCGCGCCCTCGGATACGCCATCCTCGAGCCGGCGGTCGGCCCTCTGGCGCAGGGCGAGGGCAGCGGAGCGGGGCGCCTGCCCGAGCCCGAGGTGATCGCCGCCCGCGTCGCGCGGCTGGTGGCCCCGGCGTCGGCCCTGCGCGGCCGGCACGTCGTGGTGACGGCCGGCCCCACGCGTGAAGCCGTGGACCCCGTGCGCTTCGTGAGCAACCACTCCACCGGCAAGATGGGCGTCGCCATCGCCGAGGCCGCGTGGCGACGCGGGGCCGAGGTGACGCTGATTGCCGGCCCGATGTCCGCGCCCGTGGGGGCGTGGCTCCCGGTCGTCCCCGTCGAGACGACGCAGGAGATGGCCGATGCGGTGCGGGCCGCGCTGCCGCGGGCGGACGTCCTCGTGATGGCAGCCGCCCCCGCGGACTTCCGCCCCGTCGAGCCGGCCGCGCAGAAGATCAAGAAGGGCGCCGCGCCGCGGCCGATCGAGTTGACGCCGACCCCCGACATCCTCCTGACGACGCGCGCCGATCGCCGCCCGGGGTCGGTGATCGTCGGGTTCGCGCTCGAGACCACCGACGTGCTCGCCAGTGCGCGCCGCAAGCTCGAGGTGAAGTCGCTCGACCTCGTGGTGGCCAATGACGCGACCGAGCCCGGGGCGGGCTTCGGGCACGACACGAATCGGGTGACCCTCGTGACGGCCGAGGGCGAGGTCGCCCTGCCGCTGCTGGCGAAGCCGGCGGTGGCGGAAGCCATCCTCGACGAAGTCGAGGCCCGGCTCGCTCGCCAGGGCGCGTCGTGAGCGATCCGCGCGATCTCTTGCGGCGCTACCTCGAGCAGCGGCGGGAACTGGGCGAGACGGAGTTCAGGCTCGACGGCCTCGACGTGGACGCCGCGCTGGCGATGATCGCGAACGCCAAGGCGGCACCCGCGCCCGCTCCGCCGCCGCTGCGACGGAGTGGCGCGAGCGATGCCGCCCCGCCCGCGGGCAGCGGAGACTGGCGCGCAGCCCTGAGCGGCGCAGGCCTCGGGCCGAAGGCGGCGGGAACGCCGCCGTCGCCCGATGCCCCCGGGGATGCGGTGCCCGATCCCGTGTTGCCGGCGCCGGACGTGCCGCCCTCGTCGCGCGCGGCCGACCCGCCGGCATCGGGGGTGCCTCCGGCCGGCGATCGCCGCTTCGCCTTCGCGGCGCCCGAGGACGCGGGCCGCGGCCTCCCCGACGACGGGCTCCTCGACGGCCTCGTGGTGGGGCAGGCCGGCGGCACCGCGCTTCAGGGTGACGTGGCGGCCGCGAACGCCATCGAGGACATCGCGCGCCTGGTCGCCGCGTGCGCCGCCTGCGGACTCGGTGCCACCAAGCAGCGGGATGTCGTGGGGGAAGGCGACCCCAACGCCGACTTCGTCGTGGTCGGCGAAGCGCCGGGCGAGCAGGAGGACCTGTCGGGCCGACCCTTCGTGGGCGCGTCCGGCCAGTTGCTGACGAAGATCCTCGCCGCGATCAACCTGCCGCGTGAGCAGGTCTACATCTGCAACGTGATCAAGCACCGGCCGCCGGGAAACCGCAACCCGACCCCGGCCGAAGTGGCGGCCTGCTCGCCGTTCCTGCTGCGTCAGCTCGAACTCGTCAAGCCCAAGGTGATCCTCGCGGTGGGGACGTTCGCCGCCCAGACCCTGCTGCGCACGAAGGAGCCGATCGGTAAGTTGCGGGGCCGGGTGCACCGCTACTTCGGCGTGCCGCTCGTGGTGACCTATCACCCAGCCGCGCTGCTCAGGAATCCCTCCTGGAAGCGCCCCACGTGGGACGATGTCCAGCTCGCCCGACGAATTCTCGACCGCGCGTCCCGCGCGTGATCCGTACAAGGAACGGCAGGCTCCGTGGTCGGAAGACGCGGAGCAGGCCGTGCTGTCCGCCATGCTGCTCGACGCCGACGCCGTGATGCGGGCCGCCGAGCTGCTGGAAGACAGCATGTTCTACCGCGAGGGGCATCGCCGGATCTTCCGGGCGATGATCGCCGTCACCGAGCGGGGGGCGGTGGTGGATCCGCTCACCCTGGCGGACGAGCTCGACCGCCGCGGCGAGCTGGCGGCAGCGGGCGGCAAGGCGTATCTGGGCGTGCTCGTGGATGCCATCCCCACGGCGGCCAACGTCGAGTACCACGCGATGATTGTGCGCGAGAAGGCGATCCTGCGCCGCGTCATCGAGACCTCGACGGACCTGATCGGGGAGGCCTTCGAGGGACGCATCACCGCTGCCGACCTGCTCGACGAGGCCGAGCGCCGGATGCTGCGGCTCGCCCAGAGCAAGTCGGGGGACCGCGCGGTACGGCTCAAGGAGCTGCTCTGGCCGGCGATGGAGCGGATCGAGGCGCGGCAGCAGGCCGGCGTGCAGATGACCGGCGTGCCGAGCGGCTTCGCCGACCTCGACGACATGACGAACGGCTTCCAGGCGGGCGACCTCGTGATCATCGCGGCGCGTCCGTCGATGGGCAAGACGTCGTTCGCGATGAACATCGCCCTCAACGCCGCGCTCGACGCGAAGAAGAAGGTCCTCATCTTCTCGCTCGAGATGAACAAGGACTCGCTCGTCCAGCGCCTGCTGACGAGCGAGGCGCGCGTGGACGCGCAGCGGCTCCGCAAGGCGCAGCTGCGCGACGACGACTTCGTCCGGCTCGCCCGGGCGGCCGGCCTGCTCGGCCAGGCCGAGCTGCTGATCGACGACGCCTCGAACATCGGGATGCTGGAGATCCGCTCGCGCGCGCGGCGCGCGAAGGCGGAATCCGGGCTCGACATGATCGTCGTGGACTACCTGCAGTTCATCCAGGAGCCCCCGGGCGCCGAGAGCCGCGTGCAGGCCGTCTCGCAGATCTCGCGGTTGCTCAAGTCGCTCGCGAAGGAACTCGAGGTGCCGGTGCTCGCCCTCTCGCAGCTCTCGCGGTCCACCGAGCAGCGCACGGGCGAGTCGCGCGGCCGCCCGCAGCTCGCCGACCTGCGCGACTCGGGCGCCATCGAGCAGGACGCCGACCTCGTCATGGGCATCTACCGGCCCGAGGTCTATGCGCTCAAGGAGGCGGGGGAGAGCGGCCAGCCGCCGCAGTTGCCGCCCGGCATCGAGGGACTCGCCGAGATCATCCTCCTCAAGCAACGCAACGGGCCGGTGGGCACGGTCGAGCTCACCTTCCAGAAGCAGTACACCCGCTTCGAGAACCGCTCCAACCGGCCGGCACCGCCCGAGCTGGCGGGGAGCGCGACGCGGGCGATGCCGCTTCCGCCCCCGCGGGGCTGATCCCGGATGGCGAAGGCGAAGACGGTCTATCGCTGCACCGACTGCGGGGCCGAGAGCCCGAAGTGGGGCGGGCGCTGCGAGGGCTGCGGCGAGTGGAACACGATGGTCGAGGAGCGCGTCGCCGCGACGCCGGCCCGGGCGCGCGGCTCGGCCGCCCCCGCCGGCGGTGCCCATGCCGGCACGGCGGGCGCGACGCGCCGGCTGCGCGACGTGGACGGTGCCGAGTCGCAGCGCTGGCGCACCGGGCTCGGCGAGTTCGACTTCGTGCTCGGCGGGGGGATCGTCCCCGGCAGCGTGGTGCTCGTCGGCGGCGAGCCGGGCATCGGCAAGAGCACGCTGCTGCTGCAGGTCGCGGCCCTGCTGACGCGCGCCGGCAGGCCGTGCCTCTACGTGAGCGGCGAGGAGAGCGCGCTCCAGGTCAAGTTGCGCGCCGCGCGGCTCGACGGCGGTGCCGACGAGGTTGAACTCCTCTCCGAGACCGCGCTCGAGACCATCGCCGCGACGGCGCTCGAGCGGCGGCCGGCGGCGCTCGTGGTGGACTCGATCCAGACCGTGTACACCGCCGAGCTCGAGGGGGCACCGGGCAACGTCGGGCAGGTCCGCGAGTGCGCCGCCCGCCTGATGCGCCTCGCGAAGGACACGGGCATCGCGGTGATCCTCGTCGGGCACGTGACCAAGGGCGGCGGGATCGCCGGCCCCAAGACGCTCGAGCACATCGTGGACACCGTGCTGTACTTCGAAGGCGACGGCACACTCGATCACCGGGTGCTGCGGGCCACCAAGAACCGCTTCGGCTCGGTGGACGAGATCGGCGTCTTTCGCATGACCGGCGGCGGGCTCGTGCCGGTGGCGAACCCGAGCGAGCTCTTCCTCGGCGACCGCGCCGCACCGGCGAGCGGCAGCGCAGTGACGGCGCTCATCGAGGGGTCGCGGCCGGTGCTGCTCGAGGTGCAGGCGCTCGCCGCCAAGGCGGGCTTCGGCACCCCCCAGCGCGTCGCCACCGGCTACGACGGCCGCCGCCTCGCGCTGCTGCTCGCCGTGCTCGAACGCCGCGCGGGCCTCGCCTTCGGCACGCTGGACGTGTTCCTCAACGTCGTCGGTGGCGCCCGCCTCGTCGATCCGGCCGGCGACCTCGCGGTGGCGATGGCGCTGGCCTCGAGCGTCTTCGACCGGGCCCTGCCCGCCGATGCGATCTTCCTTGGCGAATTGGGACTCGGCGGCGAGATCCGGCCCGTCGCGCAGGCCGAGCGCCGCCTCGGCGAGGCGGCGCGGATGGGTATGCGCCTCGCCTACCTGAGCGAGCGGGGGGTGCCCCGCAGCGTGCCGCCCGGCCTTCGGGCGGTCGGCGTGCGCACTGTCGCCGACTGCTGCCGTACGCTCTTCCCGTGATCCCCCGCTGCCCGTGACCGACCGCGTCCCCGACGAGTTCCACGACGGCGTGAACGTGGGGCCCCGCGCCCCCGCCGACGCGCCGCGCAATGCGACCCCCGAGGCGCTGGCCCGCGGCGCGGCCCCGGACGCCGACGTCGGCGTGATCGTCGTCGCGGCCGGGTCCGGCACGCGCGTCGGCGGCCAGGAACTCAAGCAGTTCCGGTGGATCGCGGGCAAGCCGATGGCCCTCCATGCCCTGCAGCAATTCCAGCAGCGACGTGACGTGGCGATGGTGGTCATGGCGCTGCCCAAGGCGCACGCGGGCGACCCGCCGCCGTGGATCTTCCAGTGCGACCTCGAGCGCATGCTCGTGACCGCCGGGGGGCGGGAGCGCAGCGACTCGGTGTTCAACGCGCTCGACGACATGCCGGACGAGGTGCGGATCGTCGTCGTCCACGACGCCGCGCGCCCGCTCGTGCCCGATGCGGTGCTCGAGCGCGTGATCGCGAAGGCCCGCGAGGGGGTCGGCGCCGTGGCGGCGCTGCCCGTCGTGGACACCTTGAAGGAAGTGGACGACGCGGGCCGCGTCGTGCGCACGGTGGATCGCGCGCGGCTCTGGCGGGCCCAGACGCCGCAGGCGTTCCCCCGGGAGATGCTCGAGCGGGCGCACGTCGAGGCCCGGCGCGAAGGCATCACCGCGACCGACGATGCCGCGCTCTGCGAGCGTCTCGGGCTGCCGGTGGTGGTAGTGCGGGGAAGTGAGCGGTCTCTGAAGGTCACCGAGGAGGCCGACTTCACCCGCGCCGAGGCCCTGCAGCAGGTCCCGGAGTGACCGGCCGTCGGCGGGCACGATGACGGTGGACCTGCGGCCGGTACCGTTCTGGTCGCTCGACGAGGTCGAGGCCTCGCTCGGGGACACGATCCGGCACCTGCGCGCCGGGCGGATCCTCGCCTACCCGACCGAGACGGTGTACGGATTCGGCACGGCCATCGACCGCGACTCGGTCGAGCGGCTCGTGACCCTCAAGCGACGCCCGCCCGCCAAGCCGTTCCTGCTCCTCGTCTCCGGTACGGCGATGCTGGCCCGGCTCGATCTGGCGCTCAGTGCGGAGGCCGCTCGGCTGGCCGCGCGGCACTGGCCCGGCCCCCTCACGCTCGTGCTGCCGGGCGGCGAGCGTCGGGTGCCCGCCCGGTTGCGCGGGCCGGAAGGAGGGATCGCCGTGCGGTGGACCTCGCATCCGTGCCTGACGCGGCTGCTGGAGGCCTACGGCGACGCCATCACGTCCACGAGTGCGAACCTGCCGGGGGTACAACCGGCGACCTCCGCGAGCGAGATTACACGGTCGTGGGGGAGCGCGGTCGCCCGGGGGGACCTCCGGGTGCTCGACGGCGGACGTCTCGATCCGTCGCCTCCATCCACCGTCGTGGACTGTACCGGCCGGCGGCTGCGCGTCATCCGCCCCGGGGCGATTCCCGCCGTCATCCTTCGCGAAAGCGTGCCCGACCTCGTTGGAGACGCCTGAGCTTGCGCCTGCTGTTTGTCTGCACGGGCAATACCTGCCGGAGCCCCCTCGCCGAGGCGCTGGCGCGTCGCCAACTGGCGGAGCGCGGCCTCGGGCACGTGCACGTCGGCAGCGCAGGCACCTCGGCGTGGGACGGCGCCCCGGCGAGCGACGGCTCGATGCTGGTGGCGATGGAGCATGACCTCGACCTGTCCGCCCACCGGACGCGCCAACTCACGAAGGAGCTGGTGGGAGAGGCCGATCTGATCCTCGCGATGGGCCCGCACCACCTCGAGCGCGTCGAGGCGCTCGACGGCTCCGGCAAGGCGCACCTGCTGCACGCCTACGCCTCGCACGGCGAGTCGCAGGCGGCGGTGAGCGACCCCTTCGGCGGCGATCTGGACGTCTATCGCGCCACCTACCAGGAACTCGATCGGACGCTCCGCCGGGTGCTCGACCGGCTCGCGGCCGATCGCCAGAAGACCGACGCGTGACCCGACCCCCCAAGCTCATCCTGCTCGGCCATCCCGTCAGCCATTCGCTGTCGCCGGCCATCCAGAATGCCGCCCTCACGAAGGCCGGCATCCCCCTGACGTACGAGACGATCGACGTCACCCCCGCGAAGCTCGACGCCACGCTCGACAAGGCGATGGCCGAAAGCTGGGCGGGTAACGTGACGACGCCGCTGAAGGAGGATTTCTTCGAGCGATGCGGCAAGCTCACGCCGATCGCCGAGCGCGCCGGGGCCGTCAACACCTTCCGGGTGCGCAACGGCGTCCTGATGGGGCACAACACCGACGTCGGCGGCTTCGATGCGGCGGTACGTCGGCTGTTCGGGGGCGACCTGCCGGTGATGCCCGTTGTCGCCCTGCTTGGTGCCGGCGGCGGCGCCCGGGCGGCGCTCGCGGCTATGGAGCGATGGCCCGACGCCAAGGTGCGCATCTGGTCGCGCAAGAAGGACCGCGCCAAGGCGGTCGCCGAGCGGTACCCCAAGGTGGCCGAGGCGGTCGAGAAGAAGGAGCTGGCGCTCGAGGGCGCGACCCTCGTGATCAACGCCACGCCGCTCGGGCTCAAGGCCGACGACCCGATGGTCGTCCCGCCGGAGAAGGTGCCGGCGACGGCGGCCGTCATCGACATGGCGTATCGCCAGGGCGGCACGGAGTGGGTCAAGGCCCTCCGGAAGCGCGGGCTCAAGGCGGAGGACGGGCTGGCGATGCTCGTCGAGCAGGCGGCGCTCGCGTGGTCGTGGTGGTTCGGCGCCGACCCGGATCGCTCGGTCATGTCGGAGGCGGTCGGGCTCAAGTAGCGCGCGGGGGCGCCGCGAATCGCCCCCATCCGCGACATCCGGGCCTCCCGCGCGGTGCCCGGCCGGCGCACCGTCCGCCATGCTCGCGGCGCTCGCGCGCTCCCTCCTCGACTTCGCGCTCCCGCGGGTCTGCCTGGCCTGCGACGGCGGGCACGGCGACGCGTCGCCCGAGGCCGAAGACGATCCGCATCGCTTCGTGTGCGACGCGTGCCTCGAGTCGCTTCGCCCGTTGCCGCATCCGCAGTGCGGTCGTTGCGGCCACCCGACGCGCCGGGGGCGCCCGTGCCCGCTGTGCCCCCACCTGCCGCCGGCGATCACATGGGGCCGCAGCGCGCTCTGGGCGACGGACGCGGGACCGCGGGCCCTGCTCCACGCCTTCAAGTACGACGGTTGGCCGGCGCTCGACGCAGTGCTGACCGACTGGGTGGCCCCCCTCGGACCGCCGGACGTCCCGGCATGTCGTCGGGGCGTCCTGGTGCCGGTGCCGATGGCCGCCGTCAAGCAACGGGAGCGCGGCTACAACCAGGCCGAGCGGCTGGCGCGGGCCCTCGGTCGGCGGTGGAAGTGGCCGGTGCGAACGGACCTGGTGGTGAAGACGCGGGGGACACGGGCGCAGGCGCGATTGCACGGGGCCGAGCGAGCGGCGAATATTCAGGGCTGTTTCGCGCCGGTTCCGGGCGCCCGCCTCCACCGGCTGCACTGCGTACTGGTGGACGACGTGGTGACCACCGGGGCGACGCTCGCCGAATGCGCGACCGCCCTCGCGGGGGCCGGCGCGGATTCGATCTCCTTCATCACGTTCGGCCGCGCCCGGGCCCCGGGCGAGAGGTAGGCAACGGCAATGGCGATTCGCGTCGGTATCAACGGGTTCGGCCGCATCGGCCGGCAGGTGCTTCGGGCCACGATCGAGCGTGGCATCACGGACTTCGAGGTCGTGGCGATCAACGACCTCACGGACACGAAGACCCTGGCGCACCTGTTCACGTATGACTCGGTGCACCGCACCTTCAAGGGCGAGGTCTCGGCCGAGGCCGACGCGATCGTCATCAACGGGCGGCGCATCCGCATCCTCGCCGAGAAGGACCCGGCGAAGCTGCCGTGGCAGGCGCTGAAGGTGGACGTGGTGCTCGAGAGCACCGGACGCTTCACCGACGCCGACAAGGCCGCCGCGCACCGTACCGCCGGGGCCAGGAAGGTGATCATCTCGGCGCCCGCCAAGGGCGAGGACCTCACCGTCGTGATGGGCGTCAACCACGACAAGTACGACCCCGCCGCGCACCACATCCTCTCCAATGCCTCGTGCACGACGAACTGCCTCGTGCCGATGGTGAAGGTCATCAAGGAGGCGTTCGGCTTCGTGCACGGCACGATGGTGACGGTGCACAGCTACACGAACGACCAGAGCATCCTCGACCTGCCGCACAAGGACTTGCGCCGCGCCCGGGCGGCGGCGGTGAGCATCATCCCCACCAGCACCGGGGCCGCCAAGGCGACGTCGCTCGTGATGCCGGAACTCAAGGGCAAGATCGACGGCATCGCGATCCGCGTGCCGACCCCGGATGTCTCGCTCACCGAGCTCGCCGTCGAGGTGCCGAAGCCGACGACCATCGCCGAGGTCAACGCCGCGTTCCAGGCGGCGGCGAACGGCCCGATGAAGGGAATCCTCGCCTACGAGACCGTCGAGCTCGTCTCGAGCGACTACATCGGCAACCCGCACTCCTGCATCCTCGACGCCCCGAACACCAACGTGATCGACGGGACGATGGTCAAGGTGTCGGGCTGGTACGACAACGAGTGGGGCTACTCGAACCGCTGCGTGGACCTGCTCGCGTTCGTCGGGAAGTCCCTCTAGGATCGCCCGTCCGTCCCGCGTCACGCACGACGCGGGACGGCCCTTCCACCTCCGGGCCATGCTGAAGAAGACCATCCGCGACCTGCCGGCCGGTGCGCTGCAGGGCAGGCGCGCCCTCGTCCGCGTGGACTTCAACGTCCCGCTCACCGACGCCGGCGAGGTCGCCGACGACACGCGCCTGACGGCCGCCCTCCCGACGCTCGAGGCCCTCGCGGCCGCCGGGGCCAAGGTCATCCTGCTCAGTCACCTCGGCCGCCCCAAGGCGAAGCCCGAGGCGAAGTACTCGCTGGCCCCGGTGGCCCGGCGGCTCGCGCAGCTCACGGCGCGGCCGGTCGCCTTCTTCGGCGAGACCGACACCGAGGCGGCGGTCGCGCGCGCGAACGCCACCGCCCCCGGGACGTTCCTGCTGCTCGAGAACACCCGCTTCCTCCCCGGCGAGGAGGCCAACGACGACGCGCTCGCCCGGCGCTTCGCGGCGCTGGGCGACGTCTTCGTGAACGACGCCTTCGGCACCGCGCACCGCGCACACGCCAGCACGGAGGGCGTCGCACGCCACCTCAAGCCCGCCGTCGCCGGCCTCCTGATGCAGAAGGAGCTCGACTACCTCGGCGGAGCCCTCGAACAGCCCAAGCGGCCATTCGTGGCGATCCTCGGCGGGTCCAAGATTTCCGGCAAGATCGACGTCATCGAGGCCCTCCTGCCGAAGGCCGACGCGATCCTCGTCGGCGGGGCCATGGCCTGCACCTTCTACAAGGCGATGGGGCTCGAGACGGGCACCTCGCTCGTCGAACCCGACCGGGTGGAGATGGCGCGCGATCTCGTCGAGCGCGCCGGCACGGTGCTCATCCTTCCGCACGACGCCACCGTGGCGCCGAGCATCGACGCGCGCGCCCGTGCGCATGCCGTGAAGAAGGACGGCATCGGGGCGACGGAGGCGATGCTCGACATCGGCCCCGACACCGCCGCGAGCTACGCGCGGGCGATCCTCAGTGCCAAGACGGTCGTGTGGAACGGTCCGATGGGCGTCTTCGAGAAGCCGCCGCTCGACGCCGGCACGCTGGCGATCGCGCGGGCCATGGCCGAGGCGACGAAGAAGGGGGCGACCACCATCGTCGGCGGGGGCGATTCCGCCGCGGCGATCGAACAGGCGGGGCTCGCCGACCTGGTGAGCCACGTCTCCACCGGCGGCGGCGCCTCGCTCGAGTTCCTCGAGGGCAAGGCGCTGCCGGGTGTGGCCATCCTCGACGACCTGACCTCACGCACCGATTCCTGATGCTTCGCACCCCCGTCATTGCCGCCAACTGGAAGATGCACCTCGGCCCGCAGCGGGCGCGCACCTTCGCCGCCGAGCTGGCGGCGGCGCTGCCGCCGCAGGGCAACCGCACGGTGCTGCTGTTCCCGTCGGCGGTCTCCCTCGCGGCCGTCGGCGGCGTCCTCTACGATCGCCCCGACCTCATGCTCGGTGCGCAGAACATCCACTTCGAGGACGAGGGCGCCTACACCGGTGAACTCTCGGCGCCGATGGCGAAGGAAGCCGGTGCCCGCGCCGTACTCGTCGGGCACAGCGAGCGCCGACACGTCTTCGGCGAAACCGACGGGGCGCAGGCGAAGAAGGTGGCGGCCGCCTTCCGGCACGGACTCAAGCCGGTCCTGTGCGTCGGTGAGACCATCGCCGAGCGCGAGGCCGGGCGCGCGGACGACGTCGTGCTCCGCCAACTGACGACGGTGACCGAAGGCCTCGACGACGCGCAACTGCACGAGCTGACCATCGCCTACGAGCCGGTCTGGGCGATCGGCACCGGCCGGACCGCCACCCCGCGCGATGCCTCGGCCATGCATGCGGTGATCCGCGAAGCGATCCACCGGCGGCTCGGGGACGCGGCAGTGCAGGTGCCGATCCTGTACGGGGGCTCGGTGAAGCCGGACAACGCCGCCGACCTGCTGCGGGCCGAGAACGTGGATGGCCTCCTCGTCGGCGGGGCGTCGTTGGACGTCACCAACTGGGTCCGGATCGCCACGGCGTAGTCAAGAAATACCGATGGGTTTGTCAATAAGGTCGGTATCTTGACAAGCCGTGCGCGGACCCCAATCGTGTGTGCAGTCCCCAACCGGAGGGTCTGCGCATGGCTATCCGTCTCGCGGGTTCGTTCGTGGCCGTGGTTGCTTCGCTCGTGGCGTATCCCATGGGCGCCCAGGTGTCGCCGCAGCCGGTCCCCCAGCCAGGCAATGCGATCCCCGACGTCCTCGCTGCATCGACGTGCGACGGCAGGGCGGGGGGTCGGGGGTGCGTCGCGCCGGCGGTGCTGAGTCCCCGGCTCAAGGCACCGGTCGGGCCCGTGCACCTCGCCGGCGGTGCCGTTCCCTTCGTGGCAAGCGGCCACGGGCCGAACGTCCCGTTTGCCGCGGAGGCCGGTCCGCTGTTCCTGCACCGCGTGACCAAGGCGCATCAGGCGCGTATCGACGCCGAGGTCGCGCAGGCAGCCCAACGAGTCCGTTCGGCAAGGAATGGTCGGCCGTGAGTCGCTCCGGAATCGCACTTGCCTTGGCGACCGCGGTGGCGCTGCCGGGGGCCCGCGCCGAGGCACAGTGGCGCTGGGAGGCGGGGCACCGGGTCGAGCCGCGCGCACGCCTCGAGCGCCACGCGCGTCGGTATGCGGGTCGGCGCACCCGCACCCCTGCGCTGCGGGACCACCCTTGAGCCCTCGGCGCAAGTAGCTGATATTCATGGGCTTGTCAGGATCGGCGCGCCGCCGGTCCCGAACGTTCGCCGCCCAAAGCGCCCCTTCGCGATGTACGTCTTCCTGCTCTCGATTCTCGTCATCGTCAGTATCCTGCTGATCGCCGCCATTCTCCTGCAGTCGGGGAAGGGGGGCGGACTCGCGGCCACGTTCGGCGGGTCGTCGTCGCAGGCCGATGCGATCTTCGGCACGCGCCAGGCCGGCAACCTTCTGACGCAATCGTCGTGGTGGCTGGGTGGGGCGTTCCTGGTGCTGTCGCTCGGGCTGTCGCTGGTGTCGGCGCGCGGCCGCACCCCGACCTCGGTGCTCGACAAGTCCTTCGGCGCTCCCAAGCCCGCAGCCCCCGCAGCGGCCCCCGGCGGGGCCCCGGCCACGGGGGGCGCGCCCGCCGCGGGCGTGCCGCTGGCACCGGTCGCACCGGCCGGTGGCGAGTCGAAGGCGCCGGCCACGAAGTCGCCGTAGGTGACCGCCCCGGCATCGGCGGGTTCGGGCAGGGCCGCCCTCGCGAGCGTGCCGGGGTTCCTCCTCCTCGAGGACGGGACCCTGTTCCAGGGTCTTCTCGTCGGGCCGTCGGGCCCGGCCGTGGCGGAGGTCGTGTTCACGACGAACATGACCGGTTACCAGGAGGTCTTCACCGATCCGTCCTTCAAGGGACAGATCGTCGTGATGACTGCCACGATGATCGGGAACTACGGCATCAACGAGGCCGATCCCGAATCCGTCGGTCCGCAGGTCGCGGGCATCGTGGTGCGCGAGCTGTCGAGCACCTACTCCAACTGGCGCGCGACGGGCGACCTGCCGTCGTACCTCGCGCGGCACGGGATCCCTGCGCTGACCGAGGTGGATACCCGGGCCCTGACCCGGCACCTCCGCACGGTGGGCGTGATGCGCGGGGTCATCGGTGCCGGCGAGGAGGTGACCGACGCGGCGCGCGCCGCGCTCGAGGCGTGCCCGTCCATGGAGGGGCTCGACCTCGCGACGGTCGTCAGCACGCGCGAGCCCTACACCTGGGGGTCGGCCGACGCCGCGACGCACATCGTGGCCCTCGACTTCGGCATCAAGCGCAACATCCTCCGCCTGTTCGAGGCGCACGGCTGCCGGATCACCGTGATGCCGTCGGACACCCCCGCCGACCGCATCCTCGCGCTCGAGCCCGACGGGGTGTTCCTGAGCAACGGGCCCGGTGACCCGGCCGCGATCCCGTATGCGCCGCCGACGATCAAGGCTTTGGCGGCACAGGGGGTGCCGATCTTCGGCATCTGCCTTGGGCACCAGCTGCTCGGTCTCACCTTCGGTGGCGAGACCTTCAAGCTCCCGTTCGGCCATCGCGGCGGGAACCAGCCCGTGAGGGAGCTGGCCACGGGCAAGATCCTCATCACCAGCCAGAACCACGGCTTCGCGGTGAAGGGGAACGAGCAGGAGATCACGGGGGCCCCCGACCTGCAACCGACGTACATCAACTGCAACGACGGGTCGGTGGAGGGGCTCAGGCACCGGAGTCTTCCGATCTTCGCCGTCCAGTACCATCCCGAGGCGGCGCCGGGGCCGCACGATGCGCGGCCCCACTTCCCCGAGTTTCTGGCCGCCGTTCGCGCGAGAGCCGGTCGCCGGTAGCCCCGGGAAACCGATGAGCCTGAACCGATGACGCCCCTCCGGCGTCATCGGTTCTGCTTTTCCGGTCGCCTCTCGAATGGGGTAAGCTCTTGACAGTCAACGGTATAGGGCCATACCGTTGCCGCGTGGGAACCGACCCTGAGCGCCGAGTACGCGGATGTCGATGACGAAAGCCGACCTGGTGGAGCGGGTGACCGAACAGATCGCCCGGACCGCCGGTCCGATGATCTCGAAGAAGGACTGTTCGCGCGTGGTGGATGCCTTCCTTGACGCGATCAAGGAGGCGCTGCATCAGCAGAAGAACATCGAGGTGCGCGGTTTCGGCACGTTCAAGATCCGCCAGCGCAAGACGCGCATGGCCCGAAATCCGCGGACCGGGGCCCCGGTGGAGGTCTCCGCCCGCCCGGTGCCGGTCTTCAAGCCCAGCAAGGAGTTGCGGGCGCTCGTCGCGGACATCCCGATCGAGGAACTGGAGGACGAGGCGGAAGACGCCTGAGCTCCCGGCCCGGGGCGCAGCGGCGCACCACTGGCCGGGGCTTCGTGGTCCTGTGCGCGCCGTCCCGCTCCGGGGCGGCGCGCGGTCGTTTTTCCACTGCGGTTAGCTTACGCGTGTGATCGTCAACGTCCTGCTGTTCGCCTCGTACGCCGATGCCCTGGGCGCCGACGCCGTCATGGTCGAGGTGCCGGATGGCGCCGTGCTGGGTGACGTGGTGACAGCGATCCGCGGGCGGCCAGGGGGCGACCGGGTCCCGAGCGTCCCGCTGGTGGCCCGAAACCATCGGTACGCGACGCTGGCGGACCCGGTGGCCGCGACGGACGAGATCGCGCTCATTCCGCCCGTCGCGGGGGGCTGATGCCGCGGGCGGCGCTGGTCACGCGGCCGCTCGACGTGGCCGCCCTGCTGCGGGAAGTCCAGCGTCCGGCCAACGGGGCGGAGGTGCTCTTCGTGGGGACCGTTCGCGACGCGCACGAGGGCCGGTCCGTGACGGGGATCGACTACTCGGCCTACGACGCCATGGCATCGGCGGAGCTCGAGCGGCTGGTCGAGGAGGCATCCGTCCGGTACGCGACCCCCGACGTCGTCTGCGAGCACCGGCTGGGGACCCTCGCCGTCGGGGACGCGAGCGTGGTGATCGCGGTGGGGCATCCGCGACGGGCCGCGGCGTACGACGCGAGTCGCTGGGTGATCGAGGCGCTCAAGGCGCGCGTGCCGATCTGGAAGCGCGAGCACTACGCGGATGGCTCGCGGGCGTGGGTGCACCATGGGCGCTGACCCCGGCGCGCCGGTCGCGACCGATGCGTTCGGCCGGCCGCTCCGGTCGCTGCGCGTCTCGGTGACCGACCGCTGCAACCTGCGCTGCGCGTACTGCATGCCCGAGGCGCACTACGTCTGGCTGCCCAAGCCGTCGCTGCTGACGTTCGAGGAGACCGAACGGCTGGTGCGGGCCTTCGTGGCCGCCGGCGTGCGCAAGGTGCGGATCACCGGGGGCGAACCCCTGCTGCGGCGCGAACTCCCCGGGCTGGTGGCCCGCCTGGCGGCGGTGCCGGGCCTCGAGGACCTCGCCCTCACCACCAACGCCACGCGCCTGGCCGCGATGGCACCGGCGCTGCGGGCGGCCGGCCTGCAGCGGCTGACGATCTCGCTCGACACCCTGGAACCCGCGCGCCTCGTGGCCCACGCCCGGTCGCACGAGCATGCCGCGGTGCTCGACGGCATCGCGGCGGCCGCCGCAGCGGGATTCCCGGGTACAAAGGTGAATGCGGTCGTCATCCGCGGCTTCAACGACGACGAACTGGTGCCCCTGCTGTCGTTCGCGATCGCGCGCGGGCTCGAGATGCGGTTCATCGAGTACATGGACGTCGGTGGGGCGACGCAGTGGTCGGCC
>JAJTHG010000017.1 GCA_021298835.1 Gemmatimonadota bacterium
CCTTCGCGCCCCCCGTGACCTTTGGCGTGCAGGAGCGCCAGTGCCTCCCGCACGGCACGCTCCGGATACCGCTCACGCGCGATGGCCGCGCAGAACCGGACGCGATCCTCGCGCCGGCCGATGGATGGGCGACCGGCGGACCGAAGCGACGTCTGCACACGCTGCGCTGCGAGCCACTTGGCATGCTGCGTCATCGAAACCTCGAGCGGAGGGGAGGTGTCTCGACGACCGATTGCATCCACCCCGTACCGGGCGATCCGCTCCCCCAACCGCTGCCACGGCGTCGGCATCACCCGCAGCGTCGGTCGCGGCGGCGACGCGCACGACCACGCGCTCGCCGAGACGATCAACGGGCGGTGCAAGAACGCGGTGATCCATCATCTCGGGCCACCGAGTCTCGGAAGGACCCGGGTCGATTCAGCGAGCAGCCGCACTCCGCTCCCGGCCCTACGCACAAGCCGGCAGCGCCGTAACCACGGCCCGCACCTCATCCCGGACGTCCGTCCACCCGAGATCCTCGGCCGACTTGAGCGCCAAGCGCAAGAAGAACCGCGCCTGCCCCGGGTCGATCCGCCCAAGGTGCGGCGCGACGCCCAGGATCGCCGACAAGATCACGCGGGGATTCCCCGACGCGCCGACGGACTTGATCGCCTCGACCATCAGCTTGGCCGCGATCTGCGGGCGCCCAAGCTCCGCGAAGACCAGCGCCGCCTCGAGCTTGCCCTTCCACAGCGCATGCTGCTCGACGAGCGCCTGCACCTCCGCCTCGTCGTAGCCACCCTGCGGGCGGTGCATGGTCGTGCCGATCGCGTACTGCACGAGGTTGCGAAGGTCCCGCGGCACCGCCGCCAGGACCGGCCGAAGCGCGGCTTGCAGGTTCGCGTGCGCCGGCGTGCTCCGCTGGACCGACGTCTCGCCCTTGGCCACGCGATACCACACCATCGCCTCGGGCACCACCTCGAGCCGATGTCCGGCCAGCACCGCCTTCGCCATCAGCTCGTGATCTTCGTGGCCAACGCCCCACTGTTCATGAAAGCCCCCGAGCGCCAGGAACGTCGAGCGGCGGAACAGGGCGTTCGTGTCGCCGAACGTGTTCTGGAAGGCACCGACGGTCGGGCAGTCGCCAAGGAAGAGCACGCGGGAGTTCGCCGTCGTGCGGGGCCCGGGTGCCTCCCGGCTGTCGAACGTGTCGAGGAAGCAGGTGAGGATGTCGGCCCCCGTGCGCTGGGCGACGTCCACGAACGTGCTGACCTCGCCCGGCTTGGCCACGTTGTCGTCATCCATGAAGAGCAGGTACTCACCCCGCGCCTCGCGTGCGGCGCGATTGCGCGCCGCCCCGGGGAACCGGTTATCCGGCTGGCGAAGCACGCGCCACCCACGAGGGGCGATGCGACGCTCGAGCTCGTCGAGGAAGCCCCGACTCTCGGCCGACGTGCTGCAATCGTCCACGACGATCAGTTCGAGGTTCGAGTAGTCCTGTGCCTCGACCGACGCCACCGCCTGCGCGAGGTAGTGCGGCCGGTTCCAGTGCGTGACGCACACCGAAACCAGCGGACGCGCGCGATCGGCCGGCAGCGCCGGGACGTCGGCGGCGCCGAGCACCTGCGTCTCATGCCAGTTGACCCACGCCGCCTCGGTGGTCGCCGGGCTGCCGGCCTGGCGCGGCGGGCGGAGGCCGTGGACGGCCGCGTCGCGCAGGCGCGCCGCCAGCGCGGCGGGCCGCAGCGCGAAGCACGTGGTCGGCTGGTCGTCCGCCGCGATCATCTCGGGGATGCCGCCGGCGTCGCTGGCGATGAAGGGCAGCCGCGCCCCGAGGCACTCGAGCACGGTGTTCGGCAGGTTGTCCACGAGCGACGGGATCACGACGAGCCGTGGTCCGCCCTGCAGGTAATCCATGGCCCCGGGCTGGTCACGGTCGCTGATGATCGACCAGCGCCACGGCCAGCGGCGGGCGCGATCGGCGATGTAGTCCGTCGCGGGCCGGCCGTTGACGTCCACGGACTTGCCGAGGAAGGTGACCGTGCAGTGGGCGACCGCCGGATCGTCGGCGAGCTGGTCGAGCGCGTCGCAGAAGAGCACGAGTCCCTTGCGGTGCTCGAGGCGGCCGAAGAAGACGAACTCGTTCGGTCGCACGTGGCCGTCACCATGGACGGTCGTCGGCCGCCGAGCGGTCGCCGGACGCACGTACTGCTCGACGTACGTCCGGGGCGACAGCGTCCAACCCTGCTCGAGCATCCAGCGCAGGAGATACTGGCTCGGGCTGACGACGACGTCCGCCAGCCGCACGCTGGTCCGCTCCATGTAGTCGCGCACGAGGTCTTCCGTCCCGTCCACCCACTCGGCGTTGCTCAGCTTGTGCCAGAGGGTCGGCCCGTGAGTGTGCACGCAGAGCAGCGTGTTGGCGAAGGCGAGTCCCTGTCGCTTCGCGAGCAGACTGAAGTACCCAGGCCCCACCCATTCCGAGAAATGGATGACGTCGAACGATTCCTTCCGAAGCCAGGCGAAGGCCTGGTAGCTCTGGATGCCGGCCAGCGACCACGTCATGGGGATCGTGCACGTCGCCGGCATGGGCACGAACCGGATGCCCTTCCGCGCGTAGCTGGCGACCCAGTGATCGAGGGTGCCGTTCTCGCACCACTGCCCACCGATGTACAACAGCGTGACCTCGTGTCCGGCGGCGGCCAGCGCCTCGCCGAGCGAGGTGAAGGCCGTGCCGACTCCGCCGTTCTTGACCGGTCCGACGAAGTCCTGGCTCGCGATGCAGATGCGGAGCTTGCGCGGCGTCGGCGCGCCGGCCCGTTGCGGCAGCGGCGGAAAGGACGCCGGCGTCGTCGCGCGGCTGGGATTCATGCGTGCACCAGTTCGGGTTCGGGTTCGGAACGGCGCGGTCGTGCGGCCGCGCCCGATGGCATGGCGGCGGGTGGATCGCCGGCGAAGATCGGTGTCCGCCAGACGCCCCACCGGTAGGCGTCACTCCCGCCGACGGACCGCACGGCGAGGCGCACCTCGTGCCGGCCCGACCGGCTCGCCGGCACCCGAATGGCCACGTCGTGCCAACGCCGGTCCGCCGCATCGTGAACGGGATCGAGCACGACCGCGTAGGCGACTCGCTCGTCAATGCGTACGCTGAATTCGCAGGGGCCGGCGCCCGGCTTGTCCCACGCGAGCGGATGGATCGTGATGGCCGTCCGGAACCAGCCGGCCATGCCGTGGGGGACGGTGAAGACGACGTCCACCGGGGACTGCGTCATCACAGCGCGGTCGCAGGCGTCGCCGAGCTCCACGTCCCACACCGCGACCCGATCGGCGTCGGCGGGCACGCGTACGGCGCGCGGCAATTCCCCGATGAGCGACGTCACCGCCGAGTGTCCGTCGGCCTCGGCCGGCTCGCCGGTGCCCGCGGATGAGATGATCCACGGCTGGTCCCGCGTGCGCAGCTTGACGTTCGCCGCGAACAAGTCGGCGGCGACGTCCTGCAATCGGGCGAGCCCCTGCGCCGCGACCTCCGGGGCGATCCCGGCCAGCTTGCGCAGGGTGGCGGCGCGGACGGCGTCCATGTGGCGGCCGTCACGGCTCATGCTGCTCGCATGCAACCGATAGAAGGCGCCAGGCTCGGGATCGAAGGCGGCGCGGTGCCCTGCGAGGGACAACCGCAGCCACAGGTCGTAGTCCGCGTAGCCACCGAGCGTCTCGTCGAATCCCCCGACCTCGCGCACGGCCGCGAGCCGCGCGAGCACCGCGTGGGGCGGGAAGTAGCCACCCTGCAGGAGCGCGGCGGTGAGGTCGCCCGACAGTTCGCGCGCCAGGTCTGCGATTCGGTACTGCTCGGGGACCGGGTCGCCGGCTTCGTCCACGGTCACGATCTCTCCGTACGCGAACCCCAGCGTGGGGTCCTCGTCGAGCAGGCGCAGCAGCCGGCCCGTACGCTCGGGCGCGAACCAGTCGTCTGCGTCGAGGAACGAGACGACGTCGCCGACCGCCAGTGCGAGGCCGGCGTTCCGCGCGGCCGGCAGGCCGCGGTTCGGCTGCCGCAGGAGTCGCACGCGCGGGTCGCCGGCGAACGGCGCGAGGGCGGCGGGCACGTCGTCGGGCGAGCCGTCATCCACCACGATCGCCTCGACCGTCACGCCGGACTGGCCGAGCACGCTCTCCACCGCGCGCGCAACGAAGTGCGCCTGGCGATGGCACGGGATGATCACCGAAAGACGGGGCGGGTGCATGCGGGGTCCGATGGTCAGTGACAGGTGGCGAACCAGAGATCGACGACGATCCGTCGCATCTCCTCCGGGGATGTCCGGTCAACGTGGGGCAGCATGAAGCAGGACTCGAGCCGATGCGCTGCCCGTTCTGCGGCGGCGGCGGGATCGCCGGCCAGTCCATCGAGGAGGTCGCCGATGGCCCGATACACCACGCCGCGGAGCGACACGTCGGTGGGCCGACCGGGCCGCAGCCGCGCCGGCACGCCCGCGCGTTCCGTGATGAGCCCGTTCTCGGCCACCACCTGCGGCGGAGTCAGCCAACTGCCGACCCACCGGTCGAAGTGGTCGTCGTCGGCGACCGCCGCTGCGCCAAGCCGCGCTGCAAGCGAGTCGTCCAGCGCCGATCGTACGGCGTCCGCGACCGGTCGCACGTCGCCGGAACCCAGCGGATTCGCGCCGTAGTCGGGGACCGCCTTGAACGCATGGGCCCGCGCGATCAACTCGACGTGCGGCACGGGGATCCCGGCGCCCGCTGCCATGGCGGCGACGCGCTCGGCCCGACGCCGATACGACGGATCGTACGCGTTCCAGCGGACGAGGTGCGCGTCGCCGACGGCGATCGCGGCCTTCACCAACTGGTTCGTCAGGTACCGCGGGTCTTCCGCGGAGACGTGCCACGTACCGTCACCGGTGCGGGCCCAGCGGACGCCGGAGAGTACGCCGGCCGTTCGATTCAGGAGCAGGATGATGGGCTCGTCGCGCGAGATCTCCGCCGCGGCGATCGGCGGCAGCCGGTCCACGATGCCACGATCGCCGTGCAGGATCGTCGTGCCGTAGCGCGTGTCGAAGGCGAGGATGCTGACGGGGTGGGGCGGGCGCAGTGCGTCCGTCCATGCGATGTCCACGAAGTCGAGCCCGATCTCGCGCGCGAGGGCTTCGCCGAGGCCGGCCAGCGAACCGCGCACGTCGCGGTGATCCACCACCACGAGGTCGAAGTCGTTGACCGGCACCCAGCGGCCGTCGGCGGTGCGCTGCACGCCGCCTTCGCCGCGGCCGAACGAACCGGTCAACAGGATCGCCTCGACGGAGCCGCAGCGCGCGAGGATGGCGTTGACGACGCGCGCGAGATGGGCGCGCACGGCCGCCTCCGCCTCCGGTTCCGGTCGCGCGACGAGCCGGCGCGCGCCCGGCGCTGCCGATCGCGGGCGCGGCAGGGGGCGCGGCAGGGGGCGCGGCGAGCGGTCGCCCGCCGACAGCCCGATGCCGTGCAGCAGGAGCGGAAAGACGTCCGCCGGCTCCACGGCGTCGAACGCGAGACCGGCGAGCTCCGGTTGGGCGCTGTCGAACAGCATGAAGGCGCCCTGGTTGTCCGGGAATCCGGGGTCGTAGCCGTGCATCCCGGCGATCGGCTGCCCGCCGCCCTGGAAGTAGTTCGGGAAGACGAGCACGCCCGGATCGCACAGGAAGATCGCCTCGGCGTTCCGGCGATCCATGCCGCCGAGGGACTCGCGGGCGAGCTCCTCCGGCGACATCAGGTGGCCGCCGCGTACGTCCGCGAGGCATGCCTCGATGCGCCGCCGGGCGTCGGCGTGGAAGAACCACAGGCGCACCATCGTCGAGTCGAGGAAGCAGGCGTAGTCGATCCCGTGGCGCAGCCCGGTGCGCTCGAGCCGCGCAGCCACGTCGAGCGTTGCGGTCACCGGCACCATCCCGTGATCGCCGAAGAGCACGCCGTTGACGCGCGCGTATCGCCGCTGGAGTTCATCGAAGAGCCCGGCGACGAGTGCATCGGTCCGGGCGATGGCGTCCAGCACCTGGCGCGAGGCCGGGCCGTGGGCATGCCCGATCGCGTCGAGCGCCTGGAGGTGGAGGGCCGCGAAACGATGGGTCGGGCGCAGCTGGTCGAGGAACTGGCGCACCAAGCCCGCGTCGGAGCGATCGCGCAGCGTGTTCGTGCCGGGCCAGAGGCACTCGGTCCACGGGATGCGCTGCTCGTCGAGGATCGCGAAGAGGGACCGGTAGCCGACGCGGGGATCCCACGGGGCGTACTTCTCGACCGCATCGAAGAGCGGTGCCCGGTCCAGCGGCATCTCGAGCGTGCTCGCGTACAACTGCTCGAACCGGGACATGCGCTTGCGCGCCTCGGCCTCGACCCAGGCGCGCGAGCGCGGCAGCTCGAGCCCCGGCTTCGAGATCCACCGCGCCACCCCGAACGGCGACCGGTCCGGGTCGAGCGCGTACATGTTGGTGAAACCGTAGGCGGAGGCATCGAGGCCGCCGAAGTAACCGTGGCGAGGGACGAAGCCGAAGCACTCGCGCATGACGCCACAGGCGCTGCGGCGCGCCAAAGATGAAAGGAACGGCGCAGCGTCCACGTAGTCCACGCGCAGCGCGTCCACGAGCAGGAACAACGTGAGCGTCCCATCCGTCGGCGACGCGGCGCGCCACCAGACCGGGTCGGTCCGGGGGGCGATCACGTCGGTCCGTCCAGGCGTTCGCTGCCAGCGATGAAGCAGGGCAATTCGGATGACATGACGGGAGGGAAAGGAATGCCCGCTCGCTCGGCAGGGACTTCCGGCGAGGAGGTGGTCTCGGCATCCTCAAGGCAAGGGCTTTGCCACGGGACCCCTGCCCAGTGGTCGCCGGCCACCCCGACTCCTCGTGACGGGAGGGGTAGCCCCAGCTCCGATCGGCCTCGATGGCGGCCAATTGTGCCGCCTCAGGTCCCTCGATCGTATATAGGAAGCGCCTTCCGCCCGCCCCACCTCCGGACGACCCCGCATGGCCAACATCCTATATGTGGACGACGAGCCGTCCGTCGGCCTGATCCTCGAGGACACCCTCGAGCGGGCAGGTCACGCGACCGTCGGCGCGCGCAGCGTGCCCGAGGCGCTCCAGGTCCTCGCGCGCGGTGGCGTGGATCTGATCATCTCGGATTACCGGATGCCGGGCCTGACCGGGCTCGAGTTCCTCGCGTTGCTCCAGCGCGAGGGATACGACATCCCGATGATCATGCTCACCGGCTACGCGTCGATCGAGCATGCCGTCGCGAGCATCAAGGCGGGGGCGGTGGACTACATCACCAAGCCCGTCCGTCCGCAGCAGCTGGAGCTCGCTGTCGAGCAGGCGCTCGAACTCGTGCGCCTGCGCCGGGAGAACGAGGCGCTCCGCCGCGAGGTCATGGAGTTCCGCAACGAGCGCCAGATCATCGGCGACTCGCTCCCCGTGCGCCGGATCCTGCAGACCGTCGCGATGGCCGCCCCCACGCGCGCGACCGTGCTGCTCCAGGGCGAGTCGGGCACCGGCAAGGAGCTCTTCGCCCGCGCGATCCACGATGCCTCCGATCGCCGCGACAAGCCCTTCGTCAAGCTCAACTGCGCGGCCATGCCGGAGGGGCTGATCGAGAGCTCGCTCTTCGGCCACGAGAAGGGGGCCTTCACCGGCGCGATCAAGCGGGTCGAGGGGGCGTTCGAGCGCGCGCACCGGGGCACCTTGCTGCTCGACGAGATCTCCGAGATGCGGCTCGACCTCCAGGCCAAGCTGCTGCGCGTGCTGCAGGAGCAGGAGTTCGAGCGCGTCGGGGGCACGTCGCCGATCAAGGTGGACGTACGCATCGTCGCGACGACGAACCGGAACCTCGCCGCCGAGTCGGCCAGCGGCCACTTCCGGCAGGACCTCTACTTCCGGCTCTCGGTCATCCCGATCCTGATCCCGCCGCTCCGGGACCGGCCCGAGGACATCCCGCTGCTGGCGTACCGCTTCGCGATGCGCACCGCGCAGGAAATCGGCAAGGACATCAAGGGGATCGCCCCGGACGCGATGGCGCTGCTGCAGCGCGCCCTCTGGCCCGGCAACGTGCGCGAACTGCAGCACGCCGTCGAGCGTGCGGTGATCCTGGCGGACCAGCCGGTGCTGCAGGCCTTCCACTTCGACGCCCAGCGCTTCGGTCTCGCGGTGGATCACGACCCCTCGGCGCAGGTGGACCGCGCCGCGGTGGGATCGGGCGCCAACCGAAGCGGCGAGGCGCCTCGGCGTCCGCCGCCCCCCACCGTCGGGGCGGCGACGACCGCGCCCGACGTGCCGCTACCGCCACCGCCTGTCCCCCAACCCCGTCCGGCCCCCGTCGTGACCGCCGCGTCTGCGCCGGAGCCGGCCTTCGACATGGTCCCCAGAGCGGCGTTCCCGCCGTCCGCTGCGCCGGCGTCCTCGTCGCCCATGCCCTTCCCGGCGGCGGAGGTGCCCCCGGCGAGCCGCGAGCCGGACATCCTCGACCTGTCGCAGCTCGAGGCGATCGCCATCGAGAAGGCGCTTCGCACGACCGGTGGCAACCGCACGAAGGCGGCCGAGTTGCTCGGCATCTCCGTTCGCACGCTTCGAAACAAGCTGAACGGCCCGGGACGAGGGGGCGGCGAAGAGGACGAGTAGGCACTTCGTGCCGGTTTCCTCGCCCGCCCCGACATGATCTCGGCGGCGGGCATTTTCTTCCGCATCGCCAAGTTCATCGCAAGTTCATGTAGCGCAATGACTTGGCCCCATTTGGCGATGTGGCACGGGGGGTGCTTTGCGGGGGGTGTCCATCACCGGCCCTCTCATGCCCTTCGGCTTCATCGAACGAGTGTCCAGCGCCCCCGGCTTGAAGGAGGGGCTGGACGTCAGCACGCAGCGGACGCGGATGATCGCCGATCGCGTGGCGCAGGCCTCGATGCAGCGTCCGGATGCCTTCGCGATCCCGGCGCCCGGCTCGAAGCCGGGCTCGCCCGAGGTGGGCGGCGTGGATCTGGAGGCCGAGATGGTCTCGCTGGCCGACGAGCAGCTGCGCTACGAGACGACCGCCAAGCTGCTCGAGAAGGCGTACGCGCGGCTCCGCTCCGTCATCAAGGACTGACGCGCGATGAAGATCACCTTCCCGAAGCTGCTGCCGGCGCTGCAGGACCAGCCGCTGGTCAAGCCGATGTTCCGTTCGCTCGGCATCGCCGCGAGCGGGCTCTCCGCCCAGCGGACGCGACTCGAAGTGACGGCGCAGAACCTGGCGAACGCCGAGGTCACGCGCGGCCCCGACGGCAAGCCGTATGCGCGCCGCACCGTGAGCATGCAGGCCACGCCGCTCGAGCAGCGCGAGGGCGGCCCGGGGTTCCTGCCGCTGCCGCCGCTCGTCAGCCAGCCCGGCGAGATCGCCCCGGTCGCGCAGCCGACGCGGTTCAACCTGGCCGCTCGCCATCCGGTCGAGGCCGCCAACGGCGTCACCGTGACGGGAATACGCGAGGACACCTCGGAGGGCCCGCTGGTCTACGACCCGGGACACCCCGACGCCGACGCGAACGGCTACGTGCGCTACCCGAACGTCCGCGTGACCGACGAGATCGTCGAGCTCATGGACGCCCGACGCATCTACGAAGCGAACGCCACCGTCTTCCAGAGCGCGAAGCAGATGCTCCGGAAGGCGCTCGACATCTGACCGCCCGCCGCCCATGAGCCCGATCAATCCGCTGCCGAACATCAGCCTCGCCTCGCCGACGGCGCTGGCCCCTGCGACCCGCGCGAGCGACGAGGCGGCCGCGGCGCGCCTCGAGCGGCCGGCCACGCCGACGCCGGCGCCCGCGCCGAGCCGGCCTCTGCGGCCGCTGCCGGCACCCGCGACGTCCGCACCGGCGGTGGCGGGGCGCGCGCTCGGCGCGGAGCCCCCGGCCGGGGTGGACCCGCAGCTCTGGAGCGTGCTCACCACCGAGGAGCGCACGCACTTCGCGAAGCTCTCGTCGCTCGGGCCCCTGACGTACGGGCGCGGGCTCTCGGCCCTCCGCGTCGCCGACGCGCCGCCGCCGGCGGCGCGCGGGGCCCGGCTCGACATCCGCGCCTGACGATGACCGCCCCCATCGCCGGCCTTGGCGGCCCGCCGCGCCCGCAGGAGGTCGCGGGCCTCGACGGTCCGAAGGCGATCCAGGTGCCCGTGCTGCGCGAAGCGCCCGGGACGTCGTTCGCCGACACGCTCAAGCAGACGCTCTCGCAGGTGACCGAACTCAGCGAGACCTCGCGCGACTACGTGCAGGCGTTCCTGCGGGGCGAGCCGGTGGAGCTGCACCAGGTGATGGCCGCGTCCGAGGAAGCCGGCATCGCGATCGACCTGCTGATCCAGGTGCGCAACAAGTTCCTCGAGGCGTACAAGACCGTCATGACCATGACCACGTAAGCCGATGCCGCCCTTCGTCACCACCCTGATCGAGCGGATCGGCGGCCCGCGTCGCGCCCTGATCGCCCTCGCGGGCCTCGGCTCGGCCGTGGTCGTCCTGCTGCTGGCGAACTGGGCCGCGACGCCCACGATGGTGCCCGCGTACGCGAACCTCCCGGTCGAGCAGGCCGCGCGGCTCGACGACGAGCTCACCAAGGCCGCGATCCCGCACGAGCTCGTCAAGGGCGGCACCGAGATCCTGGTCGCCTCGACCGACATCGCCCGGTCGCAGGTCGCGCTGGCCAAGGCCGGCGTGCTCGGGCGCAAGACAGCGGGCTTCGAGCTCTTCGACCAGCAGTCGTGGGGGATGACCGACTTCACGCAGCGCATCCAGTACCGCCGGGCGCTCGAGGGCGAGCTCGAGGCGACGATCGGCGAGATGCGCGGCGTCGAGCGCGCCGAGGTGTCGCTCGCTCTGAACGAGACCGCGACCTACCGCCGGCCCACCGACACGCCGCCGCGCGCGAGCGTGGTCCTCGCGCTCACGAGCGGCACGACCCCGACGCCGGACGTCGTGCAGGGCATCCAGCACCTCGTGGCCTCGAGTGTCGGCGTCGTCACCGCCGAGCGCGTGGTGGTCCTCGACGACGTCGGCCGGATGCTCTCGCTGCCCGACGACGCCGCCGGCATCGCGGGCACCTCGAGCCGCCAGCAGGGCGTACAGAAGGAGGTCGAGCATTCGCTCCGCGAGAAGGCGCAGGCAATCATGGACCGCGCCGTGGGGCCGGGCAACGCCACCGTGACCGTCACGGCCGCGATCAGCTTCGACAAGGTGCAGCGCACGTCGTCGGTCGTGGACCCCGACCGGCAGGCGATCAGCACGGAGCAGAAGGCGGAGATCGTCCCGGGCGCCGAGGGCGGCGCGGGCTCGACGAACGTGGCGACGGCTTTCGAGAACACGAAGACCGTGGAGACATTCGAAGGGGCGATCGGGAGCGTCCGCCGCCTCGACGTCGCGGTGCTCGTGAACCACAAGCTCGTGCCGCTGGTTGACTCGACCGCCGCCGCAGGTACCGCCGCCGCAGGTACCGCCGCCGCAGGCACGGCCGCTGCAGGCACGGCCGCCGCCGAGCGCGCCGACTCGACGGCGGCGCGCGACTCCGTCCTCGTGCCGGCGCCGAGATCGGCCGAGGAGCTGGCCAGTCTCGAGCGGCTCGTGCGCACCGCGGTCGGGGCGGATTCCGCTCGTGGCGACCAGGTCTCGGTGGTCAACATGCCCTTCGCGCCGACCGTTCGCGCCGAAGCCGAGCCGGCGCCGTCACTCCTGGCCACGTTCGAGCGCTACCAGCGGCCGGCGCTGAGCGCGCTGGGGCTGCTGCTGGCGGCGGTGATCGGCGTCCTGACGCTGCGCGCCCTCAAGCCGCCGGTGCCGGTCGCCGCGCCGGCGAGCGCGCCGCCGCTCCTCGCGGCGGCAGCCACCGCCGCCGCCGCGTCGCCGGCCTCCACTCCGTTGCTCGAGGCCGGCGGTGGCGGCGGCGGCGCGGTCCTCGTGCAGAAGGCCGCCCCGACCTTCCGCGTGGAGGTCGGAAACACCGTCCTCCGCGACCAGACGGTGCAGGTGATCGAGAAGGACCCCGACGATGCCGCGCGGCTCTTCCGCGTGTGGCTGCGGGAGGGCTGAGGACCCGTGACCGGCACCGCCCTCCAGCGCTACACCAGCGCCGACCCCGAGCACCTGACGGGCCGGCAGAAGGTCGCGATCCTCTGCATGGTGCTCGGCTCCGAGCTGGCGGCGACCGTCACGGCCAAGCTCACCCCCGACGAGGGCGAGATGATCTCCCTCGAGATCGCGCGCATGGACGCGGTCAGCGGCGAGGTCATCGAGCAGACGCTGCAGGAGTGGCTGCAGCTCGCCTTCGCGATGGACAAGTACTCGGCGGGCGGCATGGACTACGCGCGCGAGGTGCTGGAGCGGGCCTTCGGCCCGGCGAAGGCGAAGGAGATGCTGCGCCGCATCCAGGACCAGCTGGCCGACAAGGCGGGCCTCACGCGCCTGCGCAAGGCCGACCCGCAGCAGCTCGGGACGATGTTCCGCAACGAGCATCCGCAGACGACGGCGCTCATTCTGGCGCACCTCGACGCCTCGCAGACCGCGGCGGTGCTCAAGGAGCTGGGGGCGGAGACCGCGAGCGAGGTGGTCTATCGCATGGCGAAGATGGAGAAGGTCTCGCCCGACATGCTGCAGCTCATCGAGCGCAGTCTCGGCAACGAGGCCGACTTCAACTTCTCGCAGGGGATGTCGCTCGCCGGCGGACCGGCCGCGGTGGCACAGGTGCTCAACCTCCTCGCCGGCTCCTACGAGAAGGAGCTGCTCGACGGCGTCTCGCAGAAGGACGCGAGCCTCTCCGAACAGATCCGGAACCTCATGTTCGTCTTCGAGGACCTCTCGAGCCTCGACGACAAGGCGCTGCAGCGCATCCTCCGCGAGGTGGACACGAAGCAGCTCGCGATGGCACTCAAGGCAGCGAGCGAGGAGCTCAAGGCCAAGCTCTTCAAGGGCATGTCGCAGCGCGCGCAGGCGGCACTCAAGGAGGAGATGGAGATGATGGGCCCGGTCCGCATGAGCGACGTCGAGTCGGCGCAGACCGGCATCGTCGGCCAGGTGCGGGCCCTCGAGGAAGCGGGCGAGATCGTACTGGGAGGCGGTGCCGATGACCTGGTCGTCCGCTAGGCCCGGCGTCTGGGCCCCGGCCCCTGCCTCGGCGGTCCCGTCCCCCGCGGGCCACGCCCCGTGGGCGCCGGAGGACCTCGCGCGACGCCCGTCGCCGGTGCCGCCGCCGCCGGTGCTCGAGGATCCGGTGCCCGTGCCCGATCCCGATCCGCAGGAGGCGATGCTCGCCGAAGCGTACGCGCAGGGCTTCGAGAAGGGGCGACTCGAGGGCGAGCGCGGCGAGCAGGCCCGCCTGCGCACCGCGGTCGCCGCGGCGCAGGAGGCGCTCGACGCGCTGCGCGACGGCGAGCAGCGGTGGACGGGCACCATCGAGGAGAACGTCTGCGCCCTCGCGGTCGCGATCGCGCGCCACGTGATCGGGCGCGAGGTCGAGGCCGACCGAGGCGTCGTCGCCGCCCACGTCCGCCGCGCGATCGGCGAGTTCGGCGTCGAGCGCGCGCTCCGCGTACGGGTGCACCCGCAGGACCTCGCCCTGCTGACCGGCCACGGCGCCGACGACGACCACGCCGACCGCCTCGGCGACGGGCGTGAGCTCCGGTGGGTCCCCGACGTCGGCGTCGAGCGCGGCGGCTGCGTCGTCGAGGGGCGCGAGCGGATCGTGGACGGGCGCGTGGACACCGCGCTCGAGCGGGTCTACCGCCGCCTGACCTACACCCATGCCTGACCCCGCCGCGCTCGAACGTCGCCTCGCCGACGTCCCGCGCTTCGCCACTCACGGGAAGGTGAAGCGCGTGACCGGCCTCGTCGTCGAGGCCACGGGCCTCGACATCGGCCTCGGCGATCTCTGCCGCATCACCTCCCAGGACGGCCAGTTCTCCGCGCTCGGCGAGGTGGTCGGCTTCCACGAGGGCGGCGTCCTCCTCATGCCGCTCGGCGAGCTCGACGGGTTGCATCCCGGCTCGTCCGTGCAGCCGCTCGGCCGATCGTTCACGGTGGACGTCGGCGAGGCGCTGCTGGGGCGCGTGCTCAACGGGCTCGGGCAACCGATCGACGGCGGGCCCCGGCTGACGAACACCGAGAAGGTGCCGCTCTCCGCCGAGCCGCCCAGCCCGCTCACGCGGCAAGTGATCACCGAGCCGCTCGAGACCGGCGTCCGCGCCCTCGACGGCGTCCTCACCATCGGCCGCGGCCAGCGCGTCGGCATCTTCGCCGGCTCGGGCGTCGGCAAGAGCACCCTCCTCGGGATGATCGCCCGCAACGCGACGGCCGACGTCAACGTGATCGCCCTGATCGGCGAGCGAGGGCGCGAGGTACGCGACTTCATCGAGCACGCGCTCGGGCCCGAGGGCCTCGCCCGCTCGGTCGTCATCGTCGCCACCAGCGACCAGGCCGCGCTCGTCCGCGCCCGCGGGGCGCTGCTCGCGACGGCGATCGCCGAGTGGTTCCGCGATCAGGGCAAGCAGGTGCTGCTGATGCTCGACTCGGTCAGCCGAGTCGCCTACGCGTGGCGGGACATCGGCCTCGCCGTCGGCGAGCCGCCGACGACGAAGGGATACCCGCCCTCCGTGTTCGCGAACCTGCCGCGCCTCCTCGAGCGCGCCGGCAACGGGCCAGTGGGCGGCATCACCGGCGTCTATACCGTGCTCGTGGAGGGCGACGACTTCAACGAGCCGGTCGCCGACCAGGCCCGGTCGATCCTCGACGGCCACGTCGTGCTGACCCGCTCGCTCGCCGCCGCCGGCCATTTCCCGGCGATCGACGTGCTCGAGAGCAAGAGCCGCGTGCGCGACCAGCTGATCAACGAGCCCCATCGCGCCGCCGCCAACACGCTCACGCGCCTCGAGGCCGCCTACCGCGAAAAGGAGGACCTGATCCTCGTCGGCGCCTACCAGAAGGGCACCGACCCGCAGGTGGACGCGGCGCTCCAGCTGCGGGAACCGATCCTCGGGTTCCTGCAGCAGCGCGCGGACCAGCCGACGGCGTTCGCCGACACCGTCACGTCGCTCGCGGCCCTCGCGCGCAACGCGCCCGCCCGACGCGGCTGACGATGGCGCGCCGCACGCGGTTCCGGCTCGAGCGCCTGCTCGAGCTCAAGGCCAGGCACGAGGAGGCGAGTGCCGTCCGCCTTGGCCTCGCGGAGGCCGACGCGCGCCGCGAGCGCGAGGCGGAGGTCGCCCTGCGCACCCTGCGGGACGCAGGGCGCGAAGACCTGCTGCCCGGCGGCGTGACGCGCGTCGGCGACCTCCGGCCGGTTGCAGAGCTGCTCGCGCGCGTGGACGAACGCCTCGACCGGCAGGCCGAGCGCGTCGCCGCCGCCGAGCGCACGGTGCACGACGCGCAGCGGCTACTGGTCCTCGCGCACCAGGAACGACGCGTGCTCGATCGCCTGCGAGAGAAGCACGTCGAACGCGTCCGACTCGAAGCGGCGCAAGCGGACCAGAAGACCACGGACGACATCGCCGTGGCCCGCTTCCTGCGCTCAAGGCCCCTCGACCCATGATGACCCGGATGATTCTTCCGTTCCTCGCTGCGTTCATGATCGCCGTCGCCGGCGGCTCGGCCCTCGCGCTCCTCAAGGCGAAGGACGCGCACAGCGCGGCCCTCCAGCGCTTCGCCGAGCTCAAGGCCAAGGCCGACAGCACGCGGCCGCCGACCGCCACGGCGGACAGTGCGGGGCACGCCGCGCACGATTCGATCGCGCACGCCGCGCCGCCGGCGAGCGCGCCGGTGCCCGTCACCGTCCCTCCGCCGGGCAAGCCCGGGCCGACGGCGCCTCCCGTGCCCTCGCCCGCCCCCGCACCGCCGCCCCGGGCCGACATGCCCGCCGCCCCGACCGGTGACGGCCGCGCGCCGACCCCCGTCGCCGAGGCGGCCCAGGCCGTCGGTGCCGAGAAGCGGCTGTCGAAGATCTTCGCCTCGATGGCGCCGAAGGACGCGGCCAAGGTGCTGCAGCAGATGGATGACGCCGACGTGCGCGTGATCCTCGGCCACCTCGGTCCGCGCCAGGCCGCGGCGGTACTCGGCAACTTCCCCCCCGCGCGTGCCGCGACGCTCAGCCAGCAGCAGCTCAAGGGGCCCGCCGTCCGAGGGGGGACGCCCTGATGGGCGATGCCGTCAGGGCCGTCGGGCCGACCGGCACCTCGCCGTCGAGCGCGCGGCGCGCCGAGCGCGCGCACGACTTCCGCGCGACCGAGGAGGCCGCGTCGCTGGCCGCGTCGCTGGCCGAGTCGCGCGCCACTGACGCCACCGGCTTCGACCTGCTCTTCGCGGCGCTGCGGGACGAACCCGCCGCGTCCTCGACCGGCGCGCTCGCGCCGCCCACGGCGTCCGCGCGGTCCGTGCGATCCGGGTCGGTGTCCTCCGCCGGCGCTCGCGCGGTGGAATCGGCCTCGTATGCGGTGCGCTGGGACTTCATGCGCGGCACGGGCGCCTCGTCGCGCACGTCGCCCGCGAGCCGGGTCACCCCGGCGTCGTCGGCACGGGTTACCCGCGCCGAGGCCGACGATGCCGAAGAGGCCGACGAAGCGGCATCGGCGGACGCGGCGACCCGTGCGGACGATGCCGCAGCGCACGACGAGGCGGTCGTACCGCCGGCCGCGGTCCTCCCGCCGGCAGCCGTCCCGCCCACCCCGCTGGCCGTCGTGCCGCCCGTCGCCACGTCGTCGCACGACGCCGCCCTCGCCACCGTCCAGCCGGCCCTGCGGGACCGGCTCGAGCGCGTGATCGAACGCATGCAGCGTGAGTTCGGCCACGACGTCCGCGTCGTCGAGGGGCGTCGGTCGCAGGCTCGGCAGGACGCCTTGTACGCGCAGGGTCGCACCGCCCCGGGACCGGTGGTGACGTGGACCCGCGATTCGGCGCACCGCGACGGCGCCGCAGTGGATGTCATGATCAACGGCGGCTACGACGACGCCGCGGCGTTCCGCACGCTCGCCCGCATCGCCGCCGAGGAAGGTTTGCGGACGCTCGGGCCGCGCGATCCCGGCCACCTCGAGGTGGCGACCGCGCCGGACGCCGGCCCCGCGAGGGGGACGGCCGCGATGCCGTCCCCGGTCGCCGTGGTCGCCCGCGTGGCGTCGCCGGCGCCGGTCGCCGCGCCCGCCGCCGCGTCCGCCGCCGTGGCGTCGCCGGCACCGGTCGCCCGCGTGGCATCCCTCGGCGGTCGACCGGGCGCCGGGAACGCGAGCCGTGACCGCACGTCGGGTCTGGAGCGCGAGCGGATGGAGGAACTCGCGGCGCGACTGGCGCCGCCGCTCGCCACCGGTTCGACGGGCGAGGGCACCGCGACCGTCCCGGTGGGGCAGCCCCGCGTGGACCTCACCGCCCGCCTCGAGGCCATCGCGCGCGTCCGTGACGCGCAGGCTGCCCAACCGCTCGCTCGGCTGGTGATGGACGTGCCCGACGACCTCGGTGGCGTGGACCGGATCGCGGTCTCGCTGCGAGGTCAGCGACTCGACGCTGCGCTCGCGATCCAGGACCCGGCGACCGCCTCGCGCGTCGCCGACCGCGTCGCACGGCTCGCCGAGGCGCTGGGCGCCCGCGGCTACGAGGCGGGCACGCTGTCCGTGACGACGGCGCGCGGCATCGCCCCCGAGTCGCTGGACCTCGTGCGCCTCGGCGCGCAGGCGCTCGAGCGCGAGGGCACGCGGGGCGTCGCGTCCATCCTCCAGGACGTGGCCGGTGCCGGGCTGCGCGAGCGGCACGCCGCACCGGGCCGTCAGGACGACCCGTCCACCCCGTCACGCGAGCACGACCGGCGCAGCGGTGACACGCCGCGTCGCCAGTCGCGCCGCGACCCCGGAGACCGCTGAGTGACCGCACCCGTCATCCCGGCCGCCACCGCCGGGACCACCGCTGCCCCCGCAGGGCGCAATCCGAAGTCCGTTCTGGGGAAGGACGAGTTCCTGAAGCTGCTCGTCGCGCAGCTCAAGAACCAGGATCCCACCAACCCGATGGACGGCCAGCAGATGGCCGCGCAGCTCGCGCAGTTCTCGAGCGTCGAGCAGCTCATCGCGATCAACGAGAAGCTCGGGGCGCAGGCGACCACCGACGACGCCACCGCGAAGGCGATCAGCAACTCGACGGCCATCGCCGCGATCGGCAAGACCGTCACGGCGCTCGGCAACCAGGTCGAGCTCCCGGCCGCCGATGCGCGCGTGCGCGGGATCGTGCAGGGCACGGGGCAGGGTACGCTCTCGCTGCGCGACGCCAACGGCACGATCGTCGCCAGGCGCGACCTCGGCCTCGTGCGGGCCGGCGACCAGTCGTTCGCTCTTGGCGACCTCGCCGCCGGCCTTCCCGCAGGCACCTACACCTGGCAGCTCGACGTCCGCACCGCGCAGGGCGCGACGGTTCCCGTGACGCCGTTCATCACGGGCCGCGTCACCGGCGTCGAGTACGGTCCCGGCGGCGCGATGCTCGTCGCGGGCCGCCTCCGCATCCCCGTCGGCACCGTCGTGTCGCTCGGCACCCCGTAACCGTCTCCCACTCCCGAGGTCCGTCCTTCCATGATGCGTTCTCTCTTCTCCGGCGTGTCCGGCCTGCGGAACCACCAGTTCCGCATGGACGTCATCGGCAACAACGTCGCCAACGTCAACACCGTGGCCTTCAAGTCGGGGCGCGTCGCCTTCAAGGAAGGGTTCGCCCAACTGCTGCAGGGCGCCACGCGCCCGCCCGGCGAGCAGGGCGGCACGAATCCGATCCAGATCGGCCTCGGCTCGGCGATCGGTTCGGTGGACACGCTCTTCGCGCAGGGCAACCTGGAGACGACCGGCCTGAACACCGACGTCGCCATCCAGGGCGACGCGTTCTTCGTGATGCGCAAGGGTGCCCAGCAGTTCTACACGCGGTCGGGCAACTTCCAGCTCGACGCGCAGGGGCGGCTGGTCTCGCCGACCAACGGCTTCGTCGTCCAGGGCCGGATGGCGGTGGACGGCGTCCTGCAGGAGGGGATTACCGACATCTCGCTGCCGTTCGGCCAGAAGGTCTCGGCCCGCGCGACGACGACGACGCGCCTGACCGGCAATCTCGATTCGTCGGCTCCCGCCTTCTCCGGCCCGTTCAACGCGGCGAACCGCGCCCTTGCGACGAACCGCGACTCGTACCAGTCGGTGTCCATCGGCGTCCACGACGCCCTCGGCAACAAGACGGATCTGAAGATCTGGATGTGGAAGACCGCGGACAACCAGTGGGACTGGGAGGTGGACGAGACGAGCCTGCCGGCCGGCACGACGCTGGGGGCGAGCACGCCCGGTGACGCGAACGCCTCCCGCGGGCGGCTGACCTTCGATCCCGTCACCGGCCTGCTCTCCGGGTCGGTGACGACGGCGAACGATGCCGTGGCGTCGCCGACGTACGTCGGCACCGGCCCGCAGCCCGCGATCGTGCTCAACCACCCGGGCGGTACGTCGCAGTCGATCAGTCTCGACCTCGGCGCGGGTCCGGTCGGCGGGACGCTGGCGGGGAGCCTCAGCGGCATCACGCAGTTCGCCGGCGAGAACAACGCGGTGCTGCGCGACCAGGACGGCTTCCAGAGCGGCACGCTCCAGGACTTCACGATCGACCGCACCGGCACGATCACGGGGTCGTTCACCAACGGCACGACGCTCACGCTCGGCCAGATCACGCTCGCCGACTTCAACAACCCGTCGGGCCTCCTTCGCGTCGGCGACAACATGTTCTCCGCCTCCAGCAACTCGGGGGGCGCGGTGCTGGGCTACGCGCTCTCGGGCTCGCAGTCGATGATCACCTCGGGTGCGCTCGAGATGTCGAATGTCGATCTCGCGCAGGAGTTCACCGCGATGATCGTCGCGCAGCGCGGATTCCAGGCGAACAGCCGCGTCATCACGAACTCCGACGAGATGCTCAGCGAGGTCGTGAACCTCAAGCGGTAGGCCGACCGCGGCGCGGTCGCCCGGCGGCACGCCGGGCGGGCCGCCGGCCCGATCGCGTCGGCGCGGCGTCGGCACCGGGATCACCGGAGGTCGGCGCCGTTCGTGCGCCCAGGCGGCAGGAATTGCCGTGTTCGTCTGGCACGACCCCTGCTTTTCCTCACGCGTGACCGACCATTCCTGCCGCCTTCCCGACCATGGCTGACCCGTCAACCGAAGCCCCCGCCGAACCGGCGCGCAAGGGCGCCCTCATTCCGATCCTCGCGGCCGTCTTCGTCGGCTTGGGGGCCGGCGGCGCCTCGGGCGCGATGTTCACCGGACCGATGCTCGCCAAGCGCGTCGTCCCCGCGGTCGATACGGCAAGCCTCGCCCTGCAGCTCGCCGCGGGCGGGATGCATGCCGACACGGCCACCGCCGCACCCGCGAGCGAAGGCAAGGACGGGGAACCGGGCGCCGCGATCCCGCCGGTGCCGATCCACCTGCTCGACAACATCGTCATGAATCCCTCGGGGTCGAACGGCCAGCGCTTCCTGCTGCTGTCGGTGGCCTACGAGCTCGCCGACGCGATGGGCGTCGAGAAGATGAAGCAGCGCGACGCCGAGATCCGCGACCTCGTGCAGCGCGTCGTCGGCCGTCGCACCATCGACCAGCTCGGCGACCTGCAGCAGCGCGACCTCCTGAAGGCCGACGTCGCCAAGGCCACGGAGGACGTGATCGGCCCGAAGACCGTGAAGAAGGTCTTCTTTCCCCAGTTCGTGATTCAGTGAGGCGCCCCGCGTGACCGGCGTGCCGGTGCCCAATACGGACCTCGACGAGCTGCTCGCCGGGTCGACGGCGCCGACGCGCTCGTCCACCGCGGTGCGCGCCGACGACATCCAGCTGTACGACTTCCGGCGTCCCTTCCGCGTCTCGAAGGAGCGCATGCGCACGCTCGAGGCGATGTACGAGCGCATGGTGCGCTCCCTCGAGGGCTGGCTCATCAGTCGGGTGCGGGGGCAGGTCGAGCTGCGCCTGCAGAGCATCGAGCAGTTCTCCTTCGGGGAGTTCACCCTGTCGCTGCCGACGCCCTGCGCCTCCTACACCTTCGACATCCACGACACCGGCGGCCAGCAGGGCGTCGTGGACGTGGGGCACGAGTTCGCGTTCTTCCTCGTCGATCGGCTCTTCGGCGGCTCCGGCGTCTCGACCTCGCTGGACCGGGCGCTCTCCCCGATCGAGCGCATGGCGGTCCGCACCGTGGTCGACCGCATCACGAACCTCGTCGCCGAGATCTGGCGCGACTACGTGCCGCTGGAGCTGACGCTCTCCGGCTTCGAGTCGTTCCCCGACATCCTGCAGGTCGCCAGCCGGGAGGACCCGGTGCTGGTCGCCAACATCGAGTGCACCTCCGGCAGCATGCGCTCGCTGATCCTGGTGCTCCTGCCCTTCGCGGTGCTCGAGAAGTTCTTCAACTCCGGCGACCAGCGGGGGCGCCTGTCCGAGGCGATGGTCCCCGATCGCGAGCGCGAGGCCAACCGCGAGCTCACCGAGTCGCAGCTCCGCTCGACCGGCGTGGACGTGGCCGTGCGCCTCCCGACCTTCCACCTGCCGATGCGCTCCCTGCTCGAGATTCCCGTCGGCGCGGTGCTCACGACCGGCATCCCGGCCGACGCATCGGCCCACGTCTTCATCGGCTCGCAGCAGCGCTTCACGGCGGCCCTCGGGCGCGTGAAGGCGAACCTCGCCGCGCAGATCCTCGACCCCATCACCGCCGGCATCCCCGGCTCCCCAAGGCAAACCCCGTGAATCCCGCCGAGATCGACGCCCTCGTCACCCAGGCGCAGGCCGGCCAGCAGACCGCCGCCCCCCGCGATGCGACGGCCCCCGCGTTCACCGAGTTCGCCGCCGGCGTCCCGGCGGCCACCGGTGAGGCGCCGCTCGCGATGCTGCTCGACCTGACCCTGCCCGTCTCGATCGAGCTCGGGCGCTCCCGCATGACGGTGCAGGAGATCCTCCGCCTCGGACGCGGCTCGGTGATCCAGCTCGACCGGCTCGCCGGTGAACCGATCGACATCTACGTCGGTGACCGCCGCTTCGCCGAGGGCGAGGTGGTCGTGCTCGGCGAGCACTTCGGCGTGCGCGTCACGCGCATCCTCAACACGCACCCGGTCACCGCCTGATGTCCGTGCTCCTCACGGGCCTCGCGGGCCCGCTCGCGCTGGTCGTGGGGCTCGTCTTCGTCGCCGCCGCCGCGTGGCGGCGCCTCCGCGGCGGCGTCGGCCATGGTACCCGCCAGGCCCCGCCGATGGAGCTGGTCCAGCGGCTGGCCATCGGGCCCAAACAGGGGATCGCCCTCGTCCGCATCGAGGGTCGGCTCTATGCCGTCGGGTCGGGCGAGGGGCTCAGCATCACCCCGATCGGCCCGGCCGGTCCGCGGGCCCATGCCGCGGACGCCTCGGCCGTCGTGCCGCTCGATGCCTTCGGCTCCGCCGACGGCCGTCCGGCCCGGGGCGCGGCCGGGCGGTCGTCCGCTGCGCGGTCGGCCGTGCCCGCCCCCGCGACGCGATCGGCGGCGACGTCCGTCAGCGCGGCGGCGACCATCCGCACCGGCGCCGCCCCACGCGCCACCACCGCCCTCGACGCCAACGGCGACGTGCGACTGTCGGTGGCGCCGAGCCTCCGGCGTGACCTGCAGGACGTGTTGCGGACGGCCCTGCGCAGCGCGACCACGCTCGGCGCGCTGCTGTCGCTCGGGCTCTCGCCCGCCGCGGCCCAGCGTCCGGCGGGACCCGGACCCGTGCCGCAGGTCGTGACGCCGCCCCAGGTGCCGCCCCAGGCGCCGCCCGGGCCCGCCGCGACCGCGGTACGGGCCGCGACGCCTGCCGGGGCCGTGACCGCCGCGACCGCCGCACGGGCCGCCGGTCCTGCAGCGGCCCCGGGGGCCACCACCGCCCCGACGACGACGCCCGCGACCCAGCCGGCGAGCAAGGCCCCCGCGCCGCTTTCCGCGATGCAGACCACCGAGCAGGTCATCCAGCGGCTCGCCCCGCAGATGGACCTCTCGGTCGGCGGGACGCCGGGGAAGTCGGACGGCCTGCGGATGAGCGGCACGGTGGGCGTGGTCGTGATGATGGGGCTGCTGACCCTGCTGCCCACGCTGCTGCTCCTGATGACGGGCTTCGCCCGCATCCTGATCGTGCTCGGCTTCGTGCGGCAGGCGATCGGCGCGCAGAGCGCCCCGCCGACGCAACTGCTCGCCGCGCTCGCCCTGCTGCTCACCGGGTTCGTCATGGCCCCCACCCTCGACGAGGCGAACCGCACGGCGCTGCAGCCGTGGCTGGCGGGGCAGATGGAGCAGGCCGAGATGATGGAGGCGGCGGTGAAGCCGTTCCGCACCTTCATGCTCCGGCAGACGCGCGACAAGGACATCGAGACGTTCCTCGAGCTCAGCCGTTCGCCCGTGCCGGCGACGCCGGAGGAGATCCCGCTGGTGGTACTCGCCAGCGCGTTCACCACGAGCGAGTTGCGCACGGCCTTCCAGATGGGCTTCGCGATCTTCCTGCCGTTCATCGTGGTGGACATGGTGGTCAGCTCGGTGCTGATGTCCATGGGCATGTACATGCTGCCACCGGCCATGATCGCGCTGCCGTTCAAGCTGCTCCTCTTCGTGCTCGTCGACGGGTGGACGCTGGTGGTGCAGTCGCTCGTGCAGTCGTTCCGCTGATCCGGAGGCGGACGAGCGCACACGGGAGGCCCCTCGGGCCTCCCGTTCGCGTTTCGGCAAGTCTTGCCGAGGGTCCTACCAGCCGGTTCGGGCGCTGGATGGGACGACGATAGGCGGCAGGACTTTCCGCCCACGGTCGCAGACGCCTGGGATGGGCAATATGTAACTCATTGCATGGAAACAACTTGTGCGATTCCGTCGGATGGCATCCCTCCTGCTACTGGGGCGGGTGCACCCTTCACCCTCCGACACCTCCCATGTCCGAAGCCCTCATCGTCGATCTCGCCCGCAAGGCGCTCACGATGACCCTCATGCTCAGCGCGCCGATGCTGCTGGTTGCGCTGGTCATCGGGTTGGCGGTCGGCATCCTGCAGTCGGTCACCCAGATCCAGGAACAGACGCTCACGTACGTCCCCAAGCTCGTGGGGATCTCGGTCGTCTTTCTCCTGGCGTTGCCGTGGATGATGCAGCTGACGGTGAAGTACACCGTCGAGCTGTTCCGCAGCCTGCCGACCCTGATCGGCTGACATGCCGACGTTCGACGCGATCTTCGCGCCCGGCGGCGGCGAGTCCGTGGCCCTGGTGCTGTGTCGGCTGACGGGGCTCTTCCTGCTGGCGCCGACCTTCACGTCGAAGCAGGTGCCCCCGCCGTTCACGGTTGCCCTGCTCGTGCTCTTCACGGCGCTTGCGTGGCCGGCGGCCCGCGCGTCGGCCCCCGGGGCGCTGACGCTCGCGCCGACCGCCGTGCTCGGCGAGGTGCTCGTTGGTATGGCGCTGGGCCTGCCCGTGGCGCTGCTGCTCGGCGCGGCCGAGATGGCCGGGGAGCTGATCGGTACCGCGTCGGGGCTCGCCGGTGCCGCATCGATCGATCCCGTCACCTTCCAGCAGACGCCGACGATGGGGACGTTCCTGCGCCTCGTCGTGCTGACGCTGCTCCTGACGCTCGACCTGCACCTCGTGCTGCTCGACGGCCTCGCCGCGAGCTTCGCCGCGGTACCGCTCGGCGCCGCCCGGCACCTCGAGGCGGGCGCCGCCGCGATGGCGCAGGCCGCCGCCGGCCTGTTCGTCGCCGGCCTCCGTCTGGCGGCGCCGGTGCTCGTCGCGCTGCTGGTGCTCAACGTCGCGCTCGGGCTGGTCGCGCGCGCCGCGCCGCAACTGCAGGTCATGGCGGTGGCCTTCCCGCTCCAGGCCGGTCTCGGGCTGGTGGTGCTCGGTACGGCACTGCCGTTCGTGGCCGGTTCGCTCGCTGGCTGGACCGCCGGTGCGGACGCCTTGGTGGACCGCGTCGTCTCGGCCCTTCAGACGGGAGGCCACTGACGATGGCCGAGGGCGAGAGCGGCGAGAAGACCGAAGCGGCCACCCCGCGCAAGCGCGAGGAGGCGATCGAGCAGGGCAACATCTGGAAGTCGCAGGAGCTGACGTCGGCCGCGGCGATCCTCGGGTCGCTGGTCACGGTCGCCGCGATGGGCCCTGGCCTGGCGGAGTTTCTCCGGGCCACGATGGGCGAGTCGCTCGGCGCGCTCGGGTCCCTCGCCGAGGGGCCGGGCGCGGTCGTCGGGCTCTTCGAGGACGTCGCGCGCCGGGCGCTCGCCAAGATCACCGCGCTGATCACCGCACTCGCGGCTGGTGCGGTGCTGGTCGCCGCGGTGCAGGCCAAGGGTACCTTCACGCTCGCCCCGCTGGAGCCGAAGTGGGAGCGGCTCGACCCGGTCGCGGGGCTCAAGCGCCTCGCCCCCTCGGGGCGGATGCTGGTGGAGCTCCTGAAGCAGTTCGCGAAGTTCGGCATCATCGGCGCGGCCGTCTGGCACGTCCTCGGGGAGTCGCTCCCTCTGACCGGCGCGCTCGCCCAGCAGGATCCGCGGTTGGCCGCGCAGCTGGCCGGCGACGCGGTGGTCCGACTGCTCGCCACGGCCGGTGTCGCCTTCCTCGCGCTCGCCGCCGCCGACGTCGTCTGGCAGCGGTTCGACTACGAGCAGAACCTCAAGATGACCAAGCAGGAGGTCAAGCAGGAGGTCAAGGCGAGCGAGGGCGACGGCATGCTCAAGGCCCGCCGGCGGGCGCTCGGCCGCGCGCGCGTGCGCCAGCAGATGCTCGCCAAGGTGCCGCAGGCGACCGTCGTCATCGTCAACCCGACGCACCTCGCGATCGCGCTGCAGTACGATCCCCTCGTCGCACCGGCACCGATCGTCGTGGCGCTCGGCCAGCGGAAGGTCGCCGAGCGCATCAAGCAGCTCGCGCTCGAGTCGGGCGTACCGATCGTCGAGAACCGGCCGCTGGCGCGCGCGATGATCAAGGCCTGCCAGGTGGGGATGATGATCCCGGCCGAGCTCTACACCGCTGTCGCCGAGATCCTTGCCTTCGTGTACCGCCAGCGCACCGCCGGCCGCGGCTGGCGCGGGAGCGCCGTCGCGTGACCGCCGCCGCCCTCCCGATCACGATCGAGTCGCGCGGCGACCGGCGCGCCGAGATCGGCGTCGCCCTCGGCATCGTCTTCGTCATCGCGCTGCTGGTCGTGCCGCTCCCCCCGGTGCTGCTCGACCTCTTCCTCGCGGCCAGCATCGGCCTGTCGCTGACGGTGCTCCTGGTGGCCCTGAACGCGAAGGACGGGCTCGAGTTCAGCTCGTTCCCGCTGCTGCTGCTCGTCCTGACGCTCTTCCGGCTGGCGCTCAACGTCGCCTCGACGCGCCTGATCCTCGCCGACGGCCACGCGGGGGCGGTCATCCAGGCCTTCGGCCGCTTCGTCATCGGTGGCAACTACGCGGTCGGGATCGTGCTGTTCCTGATCCTGGTCGCGATCAACTTCATCGTCATCACGAAGGGTGCCGGGCGTGTCGCCGAGGTTGCGGCGCGCTTCACCCTCGACGCGATGCCCGGCAAGCAGATGGCGATCGACGCCGACCTGTCGTCCGGGCTGATCGACGAGGGCGAGGCCCGGCGGCGGCGCCAGGCCGTCGCGCGCGAGGCCGACTTCTACGGTGCGATGGACGGCGCCTCGAAGTTCGTGAAGGGCGACGCGATCGCCGCGGTGCTCATCACCGCCATCAACATCCTGGGCGGCATCTTCATCGGCGTCGTCCAGAAGGGCATGGCGTTCGGCGAGGCGGCCTCGACCTACACGATCCTCACCGTCGGCGAGGGGCTCGTCTCGCAGGTGCCGGCGCTCGTCGTCTCGGTCGCCGCGGGCATCATGGTCACCCGCGCGACCGAGTCGTCGCGCATCGGGGTCATCCTCGTCCGCCAGCTCGGCGCCCAGCCGCGCGCGCTCTACATCGCCGCCGGCGTGCTCGTGTCGTTCGGCCTCGTGCCGGGCCTGCCCGCGCTGCCGTTCCTCGCGCTCGGCACCACCTTCGCCCTCCTCGGCCGTTCGGCGGCCGCCGCCGGTGAGCGTACGGCTGCGGCGGCGGCCGCCGAGTCCGCCTCCTCGGCGGCCGTGGCCCCCGCGGTGAGCGACGACCCGATGCAGGACCTCCTGCAGCTCGACCCGATCGAGCTCGAAGTCGGCTACGCGCTGATCGGCCTGGTGGACGAGAAGCAGGGCGGCGACCTCCTCGAGCGGATCGGCCTCCTGCGGAAGCAGGCGGCGCTGGAGCTCGGCATGCTGATCCCCCAGATCCGCATCCGCGACGACATCCGCCTACCGGCGAACGAGTACGTCATCAAGCTGCGCGGTGCCGAGATCGCCCGCGCCGAGGTCATGCCGCGCTTCCTCCTCGCGCTCGACACGGGCAGCGTCATGCAGCCGGTCGAGGGGATGGCCACGGTGGACCCCAGCTTCGGCATGCCCGCGCGCTGGATCGCGCCGGTCCGCAAGGCCGAGGCCGAGGCCAACGGCTACGTCGTCGTCGAGCCGACGACGATGGTCGCCACGCACCTCATGGAGACCATGAAGGGCCATGCCGCCGACCTCCTCGGCCGGCAGGACGTGCAGCAGATGGTCGAGGCGCTCAAGCGGACGCATCCGGCCCTCGTCGAGGAACTCATCCCTGCGAAGGTCTCGCTCGCCCTGCTGCACCGCGTGCTCCAGCGCCTGCTCCGCGAGCGGGTGCCGATCCGCGACCTCGTCTCGATCCTCGAGGCCCTCGGCGACGCCGCGGACCTCACGAAGGATCCCGAGGCCCTCACCGAGCACGTGCGCCGGGCCCTCGGCAACGTCATCGCGCGGCTGTTCATGGACGCCGACGGCGCCATCCGCGCGATCACCATGGGCGCGCGCCTCGAGGCGTCGCTCATGACCCTCTTCTCGCCGCGCGCCGGCGGGGCCGGCGCGCTGCTTGGCCCGGACCAGCTCGCCGGCCTCCTGCGCGACCTCGGCACGATGGCCGCCTCGTACGGCGCCGACGGGCGCGCGGTGCCGCTGATCGTCCCCCCGTCTCTCCGCGTCGGCGTGCGCCGCCTCGTCGAGCCCGTGCTGCCGGCGCTGCCGGTCGTCTCGCTCGCCGAACTGCCCGCCGCCGTCACGCTCAACTCCATCGCCACCTGGGACCTCGCCTGATGCGACTCGAAACCCTCCGCGGCACGACCTGGTCGGCCGTCTTCGCCTCCGCCCGTCGCGCGATCGGCGACGACGTCATGATCGTCCGCACGCAGTCGCTGCGCGGCGCCGACGGCTCCGTCTTCCTCGAGGTGCAGGCCGCCGCCGCGCGCGACCTCGACGCCTTTCGCCGCCGCCTCGAGCCGCGCCCCGCGCCCGCCGTGCGCGCGAAGGGGCGGCCCTACACGATCGCGCTCGTCGGCCCCACGGGGGCGGGCAAGACCACGACGCTCGCCAAGCTCGCCGTCCACCCGACGGCGTTCGGGGGGCGGCGCGTCGGGTTCGTCTCGCTCGACACCTACCGCGCCGGGGCGCTGGAGCAGCTGCAGGCGTACGCCGACGTCGCCGGGATCCCGCTCGAGGTCGTGCACGACGCGCGCGACGTGGATGCCGCGAAACAGCGCCTCGCCGCGTGCGACGTCGTGCTGATCGACACCCCGGGCCGCGGCCCCCGCACCGCGACCGCGGACCGCGCCTGGCGCCAGCTGCTCGCGCGCCTCGCGCCCGACGAGGTGCATCTCGTCGTGCCGGCCACGCTCCGGCTCGACCTCGTGGCCGCCGCCCGTGATGCCTTCGCGGCCGGCGAGGCCACGCACCTGCTGGTCACCAAGTGCGACGAGACCCCGGAGGACACCGGCCTCGCCGACCTCGCGCTGCACCTCGACCTGCCGCTTCGCTGGATCACCGACGGCCAGGACGTGCCCACGGACCTGCATCCCGGCTCTTCGCGCGTGCTCGCCTCTCTCGGCCGCCTGTCCGCAGCGGCCGCGCCCGACCGGGCCCTCGCCACGATGGCCGCCTCGTGAACCGCCAAGCCGATCTCCTCCGCCGCTTCATCGGCGGTCCCGTCCCGGCGCCGGCCGCGCCGACCCGCGGCCACCTCGTCGCGATCGGCTCCGGCAAGGGTGGCACCGGGGCGTCCCTCCTCACCGCGCTCCTCGCGCTCGGCACCGCCGCCGCCGGGGCCCGCACGCTGCTGGTCGACGCCGACCTGGCGTTCGGAATCCAGCACCGCCTCTTCGGCCTCGGGGAGACCCCGGGGCTCGCTGCGCTGGCCGGCGAGGCGGACGCCGAGGCGCTCTGCACGCCGCTGACGACCGACCTGGACCTCCTCGCCGGCGGCGGGGCGCGCTCCCCCATCAGCGACCTCGAGTACCGCACCCTCCTGCGGCGCGCCTCGGCGTGCTTCGGCGCGTACGACCTCGTCCTCGTGGACGCGGGATCGCGCCTCGAGACGGCGCTCCGCATCATCGGCGCCGGCGCCGCCCGCCTCGTAGTCGTTGCGACGCCGGAGCCGATCGCCGCGGCGGCGGGCTACGCGCTCATCAAGGCGGTCCACGCACGGCATCCCGGCGTCCCCACCGACCTCGTCGTCAACCGCGAGGACGGTCCGTCCGCGCGCCGCACGGCGGACGAGATCGCGGCGGCCGCGAAGACCTGGCTGGGGCGCCGCGTCTCCTGCCTCGCGGCCCTTCCCGAGGACGCGGCGCTGCGCGCCGCCCTTGGCGCCGGCTTCGTGTTGCCCGATGCCGCCGCGGGATCCCCGGTCGCCGACCTGCTGCAGACCGTGGCCCCCACCTTGCTCTCCTTGCATGCCGGTGCGGAACGCCCGGCAGTTCGTTCCGCCTGATGCCTCCCTCCGAGATGTCGACGATGACCGCTCCTTCCCTCTGGCGCCGCTGCGCTGACGGCGACGAGACCGCCCGGCAGCAACTCCTCACCGAGCACATCGGCCTCGTGCACTTCGTGGCGCGGCAGGTCGCGCGCGGCCTCGCCGCCGAGGTCGACTTCGACGACCTCGTCTCGGCCGGCGCGCTCGGGCTGATGCACGCGCTCGAGGCGTTCGATCCCGCGCGCGGCCTCGCGTTCAGCACGTTCGCCGCCCCGCGGATCCGCGGCGCGATCCTCGACGACCTGCGCCGGCAGGACCACGTGCCGCGCTCGGTGCGCCGCAAGTCGCGCGAGATCGGTCAGGCCCGCGAACTGCTCACGCGCACACTCGGCCGCGCCCCCGACGACCGCGAAGTCGCGAAACAGCTCGGCGTGGACATGGCGACGCTATGGAAGTGGCAGGCGGACGTCGAAGGCGCCGTTCGCGTGCCGATCGACCGCTCGCCGCGCGACGACGACGGGCGCGGCCCCTCGCCGATCGAGGCGATGGCGGACGACGAGGCCCCCGGCATCGACGAACAGGTCAACCTCGGGCAGGAAATCGACCTGCTGCGCGAGGCGATCCTCCAACTCAAGGAACAGGAGCGGCTCGTGCTCTCGCTCTACTACTTCGAGGAGCTCAAGCTCCACGAGATCGCGACCATGATCAACCTCACCGAGTCGCGCGTCTCGCAGATCCGGTCGAAGGCGATCCTGCGTCTCCGCGAGAAGCTCGGTGCCGTCCGGGGGACCGCCGCATGAATCGCGTCGCCCTCGTCGCCCTCGCCCTCACCGGCCTCACGGCCGGCGCGCTCGGTGCCGACACGCTCGGCCCGCGCGCCGGGCGCCTGGCATCGCTCGACCCGATGCTGCTGCTCACGCTGGCCGCGATCGCCCTCGGGCTGACCGCGCTGATCGTCCACGCCACGCGCCGTCCCGTCGTCAGGCCGGTCGCCCCCGCCGGGGAGTTCATCCGCCGGCGCGTGCAGGGCCTCGCGGCCGACGGCGCCGCCCCCGACCGCATCGCCCGCGACACCGGCCTGCCGCGCGACGTGGTCCTGATGGCGCTCCGGGCGGAGGACGCGGCCGCGCGCCCGGCAGCAACTGCCGCATCCCCGGACAAGGCCCCGCGCTCGGCGCGCTCGGCTCGGCGCGCATAAAGCATTGCAGGGCAAGCAGTTACGCGCAATTGACCCGCGGCACGCCGGTTGCTTCTGCGTAAAGGCGTCCCCCCCCTCTTCCCGAGTCCATGATTCCCCCGACGATTCCTCCCAATGGCATGAGCGCCGCGAAGGCCGCGCTCCGGTACTGGGAGCGTCGCCAGGAGGTCGTGGCGAACAACCTCGCGAACGTCTCGACCGACGGCTTCAAGGCCGAGCGCGCGTTCGCGCGCCTCGAGGACGGCGCGACGCCGGTCGCCCAGACCGCCACCGACCTCGGCACCGGGACACTGCGCGCCACCGGCAACCCACTCGACGTCGCGCTCGGCGGCGAGGGGTTCGTGGTGGTCCGGACGACGACCGGCGAGCGCTGGTCGCGCGCCGGATCCCTGCAACTGAACGCGGCCCGCGAACTGGTGGACCAGAACGGGAACCCGGTCCTCGGCAGCGACGGGCCGATCGTCGTGCCGGACGGCATCGCCGGCGTCGAGATCGACCGGCGTGGCGTCGTACGCTCGGCGCCCCAGGCGGACCGCCTCGGGCGCTTCGACGGTGAGCGTGCGGTCTTCGGCACCCTGCGGCTCGAGACCGCGCCCCGCGGGACATCGATCGCCCACGAGGGCGATCAGTACTTCCTGCCCACCACGGACAAGCGGCCGCTCGACGCCGCCACCCGCGACGTGCGCCAGGGCTTCGTCGAGGACAGCAACGTCAGCCCGACGCAGGCCCTCGTGGAAATGATCACCATCCAGCGCCACTTCGCCTTCGCCCAGAAGGCCCTCAGCACCCTCGATGACGCGCGCGGCAAGGCCGTCAACGACCTCGGCAAGCCCGTCTAACCGGACCGCCCCATGGATCCCGCCCTCCGCACCTCCGCCTCCGGCATGGCCGCGCAGCAGCTGCGCTCCGAGGTCATCGCCAACAACCTCGCCAACGTCAACACGACCGGCTTCAAGCGGAGCCGGCCGCAGTTCGAGGACCTCCTCTACCAGACGATCCAGAGCGGCGGCGTCATCGAGACGCGCGACGCGCGCGCGACGCCGGCGATCCAGGTCGGCCGCGGCGTGCACGTCGCCGCCGTGCAGCGGCAGCACGCGCAGGGGACGCTGGAGGCGACCGGCCGACCGCTCGACCTTGCGATCGAGGGGGACGGCTTCTTCCAGGTGCAGCTGCCCTCGGGCGAGCTCGCCTACACCCGCGACGGCGGCTTCCAGATCTCCGACCAGGGCGTGCTCGTCACCAACGGCGGCTACGGCCTCGTGCCGTCGGTGCGCGTGCCCAACGACGTCACTGACCTCGCCATCTCGAAGAGCGGGGTGGTCACGGCCAACCGGGGCGAGGGCAGCACCATCGAGCTCGGGCGCATCGAGCTCGCCCGCTTCGCGAACCCGGCGGGCCTGCTCACGCTCGGCGAGAACCTGTACCGGCAGACCCCGGCCAGCGGCCAGCCCGTGCTCGGCATGCCCCAGGATCAGGGCTTCGGCCGGCTCGTGCAGGGGAGCCTCGAGGGATCCAACGTCGAGATCGTCAACGAAATGGTGGACATGATCTCCGCGATGCGCGCCTACGAGATCAACTCGAAGGCGATCAAGAATGCCGACGAGATGTCCGGCATGATGAGCCAGCTCCTGCGGTGAGGCGCGTCGCCATGGCCGCCGCTGCCCTCGCTGCCGCCCTCGCCGCCGCGGCGGCGCCGCGGGCCCTCCCCGCGCAGGACCCGTCCCCGCCCACCGTGCCCGTCGCGGCGCGGGTGATCCCGCGAGGGCGCATTCTCTCGACCGACGACATCGTCGAGCAACCGGCGAATCCCGGCGGCCGGCCGCTCGCGCGCCGCCCCGCTGCGGGGTGGGTGGCGCGACGCCTCATCGCCGTCGGCGAGCCACTGCGCGAGCCCTCCGTCACGCCTCCGATGAACCTGATGCCGGGTGACAGCGTGGACGCGGTGCGCACCGCCGGCGGCCTCACGCTCGCCCTCCGGGCCACCGCGCTGCAGGGTGCCGCGATCGGCGACCAGGTGGCCGTGCGGGTTGACGCGAAGCGCCGCTTCGTCGGCACCCTCGCCGGGCCCCGCCTCGTGGTGCTCCCGTGACGCGCCGGCCTCGCCATGGCCGCCGCCTGCGCGGCGTCATCCAGCCCGCGCTGCTCTGCCTGCTGGCCTTCCCCCTCTCGGCCCAGACGACCGAGGAGACCGCCGAGGACTCGGTCGCGGCGCCTGCCCCGGCGCCTGTGCCGGCGCCTGTGCCGCGTGGTCGCCAGTCGTGGATCGGCGACCGCCGCGCGTTCACCGTCGGCGACGTGCTGACCGTGATGGTGGACGAGTTCACGCTCGCCTCGGCCAACCTGGGCAACGTCAACACCAACAACCGCCGGAACACGAAGGACGCCGGCATCACCATCCGCACCCCCTCGCCGGCCGCGTCGGGCTCGGTGGGCTTCAACGCCACCGACAACAACGAGCAGAACCAGCGCGGCGAGGCGGTGAGGCAGAACCGCTTCCAGAGCGAGATGACGGTGCGCGTCGTCGAGGTCCTCGGCGGCGGCGTGCTGCGCGTCGAGGGCCGCAAGATCCTCAACGTTGACAGGAACACACAGGAAGTCGTCATGTCCGGCTTCGTCCGGCCGCAGGACATCGGCCCGTTCAACCAGGTGGATTCCTGGCGGGTCGGTGAGCTCCGGCTCGACTACAAGGCCACCGGGCAGCTCGGCAAACCGAAGCAGGGTGTGCTCGGTCGTGTCGCCGGGTGGATCTGGCCGTGATCTACCGCGTACACTGCCCCCGGCAACGCCGCGCGCGCCAGCGCATCGTGCTCTGGCTCACGCTCGGTGCCTTCCTCCTTGGCCTGCTGCTGCCCCGCGACGCGCGCGCGCAGGATCCGCGCATCCGCGACCTCACGCTGCAGCAGGGGGCGGCACCGGTGCGGCTGGTCGGTTACGGCCTCGTCGTGGGCCTCGACGGCACCGGCGACCGCGCCATGGCCGGCCGCGGGATGGGCCAGACGGTGCTCTCGATCGCCAACCTGCTGCGCCGCTTCCAGGTCGAGGTGCCGGCCGAGGTGCTGCAGCCGCGGAACGTCGCGGCCGTGATGGTCACCGCCGAGGTCTCGCCCTTCCTGCGCGCGGGCGGCCGGTTCGACGTCTCCGTCGCCTCGCTCGGCGACGCGCGCTCGCTCAAGGGCGGCGTCCTCTTCGTGACGCCGCTCCTCGCCGACGTCGGCGGGCCGGCCGTGGCGAGCGCGCAGGGCCCGATGCTGCTCAGCGACGGCTCGTCGCCGCGCGACCTGACCGGCCCGGTCGAGACGTCCGGCCGCATTCCGCAGGGCGGCATGATCGAGCTCGACCTCCCGCGCCCGACGCTCGCCGACGACAGCAAGCTGCTCCTGCGCGAACCCGACCTCGCGACCGCCTCGCGCATCGCCTCGGTCATCGACTCGGTCATCGGCAAGGGCACGGCGACCGTCGAGGACGACGGCGCGGTCGCGCTCGCCATCACCGCGTCCGGGACCGAGCGCGCCGCGACCCTCGCCCGCATCCGTTCGCTGCGCGTGCGGCCCGAGCGCGCGGCCCGGGTGGTCATCGACGGCCGCGACGGCACCATTGTCGCCGGCGGCGATCTGGTGCTCTCCGAGGCGCTCGTGTCGCACGGCCCCGTGACGCTCACGATCGGCCAGCCCGCCGACAGTACCGCCACCCGCGGCGACGTCCGCCTGCCCAACGGCGTGTCCGTCCAGCGCGTGGCCTCGGCGCTGCACGCGGTCCAGGTGACGCCGGGCGAAATCGCCGCGATCTTCGCCTCCCTCAAGGAAGTGGGGGCGCTGGCGGCCGAGGTGATCGTCCGATGACCCTGCGTCCCGCCGCCGGCGCGCCGCCCCTCGCGGCCCTCGCGCCCGACCGCGACGCGCGTCTGCGCGAGACCGCGGTCCAGCTCGAGGGGATGTTCGTCACCCAACTCTATCAGGCCATGCGGACCACAGTGCCGGACGACGGCCTCATCGCCGGCGGATCGGGCGCGGCGATGTTCACCGGCCTGCTCGACGAGCATCTCGCGGCCCGGACCCCGGAGCGCTGGGGCGGACACGGCCTCGCCGACGCGCTCGTGCGGCAGCTTCGCGGACTCGCCCCCGCGCCGGAGGCGCAGCCGTGACGGAGCCGATGCCCGCGCCCGCCGCCGACAGCCACGCGCTGCCGCTTCGCCCCGAGGGGGCGCGCCGGCCGGTCGCCACGCCGTCCATGCTGAACGCCCTCGCCGACGCGATCACGACGGAGACCCGGCTCCTCGACGAGCTCGCGCAGATCATGCAGCGCCAGCGCGCGGCCGTGGCGCAGGACGACATCGACCAGGTCGACGACTCCGTGTACGCGACCCACCGCGTGCTGCTCACGCTCGGCGAGGCGCGCCGCCGCCGCCGGTCCCTCAACCGGCTGATCTCGGACAACGACGAGCTCGCCATCCGCGAGCTCGAGGCGCTGCTCGGGGGTGCGCTGCCCGCGGCACTGCAGCAGGCGCGGGTCGCGCTCCGGACGTCGGCCGAGACCCTGACGCGCGAGGTGGACACGAACCGCCGCGTGCTGCGGCAGGCGATGACGGCCGGAGATGCCTACGTGCGTACCCTGCTCGGCGTCGAGGCCCCGGTGGCGTCCGCCTACGGCCGCGCCCCCGCGCCCGAGCCCCGCGCCGGCGGGCTCCTCGTCGACCGTCGGGGCTGACTCGTGAGCGGCACCTTCGGCGGCATCCTCTCGGTCGCGCGCTCGGCGCTCCGCGCGCAGCAGTACGCGATCGAGGTCGCGTCGCAGAACATCGCCAACGCGCAGACCGAGGGGTACACGCGGACGCGTGCGGTGCTCAGCCCGCTGCCGGTCCGCCACCTGCCCTATGGCGTCATCGGCACCGGTGTGGCCCTCACCGACGTCGCGCGCGTGCGCGACGTGCTGCTCGACGCGGCCTACCGGCGCGAGGCGGCCTCCGCCTCGTTGCACGAGGCGCGGGCCGGCGTGCTCACCCGCGTCGAGACGCTCTTCGCCGAGCCGAGCGACGCGAGCCTCGGCGCGGCCCTCGACCGCTTCACCGACGCGTGGAGCGACCTCGCCAACGCGCCCGCGAGCGTGCCGGCCCGGCAGGTCGTGGCGCAGCGCGGCCAGCAGGTCGCCCAGTGGCTCAACGGCGCCGACGCGCGGCTCACGCAGTTCCAGGCCGGGACGTACGCGCGGCTCGAGGAGCAGGTGGGCCGGATGAACCAGCTGTTCCGCCAGATCGCCGACCTCAACGGTCAGATCGTCCCGATGGAGTCCAACGGCGCGACCGCGGCCCCGCTGCGCGACCAGCGCGACCGCATGCTCGACGAGCTCGCGACGATGGCCGGTGCCGAGGCCCTCGAGAACAGCGATGGCAGCGTGAACGTGATCGTCGCCGGTCAGACGATGGTGGACCAGACACGGGCCAGCACCTTCAACGCGCCCAGCCTCGTCAATGGCACCGCGCGTCTCACGCTCGGGTTGTCGAGCGAGCCCGTGTCCGTGCGCACCGGCTCGGTGGCGGGCCTGCTCGAGACCTACAACACCGACGTGCCGGGCCTGCGCGCCGAACTCGACCGCATCGCCACCGCCCTCGTGCACGGCGTCAATCGCTGGCATCGCACCGGGCACACCCCGGCCGGCGACGCGCAGAACGCCGCCGGCGAGGCGTACGATCCCGCCACGCCGGCGGCCCTGCGGGGCTCGCGCATCGACTTCTTCGCCTCGCCGGCCGGCACGGTACCGGGCGTGACGCCCACCGTCACCGCGCGCGACATCCGCCTGTCCGATGCGGTGCTGGCGGACGTGAACGTCGTGGCCGCCGGTCGGGGGGGATGGAACGGCACTGCCGTCGTCGCCCAGCCGGGCGACAACAGCATCGCGGTGGCGATCGCCGGCCTGCGCACCGCGACGACCTTCCCCGACGATACCCACGCCGGCACCACGGACCCCCCGGCGCAGGTGGGGCTGCCGGGGCTCGGCGGCCGCTCCGTCGCCGACGCCTGGCGCTCCACGGTCACCACGCTCGGCCTCGGCGTGTCGGACGCGACGGCCGACCAGGAGGCCGGTGACGCCCTGCGCCAGCAGGCGGACCAGCGCCGCCAGGCGGTCTCGGCGGTGAGCATCGACGAGGAGCTGATCGGCCTCACGAAGGCGCAGCAGTCGTATCAGGCCGCTGCGCGGGTGATCGCCGTCGTGCAGGAGATGACGGCGGACCTCATGAGCCTCGTACGGTAGGGGGCACCGCGTGCTCATCCTGAGCCGTCGCGAGGGCGACGCGATCCTGCTCGACGGTGGCATCAAGATCGTCGTCCTCGCCTGCGACCGGCGCGGCGTGCGGATCGGCATCGAGGCACCGCCCGAGGTGACCATCGTGCGCGGCGAGATCGTCGCGCAGGTCGAGGACGCCACGCGCAAGGCGACCGCCTCGGCCGCCTCGGCCGCGGCGCTCCTCGGCGCCCCCGGCGCGGCGCGCCCCGCCCCGCTCGCGGCGGCGGCCCCGGCTACGCCCGCGCCCGAGCCCGCGCCCGGAGCGCCGTGAGCGTCGGCAGGCGCAGGCGATAGCCCGCTTCCGCCGTCCAGACGAGGGCGCCGTCGTCGCCCATCAGGTGCGCCGCGACGGCGGCCAGCGCGTCACCGCTGCCGGGGGCGTCGAGGGGCGAGCCGGCCGACGTGCCGATGCCGAACGTCACCGCCGCGTCGTCATGGGTCACGTCGAGCGACAGCCCGCCCCCGGCGTCACCCACCGCGACGAGCAGCAGGAGCAGCGCATGCTGCAGCGCCAGCGGCCGGCACCGCAGGGGCGGTACCCCTCCCAGCGGGACGGCGCGGACGGCGGCGTCCCGGAACTCGGCGATGCACCCGACGAGCGCCAACACGTCCGGCACGACGTCGTCCGCCATGACCGGCTCGGCCGGCGCGTGCGGGGCGCGCGGCAGGAGGCGCATGAGGCGGAGCAGGGTTCCCAGCCGACCCACCTCGTCGTCCAAGCGCGTGAGCAGGCCGTGATCGACGCCGTCGCGCAACTCGACGACGGCGGCCAAGGCGGCCGTCCGGTTGCTCAGGTCGTGGTTGAGGCCACGCTGGACGCGCTCGGCCGTGGCCAGCCACGTCGCCGCCGGCAGGTCAGGCCGCTCGTCCACCAGCCCTCCATCGGCCCCGCGGGCTGAACCCCGGGCGGGGAGCGGCCGATACTGGGGACATCCCGGGCCGCCCCGCACGGCGACCCGCACGTCCGTCCACGTCCGCCTTCTCCCCCGTGTTCCTGATCATCGGCATCGTCGTCGTATTCGGCAGCGTCATCGGCGGCTACGTGATGCACCACGGGAAGATCGCGGTGCTGATGCAGCCGAACGAGTTCCTCATCATCGGGGGTGCCTCGCTCGGCGCGATGATCGTCGCCAATCCCCCGGCGGTGCTCAAGGGGGTGGTCAGCGGCGTCATGGGGCTCCTCAAGCCTAACCCCTTCGGCAACCGGGCCTACGGGGAGCTGCTGCAGGTGCTGTACGACGTCTTCCAGAAGGCCCGCAAGGACGGGCTGGTGGGGCTCGAGTCGCACATCGAGGAGCCGAGCAAGTCGGACATCTTCGGCAAGTACCCGTCGTTCCTGGCGAACCACCACGCCGTGCACCTGCTCTGCGACACGCTGAAGGTGCTGCTCACCGGGGCGGTCGAGGACCACCACCTGTCCGACATCCTCGATGCCGACCTCGAGCAGCACCACCACGAGGCGATGCAGGTGCCGCAGGCGATCACCACGGCCGGCGACGCGATGCCGGGCTTCGGCATCGTGGCCGCGGTCCTCGGGGTGGTCATCACGATGGGCTCGATCGGGGGCGCGGCGAGCGAGCTGGGCGAGAAGATCGCGGCGGCGCTCGTGGGCACCTTTCTCGGGATCCTGCTGGCGTACGGCATCTTCGGGCCCGTGGCCAAGGCGATCGAGGGGCGGATCGCCACCGAGCACGCGTATCTCCTGTGCATCAAGACGGCGCTGCTCTCGTTCGCGCGCGGCGACTCGCCGATGACGGCCGTGGAGTTCGCGCGGCGCAACATCGAGCCCCACGAGCGGCCGAGCTTCAGCGACCTCGAGCAACTGACCCGCAAGAGGGCGGCCTGACGTGCCGGGCAAGGACAAGCACAAGCGCCCGATCGTCATCAAGAAGGTCAAGAAGGGCGGCCACGGCGGTCACCACGGCGGGTCGTGGAAGGTCGCCTACGCCGACTTCGTCACCGCGATGATGGCGTTCTTCATGGTGCTCTGGATCCTCGGCATGGAGCAGAGTCTCAAGGACGCGATCGAGGGCTACTTCTCCAATCCGGTCGGCTTCAAGCGGGGCTACTCCACCGGGCAGAACATCCTGTCGTCGGGCAACTCGCCGGCGCAGGTGCGGAAGCCGCCGATCCGGATGATCGTGCGCGCCGCCGAGGAGCAGCGGTTCGGCCAGGTGGAGGAGCGCCTCAACGCGGCCGTCTCGGCGGCGCGGGCCCGGCTCGAGAACACGATCATCGAGGTCACCCGGACAGAGCAGGGGTTGCGGATCGAACTGATGGAGAGCGGCGAGGAGGAGACGTTCTTCGCGCGCGGCTCGAGCACGATGCGGCCGCCCCTCGTGCTGGCCTTGCAGCTCGTCGCCATGGAGTTGACGGAGCTCTCGAACCCCGTCGTCGTCGAGGGTCATACCGACGGCACGGCCTTCGGCGACGGGACGCGGACGAACTGGGAGCTCTCGGCCGACCGCGCCAACGCGGCTCGGCGGGTGCTCGAGGCGGCCGGGATCTCGCCGCTCCGCATCTCGGAGGTGCGCGGGTACGCCGACAAGCGGCTGCGGGTGCCGGAGAATCCCCTGGCGCCGCAGAACCGCCGCATCTCGCTCCTGCTGCCCTTCACGCACGTCCCCGAGCCGTCGCCGGCCGCCACCGACAGCACCGCCTCCGTGAGCTGAGCCTCGGCGCGCACGCGCCCCGTGCGCGGGTGCGGTGCAGGAAGCGGTGATGCGGGCCACGCTCCGCGCTTCGGGGGCCCGATCCGCGAGCGCGCGCACCGGCCATGACGACGAGCGGCACCACCGTCCACTACGATTCCGCTCCGCGAGCGCCGGGCCAGGGCATCCGAGCGGCGCACGCGCTCACCTGCCGTGCCTCGCGCGCGTACCCGCAAGCCGGTCGCTTGCCGTCTGCACCGAGCACCCCGCGCCTCGCCCGGCCGCCGCACCCGGTGCGGCACCAGGCCTCAGGTCGTGCGGATGACCTGCTCGAGCGCCCAGTGCTCCGCCTCGGTGTACGTGCCGAGCAGGTTGTCGCGCGTCAGCCCCAGCGCCTCGGCCTTGAGGTCCACGTCGCTCCAGTCGCCCCGCTCGAAGCTCTCCGCGAGCTTGAGCATCACCGCATACGGCCCGACGCCCTTCGTGAGCGCGCTCGCCACCGCGGGGGCGAGCCCCAGCGGCGCGATCGCCTCCTCCATCGGCACGTCCAGCAGCGCGTCGAGCAGCGAGAACAGCCCGACGATGAAGAACACGCCGTCGTCGTCGCGCCCCAGCACCTGCGCTGCCCGCTCCGCGAAGCGGCCGCGACGCATCGCGACCAGCGCCATCTCGCGCGACGTGCCGTCCCCGGTCACCAGCGACGACACCAGCAGCAGCGACACCCATCGGGCGAGCGACTTCCGACCCAGCATCCGCAGAGCGTGCTCGAGCGACGTCACCCCGCTCCCGCCCATCGCCGCCGTGTTCACCAGCTGCAGCAGCTTGTACGGCATCGCCGCGTCGCTGCCCAGCGTAGCCGCGATCTGCGTGTCGTGGATCCGTTCGTCCCGCAACTGCTGCACGAGCCGCATCGCGGCGAGCTGCCCCGCCGGCAGCACCTTCTTGGCGACCAGCTGCGGCCGGGAGTAGTAGTAGCCCTGGAACAGCGTGAAGCCCGCCGCCATGCACTGGTCGCGCTCCTCGCGCGTCTCCACGCGCTCGGCGAGCAGCGTCTTCCCCGTGCCGCGGAAGAGCGACCCCAGTTCGGCGATGCGGTCGGCCCCGAGGCCGAGCACGTCAACCTTGAGGTAGGACGCGAACGGCACCAGCCGCGCCGTCCCGGCCGAGAGCACCATGTCGTCGAGCGCCACCTTCCAGCCGCGCTCGTGCATCCGCTGGACCTCGTCAACGAGCTGGTCGTCCACCACGACGGTCTCGAGCACCTCGATGACGACCCCGTCCTTGGGCAGCAGCTCGTAGACCCGCTCCTTGATGAGGTCGGCCGTGAAGTTGACCCACGCGGGGTAACCGCCGGTCAACTGCGACAGCCCGAGGCCCACGACCGAGCGCAGCACGGTCTCGGTGGACATGGACCGGTCGCTCACGCCCGACGTCGGCGCCCCCGAGGCGGTCACGTCGTTGCGATACAGCAGCTCGTAGCCGGCCAGCTGGTTCTCGACGCCGAAGATCGGCTGTCGCGCCACGAAGACCGGGACGCTTGCCTGACCGGAAGTCGGTTCCGACTGCACTAGAGCGCCCACGGGCCGCTTTCCGAATCGTCGCTTTCGCGCCACCCGCGCACCGACTCGCCTGCCGGCGGCACCGCCCGCACCCGCGACAGCCACTGGTCGGCACGGCGCCGATAATGGAGCTCGAGTTGGGGATACATGTCCGACGAGACCTCCACGAACCGGGCGGCATCCAACGGCTCGCCGCCGTGGGCGTCGCGGAGCTCGTCCGTCAGGTCGGGCCACCGGGTATGGGCGAGCTGGGCGGTGTCGATCAGCTGGATCAACCGCCACAGCGCGAGCGGCCGTGCCGAGGTCCGGGGTGCGAATCGCCACCGGGTCCTGTACTCGTCCACCACGCGATACCGGTACCGCCCCGCGCGACGACGGGCCCGCACGCTCACCACGTCGCGGGTCACGTTGTCCAACGTCACCCGGGCGATCTCCACCTCGCCCGGCAGGTAGTCCGGCAGGAACTCGCCCCCTAGCCATTGCGGGTGCACGCGGCCGAGGATCCCCAGGGAGCGCTCGGAGGCCGTCTCGGCCCATGTCGCCGGATCGAGCCCGGGACCGGCCTTGCCGCTGAGGATGTCGCGCAGCAGCCGACGCCGCAGGTCTCCCTTCACGTTCAGCAGGAGCGCTGCCGTTGGCGAGGGCACGTCGCGGTAGTCGACGGGGGCGAACTCGAAGTCAATGCGGGTGGACACATCGGTTAGTGTCGGCACGAGCCGTCATCGAATGAGTCCCCCGCGTCACATCCTCGGCGGTATCGTTCCACGCGTCATGCGCCGTCCCGCCGACCCCGTCCTTCGCCCCTTCCACCCGGGGATCCGCGCCTGGTTTCGCGACTGCGTCGGCCGGCCGTCCGATCCGCAGCGGCAGGGGTGGCCCGTCGTGGCTCGGGGCGACGACGCCCTGATCGTCGCCCCCACCGGTTCCGGCAAGACGCTCGCCGCCTTCCTCGCCGGCATCGATCGCCTCGTCCGTCAGGGCCTCGAGGCCCCGCTGCCGAACGCCGTGCACCTCCTGTACGTGAGTCCCCTCAAGGCGCTCGCGAACGACGTGCGCGTGAACCTGCAGGCACCGCTCGACGCACTGCGCCGCCGATTCGCCGCGGCCGGTGACCCGTTTCCCGACATACGCATCGCCGTCCGTTCCGGCGACACGCCGGCCCGCGACCGCCGGCGGATGCTGCGCACGGCGCCCCACATCCTGGTCACCACCCCCGAGTCGCTGCACATCCTGCTGACGACGGCGCAGCAGGCGGGCCTCTTCTCCGCGCTCCAGGCCGTGATCGTGGACGAAGTCCATGCGATGGCCGGCACCAAGCGTGGCGCGCACCTTGCCCTTACGCTCGAGCGGCTGGTCGCCCGGGTCGGGCGTCCGGTGCAGCGCATCGGGCTGTCGGCCACCGTCGCCCCGGCGGCGGAGGCCGCGCATTGGCTGGTCGGGGCCGATGCGAGCGGCGCCCCGCGGCCGGTGACGCTCGTCGCGTGCGGCACGCGCCGGCCGGCCGAGCTGGTGGTGCGCTCCCCCGTGCCGGACCTGAGCCACGTCGAGGGATCGGTCTGGCCGGACGTGATCCGCCTCGTCCTCGGCGTGGTCCGGGCGGGGCGCACGACGCTCGTCTTCGTGAACAACCGCGGGCTCGCCGAGCGCCTCGCCGCGCAGCTCAATGCGACGGCGCACGAGACGCTGGTTCATCCCTATCACGGGTCGCTCGACCGAGAACGGCGCCTCCTCCTCGAGCAGGCCCTCAAGCGCGGAGAGGTGAAGGGGCTCGTCACGACGAGCGCGCTGGAACTCGGCATCGACATCGGGAGCGTGGACCAGGTCGTGCAGGTCCAGAGCCCCGCGCGCGTCTCGGCCGCCCTGCAGCGCCTCGGGCGCGCCGGCCACCGGCTGGACGAGGTGAGCCGCGCCGTCTTCGTGCCGACGCATCTGAGCGACGCCCTCGAGATGCTCGCGGTCGTCGAGGCCGCCCGCGCCGGCGACGTCGAGGCGCTCGATGTGCCCGCCAACGCGCTGGACGTCCTCGCACAGGTGCTGGTGGCCATGGTCGCGCTCGAGGCCCGCCCGGCCGACGAACTGTTCGCCGCCGTGCGCGGCGCGTGGAACTACCGGCACCTGCCGCGCGCCGCCTTCGACGAAGTCCTGGCGATGCTCGCCGGCAAGTACCCGGCGGAGGTTGCCGCCGAGCTCTCGCCGCGCCTCGCGCGGGATCGCGCGGGCGGCCTCGTCACCCCGCTGCCCGGCGCGCGGCTCGCCGCCGTCCTCAACGGCGGTACCATCCCCGACCGCGGCACCTACAAGGCGGTGCTCGCCGACGGCGGCGTCCTCGGGGAGCTCGACGAGGAGTTCGTGTTCGAGTCGCGCGTCGGGGACGCCTTCCGGCTGGGGGCCTCGACGTTCCGCATCGCCGCGATCGAGCACGCGAGGGTGATCGTGAACCCCGCACCGGGCGCGGCCGCGCGGGTCCCCTTCTGGCACGGCGACTACGGGGGGCGTCCCGCGACGCTGGCCGCACGCATCGGCGCGCTCACGCGCGCGCTCACACGCACGCTCACGCGCACGCTGGCCGCCGCGTCCGACGACGCGGCGCGCGACGCGCTCGCCGGGCGGCTGGGGGCCGACCGGCCCCTCGTGGATGCACTGCACGGATGGATCGACCGCCAGCGCGCCCTCGCCGGTGTCGTGCCGGACGACCGCACCCTGCTGCTCGAGCAGCACCGCGACGAGACGGGGGCGCTGCGCCTCGTGCTGCACGCGCCGTTCGGAGTGCGCGTCACCGCGCCGTGGGCGCTCGCCCTCGCGCAGCGGCTGCGCGAGCGCCTCGGTGCCGATGTAGTGCCCGTGGCCATCAACGAGGGCCTGATGCTGCGGCTGCCGGACCTGCGCGGCGATGCGCCGGCGGCGTCGGTGGCGACGCTCGCCGCCGACGAGGCGGAACGACGCGTCACCGACGAAGTCGGCGCGACCGCGCTCTTCGGCGCCCGCTTCCGCATGAATGCCGCACGGGCGCTCGTCCTCCCGCGCTCGACCCCTGGCCGCCGGCTGCCCCTGTGGATGCAGCGGCTCAAGGCGCAGGACCTGCTCGAGTCGGTGCGGCGGGAGCCGTCGTTCCCGCTCCTCGTCGAAACGTACCGCGACGTGCTGCAGGACGCCTTCGACCTGCCGGCGCTGCGGGGCATCCTCGGCGACGTCGCCAGCGGGGCCCGCCGCATCGAGGTGCGGATCCTCGAGCAGCCGTCGCCGTTCGCGTCGGCCTACGCCTTCCAGTTCGTGCAGGACCGCATGTACGCCGACGACGCGCCACGGCGCGTCGTCGGCGGGGGCGATGCGCTGGGACTCGATCACGCGCTGCTGGGCGAATTGCTGGGGCGTCCCGCGTCGGACGAGGGCCTCGGACCCGCACTGGACGCGGTCCTCGCCGCGCGCCGGGGCACGGCCACGCGACGGCGCGCGCGCACCGCCGACGAACTCGCGGTGCTCGTGGCGCGCGTGGGCGACTGCACCCCTGCGGAGCTGGAGGCGCGGCTCGCGGCACCCGTCGAGCGGCGGGGCGATCCCGTCGCCGAGCTGCTCGCGGACGGGCGCGCGTCGTGGGTGGAACTGCCCGGCGCCGTCGTCGAGCCGCGGCGCTTCGTCCTCGCCGCCGATCGCGGACGGTACGCCGACGCCTTCGGCCCGCGCGTGGGTGCGGTGCGCCCGCGCGGGATCGCCCGCGCCGAGGTCGTCGTACGATGGCTCGCCCTCGCCGGACCGGTCACCGTCGGGGACGTCGTGGCACGCTACGGCATGGACTCGGCCGTCGCGGAGGCGCTGCTGCGCCAGCGAGAGCAGGCCGACGCGCTGGTCCGGCTCGTGATCCCGCCCGACCGGGACACGCCGCGCTGGTGCGCGCGGCGTCCCCTCGAAGCGGCGTGGCGTCGCGCCCTCGGCCGGCTGCGGCGGGACGTGGAACCCGTGTCGCTGGTGGCGTACGCGGCGATGCTCCCGCGATGGCAGCAGGTCGGCGATGACGCGACGTCGCCCGCCCGGGCCCGCGAGGTGTTCCGCCAGCTCGACGGCTGCCCGCGGCCGGCCGGGGCCTGGCTCGCCGAGATCCTCCCGGCACGCCTCGGCGCGGGCGGCGCGGCGGCGCTCACGCAGGCCCTCGGGGCCGGGGTGCTCGCGTGGATCGGGAGTCCGCGGACTGCAGCGACACCGATCGCGCTCGAGGACGTGCGGCTCGTCGCGCGTGGCGCGGCGGCGCCGTGGATGCCCCCAGCGGAACCGGCCGCCGATGCGGAGCTCGACGACGACGCGCTGGCGCTGCTGGCCGCGCTTCGCGAGGGCGGTGCCGCGTTCGCCGACGACCTGCTCCGCGCCACGGGGCTGGGCGCCGACCGGGTGCAGGGCGCCCTCGCGCGGCTGGCCGCCCGCGGGCTGGTGACGAGCGACAGCGCCGATGGCCTCGCCGCCGCGGCCGCCTGGCGGGCCGCGGCCCGCCCCGTCGCCGGCGCCGGTGCGCGCGGCCACGGGACGCGACGCTGGCAGCGTCCGGATCGCCTCGGACCGGGGTGGAGCGGGCGCTGGTCGCTGGCGCAGGTGCCGGGCGTGCGCGGGCCCGGCCCGTCGGCGCACGACGCGGCCGAGCACGTCGCCCGTACGCTGCTCGCCCGCTACGGCATAGTGTCGCGCGAATGGTGGCGCCGTGACCGCCCTGCCGTGCCGTGGCGGGACGGGGCCCGTGCGCTGATGCGACTCGCCTTCCGCGGCGACGCGGTGCGCGGCTGGTTCGTGCGCGGCCTCCACGCCACGCAGTTCGCGCACCCGGCGGCGGTGGATGCCCTGCGCGCGGCGCCGGACGGCGTGCTGCGCATCCTCGGCGCGAGCGATCCCGCCAACGTGCGCGCGCTCCCGCTCGACGCGGCGACCTGGCAGCCCTGCGAGCGGCCGCGCGGCGCCGGCGCGGCGCTCGCGGTGCGAGACGGCGCCGTGCTGGCCGCGATCGAGGCCGGCGGCACTCGGCTGCGCGTCGCCGCGGATGCGGCGGCGTCCGACGTGACGGCGGCCGTCGCGGCGCTCGCGCGGTGGACGCTCGGACGGCAGGCCCGGCATGGCCGCAGCCGCGACCTCGTGCTCGCGCGCGTGGACGACGTCGCGCCGCGCGAGCACCCGGCCTGCGCGGCACTCGTCGCCGCCGGTTGGCGGCCCGCGGGCCGGACGATGCGCTGGCCCGCGCCGGTGGGCTCGGCGTGACCGGACGCCGGCCGACGCGCCGCCCGTGGGGGATCAGCCCCCCCGCGCCTCCGCGTCCGCCAGCGTCCGCTTGAGGTCGTCGAACTGCCCCTCGCTTCGTGCCACCACCAGCGTCGCCACCGCGTTGCCGATGAGGTTGGTGATCGCGCGTGCCTCGCTCATGAAGCGGTCCACCCCGAGGAGCAGCGCCAGCCCCTCCAGCGGCACGGTGCGCGTCGCCGCCAGCGTCGAGGCGAGCACGACGAAGCCCGAGCCGGTCACCCCCGCCGCCCCCTTCGAGGTGATCATCAGCACGCCGAGGATCCCGAGCTGCTGCCCGATCGACAGGGGAACGTCGAACACCTGCGCGATGAACACCACCGCCATCGAGAGGTAGATGCTCGTGCCGTCGAGGTTGAAGGAGTATCCCGCCGGGATGACGAGCCCGACGACCGGTTTCGCCGCGCCGTAGCGCTCGAGCTTCACCAGCATGCGTGGCAGCGCCGCCTCGCTCGAGCTCGTCCCCAGCACCAGCAGCAGTTCGTCGCGGAGGTAGCGCAGCAGCGGCAGCAGCCGGAAGCCGAACCAGCGGCAGACGAGCCCCAGCACCCCGAAGATGAAGACCGCCATCGTCAGGTACACGTCGAGCATCAGCCGCCCGAGCGGCAACAACGCCGAGAGGCCGAAGGAGCCGACCGTGTAGGCCATCGCGCCGAACGCGCCGATGGGCGCCACGCGCATGACGAGCGCCACGACGCGGAAGAACCCCTCCTGCAGCTGCTCGAGGCCGCCGACCACGCCGGCCACCCGCTCGCCGAGTCCCGCGAGCGCCACGCCGAAGAGCACGGCGAAGAACACGATCTGCAGGATCTCGCCCTCGGCGAACGCGCCGACGACGCTGGTGGGCACAACGTGGCTCAGGAACTCGCCGATGCCCTTCGCCTCCCGGCCGGCGTTCGCGTACGCCGAGATGTCCCCCTTGGCCAGCGCGCCGGCGTCGAGCCCGGCGCCCGGCTGCGTGACGTTCACCACGACGAGCCCGATCGCGAGCGCGATCGTCGTGACGACCTCGAAGTACACCAGCGCCTTGAGCCCGACGCGGCCCACCGTGCCCAGGTCGCGCAGCGACGCGATGCCGAGCACGATCGTGAGGAAGACCACCGGCCCGATCACCATGCGCACGAGGCGCACGAACGTGTCGCCGACGAGCCGCATCTGCTTCGCCGTCTCCGGCGCCGTCGCGCCGAGCAGCACGCCGACCGCGATCGCCACCAGCACCTGCACCGTCAGGTTGCCGGCCCAGCGACGCCAGCCCGTCGGGGGCGGCGCGGACCCGGCGGCCGACGCGGCCGCCGGATCAGGCGGCCGCATCGACCAGTGGTTCCGGGGTCGGCGACGGTGGCCCGCCGCGCGGTGCCGCGCGCCGGGCGCTCATCTCCGCCGGCAACTGCAGGACCGCGACGATCCCGAGCAGGGTGATCGCCGCGCTGATCGCGTAGAGGCGCGACAGCCCCGACGTCACCGCCAGCTGGCCGGCGGCGTCGAGCGCCACGGATGCGGCCGCCCCCTCGGCTGGCGGCGCGAGGGCCGCCCCGACGCGTGCCGAGAAGACCGAGTCCAGCAGACCGAGGCCGGTCACCTGCCCGAGGCCGCGGGCGAACGTCACCGCCGCCGTCGCCGTGCCGATCTTCCGGAACGGCACGGCGTTCTGCACGCCGATCGTCAGCAGGGGCAGCGTCGGCCCCATCGCGAGCCCGATCACGAAGAGGAGCGCGGAGATCACGCGCACCGGCGTCGTCGGGGAGAGCACCAGCGCCATCGCCGCGAACGCGAGGCCGAGGGCCATCAGGGCACCGAGAACGAGCCCGCGCATGTGCGTGACCCGCGCCGCGAGCTGCCCGCCCGCCGCGCTGCCGAGCACGATCCCGAAGGTGAGCGGGAGCATCGCGAGCCCCGCCTCGGTCGCGGACGCGCCGCGCACGTTGACGAGGAACAGCGGCACGAATGTCGGTCCCGCCAGGAAGCTCGTCCCGAGGATGAACGACGCGGCGTTCACCACACCGAACGTCCGCTCCCGGTACATGGCGAAGTCGACGATCGGGTCGTCGCTGCGGCGCTCGACCCGCCAGAACAGGACCGCCCCGGCGACCGCGGTCGCCAGCAGCGTCAGGATCGCCGGGGATGTCCACGACAGGCCGGGCTGGCCGGGGACCACGCGTACCCGTCCGAACGACAGCGCCACCAGCAGCGGGATCACCGCCACCATGAGCAACCCCACGCCCGGCCAGTCCACGCGCCCGCGAGGACCGTCGCGCAACAGGACGGGCATCTTCGTCGCGATCATCGTCACTGCCGCGAGCCCGACCGGCACGTTGATGAAGAACACCCAGTGCCACGAGAGCGCGTCGGTGATCGCCCCGCCCACCACCGGTCCGAGCACGCTCGACACCCCGAAGGTGGCCGAGATCAGCCCGCCGTACTTCGCCCGCTCCGCCGGCGGGAAGAGGTCGCCGATCACCGAGAAGGCGCTCGTGAACAGCGAGGCGGCCCCGAGGCCCTGTACGAAGCGGAATGTCACCAGCGACCACGTCCCCCACGCGAGGCCGCACAGCACCGAGCCCGCGAGGAAGATCCCGATGCCCGTCAGGAGCACGCGCTTGCGGCCCCAGAGGTCCGACAGCTTCCCCCACACCGGCACCATGACGACGTTCGCCACGAGGTACGCGGTGGTGATCCACGCGTACAGCGCCGTCGGGATGTGGAAGTCGCGCTGGATCGCCGGGCCAGCGGTGGCCACGACGGTCTGGTCGAGTGCCGCGAGCAGCAGGCCCAGCATGGCCCCGACCAGCGTGTAGAGCTTGTCGCGGCGCGGCAGCGACCAGCCCGGATTCTCCTCCATCACGGCAAACTAACGCCGACCCGCGACCCGACGTTCCGCCGACGGGGTCCGACGATCGGGCGTCGGTCAGCCGGCGGGCGTCGCCGGCACGAAGCGTCCGTCGCTCTGCACGAAGCCCACGAGCGCCCCCTGGCCCTGGTGGCCCGACAGCCGCCGGCGGAGCACCGTCTCCTCGTACTCGGCGCGGTACGTCGTGCGGCCGTCGCGCGACGTGAAGGCCTCGATCGCGAGGGTGGCGCCATGGGTCTTCGCGATCGCCCCGGCCCCGGCGATGCACCGCGGCAGGTCGGGGGCGCTGACGGTCCGCGTCGCCCACGAGGGCAGGGGCTCCGGCGACCCCGTGAGGGCGGACCGGATCCCGGCACCAGAGGCACCGACGATGGCGGCCAGCCAACCGGCGACCTTGAGCTGCCCCGGCACGCCCAGCAACCGCTGCAGCAACCCCGGGGCCGCGTCCGCCCCCAGCAGGGCCACCTCGCGCCCGCCGACCGACAGCCGGAGTCCGAGGCCCAGCCGCGAGCACAGGTCGTGCGCCCTGCCGAGTCCCCCCGGAGCCGCCATCGCCGCGCGGAGCAGTGCCTCGGCCACCCCCAGCGACGGGGCCTCGACGACGAGCGCGCTTCCAACGTTGCGCGCCGTCGCCGTCCCCGCCGCCGTCTCGATCGTGAACTCGGCCGTCACGGCCGGCCGAGCCATGCGCTCAGTCCCGTGCCGAGTGGATGCGCATCTTGCCCTTGAGCTTGTACCACGCGTGCGGCGTATCCTCGCCCGTCGTCACGGGCACCCAGACCATCATGTCGTCGAACTCGATGACCGTGTCGTGCTTGGTCATCTCCTTGAACATGTCGGCGAGGAGCTCGGGCCAGTCGCTGTGGACCTTCTTGTCGTCGATGGGCATGGGCGCGGAGGCTGTGAGGGACACCGGTGGGGGACGCTTGAGCCTAATGCCCCGCACAAGAGGAGGTCACGACCGGGTCGCGGCCGGCACCGGCGGCGGCGGCGACCCGGGCGCGGCGACCCGGGCGCGGCGTCCCGGGCGCGGCGTCCCGGGCGCGGCGTCCCACCAGTGGCCCGGCCGGCGCGCGCGACCGCGGCGCTACTGCGCGACGCCCCCCAGCCCGACGCTGTTGAGCATCCACGCGAACCGGAACGCCGTCTCCTTGAGGCGATCATACCGCCCCGACGCCCCGCCGTGGCCCGCCCCCATGTTGGTCCTGAGCAGCAGGTCGTTCCGGTCGGTCTTCATCGTCCGGAGTTTGGCCACCCACTTCGCGGGCTCCCAGTAGGCCACCTGGCTGTCGTTGAGCCCGGTGGTGACGAGCATCTGCGGATACGCCTTCGCCGCGACGTTGTCGTACGGCGAGTAGCTCAGCATGTAGCGGTATTCCTCGGCCTTCGCCGGGTTCCCCCACTGCTCCCACTCCTGCGCCGTCAGCGGGATCGACGCGTCGGCCATCGTGTTGATGACGTCCACGAACGGCACGTCGGCCACGACCGCGTGGAAGAGGTCCGGCCGGAAGTTCACCACCGCCCCCATCAGGAGCCCGCCGGCCGATCCGCCGTTGATGACGAGCTTGTCCTTGCGCGTGTACTTGAGCCGGATCAGTCCTTCGGCGACGTCGATGAAGTCGAAGAACGTGTTCTTCTTCCGGAGCATCTTGCCGTCATCGTACCACCGTCGCCCCATCTCGCTGCCGCCGCGGATGTGCGCCAGCGCGTAGATCATCCCGCGATCCACCAGCGAGAAGCGCGCGCTCGAGAACGTCGCCTCCTGCGTCGCGCCGTACGAGCCGTAGGCGTAGAGCAGCAGGGGATTCGTCCCGTCGAGCACGGTGCCCTTCCGCATGAGGACGGACACCGGCACCGAGGCGCCGTCGCGCGCCTTGACCATGAGCCGACGCACCTCGTATCGCGAGGCGTCCCAGCCCCCCAGCACCTCCTCGCGCTTCCGGAGCTCGGCCTGTCGCGTCCCCATGTCGTAGTCGTACACGCTCGGCGGCGTCACGAAGCTCGAGTAGGTGTAACGCATCGTGCGGGTGGCATACTCCGGGTTCGCGGCCGGGAACACCCCGTACGCCGCCTCGGGCATCGTCACGTGGTGCCACGCCTTCGTCGCCCGGTCCACCACGCGCAGCCGCCGGAGTCCGCCGACGCGCTCGGCCACCACAGCGAAGTCCTTGAACGTGTCCACGCCCTCGACGAAGGCGTCGGCTCGCGTCGGCAGCCAGATCGGTGCCGTCGCGAGGTCGCCTCCGGCGTCGGGCAGCTCGACGACCTTGAAGTTCGTCGCCCCGCCCTGATTGGTCGCCACCAGCCAGCGGTCGCCCCAGTGCACCGCGCTGTGCTCCACCCCGGGCTGCCGGGGCAGCAGGACGCGGGCCGGTTCCATCGGGCGGTCCGCCGGGATCACCCGCGTCTCCGCCGACGTGTAGCTCGCGCTCGTGATCTGGACGTACGCGCCGCTCTTCGTGCGGCTCACGTCCACACTGAAGAGCACGTCGTCGTCCCGGTACACCTCCGTGTCCTGCGCCACCGGCGTCCCGAGCACGTGGCGCCAGACGGCGTTCGCGCGGTTGGCGCCGTCGGCCTTCTGGTAGAACAGCGTACGGTTGTCATTCGCCCACGCGAGGCCCTCGATGAGGTTCGCGATCGTCTCCGGCAGCCACTCCCCCGTCTGCGTGTCCTTCACCCGCAGCGTGAAGTGGCGCAAGGCCACCGTGTCCTCGAGGACCGCCACGTAGCGGCCGTCGGGTGACGTGCTCACCCCGCCGAGCGAGTGGAAGGCCTTCCCGGCCGCGAGCTCGTTCTGGTCGAGATACACCTCTTCCGGCGCCGCGAGCGATCCGCGCCGGCGGGCGAGGGCGGGGTACTGCTTCCCCTCGTACGTCTTCGCGTAGTACCAGTAGCCGTCGCGGAAGACCGGCACCGAGAGGTCCGTCTGCTTGGTGCGCGAGAGCATCTCCTGATACACCCGGTCCGCCAGCGGCTTGAGCGCGGCCGTCCTGGCCTCGGTGTACGCGTTCTCGGCCTCAAGGTACCGGATGACCGCGGGGTCCTCGCGGTTGCGCAGCCAGTGCCAGTCGTCCCGCCGGACGTCCCCGTGCAAGGTATCGACGTGCGGCCGGCGTTCCGCCATCGGGGGCGTCTGGGCGTCGAGCATCGCGGCGAGGAGCGCGGTGAGGAGCGCGGTGAGGAGCGCGGTGAGCAGCAGGGTCAGTCGCATGGGGACGGGGAGAGGAGCGCGTGGCGCTTCGCGCGCGACGGGCCGTGATCCGCCGCCAGACGCGAAAGGCGCGTCGGGCCGGCCCGACGCGCCCCACATGTATAACCCCGCGCCCGTGCCTACGCCTTCGCCGCCTGCTCCCACGGCAACGACGGCTTGCCGAAGTGCCCGTAGTTCGTCGTCTCGCGGTAGATCGGCCGCTTGAGGTCGAGCGTCTCGATGATCGCGTTCGGCGTGAAGCTGAACCCGCGCACCAGTTCCTCGGCGGCCCGCGCGTCCCCCGTGCCGAACGTGTCCACACGCACCGACACGGGCTCGGCCCGGCCGATCGCGTAGCCCACCTGCACCTCGGCCTTCTTCGCCAGCTTGGCCTCCACCACGCGGCGCGCGGCGTAGCGGCAGAAGTAGGCCCCCGACCGGTCCACCTTCGTCGGGTCCTTGCCCGAGAAGGCCCCGCCGCCGTGCCGACCTGCGCCGCCGTACGAGTCCACGATGATCTTGCGGCCGGTCACCCCCGCGTCCGCCGAGGGCCCTCCCTCGACGAACGAGCCGGTCGGGTTCACCAGCACCTCGATCGTCGGGTTCCACCACGGCCCGAGCACCTTCGGCGCCAATTGCGCCGCGACGTACTCGCGGATCTGCTCCTGCTTCGCCGTGGCCGAGTGCTGCGTCGAGACGAGGACCGTCCGTACCGCCACCGGCACGTTCCCGTCGTATTCCACCGAGACCTGCGTCTTCGCGTCCGGGCGGAGGAAGTCCACGATCCGGTGCTTGCGGTCGTACGCCAGCTGGCGCGAGAGCGCGTGCGCGAGCTGGATCGGCAGCGGCATCAGTTCGGGCGTCTCGTCGGTCGCGTAGCCGAACATGATCCCCTGGTCGCCGGCGCCGCCGGGGTTCACGCCCTGCGCGATCTCCGGGCTCTGCTTCGAGAGGATCTCGGTGATGTGCACGTCCTCGGCGTTGAACGCCTCGGCGCGGTCGATGTAGCCGATCTCGCGGATCGCCTGGCGCGCGACGGCGACGTGGTCCACCGTCCCCGACGAGGTGATCTCGCCCGCCAGCACCAGGTTGCCGCTCTTGGCCAGCACCTCGCACGCGACCCGCGCGTGCGCATCCTGCACGAGGTAGGCGTCGAGAATCGAGTCGGCGATGAAGTCGCAGACCTTGTCGGGATGTCCCTCGGACACCGACTCGGACGTGAAGATGTAACGGCTCACGAAAGCCCCTCGGGGGCGCATGCCTTAGACGGTTGGGGCAGGGTCCACGCGCCGCCCGTCAAGGCGTCAAATCACGGCACGCGACGCTATAAGGTGGCTCCGGGCATTTCATCCGTCAAGCCGGATACAAGGATGGAGCAGGACCCTCGACCAGTCTGCCGCCGACCATAACTTTGAGGGGTGCCACCACTCACTGCCGTCGTCACGCCGCGCTGCACGCTGCTGCTCCTGCTCGCCGCCCCGGCGACGCTCCTCGCCCAGCCCGCCCGCCGCGCGATCGTCGTCTCCTACGACTCGTTCAACGAGGCCCGGGTGGCCGGCCTCCTCGGCGATGCCGTCCCCACGTTCCGCGCGATGACCCGCGAGGCCGCGTGCACCGACGGGGCGCGCCCGATGTTCCCCTCGCTGACCGCGGCCAGTCACGCGGCAATCTGGACCGGCGCCTGGGGCAACGTGAACGGGATCGCCGGCAACCGGCTCATGCTGCCCGCCTCCGACTCGGGCTCGGTCCTCGCCACCGGTGACGGTTTCCGGTTCGAGAACCTGAACGCCGAGCCGGCGTGGATCACGTTCGCCCGACAGGGGCGGCGCGTCGTCGGGCTGCACGTCACGCAAGCGCCGAACGTGCCGGGGTACCCGTGGCGCGCCGATCGCGAAGCCATGCGGGCCGCCGCCGCCGATGCACTCGCCCGTCCCGGGACGTGGGTCCTCAACGGCTACAACGACAAGATCGCCGAGGCGCGCGTCCTCACCGAGGCCGACCTGCCGCCACGCCCCGCCGGGTCGTGGGCCGCACTCCGCCGACTCCCCGAGACGTCTCGCCCCCTGCACGAACTGGCATGGACCATCGGGCGCGATTCCGCGTTTGCCCTCGTCGTCGCGACCGGACCGACCGCTGATCGCCTCTATGTTTCGCTCGGCACCCGCGACCTCGCGCGGGCCGTCGAAGTGCGCGCCCTCGAGGCCGCGCCGGCCGGTGCCGCCGAGCCGCTGGCCCGCCACTTCTCGGCCCCGCTCGCCGTGCACGTCGGGGCGGGCCGCGGCTTCGTCCGCTGGCGGCTCTTCGCCCTCGCGGCCGACGGCGCGCGCTTCACCCTGTTCCAGCCCGAGGTGAACGTCGTCAGCGCGAACCGGCCCGACGTCGCCGACGCCCACGATCTGGCCGTCGAGGGCTTCCACGGCAACGGCGCTGGCTTTCTCTGGATGCGCGGTCGACTCGGCCCCACCTATCGCGCGGGCGGCGACGGTACCGCCGAGCGCCGGTATCTCGAAACCGTCGAGCTCTCGGTGCAGAGCAGTCTGCGGGGGACCGAGTGGGCGTGGAAGCACGGGCGCCCCGATGCCCTCTTCACCTACTTGAGCGTCGGTGACGCCGTCGATCACGACGTTTGGGGAGACGCCTGGCCGGCTCCCGATGTCGCCCACGACACCGTCCGCGTCCGCCGCGCGCGCGAGGTGCGCGCCGCCGTCTGGGCGCTCGCCGACCGGCACCTCGCGCACCTGCACCGCCTCGTCCGCACGCAGCCCGGTACCGCGATCTTCGTGACCGGCGACCACGGGATGCGTGCCACGTGGAAGCGCCTGCGCGTCAATGTCGTGCTCGCGGACGCCGGGTTGCTCGTGCTCGACACCGTCATCAACCGGAATGGCGCGCGGACCGACACGCTCGTGCGGATCAACCCGAAGTACTCACAGGTCGTCAGTCCGACGGGCTACTGGCTCACCGCGAATACCACTGGCCGAGGCGGACTGGTCCCAGCCGACAGAGCCGAGGCCCTCCTCGAGGCCGCCGCCGACGCCCTGCGGCAGGTGCGGGACATCGACGGTGCCCCGGTGGTCACGGGCGTGCGCCGGCCGGTCAGCGAGGATTCGCTCGGGCTCGGCGGTCCTGCCGGCGGCGACCTCTACTGGGATGTCCGGGACGGCTGGGGTGTCTCCGCCGACGTCCGTGGCCCCGCCTTCGGCGCCGACCGCGACCCGAGCGGGGCGCACGGCTTCACCAGCACCGACTTCGACATGCAGACGGCGTTCTGCGCATGGGGACCCGGAATTCCCGCCGGGCGCCATGCGGATGGGCGGATCATCGACGTGATGCCCACGGTCGCGGAATGGTTGCGGGCAGCCCCGCCGGCGGACGCGCGCGGAACCTCGCAACTGCGGCGATTCCTCGGCGTCGCGGAACGCTCGCGGCGGTCGCGTCGGTAGGTCCGGCATGCGTCCTCGCCTCTGCATCCTTGCCGGCGCGGTCGGCATCCCGCTCTGGTGCGCCGCGCTGGCCGCCCAATCCCCCGCTCCCCCGCGCCGGGCGGCGTTGAGTATCGGGCTCGCCGGGGGGCGGTACGAGTATGACGCCTCGGGCACGGGCATGGCCAACAACGTCGGGGTGACTGTCGGTTGGCACCGAACGCCGCGCTGGCTAGACGTCGAGTCGCGGCTGACCTTCAGCCGCTTTCGGCAGCAGAGTGGCATCTTCACCTTCGACCCGATGCAGGGTTTTCTGGAGGGGGGACCACGGGCGCTGACGCTCACCCACCTCGAGCACCAGATCGCCTTGATCGCACCATGGATGGGGTTGCGGCCCTATGTCGGCCTGCTCCTTGGCACGTCGCTGGCCACCGGCGAGCGCGATTACGAATTCCCCCTCGGTTCGAGCATCGGCGCGTCCATGGGCCTCCGCCTGCAGGGCGACACCGGCCCGAACGTGGGCACCGGGCTCCGCGTGCGGGTGCTCGATCACATCGGGATGTTCGCCGCCGAAGTCACCTTCGACGTCCGCTTCCCCATCCGGTGACGACCGCGACCCCCAGCACCGCCACCAGCCCCCACGCGTAGGCGTTCCACCGTCCCACCTCCCACGGCGAGAGTGCCGGCATCGCTGCGGCGCCGCGCGTGACGCCGGCCGCGAGGATCGGCGGCAGGAAGTACGGCAGGACGAACGGCCACGTGCACACCGCAAGATCGAGCAGGTTCGCGCGCCGGTAGCCGCCGATTCCCGCAGCTTCGCCGCGCCGCCGGGCCACGTCCCCCACGGCCAGGATGGCGACGACGCTGTGCATCGTCAGGAGCGCCGCGGCGCTCACCATGGCGACGATCCCGCCCTCCGCCGCACGTGCCGACGGCGCCTCGCCTGCGCCCCCTCTGGCCGCGATCCGCTCGAGCACCCCGCTCCGGCGCAGCGGCCCCACCAGCGCCATGAGCAGCAGCGTGAAGACGCTCACGCCCACGCCACGCTGCAGTCCGTCGAGTACGAGTCCCTTGGCGCCGAAGGCCGACCGATCCACCGACACCACCTGCGCGGGCGTCAAGAGCCCGAGGCCCAGCGCGATCGCCAGCGAGGCGGCGACGCCCGCCATGAGGCCCTCGACCAGATGGCGTCCGCGCAGCAGCAGCACGATCACCAGCGTGGGGGCCGCGAGCATGGCCAGCGCCGCCGGTCGCGCGTTCGTGGGGGCCGCCGTCGCGGGGGCGCCGTTTCCTCCGCCGAAGGCCGCGAGGACGAGCAGCGCCGCGCCACCCGCTGCCAGTGCGTACGGGAGGCGCGCCCGCACCGTCCCCGCGATGTCCACGCCCTGCGTGCCACTCGACGCGATCGTCGTGTCGCTGATCGGCGAGAGCGAATCGCCGAACGTCGCGCCGGCGAGGATCGCGCCGGCCAAGGGGCCCGGCGCCGCCTCCGCCCCGGCGCCTGCGGGATACAGGAGCGGCCCGCAGAGGAGGATCGTCCCGAAGCTCGTCCCGGTGGCGGTGCTCACGAGGGCGCACACCAGCATCGCCGCCGCCACGTATCCTCCGCCGCGCACCCCGACCGCCCGCGCCGACTCGGTCAGGGCCGGTACGACGCCGCTCGCACCGAGCACGCTCGCGATCACGCCGCTCAGCAGCCACGCCACCAGCATCACCGCCACCAGCCGGTCGCTCATCCCGTCGAGCATCGCCTCGGCGTAGGCGGTGCGGTCCGTCGCGAGTGCGAGCCCCGTCCCCAGGGCGAGCACCAGCACCGGCCAGAAGCCGCGCTCGTCCGGCGCCCCGGCGAGCGCCAGTGCGGCGACGCCTGCCACGAATACGACGAAGGGCGCCAGCGCCCCCGCCATGCCACCGCGAAACGTCAGGACCTCGCCGGGTGTCGTCACGCGCGCAAGCTCGCCCCGCGCCGCCGCGCGCGCTACGCTTGTGGCCATGCCGAACGACCGCCCCGGCCCCGTCCCCGACGACGCCTTCACGCTCTACGACCTCCGCGTCGAGACCGTCGCCGGTCCGCAGCCGATGGTCTGCAACCACCCGGTCGGCAGCTGGTTCGAGCTGTCGGGCGAGAACCTGTCGTTCCCGCCGGGCCAGACGTTTCCGCTCTATCCGCTCGCGGCGATCCTCCCCCTCCTGCCGGCCAAGCAGCGCCCGACGGATCCCAACGACTGGATGACCACCGACGCCGAGATCGCCTGCCCCGATCCCCATTGCGGCGGGCGGTTCCGCATCACGCGCACCGGGATGACGACGTTCCGGCACGGCGAGGTGACGCGCGTGCCGCTGCCGGGCGGGACCTCGCGGCCGTGACGTCCCCCCCCGGCATCCCGACGTTCCCGCTTGGTGGGGCCTACGCCTGCCCGCGGCTCATCAAGGGCGGGTGGCAGCTTGCCGGCGGCCACGGGGCGATCGATCGCGAACGGGCGATCGAGGACTCCCTCGCCTACGCCGAGGCGGGCATCACGGCGTTCGACTGCGCCGACATCTACACGGGCGTCGAGGCCCTGCTCGGCGAGGTGCGGCGCCGCTGGGCGACCGCGCATCCCGACGCGTCGCCGCTCCGGGTGCACACGAAGTGCGTTCCCGACCTGGCCGCCCTGCCCACGCTCCGGGCGGCCGACGTCCACGCGCTGGTGGACCGCTCGCGCGAGCGACTGGGGCAGTCCACGCTCGACCTCGTGCAGTTCCACTGGTGGGACTTCGCGATCCCGGGGTTCGAGGCGGCGGTGCAGGCGCTCGACACCTGCCGGCGCGACGGTCGCCTGCGGTTGGTGGGCCTGACGAACACCGACGCGGCGCATCTCGGCCGCGTGCTGGCCCTGGGCGTCCCCGTGGCCTCGAACCAGGTGCAGGTCTCGCTGCTCGATCGCCGCGCGCTGCGCGAGCAGGCCGGGTTGTGCGCCGAACACGGGATCGCCCTTCTGGCCTACGGCACGTTGGCGGGCGGATTCTTCCACGAACGATGGCTCGGCGCGGCCGACCCGGCGCCCGACTTCGAGAACCGATCACTCGTGAAGTACCGGCTGATCATCGAGGAGTGCGGCGGGTGGCACGCCTTTCAGGCGCTGCTCGTGATCCTCGCCGGGATCGCTGCGCGTCACGCCACGACGATCGGCACCGTGGCAGTGGCGTGGGCGCTCGCCCAGCCGGCCGTGGGGGCGGCGATCGTCGGTTCACGAAACGCGACGCACCTCGCGGAGACGCGTCGCATCGCGACGGTGCGGCTTGGCCCGGCCGACCTCGCCGACCTCGAGCCGTGGCTCGCCGCGCACCCCGGCCCGCAGGGTCCTGTCTACGGGCTGGAGCGGGATCGCACGGGGCGGCACGGCAGCATCATGCGCTACAACCTCAACCGCGGGTGACCCCTACCGCGGCGGTCGCTGCTGCGGCCGGTTCTGACCGCCGCCGCCGCCGAAGCCACCGAACGGATTCCTGAGGTTGTTCGGCACCTTCGCCCACTGCGCCGGCGTCATCACCGCTTCCGCTTCCTTGAGCGTCGCGGCGAACATGCTCCGCACGCGGTCGATCTCAGGGCGGATCTCGCGGAAGACGAGCGACGGATCGGGGTTGTTGCCGAGCTTCTGGATCTTCTCGCGGATCTGCTTGCCGAGCGCGTCGTTGCGGGCGATGAGGGAATCGTTGACGACCTGAAGCTTCTGGATCTGCACCGAGTCGAGGCCGAGCGAGTCGCGCAGCTCGATCATGCGGCCGATCGGGCTCGCCTGGCGGGCCGCACCGGTGTTCACGCCGCCGCCCCCGAGGCCGCCGAACATGGCCGCCATGCCCCCGCCGGGCCCGCCGCCGCCGCCGCCCCCGCCCCCGCCCCCGCCGAAGCCACCGCCGAAGCGCTCCGCGATCGTGTTGGTGCCGTAGGTGAAGCGGGCGTTGAGTCCGATCTGGAAGGGTTGGAAGAAGGCGCGCGAGAACGCCGCCGCGTTGCCGAACCGTTCGTTGACCTCATAGACGTAGCGCTGGGTCGCCTGGTCGAAGCCGCGCACGTACAGCAGCGTGTTGTCGCTGCGCTGTGGCTGGCCCCAGCCCTTGAGGTTGTTGACGCCGTTGACGGCCTGGTCGAGCCCGGCCAGCGGGTTCTGGATCACGAACGAGATCGCCAGCCGGCGCGCGAGGCCCAGCATGTCGGGCTTCCAGTTCACCTGCAGGTTGAGCGTGGGGAACCAGGGGTCCTCGCACGAGTTGCGGCCGGCGATGCGTCCGAGCTGCGACTCGACGCACCGACGCGCCTTCGGGCTGGCGTTGGCCAGCACGCGACGCATCCCTGCGGCGATCACCGGGTCGGTGCCCGCCGCGTTCGGGTCGAACAGGAACGCTCGGTCGTTGCGCGCGCCGTCACCGTTGATGTCGCCGCCGACCAGCGGCGTGAAGGGGGCGCCGCTCTGCAGCCCGGTGATGGCGGTGAGCTCCCACGACGGTGTCACCGGCCAGGTGATGGTGCCGATGAAGTTGTGGCGCCGCTCGTTGCTGGAGCGCGTCAGGGGCTGGACGTTGGGGTTGCTCGCCGTCGTCGGGCCGGCGAAGCCGATCAGCGGCGGCCCCTGGTCGAAGGACGACTGGTCGAGCACCCGCTGCCAGGTGTACGACAGGTTGAGGACGATCCCGGCCCCGGTGAAGGCGTTGACCCCGGCGGTGACTTGCGACGTGCGCGACATCAAGCCCGAGCTGACGGCGTACACCGAGCCGAGGGTCGCGGATTGCCGGGAGGCCAGGAGCGGCACGACGCCGGTGAGCGGCTGGATCGTCGAGGCCGGCGCGAACACCGGCCGGCCCCCCTCGTTGCCGAGGGCGAACTGCGCCGTCGTGTTCAGGTTGGCGTCGGTGACTCCGTAGAGGTGGCGCCCCAGCGCGTACTGGGCGTCGAGGCTGGCCGTCCAGCGCTCCCAGAAGCGTCGCGTGACGCCGAGCGACGCCCGCCACGTCTGCTGCGAGCGGAAGCCGTCCTGAAACGCGACGACCTGCGGCTGGTTCTGCCGGAAGATCGGCGGGGCGGTGCCGTTGCAGCTCGTCGGGATCTGGTCGAGCCCCGAGACGACGCGGTTCCAATCGACGATCGGCACCGCGGGCCCGGCGCAGAAGAGCAGGGAGTCGGCGCCGCCGACGCCCGAGAACTGCTGCGCGCTCGAGAAGAGCAGCGACGGCGTCAGCCCGCGGAAGCCCCCCACGCCGCCGCGGAAGAACCACGTCGGCGGTCCCCCCTCGTTGGCCGTGAAGTACGAGAAGCCCACCCGCGGCAGCACCGTCACCTCGGTGGGAAACCGGTCGGTGCGCAGCCCGAAGAGCGAGTCCACCGCGCGGTTGTATCCCGGGGCGTCGGTGTAGGCGGAGCCCTCGAGGCGGGCGCCGTAGGTCAGCTGGAAGTTGCGCGATGCCCGCCACGTGTCGCCGAGGTACACCGCGGCGTTGAGCGTCGAACCCGCGCCGAGCTGCGGCCGCAGCGCCCGCTGGTAGGAGATCGGCTGGTTGAGCACGAAGTCCTGCAGCGTGTTGTACGTGTAGCTGCCGAAGCGGTTGAACGACACTTCCTGGTCGAACGCCTGCCAGTTGACGAGCGCGCCGAGCTTGACGCGGTGACTGCCGTCCCCGGGAATCCACGAGAGTTCGTTCGTCCCCTCGACGCCCCGGTTGCTCCCGTTCTGGGGCAGGCGCGGGTTGGCGCCGAAAGTGAGCGTGTTCACGCCGACCGAGCCGTCGTCGAGCGCGCTCTGCACCCGCACTCGGCCCTCGGGGAAGTTCACGTAGGGGTCCTGCGTACGCTGACCGCTGCTGTAGAACACCTTCGCCTCGTTGACGAAGGTCGAGAAGCGCGACGTCAGCGTCGTCTGCACGCCGCCGCTGGTGTTCCCCGAGTTGCCGCCGTGCACCGGGACCGAGAAGGTCCCGATGCCGGTCGCGTCGGCGTCGAGCCGCGTGAGGTTGGGCCGGATCGTGAGCGTGTGGTCGTCGGAGAGGTTCCAGTCGAACCGGCCGATGAACGTCAGGTTGCTGTTCGTCGCCTGTCCCGGGATGGCGCCGATCGTGGCCGGGATGCCGTACGTCCCGAGCTGCCCGAGAAACCGGTTGACCGAGTCGCGGTTCATCCCGAGCCGATCGAGCGTCAGCGGGTCCTGCACCGCGTTGGTCACCGTCGCGAGGGGCCGCGCCGACTGCGTGAGGAGCAGCGACCCGAACCAGAACATCCGGTCCTCGATCAGTGGTCCGCCGACGCCGGCCGAGATCGTGCTCGACGTCACGCCGGCGCCGAACGGGCCCTGCACGTCTGGCCGCCACTGCAGCGCGGGATTCCGGTACTGCGACGACATGCTCCACTGCAGCGCATTCGTGCCGCTGCGCGTGGTCGTCGCGATCTGCCCGCCCGAGAACTGGCCGCGGGCGATGTCGTAGGTGTTGGTGATCACCCGTGTCCCACGCACCGCCTCCTGCGGCAGTTGGGCCGAGCCGAAGGTGATACCGTCGAGCGTGAGGTTGTTCCCCGTGGTGCGCTGGCCGGCGACGTTGAAGCCCGCCGCCGACGAGTCGCTGCCCCCCTGCGCCACGACGCCCGGCGTGATGGCCGCGAGCGCGTTGAGGTCGTTCTGCTCCACCGGGAGGCGGGAGGCCTGCTCGGTGCTGAACCCGCGCTGCGACTCGCCGGGCGTCGGCTGGTTGGCGCCACCCTGGCCCCCGCCGCGGTTGCCGGTCACGCGCACCGCGGCGATCTGCTGCGCGGCGCGCGTCACGCCCCCCATCCGCACGTCGGTGAGGATGCGGTCCTCGTCGGCCTGCTTCTGCGCCTGCACCGTGCGCGGCGGGTAGCCGATCGCGTTGACCGTGATGCGGTACTGCCCGCCGCCATCGGGGAAGAGGATCGTGTAGCGGCCGTCGGTGCCCGTCGTCCGCGCGCGGGCCACGCCCGTCTCGACCGACCGTGCCGTGACACGGGCGTTGGGGATCGGCTTGCCCGTCGAGTCGGTCACCCGGCCCTGCAGGATGTCCGTGGTGCTGCCGATCTGTGCGTGCGCCGGCATGGCACCTCCGAGGGCGACGACGGCGGCGGCGGCGATGGCGATGGTGCGAAGCGGGGCGAAGCTGAGCGACACGCGCATGGCGGGAAGGACCGGTACTGGACGGCGACCCGGTCGCGCACGCGCACGAGCCCGGGAGGGCGGCCGGCGGTTCGCGGAGGGAGGGTGGCGCTTCCCATACGGGAACGCACGTGGGAACGTTGGGAGATGAGCGATCCAGGTACGACTTCCGTTTCCACCGAACAGGTGCATTTCGTCGCCGGGGCCACCGGCTACACGGGGCGCGGGGTCGTAGCGGCCCTGCGCCGTCGTGGCCACCTCACGTGGGCGCACGTGCGCCCGGACAACCGCGGGCTCGAGCGCTGGACGACCTTCTTCGCGGAGCAGGGGGCGGGGGTCGAGTCGGTGGCCTGGACCCCCGAGGCGATCGGGGCCTCGCTGGCCCGCATCCGCCCGACGCACGTGTGGAGTCTGCTCGGCACCACGCGCGCCCGCGCCGACCGCGACACCGGCTCGGCCGTCCCCGAGACCTACGAGGCGGTGGATTGGGGACTCTCGAAGTGCCTGCTCGATGCCGCCGTCGCCGCCGGTTCGAGCCCCGTATTCGTCTATCTGAGCGCGCAGGGGGTGCCCGAGCGCGGCGGCAACGACTACCTCGCCGTCCGCCGGCGGATGGAGCACGCCGTCCGTGCCAGCGGCCTCCCGTTCGTGCTCGCGCGCCCGGCGTTCATCAGCGGTGGCGACCGGCTCGACAAGCGTCCCATGGAGCGCGTCTATGCGACGGCGATCGACCTCGCCCTCGGTCCGGTCAGCGCGTTCGGTGGGCGGGGCCTCGTCGAGCGCTGGCGGTCGATCACCGGCCCGGATCTGGGCGAGGGCCTCGTGCGGTTGGTCGCCGACCGGGGCCTGCGGGACCGCGTCGTCGATGGGCGTGACTGGTGGCCCCTTCTGGTGCGCTCGGCCTAGGGTGCGCGCGCTGGACCGAGACTTGCGGCGGCTTCGGGTGGCATAGGACATTGTGAGTGCCCGTCGTTCCCCCCCCGCTCCCCACGTCCATGAACGACGAACGTTCGCCCGACGGACCCGCCGACTCCGGCGGGGCGCCCGCGCGTGCGTCCGGGGAGCGATCCCGCGCTGCGCAGCCCGACGCGACCATGTCCAGGCTCGCCGCGCTCACCTCGGCCGAGTACCGGGTGGAACGGGAGCTCGGGCGGGGTGGCATGGCCACGGTGTACCTGGCGCACGACATCGCGCTCGACCGGAAGGTCGCCATCAAGGTCATGAGCGCCGATCTCTTCGCCGCCGGCGACGTCCTGATCGACCGATTCATGCGCGAGGCGCGGACGGGGGCGCGCCTCAACCACCCGCACATCATCCCGGTCTACGCCGTCCGGGAGGCCCCGGATCTCATCTACTTCGTGATGAAGTTCATCGACGGGAAGCCGCTCGATGACGTCATCCGCACGCGCGGGCCTCTGCCCATCCCGCTCGTGGCCCGCATCCTTGCGCAGGTGTCGGACGCGCTCGCGTACGCGCATCGCAACGGCATCGTGCACCGGGACATCAAGCCGGGCAACCTGATGCTGGACAAGGACGGCTGGGTGGTGCTCACCGACCTTGGCATCGCCAAGGTGCAGGAAGCCGCGATGCTCACGGCGACCGGCTCGACGATCGGGACGCCCACGTACATGAGCCCCGAGCAGTCCATGGCCGCCAAGGAGACCGGCGGGGCGTCCGACCAGTACTCCCTCGGCTGCGTGGCCTTCGAGATGCTCACCGGCCAGCCGCCGTTCTCGGCGGACAGCGTCGTGGCGCTCATCTGGAAGCACCACACCGAGCCGCCGCCGTCCCTGCAGAAGCTGCGCCCGGACTGTCCCCCGGAGATGGTCGCCGCGATCACGCGGATGCTGCAGAAGTCGCCGGAGGACCGGTTCGGCGGCATGGAGGAGGTCACGCAGCTCTTCCGCGACGCGTCGAGCGGCGACGAGGAGGAGTTCCGCCTGCTCGTCCGCGCCTTCGCCACCGGCGAGGGTCAGACGCAGGCCGTCGCCCGCATCAACAACACGCCGGCGCGGACGCCGGTACCGCGATCGAGCATCGGCGTGTCGCGTACGCCGGGCCGCCCCGTCTCGCGCGAAATCGCGAGCGTGACGACCGCTACATCGTCCGCCCCGCAAGACGGTCCGCCCCTTCCCGGCTCCACGAATCCGACGCCGATCCCGTCGTCGGCCGCCGCGGGCGCCGCCGCCCCGTGGCCGCGCACCCTGCTGCGGGGCAGCGATGCGCCGACCACCCGACGGCGGTTTCGCATGCCGGGAGTCCTGACCCTCGCGTTCGCGGGGGTGCTGGTGTGGTACCTGGCGTTTCCGCGGATCGGGCCGCTCAAGACCGCCGTCCCGACCGAGACGGCGCTCATGCGCCTGCGCGCCGCGGAGGCCGACGCGGCCGTCCGGCGCGGGCAGGCGACGGGCCCCGATGGCGCGTGCGAAGGCGTGCGGCTCGACCTGCCGTCCTGCCGCCGACAGGTCATCGTGCCGCTCAGCGCGATGGCGCCGGTTCTCGTGCAGGCGGTCGTCGCCGCGCAGGACTCGATGTTCGAGCGGCGGCAGGGTGCCGACTGGGTCGCCATGCGGCGCGCCGCCGGATATCCCCGCGACGCGTTCGAGTGGACGAACGGCATCGATCGCGCCGACGTCAGCGCCATCCTGCCCCGCCTCTCCAAGCGGATGGAGGTCGTCGGACGGGTCGGGTCGCTCTCGCAGCGGCTTGCCCAGAACCTGTGGTATCCGCCGGACGACGGCGTCTACCGCAAGCTGCGCGAGATCCGGGCGGCCAACCGGCTGGCGGATGGCCTCGGGCGCGATCGGCTCCTCGAGGTGTACCTCAACGTGGCCGAGTTCGGGCCCGGCCTCTACGGCGTGGAGGCGGCCGCACAGGCCTACTTCAACGTGGGCGCGAAGAGTCTCACGAAGAGCCAGGCCGCCGCGCTCGCGGCCACCCTCGCGTCGCCGCGACGTTCGACGCCGCTGCTCGAACCCGCGGCGATGCGACGTCGTCAGCAGCTCATTCTGCGCCGGCTCGGCGGGGAGGCGGTCGGCATTCCCGCGGAGTGGGACGCGGGCCAAGCACCGGCCACCGCCGCGCCGCCGACGAAGGGAGCGACGACGCCGACTGCGAGTTCGCCCGAGGGGACGGCCGCCGCGCCGCCGGCCGCCGTGCCGAAGGCAGCCCCCGCCAAGTCCGCCGACACCACGCTCTCCGACTCCATCCCCGACGCAGCGTCGTCGTGAGGCGGCTGTGGTTCGCCGCCGTTGCGCTTGGCCTGGTTCTCTCGGCATGCGCGCGGCGCCCTTCGGTCTGGGTCTTCAGTGCCCCGTGGGATCCGCGCAGCGACCAGGCGCTGGCGAACGGCGTCGCGTGGCGCGCGACGATCGTCTCCGGCTGGATCGCGCTCGACACACTCGGTGGCGTGCCGAGCAGCTTGTATCGTGACGCCTTGCTTGCCGACTCGGCCGGACGCCCCCCGCGATTTGCGCTGGTCACCAGCTATCGTGGCGACCGATTCCATCCCGAGGCCGTTCGTGCGCTGGGCCGGGATTCCCTCGCGCGCCGGCGGGCCGCCGCCGTCCTCGAGCAGATCCTGCGGGATGGGGCCTACGGTGGCGTCGTCCTGGACTTCGAGGCGCTGGCGCCGGCAGACACCGGGGATCTGGCGCGCGTCGTCGAGGCGCTGGGTGCCGCCGCGCGTCGCGGGGGGGCACGGACCGTGGCGATTGCCGTCCCGGCGCTCGACACGGCGGCGTATCCGGCGCGAATCTTGCTGCAGTACGTCGACCGGTTACTTGTCATGCTTTACGACCTGCACTGGAGTGGATCGGCCCCCGGGCCGGTCGCCGCCCGCGATTGGGCGCGTCAGGCCCTCCGGACGTGGGTCGATGCGGCGAGCCCGGCACGGGTGGTCGCGGCGTTTCCGACCTACGGTTACCATTGGCGGCCGGGTGCTCCCACGGATGTCATCGGCTGGGGCGACGCGCAGCGCCTGGCCCGGGAGTCCGGGCAGTCGCTCGTTCGCGATTCGGCGTCGGGGGCCCTCCGCCTCCACCTCGGCGAGCGGGGCGAGGCATGGATCGCCGACGGCCTGCTTGCGGCGGGCATGACGGCTGATGCGCGGGCCCTCGGCGTGCGCACCGTTGCGCTGTGGCGGCTGGGTCTCGAGGACCCGGCCCTCTGGACTGCCTTGGGATTTCGATGAGTGGGTTCGTCAACAGCGGGATCGCCCCGCTCGACCGGCAGATCGGCGGCTTGGTGCCGGGTCGCCCCTATCTGGTCTCCGGCAACCCGGGGACCGGCAAGAGCACCGCGTGCCTCGAGTTCGTCGACGCCGCGGTGCAGCGCGGGGAGCGTGCGCTCCTCCTGACGCACGACGACCCGGGCGACCTCCTCGACTCGGCCGAGTTCCTCGGCATCGACCTGGGCGAGGCGCTCATCACGGACAAGGTCCGCATCGTGACGTTCCAGCTCGACTTCGTCCGCCGGTACATGCGCGCCGCGACCCCGACCCTCGCATTCGAGGAGCTGCTCCGGCTCGTGGGCGACAGCCCCGTCCAGCGGATCGCGATCGATTCGATCGTCCCCTTCCTCGAGGGGGGCGGTGCCGGTTCCCAGAGCATCTTCGCGCTGGTGGACTTCCTCGACGCCGTGCAAGCCACCGCGCTCATCACCTACCCGGGCGACCTCGCCGGCCTGTACGACCAGCGCCTCGAGCCGCTGCTGCAGCGGGCCGGCGGGGTCTTCCACCTGACGGCCAGCGAGTTCGGCCGACGCCGCGGCAGCATGCAGATCCGCAAGCTGCGCCATCAGGCGTCCTCCGTGGCTCCCGTGCGCTACAAGATCGACGCCGGCTTCGGCTTCGCGCAGGACGGCGAGCCCAACGTGAAGGACGAGACGCTGATCGAGGAACTGCGCCGGCGCCTGCTCCTCGTCCGCCTCGTGGCGCCGATTCCCGAGTCCCTGCTCTCCACGCTGCAGTCGCGCTTCTCGGTCACCGTCCGCACCGCGGTACCGCCGGCCTTCGCCGAGGAGGTGCGCGAGGGACTCGGCGCCCTCATCCTCTGCGTGCAGCGCGACTCGCTCGACGAGGCCCTGCAGCACGTGCGGCAGCTGCGGGCCGCCGACGTGCGTACGCCGATCGTCCTCGTCACGCCGTTCCACCTGCGGGCCAGCGACCGCACGCGTACGCTGCGCGCGGGCGCGGACGACTTCATCAGCGCCCACCTGAGCGAGCCCGAGTTCGTCGAACGCCTCCGCGGCATCATCCGTCGGGGGCGCTCGAAGGCCGTTGCCTCGCGGGACCAGGGCGTGCCGACGGTGCTCCAGCCGATGGACGACGATGGCCGGTACGTCCTGTTCGACGGGCAGGGGTTCGCCGGCACCGTGGCGTCCGTCGTCGGGACCGTGCGCGACCCCTTCTTCACCGTGCTCTGCCTGCAGTCGCCGGGCGGCGACGCCGACGCGCTCGCGGGCCTCCTCGTACGCGTGCTCCGCGTGGACTCCGGCGACTTCGTCGGCCGCACCGACGACACCGTCCTCGCCTTCCTCGACGGCGCGCGCCCGGGGGACCTCGGGGGCCTGCTGACGCGCATCCGCGAGAAGTGGAGCGAGCAGCTGGGCCCCCCGCTGCAGGCCGAGGTGCTCGGGTTCCCCGGCGACACCGAGGCGCTCTACGCGCGGCTCGGACTCGTCGCTCCCTGACCGATGCCGTCGCGGTCGCAAGGCACCCTCGGCTACATCGTCGCGTTCGCGATCGGCCTCGGGGTGTTGACGAGCGGGGCGGTGTTCTCCTTCTGGCGGGTCACCGAGGGCGAGGTGCGGCGCAGCGCACAGGAGTTCGCCGCGCGGCGCGCCCCGCCGCCGCCGCGCCGCGTCGCGGACACGACGCCGCTGTGGCAACCCACCCCCGACGCCGCCCTCGCCGACACCCTCTTCATCCTGCGGTCGCAGGGCGAGATGGTCGCCGCCCTGCGGCTGCTCGAGCGCTGGCTCGCCGACAACCCGACCGATCGCGATCGTCGCCTGCTCGCGGCGCGCGTCGCCTTCGAGGCCCTGCTGCCACAGCGCGGCGTCGTCCACTACCGGCGCTTCCTCACCCTCGGCAGCGACCGCGTCGTGCTGCGCGAAGCGGTCCGACGCATCCTCGCCGAGATGGCCGTGGCGCCGGCCCGGACGTCGCTCGCCTCCCTCCTCGGACTCGACGACGACGGGTACCCGGTGCGCCTCGGCCTCGTGCGCGCCACGGCCGACGCCGGGGATCCCGTGCTCGCCGACAGTCTGCTCTCGCCGATCCCGCCGCGCGTCCGCCCCGACGTCGACAGTCTGCGCCTGGTCCTGCGGCGCGCGATGCGTCCGAGCATCGCGCAGGCGGCGCGTTGGGTCGCGGAGTACCCCGAGGAGCCGAGCTACCGGCTCGTCTACGCCCGGGCGCTCATGACCGAGTCCCGCGCGTTCGAGGCGCTGCCGCACTACCTCGCCGCCATGCCGTTGGACCCCTCGCTCGCCTACCGCGAGGAGGTCGCCGACATCGCGGTGCGCGCCGACAGCTTGGCCCTCGCCCGCCGGCTGCTCATCGAGGTGCTGGCGGCGGACAGCACCCGCGACGGGGCCCTGCTCGCCCTCGCCCGCGTCCGCGCCCGCCTCGGCGACGGCGCCGGCGCCGTGCGGGACTTCGAGCGCCTCATGGCGCGGCGGCCCGACGAGGCGCGATTCGCCGAGGCGCGCGGCGTGCTCTTCGAGGTCGGCGACCCGGCCCTGACCCAGCCGCTTCTGGGGCGGCTGGTCGCCTTCCGTCCCGACGATGCGACCCTCCGCCTGCGCTATGCGCAGGACTGGGAGCGCCTGCGCGACCTGCCCGCCGCGGAAGTGCAGTACGACACGCTGCTCCGGCAGGTCCCGTCCTCGGCGCTGCTCCTGGCGCGCGCTCGCGTGCGCATCGGGCGCAACCGGCTGGTCGAGGCGCTCGCCGATGCCGCGGCGGCCGAAGCGACGGACCCGACGGCGGACGCGGCGTTCCTGCAGGCCGAGATCCACCGATGGCGCACGCAGCGTGACGCCGCACGCGCGGCGTACCGCCGGGCCGAACAGCGGGCCCCCGGCGACCCGCGGGTCGCGGCGGGCCGCCGTCTCCTCCGGCAGCAGCGCCGCGATGCCCTCGTCGCCGAGCCCGCCTTCGGCAGCACCGTGGCCTCGACGGGGCTGACCGACTCGGATGGCTTCGCGGCGACGGGCGTGCGACTCGACCACGGACTCGCCCCCCTCCCGGACGAGACCGTCGTTCTCGTGGGCGTCGAGGGACGTCGCGCCGGGGGCCCGAGGCAGCCCGTGCATGTCGGCGGCGGGGGCGATCTCGGAATCGCGCGCACCATGGTCGGCACCCAATGGCTGGCGCGCGCCGGCGGCGTGGCGTTCGGTGGCCCGGCTGCCCTCACCGCCTGGGCCGAGGCCACCCGTCGAACGGCCGACCGCACCCTCCGTCTCGCGGTTGGCCGGCAGCCGGCGTACGAGACGCTGCGCAGCGCCAACGTCGTCGGGGGCGACTCGCTCCTCATGGGTGCGACGGTGGTCGGCAGTGTCAATGCGATCGTCCGGACGGACGTTGACGTCTTCGCGCAGGCCGACCACGTGCGGCTCGGCGACGGAAACGCGCGCACCGTGGCGGTCGCGTCGGCCCGTTGGACCCCGGGCGGCGGGCCGATCGGCGTCCTCGTCACGACGAGCGGGGCGAGGTTCGCCTCGGGGACCGCGCGCTACTTCTCGCCCGACCTCTTCGTGACGCAGGGCATCGCGCTCGACTGGCGCGTGCAGCAACCCCGCGGCTGGTCGTGGGGCGCCCGGGTCGCGCCGGCGCTGGCCTGGGTCCGGGAATCCGCCCCGGGGCGTCCCCCGGGGCTCGCGACGGCGCTGCAGGGGGCCGTCACGGGCGACGCAACGTGGCGCCGGCCCGGCCTCGAGTTCGGGGCCTTCGCCGGCTACGGACAGGATCGCGCCGGCGCGTATGCCGCCGGCTTCGGCGGGCTGAGGGCCCGCGCGGCATGGTGATCTGCTGCCGGGGGACTCGCTGATGGTGAGCGGCATCCGGGACTCCCTCCGACTCGCCCTCGGCGTCGTGACGATGCTCGTGGCGGTCGTCGGCGGCGTCTATCTGGCGTGGCGGATCCTCGGCCAGGCCGACAACCTGCTGTACGTCGGGACGTTCATCCTGAGCGTGTTCGTCCTCGTCGGCCTCGTAGTGCGCTACCTGTCGTTCATGTGGCTCGGGTACCTGCACCAGGTCGAGCAGACGGCGCGCACCGAGGCCCGCGATCAGGTGCTCTGGCCGCCGGTCACCATCATCGTGCCGGCGTTCAACGAGGGTCCGGTGATCGAGCCCAGCGTGCGGAGTCTGCTGCAGCTCGACTACCCCGCCTACGAGATCCTCGTCGTGGACGACGGCTCGACCGACGATACGCGCGAGCGCGTCGCCCCGCTCGAGGGACGCCACGGCGACGTGACGGTGCGGCTGGTGAGCAAGATGAACGGCGGGAAGGCGAGCGCGCTCAACACCGGCATCGCCCTCGCGCGCCACGACTACGTCCTCTGCATGGACGGCGACTCGAAGCTCGAACCGCAGGTCCTGCGGGTGGCGATGCCGCACTTCGCGAAGGAGCACGTGGCGGCGGTGGCCGGCAACGTGAAGGTCATCAACCGCGACTCGCACCTCGCGCGCTTCCAGGCCCTCGAGTACATCGAGGGCCTGAACATGGCGCGGCGGGCACAGGGCTTCGTGCGGGTGGTGAACATCATCCCGGGGCCGATCGGGCTCTTCCGGCGGCGGGTCCTGCAGGAGGTCGGCGGCTACGATCGGGACACCTTCGCCGAGGACGCCGACCTGACGCTCAAGATCCTCTCCGCCGGCTACCACATCGTGTACGAGGACCGCGCCGTCGCGTGGACCGAGGCGCCCGAGAAGGTGCTGGACCTCATCAAGCAGCGCTACCGCTGGACCCGCGGCATCCTGCAGGCGGTGCGCAAGCGGAAGTTCGCGCTCTTCAACCCCATCTCCCTCTGGGTGTGGCTGTCGCTCATGATGATGATCTTCGAGGGCGTCGTCATGCCGGCCGCCAACGTCGTCGTCAACGGCCTCTTCGCCGCGACGGCGCTGGCGGACGGCGCCTACGGCATTTTCATTGTGTGGTGGTTCGCGCTGTTCTCGCTGCTCGACGTCGTCGCCGCGATGTACTGCGTGTCGGGGGAGCAGGAGGACCTCGTGCTGGTGCCCTACGCCCTGTTCATGCGATTCTTCTACTTCCCGCTGATCGACGTGACGAAGCTGATGGCCACCGTGGACGAGCTGCAGAACGTGGAGATGACCTGGGGGAAGCTCCAGCGCGAGGGCCGCCTGTGACCGTCGGGACGATCCTCGCGCTGGTCATCCTCATCGCCTTCCTGGTGACGCTGATCCTCGCCATCGGCAGCTATGCCGCCTACAAGCTCCGGGAGGCGAGACGCCCGCGTCCGATCTTCCAGACTGCGACGGAGTTCCAGTTCTTCGAGCGGTACCTCCACACCCCCGAGGCGCAGGCCTCGCGCGAGCGCCGGCTCACGGAGCGCGAAGAGGCCGGCGAGCTGGGGCGCCCGACCGGCACCTTCACCCTGCCCTGACGCCGGCGGATCAGGTCGCCGTCCCGTCGTCCGGTCCCAGCGTCCCCATGGCCTCGCCCATGCGGATCGCGCGTCCCTCGCGCCAGGCGGGGTCGAACGCCGCCGTTCCCGGCGGGAACAGCAGCACCACCGTCGAGCCCAGCAGGAAGCGCCCCATCTCCTCGCCCTGCGCGAGCGTGACCGCGCCGTCGTCGTAGCGCCACTCGCGCACCCCGGCACGCCGGGGCGGCGTCACCGTGCCGTGCCACGCGGTGGCCATGCTCCCGACGACCGTCGCCCCCACCAGCACCAGCACGAACGGCCCGTGCGGCCCGACGAACTCGCACACCACCCGCTCGTTGCGCGCGAAGAGCCCCGGCACGCCGCGCGCGGTCGTCGGATTCACCGAGAACAGCGCCCCCGGGACGTGCCACATGCGCACGAGACGTCCCGCGCACGGCATGTGGATCCGATGGTAGTCGCGCGGGCTCAGGTAGAGCGTCGCGAACATCCCGTCCTCGAACCGCGCGGCGAGCGCCGCGTCGCCGCCGACAAGCGCGCGCGTCGTGTAGTCGTGTCCCTTCGCCTGGAAGATGCGGTCGCCGCGGATCGGCCCGAGCTGGCTGACGGCGCCGTCCACCGGGCTCACCAGCCCTGCGGCCGCCAGCGGTCGTGCGCCGGTTCGCAACGGCCGCGTGAAGAACTCGTTGAACGTCGCGTACGCTGCCGGATCGGGCGCCGCCGCCTCGGTCATGTCCACCCCGTAGCGACCGATGAACCAGCGGATGAGCGCCGTCGTCAGCGCCCCGCCGCGCGCCCCGGCAACCCGGCCGGCGAACGCGGTGAGCAGCTGCTTGGGCAGGACGTACTGCGGCAGGACGGCCAGACGGGACACGACGGCTCCGGGGTCACGCGGCCGCGACGAGCCGCGCGATCGCGCGCAGCCCGTCGTCGCCGACATCGAGCGAGTGGGCGTTCACGTAGAGCGCAATGTGCCGGTCGCACACCGCGTCGGAAAGTTCCTGCGCGTGCGCGCGCACGTACGCACGGCTCGCGTCGGGATGGTCGAAGGCGTACTGCACCGATGCACGGATGGCGGCCTCGGCGGCCGCGACCGTCGCCGCGTCGAGGTCGTGCCGCGCGCAGATGCCGGCGAGCGGCACCGGCAGCCCCGTCTCCCGTTGCCACCAGTCGCCGAGGTCCGCGACGCACGACAGCCCGTGCGCCGCGTAGGTGAAGCGCGACTCGTGGATCACCAGCCCCGCGTCCACCTCTCCGGTTTCGACCGCGCGCAGGATGCGGTCGTACCGCAGCTCGACCACCTCACCCGTCGGCGGGGCCGCCAGACGCAGGAGCCGGTACGCCGTCGTCGCGCGCCCCGGGATCGCCAACCGGCCCCCGGCCGCCTGCGCGAGCGGCATCGCCGCGCGGGCCACCACCAGCGGCCCCACGCCATGTCCCAACGCCGCGCCGCTGCGCAGCATCCGGTAGCGGTCCCCCACGCCGGCGAACGCGCCGACGCTCAGCTTCGTCACGTCGAACGCCGCCGCCGTCGCGCGTCGGTTGAGCTCCTCGATGTCGAGCAGCACCGGCTCCACGCGGAACGGCGCGTCCACCAGCCCGTGCGCCAGCGCGTGGAAGGCGAAGGTGTCGTTCGGGCACGGCGAGTAGCCGAACGTCAGCGTACGCACGCCGCCACCTCGCGCACGAGGGCCGGGGTCGCGGCCACGATCGCCTCGAACGCTGCCTCGAACCGCCACTGGCTCCGGTCGGGCTCGTCGATGGCGTTGGCGATCGCGCGCACCTCCACCGCCGGCACGCCGGCCAACGCGGCGGCCCGCAGCACGCCGAAGCCCTCCATCGCCTCGACGTCCGCCCCCCGCGTGCCGCCCACCGCCGCGCTGGTGCCGATCTCGCGCAGGACCGCCTGCGGCAGCGCCTGACGGGCCGCCGCCACGAGCGTCGCGTCCGCGTGCATGGAGCGCGGAGCCAACGAGAAGCCGTCCGCGAGGTCGTCGTACCGGGCCGCGACGCCGATGATGAGCGACGGCGGCTCGAGCCCGCTCCCGCGCCGGCTCCCGGCGATCCCGACGTGCACCACCGCGGCCGGCCGCGCCGCAGCCAGCGCCGCGGCGGTCGCCGCCGCTGCCTCCACGGGACCCACCCCGCAGCAGAGCGTCGCCCAGCCGCCGCTGGGGGCGAGTTCACGCGCCGTCGAGGCGATCACGAGCACACGGGACGGGTCGGCCATGCCGAAAGCTACGCACCCGCGTCGCCTCGCTGCTGTCCGGATGCCGGTCCGCGACCTACGTTCTCACCACCTCATTCGCCGGACCAGTGTTCCCATGCCCGACGTACCCGCCTCCCTCCACCGCTGGCGCTTCTTCCGCGCCGGTGGGGCCGACCAGCTCGCGATCGAGCGCGGCGACGACCTGCGCCACCTGGGCTCGCTCGATCCCAAGCTCTGGGTGGCCCTCGCGTGTCCGGTGGACGGGCTCGAGCTCGATGCCCGCACGCTCGCCCTCATGGACCACGACGGAGACGGTCGCCTGCGGCAGCCGGAGATCGTCGCCGCCGTCCAGTGGGCCGTGGCGATGTTGCGGGATCCGCAGACGCTCCTCGCCGGCGGCGACCTCGCCCTCGCCGCCGTCAACGACGGCACCGACGAAGGACGGCACCTGCTCGCCGCCGCGCGCAGCGTCCTCGCCGCCCTCGGCCGGCCGGCCGCGACGACCATCGGGGTCGCCGAGGCCAGCGAGGCCGCTGCGGCCTTCGCGGCCACCCCGCTCAACGGCGACGGCGTGGTCCCCGTCGAAGCGTTCGAAGCGGAGCGCCGGGCCGACGTCGAGGCGATCATCGGCGTCATCGGCGCGGCGACCGACCTCTCCGGTGCCACTGGCATCTCGCAGGCGACACTCGACGCGTTCGTCGCCGAGGCCGACGCGTTCCTGGCATGGCACGAGCAGGGTGGCGCTGCCGGGGTCCAGCCGCTCGGTGCGGCCACCGCGGCGGCGGTGGCCGCCTACGAGGTGGTGCGTGCGAAGATCGACGACTACTTCGCGCGCACCCGCGTGGCCGCGTTCGATCCGCGCGCGCTCGAAGCGGTGAACCGGCAGGAGGCCGAGTACCTCGCCATCGCCGCCCGCGACCTCTCGCTGACCGCCGACGAACTGGCGGGCTTCCCGCTCGCGCGCGTCGAAGCCGACAAGCCGCTGCCGCTCGAGCAGGGGCTCAACCCCGCATGGGCGGACGCGGTCGCCGCCTTCCGCGCGCAGGTGGTGGGGCCCCTCCTCGGCGCAACCACCGCCACCCTTACCGCCGCGCAGTGGGTGACGGTGTCCGGGACACTGGCGCCGTACCGCGCGTGGCGCGCCGTCCGGGCGGGGGCGAAGGTCGAGCTCCTCGGTGCCGACCGCGTGCGAGCGCTGCGCGACGGGCCGGCCCGGTCGGAGATCGCCGCGAAGATCGCCGAGGATGCCGCCAAGGCCCCCGAGCGCGATGCGCTCGCGAACGTCGAGCGGCTCGTCCGCTACCAGCGGGACCTCGTCTCGCTGCTGAACAACTTCGTCGCCTTCCGCGACTTCTACTCGCGCGAGCGGCCCGCCGTCTTCCAGGCGGGGACGCTCGTCCTCGATGGCCGCAGTTGCACGCTCTGTCTGCGCGTCGCCGATCCCGCGGCGCACGCCGAGCTGGCGGGGCTCGCGAAGACGTATCTCGCCTACTGCCAGTGCACTCGGCCCGGTGAGGCGCCGATGACGATCGCCGCCGCCTTCACCGACGGCGAGGCCGACAACCTGATGGTGGGCCGCAACGGCGTCTTCTGGGACCGTCAAGGGCGCGACTGGGACGCGACGATCACGAAGATCGTCGAGAACCCGATCAGCATCCGCGAGGCCTTCTGGGCTCCGTACAAGAAGCTCGTGCGGCTCATCGAGGAACAGGTCGCCCGGCGCGCGGCGGCGGGGGCCGAGGCCGCGGACGCGAAGATCGCCGGCGCGGCCGAGCAGGCCGCCACCGCCGACACGGCCACGGTCGCGGCGGCGAAGGCCGCGCCGAAGAAGATCGACGTCGGCACGGTCGCCGCCTTGGGGGTCGCTTTCGGGGCGCTTGCGACGGCCTTCGCCGCGATCGCCGGCTACCTCGGCAGCATGTTCCAACTGCCGTTCTGGAAGCTCGTACTGGCGATCGGGATGATCGTGCTGCTGATCTCGACGCCGAGCATGGTCATCGCGTGGCTCAAGCTGCGGCAGCGCAACCTCGGGCCGATCCTCGACGCCAACGGATGGGCCGTCAACGCGCCGGTCCGGATGAACGTCCCGTTCGGCTCATCGCTCACCAGCGTCGCGCGCCTCCCGGAGGGGGCGCAGTCGTCGATGATCGTCCGCTACCCCGAACCGCCCTCGGCGCTGCCCCGGCTCGTGCTGGTCCTCGTCGCGATCGGTTTCGTGGTGAGTCTGCTCGCGCACTTCAAGCTGCTGCCCAAGCTCTGAGTGCGACTTCCCTGCCAGGGGGAGTCCGGCGCCAAGCGGTGCGACGTGAGGGTGCTGCCGCGTGTGGCGGCGTGCACCCCCGCGTCGCATCCGATCGTCCCGTCGTCCAAGTCGCCCTCGGAGGAACGCCCCCCGGCCGTCAGCGCCTGACCGGCCAGAGCGGCCCCTGCGCCCCCGACGGGATCGGCCGCAGTCCGAGGTAGCGGAACCGCTGGATCCGCTTTCCCTCGTAGGTCTCGGTCGTGAAGACGTTGCCCTTCGAGTCCGTCGCGATCGAGTGCACGGCGAAGAACTGGCCCGGCTGCCGCCCGCCCATCCCGAACGACGTCAGTACGGCCAGCGACGGGCGGTCCAAGACGTACACCCGTTCGTTCTTGCCGTCGGCGAGGAAGAGGTACTGCTGCTTCGCGTCGCGACTGAATGCGATGTCCCACACCGCGCCGTCGCCCAGCGTCCGCGGGGCGATGCGCGCCTCCTTCACGAACTTCCCGCTGCGCTCGAAGACCTGGATGCGGTTGTTCTGCCGGTCGCACACGTACACCAGCCCATCGACGCTCGGTTCCGCGCAGTGGACCGGGTTGCGGAACTGGGGTGCCGGCGGCGCGTCCGGGTTGTAGGGGCCGAGCGCGCTGTCGGACGGCACGTTGCCGTATGCACCCCAGAAGCGGGTGATCGCCCCGGTGTTCATGTCGAGCACGGCGACCCGCTTGTTGCCGTAGCCGTCGGAGACGAACGCTTCCTGCGTCCCCTTGTCGAACGAGATCTTCGCCACGCGGCCGAAGGCGTCGGTGGACCGGCTGTCGGGCCCCCGACCCGGCACGCCGATCTGGCGGAGGAACGTGCCGTCGCGACCGAACACGAGGACGTGCGAGTCGCCCTGTCCGTTGCCGCCGATCCACACCCGGTCCATCGGGTCGATCGAGATGCCGTGGTTCGAGTTCGGCCACGTGTAGCCCGGGCCGGGTCCGCCCCAGGCGTTGACGAGGTTCCCCTCGGGGTCGAACTCCAGCACCGGCGGCGCCGGCCTGCAGCACTCGCCCGTCGGTGGGTTCGCCGCCGCGCCGATCTCGGTGCGCGCGTTGAGCGATTGCTCGCGGTGAATGATGAACACGTGGTCGCGCGAGTCCACGCCCACGCCGATCACCGAACCGAGCACCCACTGGTTGGGAAGCGGTCTCGGCCAGAAGGGGTCCACCTCGAATGCCGGGGCGCGGTCGGCCCGGTGGTCGAGCGTCGCCTCGAGGCGCGACTGGCCGACGAACAGCGAGGCGAGGACGGCGGTACTGGCCGCGGCGACGACGACGGGACGCGAACGGAGCATCACGGACTCGGGGGAGGCGACGTCCCAATCAACCGCCGGCCGTCCACGGCGTAAAGAGGCCACTTGCCCGCCGGCACCGGCTCGTGGACACTTGGAGCGTGCTGCGCCGGATCGCTCCGACCCTCCTGCTCCTCCTCTCCGGCACCGTGCCGGCAGCGGCGCACGAGATCCCCGCGCGCGTGGCGCTGCGCGGCTACGTGGTCCCGGCCGACGGCGTCGTGCGCGTGGCGCTGCGCCTGCCGCTGGCCGCGTTGCGCGACCTCGACGTCCCGCTGCGGCTCGACGGCACGCTCGACCACGACACGGCGCGACCGCGCATCGACGAGGGCGTGCGCACGTGGCTCCTGCCGAGTCTCGCGCTCGAGGCGGGCGGGCGCCCCTCGGGACCGTGGCGGGTGGCCGCGTGGCGCGTCGTGCCGCCGGGCGACCGCGCGTTCGACGCCTGGGCGACGGCCCGGCTGCCGCACGACGACGGTACGCCGCCGGCCGTGCCGTCGCTCCGCTGGCAGGAGGCACTCCTCGACGTGTGGCTCGAGGTGCCGGCCGCCGGCGCGCCCGGCGCGCTCGCATTCACGCCCGCGCTCGCCCACCTTGGCGTGCGCACCAGCACCGTGCTCACGTTCGTGCTGCCCGACGGCGCCGAACGCACGCTTCGCTACGTCGGCGATCCCGGCCGCGTCGCCCTGGATCCCTCGTGGCTCGTGTCGGCCGGTCGCTTCGTGCGCGAGGGGCTCGCGCACATCTGGGGTGGCCTCGACCACCTGCTGTTCGTGCTCTGCCTCGTCCTGCCCGTGCGCGGCTGGCGTCCCCTCGTCACCGTCGTCACGGCCTTCACGCTCGCCCACTCGATCACGCTCGCCGCTGCGGTACTGGGGTTCGTCCCTGACGCCGCGTGGTTCCCCCCGCTCGTCGAGCTGGGCATCGCGGTTTCGATCCTCTGGATGGCGGTCGAGAACGTGCTCCTCCCGCGCGAGCGCCTGGAGCGCCGCTGGCCGCTCGCCTTCGCCTTCGGCCTCGTGCACGGCCTCGGCTTCGCCTACGCCCTCGGCGATGCCCTGCAGTTCGCCGGCCGGCACCTCGTCACCGCGCTCGCCGCCTTCAACGTCGGCGTCGAACTCGGGCAGCTCGCCGTGCTCGCCGCCGCCGTCCCCGCGCTCGCGTGGCTCGCCCGCCGCAGCACCGGCGAGCGCGCCGTGGTGCTCGCCGGGTCCCTGCTCGTCGGCCATGCCGCGTGGCACTGGATGGTCGAGCGCGCCGCGACGCTCGAGGCCTACGACCTCGCCGTTCCCGCACTCGACGCCACCTTCTGGTTCTCCGCGCTTCGCGTCGCCTTCGTGCTGGTCCTCGCCGCGAACGTCGCGTGGGTGTTCGCCCGGCTCCTGCGCCGCTTCCCCGAAGCACCTCGCCAGATACTGCCCGTCCTGCTGCTCCTTGGCGCGTCCGTGCCGTTGCGCCCCGCTGCCGCGCAACCGATCCGCTCCACGCTGGACGGGGCCTACACGTCGCCCCAGGCGCAGCGCGGCAGGGACGTCTTCGCCGGCGCCTGCCAGTCCTGCCACGACGTGAACGCCCACGCCGGTCCCGCCTTCCGGACCAACTGGACGGGCCGCACCTTGGACGCACTCTTCGATTACCTGAAGGCCAGCATGCCCAAGTCCGATCCGGGCACGCTGAGCGACGACGACTACGTGGACGTGATCGCCTTCCTCCTGAAGCAGAACCGAATGCCGGCCGGGGCGGACCCCCTGGCCCCCGATCCCGCCGCGCTCGCGAAGATCCGCTTCGACACCGCCGCCCCGCCCGCCGGCCGTCCGACCCGCCGCCGCTGACCCGCTCCTTCACCGGATCACGCATGTCCCCGATGCCTCGCCTCGCCGTCGCGATGCCCCTCGTCGCCGCCCTGCTGCTGCCGGCCGCGCTCGGCGCCCAGCGCGCCGCGCCGCCGCCGCGCGGGCCGGTGGTGCCCGCCTCGTCCGCGCAGGCCACGGGCACGCCGGCCCTCCCGGGCGCGCGCGGCAACGCGCCCGGCGAGTGGCGCTACTGGGGTGCCGACGCGTGGAGCACGCGGTACTCGCCGCTCGACCAGATCACCGCGGCGAACTTCACGTCGCTCGAACTGGCCTGGCAGTGGCCCGCCGGTGCCTTCGGTCCCGACGAGTACTACCGCACGACCCCGCTCTACGCGAACGGCCGACTCTTCACGGTGGCGACCACGCGCCGCGCCGCGATGGCGCTCGACCCCGAGACCGGCGAGACACTCTGGATGTGGCGCCTCGAGGAAGGCATTCGCTGGCAGAAGGCCCCGCGCCAGTTCGCCGGTCGCGGCCTCGCCTACTGGACCGACGGCAAGGAGGAGCGCGTCCTCGTCATCACGCCCGGCTATCATCTCGCCTCGCTCGACGCGAAGACGGGCAAGCCCGATCCGGCGTTCGGGAAGGGCGGCATCGTGGACCTCCAGGAGGGACTGGGCCTCCCCATCGTGCCGCTCGCGGTGGACGACTCGGGGCCGCTCATCATCTCCGACGCCGCTCCGCTTCGCCGCGCCAAGCCCGGCGAGGGCTGGGACCCGGTGCGAAAGATCGGCGCCGACGGCTCGGTCGGCATCGACCCACGGTTCGGCCAGATCGCCAACTCGTCGCCGGGCGTGGTCGTGGGCGACGTGTTCGTACTCGGCAACAGCTCCATCCACGGCTACTACCCGATCCGCGTCCGCAACATCCCGGGCTACGTGCGCGGCTTCGACATCCGCACGGGCAGGCAGCTCTGGACGTTCAACCTCGTCCCGCAGCCGGGTGAGTTCGGCGCCGAGACGTGGAAGAACGGCTCGAAGGTCGGCGACGAGGGCGTGGGGAAGAACGACCCGTGGGCCACCTACAGCGCCGATCCCGAGCTCGGGCTCGTGTACATCCCCGTCGGCATGCCGCTCATGGACGAGTACGGCGGCCACCGGCCCGGCGACAACCTCTACGGCAACTCCGTCGTCGCGCTCGACGCGAAGACGGGCAAGCGGAAGTGGCACTTCCAGATGGTGCACCACGACATCTGGGACTACGACACGCCGATGGCGCCGAACCTCATGGACGTCACGGTGAACGGCGTGAAGCGGAAGGTGCTCGCGCAGGGCACCAAGCAGGGGTGGCTGTACACGTTCGACCGCGCGACGGGCGAGCCCATCTGGCCGATCGTCGAGACGCCGGTGCTCAAGAGCGACGTCCCCGGCGAGGAATCGTCGCCGACGCAGCCGATTCCCACCCGCCCGGCGCCGTATGCGCAGCAGGGACTGCTCGAAGGCGATCTCATCGACTACACGCCGGCGATCCGCGACTCGGCGCTGGCGCGCGCGCGCACCTGCCGCATGGGGCCGTACTTCATTCCCGCCGTGCTCGCCAACGGCTCGGGCCCGACCGGCCTGACGTGCTCGTGGTATGCGCCCGGCGCCTCCGGCGGCGTGAACATCGACGGCGGTGCCGCGCACGATCCCGAGACCGGGATGCTGTACGTCGCCGCCCTCTCCGGTCTCTCGACGATCACGCTGCAGAAGGACCCCTGCAGCGAGTTCCGCTTCTCGTCGCCGCGCGACAACTGCGGGCTGATCGGCGCCCTCCCCCCGCCGCCCGGCTACAAGCCCGGCGCCGACCGCGGCGGCGGGTTCGAGGGGCGCTCGCGGATCGCGAGCCTCGGCGGCATCTCGATCCTCAAGCCCAAGGAGTTGGGCGGCATCACCGCCTACGACATGAACACCGGCGACAAGCGTTGGTGGATCCCCAACGGCGGGTGGATCAAGCAGAGCACCACCAATCCGCTGTTTCAGGGCGTCGAGCTCCCCATGCGCCCTGCGAGCGGTCAGGCCCAGATCCTCAACACGAAGACGCTGCTCATCTACGGCACCGGTCGCAGCGGCGGCGTCCCGAACACGCCGCCCCGGCTGTTCGCCGTGGACAAGGCGACCGGCAAGGAAGTCGGCGCGGTCGCGATTCCCAGCCGCACGACCGCCGTGCCCATGACCTTCATGCACAAGGGCAAGCAGTACATCGTCTTCGCCACCGGCCAGGGATCCAGCACGTCGCTGGTGGCCTTGCGCCTTCCCGACAAGAGGTGACCACGCCGGTCCGTGCATGCCCGCTCGCCGCGGCGCCGCTGTGCCCCGACGAGCGGACGCCGCGCGTCCGCCCGACGCGGCGAAACGCTACCTCGGCCGTCGCTCGTAGCGCTTGAGCGCCCGCGGCCCGACCTCGGCACCGTACACGACGCCGCGCGCGTCCACGGCCACGCCCTCCGCCGCGCTGGTGTTGCGGGTGTGCTCCACCGGGTCGGGGATGAAGGCCGTCACCTTCCCGTCCTTCGCCGAACCGATGCGGATCCCGCGCTTCCACTCCGGCCGCGTCGGCTCGATGCTGCCGCTCTCGCTGTCCGCGACGTAGAGCACGTCGTTCGCGTCGATCCACAGCCCGCTCGGCCGAGAGAACTGGGTCCAGGCGTCGAGCTGCCTCCCGTCCTGGTCGTAGATCACGATCCGGTTGTTGCCGCGGTCGCCCACGAAGAGCCGTCCCCTCGAATCCATCGCCAGCGCGTGCGGCTGGTCGAGCTGGCCCGGTCCCTTGCCCCACGAGCCCCAGCTCTTCAGGAACGTCCCCGTCCGGTCGAACTTGAGCACGCGCGCGGTGGCCGAGTCGTTGCTGGCGTGTCCTTCGCACACGAAGACGTCGCCGTTGGGCGCGGTGAGCACTGCGTTGGGCTGCCAGAAGTAGTCGCGCCCGCGCCCGCCGCCGGGCAGCCCGAGCGTCATCAGCAGCTCGCCGGTCGGCGAGAACTTCATCACCTGGTGGCCGGTCACCTTGGCCGGTGCCGGCGGCAACGGGGCGTCGGCCGGCGCCCCGCGCGGCCGGCGCGGGCGGTTGTCCTGCCCGTCCACCACCCACACGTTGCCGTCGCGGTCCACCCAGATGCCGTGCGGCCAGTTCACCATCCCGGCGCCGAAGGCACGCACGAGGGTGCCGGTCGAGTCGAAGAGTAGGATCGGCGGCAGATCGGAGCCCACGCACGAGTTCTGCCCGCAGCGCTCGCCCACCCACACACTGCGGCCGTCCTTCGCGATCGCCACAGCGCTCGTCGAGCCCCACGCGCGACCGGATGGCAGGCGCGCCCACCCCTCGACGGTGCGATACGGGTTCGGTGCATCATTGGTCGGGGTGGCCTGCGCCCCAAGCGCCCCGGCGGCGGACACCGCCAGCCACGCGGCCCACGCCGTCGCGCCGCGGCGTCTGCGGACCTCGGCGTGCGCCGTGGAGGTGCGCCGCGCGAATCCGTGCGTCATTCGTCCTCCTCGCGCCCCGGGCGCGGCAAGGTGTCGTACGTCTGCGCGGGAAACGCGAACGCCTTGGCGAGCGCCGGATCCCCCGGGCGTCCCTCGACGCGCGATGCGATGTATTCGCTCACCACCGGCGCGAACTTGAAGCCCTCGGCTTGGCCGAGGCCCGCGATCCAGCAGTTCTGCGTCTCCGGGAGCAGGTCGATGATGAAGTCGCTGTTCACGCTGCTTTCGTAGTGGCACGCCCGCGTTTCGTTGAGCGGCGCCTCGGCGAGCAGCGGGAACCGTCGCGCGAGCACGCGGCGCGCGCCGTCAATGCGATCCTGGTTCGTCACGCGCGAGCTCCGGTCGGGATCCTGCTGGGCGGGATCCGGCGGCAGCGGCGGGGGTGGCGGCGGCGGCTCGACGCCCGGCGGCGGGGGCGGCGGCGGCACGGCGCCGCGTACGCGGAAGCCCCGGGCGTCGAACGGCAGCGACGGCCAGCCCGTGACGCCCGGGATGTTCCAGCTCGGCAGGTTGGGCGCCGAGAAGCGGCCGTCGCCCGGCGGCGTCGCGAAGTAGCACACATGGCCGATGGGCACTCGCGTGCGCGGCGCCATGAGGTCTGGCAGCAGCATCCGGAACCACGGACCCACGCACAGCAGGTACGTGTCGCCGCGGATCACCGTGCCGTCCTGCAGCACGAGGCCGTCGAGCATCCCGTTGGTGATCGGTCCCGGCGTCGCGCGGCCGATGACCAGCTTCGCCCCGGCGCGCTGGGCCAGCGCGGCCGCCGCCTGCGTCGCCGCCCGTGCCCGCGCGACGCCGGCGGCCGGTTCGTAGAGCGCGATCGTGGTGTCGTCGGCATTGATCACCGGCCAGCGCCTGCGCACCTCGTCGCCGTCGAGCACCTCGAACGGCACGCCGTGCGCCGTCCAGTACTCGCGCGTCCTGGCCAGGAAGGGCTCGTCCTTCTCGCGCAGAATGAGGTCACCCGTCCGGATGAAGAAACGCGAGCCGAAGGCCTTCGCATGCTCGGCATCGAACCGCTCCCACCGGCCGATCGCCTCGTGTGCCCACTGCGTCCACTGCGCCCCCGCTCCCCGGTCACCGTAGCTCGAGCGGATGCCGCGCGTCTCGTCGCCGCTCGTCGAGCGCGAATTGCCGGGGCCGTAGGCGTCCACCATCGTGACACGGTGCCCGCGGCGGCGCAGTTCGAGGGCGGTGAAGCTCCCCCACGCGCCGGCACCGAGGATCACCACGTGCGACGCCGCGTCGCCGCGACGGGCCGCGGGAGACGGCCCCGGCGCCGCCGCCGCGAGTCCGGGCTGGGACGCGGCGGTGAGGAGCGCGCCAGCGCCCACCCCCGCCAGCTTGAGGAAGTCGCGACGCGGCAGGGCGTCGGGGAGGTCGGTCGGGTCGGCCACGCGCAGTCCGGTCACGAGTCGGAGGATCGTGCCAACATGCCACCCGCGCGGGCACCGGGCAATCGGCGGCGTGGCGCTCGCATCGCCACCTGCCTCCCGCGAGCACCGGGTTGAATCGAGGGCGCGGGGCGGGCAGGTTCCCGCCATGCGCGTCCCACCGTACCTGCTTCGACCAATGCTCCTGCTCGCCGCCGCCTGCCTGGCGCTCGGTGCTCGCCCGGCGCGGGCGCAGGAGGTCCGTGCGCCCTATACCGAGCAGCAGGCCGTCGTCGGCGAGGCCTACTTCCGCGGCTACTGCCTCGAGTGCCACGGCGCCGCCGACATGGCCAACGAGAGCTTCAAGGCCAAGTGGCACGGCCGCCCGGCGTTCGACCTCTTCGAGCGCCTGCGCACCAGCATGCCCGACGGCGCCCCCGGCTCGCTGCCGCGCCAGACCTACGCCGACATCGTCGCGTACTTCCTGAAGCTCAACGGTGTCCCCGTCGGGGCCATGCCGTTGGGCGCCGATTCGCTCGTCCTCTCCCGCGTGCGGCTCGAGCTGCGCGCGTCCGCCACCACGCCCTCCACCCGCTGAGCCGCCCATGCGCCGTTTCCTGCCCGCCCTCGCCCTCGCCCTCGCCTGCTCGGCCCTCGCGCTCGAGGCCCAGCAGGATCCCCGGATCCTCGTGGTGCCCGAGGGGCAGCGGCCGAACCCCGTGCTCTCGCCGGCCATCGTGGTGGACAACGTCATCTATGCCTCGGGCCAGCTGGGGATGGGCGGCGATACGACGATCCAGGGCCAGACGAAGCGGACGCTCGAGAACATCAAGCGCGTCTTCGAGGCCGCCGGCGGCAAGCTCGAACACGCGACCAAGTGCACGGTCTTCCTGGTGGACGTCGCCGATTTCGGTCCCATGAACGAGGTGTACCGCACTTTCTTCGGCGCCATCCCCCCCGCGCGCTCGACGGTGGTCGTCAAGGAGCTCGTCGTGAAGGGCGCGAAGATCGAGATCGAGTGTCTGGGCGTGAAGCCGAAGGGCTGAGGCCGGCGGCGCGACCCGCGTCACTCACGGCGAGTGACGCGGGGGGTGTGGCACATCAGGCGTGTCCGACGATCGTGCCGATCTCGCGTGACCACGTCACGCCGTCCGGAAACGCCGCCAGCCCCTTCGCCCGGAGCGCCGGCGCGAACGATGCGACATAGCGCTCCACGGCCGCCCGGTCCGCCGCGAGGTACGTCACGCGTACACGCGTCGCGTCGAGCTGCGTGACCGTCGCGCCCGAAAAGCACCCCGTCGCCACCACCTCGGCCGCGTGGTCCGGCAGCAGCCACGCCAGGTACGCGGGCAACAGGCCCTCGCGGACGGTCGCCGTCACCTCGTACGTGACGCCCGTCGTCGTCGGCGCCACGCCTGCGAGGCCGCCGATCGCCATCGCTCCGGCGCTGCGCGCATCGCCCGTCACCGCCCGCCGGTGGTAGTCCAGCTGCCCCAGGTGATATGCGAGGTGCGAGGTCAGGTGCTGCAGGAACGTGCGCGCCGAATAGGCGACGCCCTCGGGGAGCGGACCGGGCCAGGGTGCATCGAGCCGCGCCGGATCGAGCCGGGTCAGCGCGGCCGTCGCCTCGCGATCCGCCGCCGAGAGGGCGTCGTCGAGGTCGCGCCGCGGCACGCTGCGGGCCGAGAACTCGGCCTCACGGTCGCGCACGTAGCCCGAGCCGCCGAGCACGTGACCGACGTAGTGCCGGACGTTCCCCGCGCAGTGCCGGGCAAGGGTGCCGCCGCTGTTGGGCATCCCGGGGACGTCGCGGAAGCAGCTCGCGTCGTCGGGATACGCCGCGAGCTCGGCCCGCAGCGCCGCGAGTTCCCGGCGGATCGCCGCCGCCACGACGTCGGTTCCGAACATCGGGTGCGGGTCCTCAGCCGGCCGCGGCAGCGTCCGCCTTGGGCGGTCGCCGCGCGGCGAATTCACCCGTCGCCCCGCCCCCCTGGCCGAGCACGCCAGCGTCCACCAGCACTCCCTCGACGGCATCGGGGATCATCGTCGGCCAAAGCAGGAAGCCCTGCACCGCCACCAGCGGCCGGTTCGGCCGCCCGGACCCCGCGTAGCGCGTCCGCGCCCACAACTCGTACGCCAGAGCGATCGCCCCGCCCGCCGCCGCGAAGACGCACCACGTGGTGAGCGCGACGCGCCACGGGAGCTCGTACGCCATGTACGCGCCGACCGCGTAGGCGGTGGCGACGCCCATGATGCGGACCGACTTGAGCACGGGGTTGAACACCACGCAGCAGCCGGTGAAGAGCGCGATGCCGAGCAGCATCATCGCCCAGAGGATGTCCACGTTCCGGATGGTCATCGGGCCCTCCATGATCGCCCGGAATGAGGATGCGCGCCGACGCCGATCGCCGCCAGAGCTGCGGCGTTGTCGACGACAGGTGGACTCCACAGGGTGGTGACCAAGCGCCCGGGCGAACCGACCAGGTGGCACGACGGGGGCACCGGCGGCTTCCGCAACGGGCTCGGCCGCAACCGCGCCACCGGGCAGGATCGATGCGAACCGTTCGCCGAGGCGCTCACACCCAGCGCCGCACTGCGGCGCGGTACGCCGCGTATGCCTCGCCGAACCGCGCCGCCAGCGCGCGCTCCTCCGGCTCCACCTGGAACCGCCGCAACCACGCCCATGCCAACGGCACCACCAGCAGCGACGCGACGCTCCCGAGCCACGATCCCCATCCGACCAGCACCAGCAGCAACCCCACGTACATCGGGTTCCGCGACCACCGGTTGGGCCCGGCGATCACCAGCGACGACGCCTCGTGCGGCGTCATCGGGTGAATGGTCGTCGCCGCGCGTCGGAACGCCACGATCGCCCACAGTGCCAGGGCGGCGCCGCTCAACGCGATGGCGATCCCCGCAGGCCGCCACGTCTCCGGCAGCCCGCCCGGCCATTCGCGCATGATCGCGTGCATGGCGATCGCCGCCAGCAGCGCGACGACCGGCGGCGGCACGCGGCACTCCAGCAACGCCCAGCGCGGTCCGATGGGCTCGGACGTGCGCAGCAGGTCGCGCCGCACCCACCACTCGACCAGCCCGAGCAGCACCACGTAGGCCCCCTCGAGCGACACGGTCAGCACACCCAGCACGGTCGCCTCGGCGCCGTACCGCTGCAGCAGCCACGCGCACACGCCGCCCCACGCCACGTTCGCCGCGATCAGTACGCCCACGGGCCACGGCCGGCGCAGGCGCGGCGTGAGGGCCATCGCACCGGACATGCAGCCGTACGCGAGGTTCGCCATGCCGATGCCTGCGACCACCCTCCCCGGCAGGCCATAGAGGTCGGCGAGCACGTCGTGCAGCACCAGCACGACGTACCCCACCCCCACGCCCCCGAGCGAGTCGATCCACAGCAGGCGATCGGCAATCGCGGTTCGCATGGCCGCAACCTACCGCCCCGCCCGTGCGTTGACCTCGTATAGTCCGCACATAGTCCGCCGGCGTTCGGTCGGCACCGGTTCGTCCTCACGCATTCCGGAGTTTCCCATGCCGTTCCGCGCCCTCGTCGCCGCCCTCGTCGCCGCCCTCGTCGCCGCCCTCGCCACCGTCGCCGGCCTCGCTGCATCACCCCTCGCGGCCCAGCAAGCACCCCCCGACTACGCCGCCGCCATGCACGCGGCCCACGGGTCCGAGACGCCGAGCGCGTCTCCCGCCGCGCGCATCCAGCCGCGCACCACGGTCACCAGCGAGGTCGTCACCTACGGCACCCTCGACGGCAAGGCGCTCAAGGGCGTGCTCGCCCGCCCCTCCGGCACCAAGGGCGGACCGGCGCTGATCGTCATCCACGAGTGGTGGGGCCTCAACGACAACATCAAGGCCGTCGCCGCGCGCTACGCGGGCGAGGGCTACACCGTGCTCGCCGTGGATCTCTTCGGCACCACCGCCGGCACCCCCGATTCGGCGATGAAGCTCTATCAGGCCGCCATGCGCAACGTGCCGGCGGGGGAGCGCAACGTCGCCGCGGCCATCGCCTGGCTCAAGCAGGCGGGCGCCACGAGCATCGGCGCGGTGGGCTACTGCTTCGGCGGCCACTGGTCGCTCCGCGCCGGCCTTGTCGGCGGCACCGACGTGAAGGCCGTCGCCATCTACTACGGCGCCCCCATCACCGACGCCGGCGCGCTCGCGCGACTCAAGGCGCCCGTCGTCGGCTTCTACGGCGCGCTCGACACCGGCATCCCGGTGGACTCGGTGCGCCGGATGCAGTCGGTGCTCACCGGCAGCGGCCGCACGATGACGATGCACGTGTACGACGGCGCCAACCATGCCTTCGCCAATCCGTCGGGGAGGGCCTACGACGCCAAGGCCGCCGACGACGCGTGGGGCAAGGCGCTGGCGTTCCTCAAGGCGAACCTGCGCTGACTCTCGCAGTCCCGCGCCCGACCAGCGGGCACGTCACGACGGCGCGCGTGCCGTGTCCGCTCGTCGGGCCGCAAGCACGGCCCGCGAAACCTGCGCCACGAGCGAATCGCGCGCCGCTGCAGTGAGCGCCCATGCCCAGACCTGGAATCGCAGGCTGTCCACGCTGATGACGCTGCCGAGGCCGCTGTACACCACGCGAGGGGCCTGTCCAGTCGCCGCAGTCGGATACACAGCGTAACGCCGCCAGATCACTCCTGCCGATCCCGCCGCGACCTCGCACGTCGCCGTTGCGCGAGTCAGCGGGAGAGTGTCGGGCATGTACGAGGGACCCACCGCACCGTTCGGCTTCGCCTCGACGAACAGCGTCCGCCCGACCGAACGCCACACCATGAGCTCGCTCCCCTTGGCCCGCTCGCGCGCCACGTATGCCGTATCGAGCCGCCACGCCCCCGGCAGGGTAAGCACCAGCGCGCGTGCGGGCGCATGCACGTCGGTCATGATGGTGTTCGCAGCCGGTGGCGTGGCATCATTCGACGACACCGAGATCGGGCATGGCTCGATCGGCTCCTCGTACGCGGCGCGCATCTCGGCGATGGTCCGCTGGGCCGGCCTCACGCCGGGCTTCATCTGCACGGTGCCTCCGTCGCACGCCGCGAGCACGGCGAGTGACGAGGCGAGGGCACGGCGAGTGTGGAGTGTCGAACGTCGCATCGGAGAATGGCGAGAGGAATGGGCGCCCATGGGCGCGTGTCGCTGATCGGGCTCAGCGTACCTGCCCGATCCGCACGAGGGTCCCGTCGTCGTCGACGATGGCGAACTCGCGCATCCCCCACGGCTTGTCGCCCACCGGCTCCATGCGGGGAATCCCCGCCACCGGCAGGCCGGCCGACCGCATGGCGGCGTAAACCGCATTCACGTCGCCCACGCGCAGGTAGCACATGGCATACGATTCGGCCGGCACGAGCGTGCGGTGCTCGGAGAAATGCAACTCGAGGTCGCCGCGCGTCATTGTCGCGTACGTCCCCTCGGCGTGCAAGGTGCCGCTGAAGCCGAGCCGCTCGTAGAAGCGCAGCGTCGCCGGCAGCGAGCGGCTCGGCAGGATGGGAATCGCGAGATCGCGGGAAGTGGCCATGGCCGTCAGGTCGCCGCTCAGCGGGGAAGAAAGGTGAACATCGCGACCGGGGCCTCGTCGCCGCCGATCGCCCGGTAGAACCGCACCGCCTCGACGTCCTCGACATCCGTGGGCACGAACACGTTCGCGGCGCCTATCGCAGCCGCGACCGCGCGTACCTCCGCCACGAGCGCCGCGCCCGCCCCGCGACGCTGGCAGGCCGGTGCGATCGCGAGGTCGTAAATGAACACCTCGCGCTCTTCCGCTCGCGTCATGGGCAGCACGTGGGCGGTGAGGCCACCGACCACGTGGTCTCCCACCAAGGCGGCCAGGACGATCAGGTCCGGGCGCGCCAGCAGGTCGGTCAGGTACGCATCGCCCAGCGGGCGCCACGACTCCTCGAACCCTTGGGCCATGGCGTCAAGCGTCGCACGCGCCACTGGCGCATCACCTGGGCCAAGCCGACGAACGGAGAGAAGAGCGGTCACGCGCTTCCGGGTTTGGTGGTGATCGGCAGACGATGTCCGTCTCGCGGACGAAGGCATGATGCCGGCCGTACCGCCGCCACACCAGCCGGGAGACCACACACCGGATCCATGGCCTGTCTGGTTCTCTTGCCCGGAGGGCGACTGATGAACGCCCGCCGCGGTACTCTATCCCTCGATCACGTGCGGCACGAACTGCGACAGGTTGTCCGTCACTACCTGCCGCGACTCGCGGATTCCCATCCCCGCCGCCGCGTCGCCGATGATCCACGACCCGATCACCGGGTAGCGGTCGTCGAACCGCGGGATCGTCGCCAGCGCCTGGTGCACGACCCCCTCGGCGCCGTAGTCACCGCGCGTGCGCAGCAGCACCTGGTCGAACAGCGTCACCGTCACGTTCGCCCCCTCGCGCGAGAGCAGCGGCTTGGTGACGTAGGCATCCCACGTCAGCACCTCGCTCGCGTCGAGCGTGGCCGGCAGCAGGTTCGGATGCCCCGGGAACAGCTCCCACAGCACCGCCAGGATCCCCTTGTTCGACAGCAGCAGCTTCCACGCCGGCTCGAGCCATTGCATGCGCGTCCCGAGGCCCAGCAGCGCCTCGACGAAGCGCGGATCCTCCGCCACCAGCCACTCCCACGGGTAGAGCTTGAAGACGGACTCCAGCACCCGGTCGTCGAGGTCGGTGAAGAAGCCGTCGCCGGTCAGGCCGATCCGTCTGATCGGCAGCGTCGCGCACCGGATTCCCGCCTGCTCGGCGGTGTCGCGGAGGTACGCGAGGGTCACGCCGTCCTCCAGGTCGTCCATCCCGACGAAGTGCAGGACGTCCCCCTGGAGGTGCGGCGCAAGGTGTCGCCAGTGCGCGATCAGCCGTTCGTGCAGCGCGTTGAACTGGTCGAGCTGCGGGTGCGTGTCCTGCAGCCAGAACCACTGCGCCAGCGAGGCCTCTACCAGCGACGTTGGCGTGTCCGCGTTGTACTCGAGCAGCTTGGGCGGTCCCATGCCGTCGTACGCGAGGTCGAACCGGCCGTACAGTGACGGCGGCTCCTGTGCCCACGACGCTTCGATCAGCGGTACCACCGCCGGCGGGATCGCCAGCCGGTCGTACTGCCGATGCGCGATGACGTGCTGCGCTGCCTCAAGGCACATCGCGTGCAGTGCGTTCGTCGCTCCCTCGATCGCATCCACCTCGGCGGCGGAGAAGGCGTAGTGCGCCTCCTCGTTCCAGTAGGGGCCCGCGGCCGAGTGCCACGCGAGCCCGACACTCTCGACCTTGCGTCGCCAGTCGGCCCGCGGCGGGTGCGTGCGCCGCTGCATCCTCAGCGCGGTGCCGACCACTGGCACCGGAGCGTATCCCCGGGTGCCAGCCGATCGTACCGCTCGCGTTCGACCTCGCAGAGCGACCCGCGAGGCGAGCGCACGAACCACCGCCGCTCCGGCCACCGCGCATCCGGCTCGGTCGCGTCGTCGGCGTCCGCGGGCGGCGGCGGTGTGCTGTCGAACCGCGCCACCACCGTGTCCACCGTGATCGTCGCCACGAACGCGAGCGACTCGGCGGTGAAGGCGCTTTCTTCCGCTGCGACCGCCCGGGCGGCCTCGAGCATCCGTGTCCGGTCGCGCGATTCCTTGGCCGCCATCCCGCCGCCGCAGGCGACCAAGCCCACGACGACCAGCATGGCCCCGGCGACGCCCCCCGCCCGCCGCCCGCGCTCAACCACCACGGAACGCGCGCCCCGCACCGATCGCGCCGAAACCGCCGCGGCTCACTGTCGCGCCGCGCCGACCGGATGCGAGCGACGTCCCGCGCGTCGCCAGCGCCGTCATGCGCTGCGCCGACAGCCGGGTGCCCGCCGGCGTCGCGCGCTCCATCACGGCCGCCGCGCGGTCCGCCGGCGGCAGGTAGTCCGGTGCGTACACGCGCGACGGCAAGCCCACCGTCGTGCCGCCCCGTACCACGTAGCGGTCGTGTTCGCCGGCGTAGTACAGCGCCGACTGCGGATACGTGCGCGGCACCCACGCCCCCAGATACCAGTATCCCGACGTCGCCACGGCCCGCTCGCACGACCGATCGTCGTATAGTGCGGGATCGCAGGGGTCGGGCGCCGGTGCATCCGGCGAACAGCCCGCGGCGCCCAGCACGAGGCCGTGCAGGAAGCCGAGGTGGATGGCGGAAGAGCGCTTCATCCGGAAGCTTTGCAGAGGAACCTGCATGATGACACGCGCGGTCCCGAAGGTGAAGTGACCCCGGTCACCCTCTCCGCCGTCGGGACGCATCACGAGACATGACGCCGGCCGCTTGCGGATCGCGGCTGCGACGGCGTACGATGATTCACCGCATTCCCTCATCGTCCACCGCCAACCGAGGAGGTGATCCATTGTCTTCTGACCCACGTACGGCGCGGATCGCCAGCGGCGTGTAGCTGAGCGCCTGGCCGTCCGGCGCTCCGCGCCTAGCGGTCACGAGTGATCAGGACCCCGGTCGCGCTGGGACGCGACCGGGGTCCGTCGTTTTCGCGCCCGGGCGGGGCGCACTGTCGCCCGGGAGCGGGTCCGCGCTGCTGCTCCCGCAGGGCGGCGTCGGGCTCCAGCCCGGGCCCGCGACGCCCTACCAGCGACCCAACTCCAGCACCAGCGATCGCCCCGGCGCGACCATGATTCCACTGCCGTCGGCCCGCTGGTCGTTGCCGAGGTTCTCGCCGCGAAGTCGCCACTGCCACCCGCCCGGCAGGGCGCGGCCGTAGCTCGCCTGCCAGCGGGATAGCGCATCCACGTGCTCCAGCGCGTTGCCCGTGCACGGTGTCGGCGCGGGATTCCTGCAGGTGGCTAGCAGGGTCCGCCACGACCCCACTCGGCTCATGCTCACCGACGCGCGTCCGCCCAGCAGGTGCGCCGACCACGACGCCGCCATCGTGGCTTGCGGTGCCTCCAGAGGGGCATCGCCCACGACGAGGGGTCCCACATAGCCGGGGGCCAGCGACTGCAGGCGCGCGCGAACCGCGCTCGCCGATCCCTCCCAGACGCCGCCCCGGCCCGCGAGACGCCCCCGCACTTCGATCCCCTGCGCGAGCAGGACCCCGACGGTCCGATACTGGACCTCGCGCCTGACGTCACCGTTGGGCAGCGTGACCGCGCCGGTGATCACGAGCTGCGTGAAGCCGTCGGTGCGCTGCCGGAAGGCGGCGACGTCCGCCGACCACTGCTCGCCGTCGAGCCGCGCGCCGAGCTCGCCGCCGCGGAGCTGCTCGCCCGCGAGCGACGGGTTGGCGCGTTGGATGTACGCAGGCGTGATGCGCGCCCCCGTCATGCCCGGTACCGGGGCCCGCATGCTGGCGCCGAACGACGCGCGGATGGTCCAGCTCGCACCCATCCCCAGCGGCCGCCGGACCGAGGTCCCCAGCGTCGGCAGCCACGCCGGGCCCGTCGCCGTTCCGAAAGCGCTGTTCCACTCGCTGCGCAGGCCGAGCGACCACTGCGCCGGGCCTGCCGCGCCGCCGAGCAGGACGCTCACGCCGGCCACCGTCTGGGCCGTGGCCGTGTCCCCGAGGGAGTTGGCGACGCTGGTCGAGTCGGGGCCCGCGCGACGCACGAGGGCCCCGTCGGCGGCAAGCTGCAGCATGAGCGGCGCCGTGATGCCGGGCTGCGACGGCGCTCCGGCCGCGGGCGCCTCGCTACCGCTCAGGAAGAGCGTGGCGACGTGGCGCGCGACGTGGCGCGTGACGGGACCCTGCCACGCACCACGGAGACTGTCGAGTACCGAGGCGGGTGGTCCGGAGACCCACGCCGTTCGCGACGCGTACGAAGTGGAAAGCGACCATGCCTGCCGCAGGCGCGGTGCACGGTGCCACCCCGACAGCCCCACCTGCCCGTCCCGGATGCGCTCGTCGTCGAGCATGGAAAGGGCCCGCGCAGGGCTCCGACCATCGGTCGCCGACGATTCCCGACTGAAGAAGGCGAGTCGCTGGCGCCCGGCGCCGCCGCGCGCCGAGAGTGCCACCTGCCACCGGTCACCCTGCAGCGCGGCGGTCGCTGCGGCATTCACCACGCCCACCGGTTCGCTGGGCAGCGGCACGTCCCCGTACTGGGCCGACACGGTACCGCTCACGGAGCGCTGCACGCCGCGGCCCGTCACGGGATCAGTCTGGCGGGCGTCTCGCCACGCTGCCGTGGCGGCGGCGTCCACCGTTCGGACGTCGCCCGAGCGCAGGCGCGCTGCGGCCTGCCCGTATCGCACCGAACCCGTGATGGCGGTCGGCGGCCCGGGCCCGCGGGCGGACGCGTCGGCCCGGGTGCGCAGGTGCAGCACGCCATCCAGTGCGTCCCCGCCGTAGAGCGCAGCGCCCGCCGGCCCGGGGCGCCACTCGATGCTGGCCACCGTGCGAGCATCCCCCGCCAGCAGCGCCGTCGGGTCCGCCACCTCCAGTCCGTCCACGAACACCTTGATACCCGGCCCGCCGTCGGTGCCGCGACCGCGCACACTGGCCAGTCGCAGCGTGCCGCCCCCCCGATCCCACGCGACGAGCGACGGTATCGTGCCCCGCAGCGCCTCGCCCAGCGTCACGATCCCGCGGGCGCGCAGCGAGTCCATGACCAGCTGCTGCACGACGCTGCCGGCGGGCACGGCCGGTACGGCCACCTCCCATCCCGCGGTGGTCAACCGGTCTGTCTCGACGCGCATCGGCGGGAGCGGCTGCACGTAGGGCGAGGCGCTGCCGGCGCCGCCATCGGGGACGCTCGCCGGCGCGAGCACCACGAGCGTTCCCCGGAACGTCGCGCGCACCAAGGTGCCCTCGAGCACCACCGCGATCGCGCTACGCGGATCGAACGTGCGGCATCGCACCGACACGCGCCGCGCCGGCACGGTGCCCTCGGAGTACGCCAGGCGCCAACCCGCCTCGTCGGCGATGCGGCGGATCGCATCGGTCAGCGGCATGGTGTCGAGGCCCCAGCCCCAGCCCGGTACCGGGGGGGCCGCCACGCAGGGTCCGGTAGCGGGCGGCACGCCGGACCACGGCTGCGCGCCCGCCGCGAGCGGGCCGCCTGTGGCCAGCAGCAGGGCGGCGCGACGCCACCCCGTCATCGGCCGGTCACGGGCCGATGCGGACCATGCGCCACCCGTCGTTCGTCGCCTCCGCGCGCGCCCCCACCGTGGCGGCCAGCACCTGCACCATCGCGTCCACTCGCTCGCCATCGAACGTCACGGTGACCTTCCGCCGCGAGAGCACCGGCGCCACGGTCACGGCACGCCCGCTCCAGCGGGACACCCGGGCGGCGATCTCCCCGAGCGGTGCGTCCACGAACACCAAGGCGCCACGGGTCCACGCGAGTTCGCGCTCCACCACCCCGGCACCGAGGCGGCGCAGCTCGCCGCCGGAATCGACCTGCGCCGCCATACCCTGGCGCAGCGTGTCGCGTCTCGCCCCGGCGATGACCGCCCCCTCGGAGACCGCCACCAGGATGCCGTCGCCGTCGGGCCGGACGAGGAAGGCGGTACTCACGTCTTCCACGACCGTCCCGCGCAGCAGCACGCGGAAGGGGCGCGCGCCGGGCATCACGGCGAAGGCCCCCTCGCCCGTCAGGCGAACCTCCCGATGGCTCGTGCCGTAGCCACGGGAGGCTTCCAGAGCACTTCCCGGCGCCAGCGTGACGGACGAGCCATCGGGCAGGCGCATGGTGCGCGGCGCCGCGCCCGCGGGATTGGCCATCGCCACTACCGCCATCATCGTGCGATCGGCGACGGGCCCGGCCTCGTGCGTGCGCTCACGCCACAGCACCGCCACGGCGAGCACTGCGGCCGCGGCGGCGGCGCTTCGGCGAACGACGCGCCCCCACGACGGCGAGGTCCATGGCGCGCGGGCCGTGGGGGCGGCGCTGTCGGCGGCGCGGGCCGCCTGGAACCGCCGGACGGCCGCATCGGTGTCCCATGCCGGGTGCGGCACCGCCGCAAGCGGACGCGCGGCACGCCACGCGGCCTCGGCCTCCTCGAGGATCCGCTGCCCCTCCGGACTGCCGTCCAGCCACGACCGGAGCCGCGTGGCTTCGTCCGCCGGCACCTCGCCGGCGACGAGACGGACCGCATGGACCCACGCGAGGTCGTTGGAGGCTGACGCGGAGTCGGACATCGGGAAGCGGGGCGAGTCGGGACGCGAGGCACGCGCGGGGCGGGAGATCGCGCACCCAATAATACCCGCGTGCGCCGCGACACCCTGACATCGTAAGTTCCCACGCCATGAACGACCCCGGTCACGCGACCGAACCATGGGGATCCGGGGACGACGACGCCGTCGCGGAGACCTTCGATGCCGTCGTGCGGCGCGTGTATCCGTCGCTCGCCTCGGCGGTGTTCGCGGTGGTGCGCGATACACAGGCCGCCGAGGACATCGTCCAGGAGGTCCTGCTGGCTGCCTGGCGCAACCGCCGCGCGATCACGTCGTCGGACGAACTCCCCAACTACCTGTTCCGCTCCTGTCGGAACCGCGCGCTCAACCACCTGCGCGACCGGCGCACGCGCGCCCGCGTGCTGGAGGACCAGGGCACGTCCCTGCCGGACGTGCCGGCCGACGGCGCGGGGGCGGACGAGGCCCTGTTGGCCTCGGAGATCCGCGACGCACTCGCGCTCGCGCTCGACGCGGTCTCCCCGGGTGCCCGCGAGGTGTTCCTGCTGAGTCGCCAGCGCGGGCTCACCTACGGCGAGATCGCGCGCACGCTGGGCCTCTCGGTGAAGACCGTCGAAACCCAGATGGGACGGGCGCTGAAGACGCTCCGCGCCCGCCTCGCCGCCTTCCGCGACGCAGGCGGCCCGTCGGCGATGTAGGGGGGAGATGCCGGCCGTCGTGTATTGATGGGCGTCGGCACCCGCGAACTCCGCGGTCCGCCGCGTACCGACGTCCCGTCAACACCAACCGTTCTGGAGGTCCCATGTCCGTTCGCCCGATTGCTTCCGGCGTTTCCTCGCGGCGATTGCTGCCCTGCCTCGCCTTCTCCCTGTTCCTCGCGGCGTGCGACAGCCGCGCCACCGACCCCAGCGGCACGTTGACGATCGAGGAGACCATCGCCGCCCTCAAGGCGCTGCAGCAAGTGGCCGGCACGGCACCGGCCGCCGCAGTGGCCTCTCCGGCCGGCCTGGTCGCGCTCGCCTCGTCGCAGGGCAACGACGAGACGTTCTCCACCGCCTGCCCCGGGGGGGGGACCTACCAGCTGACGGGCACCAACGGTGGATGGTCCATGACGCCCGACGCGTCCACCGCGCCGATGTACGAGACCCGCGAGCAGTTCGTGAAGTGCACCGTCGTCGTTGACGGACGCAGCTACACGTTCGACAGCGATCCGCAGCTGGTGACGCGCGTCGGGTTGAAGACGGTGAGCCGCGAGACAGGGGAGCGGTCCCTGAATGGATCGTACACGGGCGCGTTCGTCCTGACCTCGGAGGGGAAGAGCCTGAAGTGTGCCGTGGCGTTCACCTCGAGCATGAACGTGGACAACCCGTTCGCGGGGAGCGTCACCGAGGGGCAGCTGTGCGGGCGAGACGTGAACGCCGCCGAGGAAGGGATCACGCTCGGGCCGGTGTCCGGCATTTCCCGGTAGCGCGCTGATCGGTCCTGCCCTGGCCGCCGCCCCCCCCGTCTCGAACGGGAGGGGCGGCGATCATGCCGGTGGTCGGCCCGGGCCCGTCAGCCGACGACCATCCCCGCCGGGTCTTCCATCAGCTCCTTCACGCGCACGAGGAACTTCACCGCCTGCTCGCCGTCGATGATCCGGTGATCGTAGGACAGCGCCACGTACATCATCGGCCGCACCACCACCTGCCCCTGCACCACGACCGGCCGGTCCTGCGTCTTGTGCAGGCCAAGGATCGCGCTCTGCGGGAAGTTCACGATCGGCGTCGAGAGCAGCGAGCCGAACACGCCGCCGTTGGTGATCGTGAAGGTGCCACCGAGGAGGTCGTCCATGGCGAGCTTCCCGTCGCGCGCCCGCTTCGCCACCGCGCCGAGCGCCTTGGTGAACTCCACCATGCTCATCGCGTGCGCGTCCTTGATCGCCGGTACCACCAGGCCCTGCGCGCTCGCCACCGCGATGCCGAGGTTCACGTAGTGGTGGTAGACGACGTGGTCGCCGTCCACCGACGCGTTCACCATGGGGTAGTCGGCGAGCGCCATGCACGCCGCCTTCGCGAAGAACGGCATGAAGGTCAGCTTCACCCCGTGCTGCTTCTCGACCCGGTCCTTCCAGCGGTCGCGAAGCTCCGTGACGGCGAGCATGTCGATCTCGTTGAACGTCGTCAGCGTCGCGGTCGCGTGCTGCGAGAGCAGCAGGTTCTCCGCGATGCGCTTGCGCCGCACGGACATCTTCTCGCGCGTCTCCCGCAAGCCTGCGGCGGCCGCGCCGGCCGCGCCGGCCGCGCCGGCCTGGGCGGTGGGCGCCGCGACGGTCGGCGACGGGGTGGGGGCCGCGACCGGTGCCGCCTTCGCGGCGGCCAGCACGTCGGGCTTGCTGACCACCCCGCCACGCCCGGTGCCGGTGACCGTCGCCAGCTCCACCCCGGATTCCGCCGCGACTCGCTGGGCCGCCGGCGACACCTTGGCCGGGGTCCCTGCGCCGACGGCGACCGGGGCCGTTCCGGCCGGCGCGGGAACCGGCGTCGGTGCGGCGGCCGACGCGGGCACCGACGCGGGCACCGACGCGGGAGCTGCCGCCCCCGCCTCGCCGATCTCGCCGAGCAGCTCACCCACCGTCACGACGTCACCCTCGACCTTCAGGCGCTTGACCAGCGTCCCCGCCGCCAAGGCCGGGACCTCGACCGTGATCTTGTCGGTCTCGAGCTCCACGAGCGTGTCGCCGGCCGCGACCGCCTCGCCTTCCCGCTTCGTCCAGCGGGACACCGTCGCCTCGACGACCGACTCGCCGAGGGGGGGCACTTTGATTCCAGTGATCGCCGTCATGATGCGCCCAATCTAGACCTGCGCGCAGGAACGGGCGACCTTCCGGGGACCATGATCCACCCCTCCCCGCCACGCATGCACGGCCTCACCCTGCCGGCACCAGGCGGCCCGTCCCAGCTCGTCCTGCGCGACGACCTTGCGGTCCCGCCGCTCGCGAATCCGGCGCACGTCCGGGTGCGCATCGTCGCCGCGGCCCTCAACCACCTCGATCTCTTCGTCGCCGATGGCCTCCCGGGCATTCCCCTCGGGCCAGGCTGGGTCCCGGGTGCCGACGGGGCGGGCATCGTGGATGCCGTCGGGGCCGAGGTGTCCCACGTGCGGCCGGGCGACCGGGTGCTGCTCAATCCCGGCTACGCGGACGCCGACGACGAGTACACCCGGGCGGGCGACCAGCCGCTGAGCCCGAGCTACAAGATCCTCGGCGAGCACGTCCCCGGCACGCTGGCGGAGTTCGTCACGTGCCCGGCCTCGTGCGCCCACCCCATTCCCCCGGGCGTCTCGTGGGAGGAGGCCGCCGCCTTCCCGCTGGCGACACTCACCGCGTGGCGGATGGTGCACGCCCGGGCGCGTGTGCGGCGCGGCCAGCACGTGCTCATTCAGGGGATCGGCGGCGGCGTCGCCCTCGCGGCGCTGGCGATGTGTCACGACATCGGGGCCGTCACCTGGGTCACGAGCGGGAGCGACGAGAAGCTCGCACGGGCCGCCCGGTTGGGCGCCACGCACGGCCTCAACTACCGCACCACCGACGTCGCGCGCGCCATCCGGCAGGCGACGGCCAAGCGCGGGGTGGATGTCGTCATTGACTCGGTCGGCACGGCCACCTGGGCGAGCTCGCTCGGGGCGCTCGGACGCGCCGGCCGGCTGGTCACGTGCGGTGGCACCTCGGGGCCGATGCTCGAGACCGACGTGCGCAAGCTCTTCTGGAACCAGTGGACGCTCATGGGGTCCACGATGGGGAGCGAGGACGAGTTCGCGGCCATCGTCCGCGAACTCGGGGCCGGACGGCTGCGGCCGGTGGTGGATCGCGTCTTTCCCCTCGCCGAGGGACGCGCCGCGTACGAGCACCTGGCATCGGGACGGCAGTTCGGGAAGGTCGTCATTCGCGTGTCGGACGGGCCGTGAGTCCACGGGCCATCCCGGCATGACGGATGCTCGCGCGAACTTCACCGCCGACGAAGAGACGGCGGTGCGCGGGGCCTTCGCGGATGGCGCCGTGCCGCCGTGCCCCCGGTGCGGTGTGCCGATGGCCCACAAGGTGATCGGCGGGGGATCCTTCGGACTCGGTTACCAACGGAGGCGCGAATGGCTGCTGTGCCCGAAGTGTCGCCGCAGCGTGCTGTTCGATCGCGCGCGAGGGACGCGACTGTGACGCGGCGTCGGACGCGCGCCGGGTACGTCGTCGCGTGGTGGCTCTGCCTGGCTGCCGCCGCGCTCGGCGCCGCCCGCAGCGCCTCCGCGCAGGCGGTGCCCGTCGTCGTGGCCTTCGACGACGCCGGTCGCCTGCGCGAGATCACGCCCGGCATCGCCGATCGCCTCGGGCTGCGGCCCCCGAGCTGGCCGGTCGAGGGCGAGTACCGGCGCGCTCGGCTCCTGCGCGGCGATGCCGGGTGGGTGCTCGAAGTGCAACGATTCGACGGCCGCCTCGACTCCGCGACGCTGACGGACGAACAGGTGGGGACGATCCGGCTCGACGTGTCGGCGCGCGCGTCGTCGCTGGCGCGGTCGGCCGGCCGTCCGGACGCGGTGACGCGTCGCAGCGATACGCCGATCGCGCGACGCGATTTCGTCCGCCGTGAGGCGCTCCTCGGCGCCGGCCTCTTCGGGCCCCTCGCCTGGGCCGCTGCGGATTCCCGCGCCTTCTCGCCCTCGGCCTACCTGTTCACGGCCGCGGGCACCTTCCTGCTCGCGACCAATGCGATCAATCGCACCTCCTACGGCCGGGCGCAGACCACCATCGGGACGTTCGCCGCCTTGGGCGGCGCGGCGGCCGGGGCCGCGGTGGCGTACGCGACGACCGACGCCGGGTGGCGCGGACAGGCGATCGCCGCGCTGGCCGGAGGCGTCGGCCTGCATGTCGGGGCCCTCTGGTGGGCCGAGGCGGCCGGCCCGGCCGACGCTGCCGGCGTGCTGTTCGGGTCCGTGGCGGGCGCGCTGGTCGGGGCGGGGGCTCTCGGCGCCACCGGGGCGTTCGACGCGCCCACGCGCGACGACCGGCGCTTGACGGCAGGCGTGCTCGCGACCACGACGCTGCTTGGCGCGCCGCTCGGGCGCGCGTACGCCACGCGTCGCGGAGCGCGCGTCACCGACGGCGACGTCGGCGCCGTCGCGATCGCCGGCGGCCTCGGCGCGGTCCTCGGGCTCGGGATCGCGGGTGGCACCACCGCCGCCGCCGGCCCCCGCTACCTGTGGCCGACCGCGCTCGGCGTCGCAGGGCTCGTGGCCGGCGATCGGCTGCTCGCCGCGCCGTTCGATCACGACACTGCCGACCTCGGGACGCTGGCGGTCGGGGCGGTGGCGGGAGCCGGCATCGCCGCCCTGCCGTACTGGCTGGCCGGTAACGCGAACGAGCGCACGCTTCTCATCCTGGCCGCGGTGGGCGGCATGGTGGGAGTCTGGGGCGGCGAGGTGGTGGCCCGCCCACGGGCCGGCACGCGGGTCGGCCGCGGCGGCGGGGTCGGCCAGATCGGGCCCGCGCGGGCCGGCGGGCCGCGCGTCACGTTCGACGCGCCGGCGCTGCTCTTCGCTGCGATGCGCCAGCCCGGTATCTTCCCCGTCGTACGCGTGACGTTCTAACAGGCCGAGTGCCGGCTCCGTCGCGCCAGGGTCCCATGCGCGACTTCCTCGATCGCCTCACGTCCGCCTTCGCCGCGCTCGCCGAGTACGTGCCGGCGATGATCGGCGCGTTCGTCATCCTCTTCGCCGGCTACCTCGTGGCGCGTCTCGCGCAGAAGGGAGCGGCCGGGGTGCTCAAGCGGCTGAAGTTCAACGTCGTCCTCGAGCGCGGCGGCGTCACGCGTGCGCTCGACCACGCGGGCTCGCCGTTCAATCCCACGCGCGTCGTCGCGAATCTGGTCTTCTGGTTCGTCATGTTCGCCGTGCTGCTGGTGGCCGCGAACGCCCTCGGCCTCGAGTCGCTGACGTCGGTGTTCACCGAGCTGGTGAGCTACATCCCGAGCGTGATCGCGGCGATCGTGATCATCATCGTCGGCATCGTGCTCGGCTCGTTCGTGGGCGGGGTGATCCTCGCCTCGGCCGGGGCGCTCGAGGGGGGGCTCACCCTCGCCCGGGCCGGGCGGGCGGGCGTGATCGTGCTTGCCGTCTTCATGGCCCTGCAGCAGCTTGGAGTGGCCACCGAGATCGTCACGACGGCGTTCGCGATCCTCTTCGGGGCGGTCGCCCTGGCGGCGGCATTGGCGTTCGGGCTCGGGAATCGCGATCTCGCCGGCGAGATCACGCGGGAGTGGTGGACCCGGTTCAAGGCGGAGCGAGCGGCGCTCGAAGCAGAGGCCGCGGCGGTGGAGGAGGCGGTTCTCGGCGACACGGGTGAGGCCCCCGTCCCGGGAACCAACGGGCCACCGGACAGGGTACACTCGGGATAGCGGTCACGCGCGAGACCGAAGACGACAACGCGGAGGATTTGTGCGCAGTCGAGTCATCGCCATGGGTTTCGCAGCGTCCCTTTCGGCGGGCGCGTCGCTCGACGCCCAACCGGCTGCGGGAACGGATCAGTCGCCCTGCGTGGCCGCCGCGTCCAGCGCCCGCGGGACCGTCCGACGACTCGACGGCGGCGCGGTCGGGCGCGGCGTTCCGGTCACGGTCGCATGGAATGTGCTTACGCTCAAGGGCTTGTCGGTGCGTACGGAGCGCTGCGAGCGCACGGCCGAAACCACCGACGAGGGTGCCTTCGAGGTCTCCGGGGTCCCGCTGGACGAGACCGTGTTGCTGTCGGCGATTGGTGGGTCCGGGGAGGCAGGGGTCTCGCTGCGACACGACACCGCCGACCCCGTCCGCTCGCCGCTCACGATCTACCTGCCGACGGCCGACGAGGTGGCGGAAGCGATCCGGGGCGGCGGGACCTGCCAGACGCTGGGCCGCGTGGTGAACACCACCGGTGCCCCGGTGCGGGACGCCAGGGTGCGCGTGGACGGGCAGGCGGCCGTCCTCACCGATTGGCAGGGCGCATTCCGGACGCGCACCTGCGCGCCGGACGGGGCCGCCTTCGACGTGCGCGGCCTGACCGTGGCGCCCGCGGAGTGGTGGATGCCGCTGACGTCGCAGGCGCCCGTCGTGGCGATCTCCCTCGACCGGCCGAGGCCAAGGCTGGATGCGGTGGTCGTGCGCGCGACCCAGGGCGAGTACCGCGACGTCACGGGATTCAATCGCCGCTGTCGCGGCGGGACTGGCCGGTGCCTGACGCTGGAGAACCTGTCGCAGTCGCAACCTGCGAGCATGCGGGAATTCATCAACGCCTCGAAGGGCGCGTTGGTCACATGGAATGGCAGGGTTTCGCTCGGGAGGTACCCCGGTTGCCCCGCGAGGCTGATGGTGAACGGCGTCTATGATCCCGGGATGGAACAGAACGGGCTGAACATGGATGACATCGTGGGCGTCGAGCTCCATGGAAGCCTCCCGTTGGAGTTCGGTGGTTTCAGGGTCCTCGACCTCTTGTTGAGTCAGAATTTCTGGTACTGGACGGGTGACTTCAGCGATGTGCCATTCCGACGCCCGGGTCGCTTCGCGGACGGATGGTGCGGAGCCGTGGTCGTCTGGACGACGTGGGGTTTGGGGGGGGAGATCGGCAGTTGAATCCGGGGCACGGGCGGGTGTCCGGTCGTCCGCACGAACGGCGTCCCGGGAACGAAGCCCCACGTGGCGGGTGGATGGTGGGTATCCCTACCAGAGGTGCCGATGCGTTGCGCTGCGTCCGTTCGTCTGCTGTCGCTGGCCGTCCTGGCCGGACCGGTCGTTGTCACTGCCCAGGACACCAGTCTGGTGGCAGCCGCTTCCCCGGCGTGCGAGGTCGGCGAGGCCGAGGTAAGGGGGGTGGTGCGCGGCCTCGACGGTTCACCGGCGCCAGCGGGGCTGATCGTCTCCATCGGTTGGAACGTCATCCAGTTGCGGGGCTTGTCCGTCCGCACCGAGCGCTGCGAGAGCGCGACGACGACGGTGGACGGCGGCACCTTCGTCGCGGGGAAGGTGCCGGGCAACGAATCGCTCCTGATCGTCGTGGTCGGCGCGAACGGTGCCGTTGGCGTCGCACTCCGTCACGAGGCAGGCGGCGTCGGGTCGGCCCCCCTCGAGGTCTTTCTGCCGACGCCCGCCGACGTCAAGGCTGCGGGCGACCCGGGAACCGGCCGCGCCTGCCGGACGCGCGGTCGCGTCGTCAACGCGACCGGGAAGCCCGTGGCCAACGCCCGGGTGCGTGTGGCCGGCAGCGACGTGGTGCGCACCGACGCGCAGGGGGGCTTCAACGCCCCCGCCTGCGGGTCGGACGGCACGACCTTCGACGTCCGCGGGCTCGACGTGGCGCGCGGCGAATGGTGGGTGTCGCTGAGCGACGTCCCGCGGTACTGGGCGGTGTCGCTCGACCGGCCGATGCCGCGCCTCGACGCAGTAGTGGTGACGGCCCCGCGTCGCGACTTCGCCGACGTGACCGGGTTCGACCAGCGGCGGCGCGGTGCCTGGGGGCGCTTCATCACCCGCGAGGACATCGAGCGCCGGATGCCGATGCGCGTGCAATTCATGCTCGAGGGGCTGCCGGGTGTGATGGTCGGGGCGAACGGGCAGATCCGCATGTCCCGCAACCTCGGCCTCGGCTGCGCTCCGGCCATCTTCGTGGACGGGATGTTCCTGCAGGGGTTCGACCTCGGCATGATCGACCCGCTCACGGTGTACGGCATCGAGGTGTACCGGAGTGCCGCGGACACCCCGCCGCAGTTCCTGCCGCCGGGCCGGGGAGCATGCGGCGCGGTGGTGGTCTGGACGCGGCGCGGGCTCGACAACGGGAGCCGGCGGCGCTGAACGACGGGCGGACGCGCCGCAGTCAACGCGGGGCGGGTGCCGACCGTTTAGGATGGATGACCGCTGCCGGTCCCACCGGCGGCGGGTCGTCGTCGGCTTCGACCCTCACCCCGAAGGACTGATGCCCCTCTCCCGTCTGCACGGGCTCGGCGCGGCCTTGGCGCTCGCCGGCCTCGCTGGCGCGTCGCTCGGCACGCCGCTCGGCGCGCAGCAGCTCGACTCCGTCACCAACGCCGGCCTGCGCTGGCGTCAGATCGGCCCCGCGAACATGGCCGGCCGCATCGTGGACGTCGAGGCGATCCCGTCGCCGTCGCGCACGATCTACGTGAGCACCGCGGCCGGCGGGCTCTGGAAGTCGTCGAACGGCGGCACGACGTTCCGTCCCGTGCTCGACACGAGCCGGGTGATCTCGGGCGGCGACCTCGCGATCGCCCCGAGCGACACGAATGTGCTCTACTGGGGGACGGGCGAGCCGAACAGCCGCAACTCGATCTCGCCCGGCGGCGGCATCTACAAGTCCACCGACGGCGGGAAGTCGTGGACGTGGATCGAGGCGCTGCGCGGCTCTGAGCACATCGGCCGGATCGTGGTGCACCCGACCAACCCGAACGTCGCGTGGGTCGCGGCCCTCGGGCCGGCGTGGCGCACCGGCGGCGAGCGCGGGCTTTACAAGACGACCGACGGCGGGAAGACCTTCTCCTGCGTGAAGTGCATCGACGCGAAGACGGGCTTCATCGACGTGGACCTGCACCCGTCGAACCCGGACGTGCTCTTCGCGGCGAGCTACGAGCGGCTGCGCGGGCCGTACTTCCTGCAGTCGGGTGGCAAGGGCTCGGCGCTCTGGAAGTCCACCGACGGCGGCGCGACGTGGGCCGAGGTGAAGGGAGGCGGCTTCCCCGAGGGGATGAAGGGCCGCATCGAAGTCGCGATCTCCGCCTCGAAGCCCGACGTCATGTACGCGATGGTCGAGGCCGACACGCTGCCCAACGCGTCGAAGGAGCAGAAGCCGCGGCAGAAGTCGCCGAGCGGCCTCTGGCGCTCCGCGGACGGCGGGGCGACGTGGGAGAAGCGCGCCGACGACAACGTGCGGCCGTTCTACTACTCGCAGGTGCGCGTGCACCCGACGAACCCCGACCGCGTCTGGTGGTCCTCGACGCCGGTGAAGTACTCGAACGACGGCGGCAAGACGTCGGGCAACGCGACGGTGGGGATCCACGTGGACCACCACGCGCACTGGATCGACCCCCGGGACCCCGAGCGCATGATCGTCGGCAACGATGGCGGCATCGCCATCTCGCACGACGGTGGCGGCAACTACGACTTCGTCAACACGTTCGCGATCGGCCAGTTCTACAATGTGTCGGTGGACATGGGCATCCCGTACCGCGTGTGCGGCGGCGCGCAGGACAACGGGTCGTGGTGCGGCCCGAGCCGGCGCAAGCAGGGGCCGGTCACCAACGCGATGTGGGCGACGTACTGGGGCGGCGACGGCTTCGGCTCGGCCAACGACCCGACCGACCCGAACATCGTGTACGGCACCTCGCAGGGCGGCTCGATGGGCCGCTACAACTGGGCGACCGGCGAGGCATCGCGCTTCCAGAAGCCCGAGTGGCGCCCGCAATGGCTGCGGTGGGAGGACTCGATCGTCGTCACCCGCGGCGACACGACGAAGCCCGAGACGCCCGAGATGAAGCGCCGCATCGCTGCCTTCAAGGCGCGGCAGAAGCAGGACTCGGTGGACCTCGCGCTCCGCTGGAACTGGAATACCCCGTACTTCGTCTCGCGGCACAACGCGAAGACGCTCTACTTCGGCGCCAACCGCGTGCTCAAGAGCACGAAGATGGGCGACGACATGTTCTTCATCTCGCCCGACCTCACCTACCGCGACACCGCCAAGCTGCGCGTCGCGCTCAAGGAGTCCGGCGGCATCACCAAGGACCTCACGGGCGCGGAGACGTTCTCGACGATCGTCTCGCTCAACGAGTCGCCGGCGAAGGCCGGGATGCTCCTCGCCGGCACCGACGACGGCCGGCTCTGGCTCACGCGCAACGACGGCGGCGCGTGGGAGGAGCTCACCAGCCGCGTGCCCGGCGTGCCGGCGGGCACGTACGTCTCGCGCGTCGAGCTCTCGGGCGCGGACACCAACGTGTTCTACGCCAGCTTCGACAACCACCGCCGCGGCGACTTCACCCCGTACGTGGTCATGACGCGGGACGGCGGCCGGACCTTCGCGAGCATCGCCGGCACCCTGCCGACCGGGGGGCCGGATTTCGTCCATGTCATCCGCGAGGACCCGCGGAACCCCAACGTGCTGTACGTCGGCACCGACGTCGGCGCGTACGTGTCGGTCGATCGCGGCGGGTCCTGGCGCCGCCTCGGCCGCGACCTCCCCACGGTCCCGGTGCACGACCTCGTCGTGCATCCGCGCGAGGGCGAGCTGGTGGCGGCGACGCACGGCCGCTCGTTCTGGATCGTGGACGTCAACCCGCTCCAGCAGCTCGGCGACTCGGCCCGCCGGGCCGAGGCCTTCGCGCTCTACAAGCCGCGCACGGCCTTCCAGTGGGGCGAGCCGCCGGTCGAGGGGCGCGACGGCGGCAACAAGCGCTTCGAGGCGGCCAGCCCGCCCTACGGCGCGGACATCTGGTACCGCACGACCAAGCCGGGCCTGGGCGCCGTGCGCATCGTGATCCAGGATGCGACCGGCGACACGCTGCGTACGCTCTCCGGCCCGAGTGGCGTCGGGCTCCACCGGGTGTCGTGGAACTTCCGCGGCAAGGAGCCGCCGCGCGTGGCCCTCTCGCCGGCCGAGCTGCGCGACTCGCTCCGAACGGCGAAGGCGGTGGACTCGGCCTTCACGGCCCTGGAGCAGGCGGGGAAGTTCAGCAAGACGCAGCTCGACCAGGCGCGCAACATGATCGCGCGGCCGGCCGCCATGATGGGAATGGTCGAGCAGATGTTCGCCGGCGGGCAGGGCGGCGGGCGCTTCCAGGAGCGGCCCGGCGAGACGCCGGCGCGTGCGCCGGGCGCGGGTGCCGGCGGTCGGCAGGGTGGCGGCGCGGCGGCAACGGGTGGTGAGCCCGGCGGGCCGGACATGAGCATGATGCAGGAGCTCTTCGGCGAGCTGCGCAACATCCCGGGCGTCAACCTCGGCTTCGGCGGCGGTGGCCGCCGCGGCGGCGGGCAGGCCCCGCTCGTCCAGCCGGGCGACTACAAGGTCTCCGTGACGATCGACGGCAAGACCCACGTCCAGACGGTGCGCGTCGAGCGCATCAGCGGGACGGGCGGGTCGTCATTCGGGTTCGAGGAGGAGGACGAGCACGAGCCGTAGGCGGCGCGCGCCGCGGCCAGGCGAGGGTCACGCCTGTCTGGAGGCATCCTCGAGGTGCCGGCGGCACCTTGGGCGGCACCTTGGGCGGGGCCGCAGGACGCAGGAGAACGGAGCACCCGCGTGCCGTCACGTGGTGCTCCCCCCTCCTGCCTCCTGCGGCCCTGTCGTTCCGTGACCTAAAGGGCCGGCCGCTAGATTTCGGGCGCCAACGCGACCCATGACTCGACGCCTCCCCCCGCCATGACCACCCGCACCGAAACCGACACCTTCGGCCCCATCGACGTCCCGAGCGACCGCTACTGGGGAGCGCAGGCCCAGCGTTCGCTGGGGAACTTCCGGATCGGCTGGGAGCGGCAGCCCGCCTCGATCGTGCGCGCGCTCGGCATCGTCAAGCAGGCCGCCGCGCTCGTCAACGTGCGGCTGGGCAAGCTCGACCCGGCGATCGGCGACGTGATCGTGAAGGCCGCGCAGGAGGTCATCGACGGCACGCTCGACGCGCACTTCCCGCTGGTCGTCTGGCAGACCGGCTCGGGGACGCAGTCGAACATGAACGCCAACGAGGTCATCTCGAACCGTGCGATCGAGATGCTCGGCGGCACGATGGGATCGAAGGTGCCGGTGCACCCGAACGATCACGTGAACATGTCGCAGAGCTCCAACGACACGTTCCCGACGGCGATGCACATCGCCTGCGCCGAGCAGGTCGTACGGCATCTCCTGCCCGCGCTCCGGCACCTGCACGGCGCGCTCGCGGCCAAGGCCGAGGCGTGGAAGGACATCATCAAGATCGGCCGCACCCACACGCAGGACGCGACGCCTGTGACGCTCGGGCAGGAGTTCTCGGGTTACGCCCAGCAGGTCGCCAACGGCATCGCGCGGATCGAGCTCACGCTGCCCATGCTGATGGAGCTCGCCCAGGGCGGCACCGCAGTGGGCACCGGGCTCGCCTCGCCGGTCGGCTTCGCTGAGCAGGTGGCGGCCGAAATCGCGCGGCTGACGGGACTGCCGTTCACGAGCGCGCCGAACAAGTTCGAGGCGCTCTCGGCCCACGACGCGATGGTCTTCACCCACGGGGCGATCACCACCGTCGCGATGGCGTGCTTCAAGGTGGCCAACGACATCCGCTTCCTCGGCTCCGGCCCCCGCGCCGGGCTGGGCGAGCTGTCGCTGCCGGAGAACGAGCCGGGCAGTTCGATCATGCCGGGCAAGGTCAACCCGACGCAGTCCGAGGCCATCACACAGGTCGCGGCGCACATCCTCGGCAACAACGCGGCGATCGCCTTCGCGGGATCGCAGGGGCATTTCCAGCTCAACGTGTTCAACCCCATGATGGCGTACAACTTCCTGCAGTCGGTGCAACTGCTGGGCGACGCCGCGGTGAGCTTCACCGACAACTGCGTCGTGGGGATCGAGCCGCGGCTCGACAACATCGCGCGCGGGCTGGCGAACTCGCTGATGCTCGTCACGCCGCTCAAGGAGAAGTACGGCTACGACCGGGCGGCGAAGATCGCGAAGACCGCGCACAAGACCGGCAGCACGCTCCGCGAGGCCGCGATCGCCGACGGCATCCCGGCGGACGACTTCGACGCGATCGTGCGGCCGGAGAGGATGCTCGCGCCGGGGTGAGATTCCCCTCCCCCGGCGCGGCGCTTCGTTGACCGCGCCGGGGGCCGGGAGAGACCCGCACGGCCGAAGGGGGAGGAGGCAGGCGTGGGGCGTTCGACCTGACCACCGTGCCGATCACCCGCATCGCGATCGAGGTGCACCGGGGTCTCGGTCCGGGCATGCCCGAGTCCGTATCGCTCTCTCGCTCTCGCGCGCGCTCTCGCGCGCGGCCGTTCGCCGGCCCTACCCGCCGAGCGTCGCCGAGAGATACCGCAGCACGATCCCCGCCGTGATGACCTCCGGCAGCACCACGTGCGGCCGGTCCCGCGACGCCGGGTAGAGCACGTACAGCGGGATCCCCTGCCGCCCGAAGCCGGCGACGGCGCGCGCGATGGTCTCCGACCGCGACGTCCAGTCCGCCCGCAGCAGCGCCACGTCACGCGCCGCGAACGCCTGCCGTAGTGCCGCCGACGAGAACGCCACCCGTTCGTTCACCTTGCACGTCAGGCACCACGCCGCCGTGAAGTCCACGAACACCGGCCGCCCTGCCGCGCGGTGCTTCGCCACCGCCGCCTCGCTCCACGGTTCCCACACCAGGCCGTACGCGTCGGTTTCGGCTTCCGCCGGTGCATCCGCCGCCGCCGCTGCGCTCGCGTGGCTGGCCGAGGCCCCCCACGCCACGAAGCCGCCCACGACGATGAAGCCCGCCCCCGCCGCCCGCCGCAGCGTGCGCGTCATCCCGCTGGCGCTCACCACCGAGGCGTGCCCGAGCAGCCATGCCCCGACGCCGGCGGCCGCGAGCGCCACGCCCAGCGGCCCGAGGCCCGCCACGCCGACCTGCTGCACGAAGACCCACGCGAGCCACACGACGGTCGCGAACATCGGCAGCGCGAGCCAGCGCTTCATCGTGAGCATCCACCGGCCCGGCTTCGGCAACGCGCGCAGCGCCGCTGGCCACGCCGCGAGCACCGCGTAGGGCAGGGCCATCCCCAGCCCGAGCGCGAAGAAGACCGTGAACGCCACCGCCGGCGATTGCGCGAGCCCGTAGGCGATGGCCGCCCCCATCATCGGGGCGGTGCAGGGGGTGGCGACCACCGTGGCGAGCATGCCGTTCGCGACCGACCCCGCGTAGCCCCCCTCGAAGTTCACGGCACCGAGCCGCGTGAACTCGGCCCCGATCTCCACCACGCCCAGCAGCGACAGGCCGAGCACGAAGATCAGCGCCGCCAGGCCGGCCACGAACGCGGGCGACTGCAGTTGGAAGCCCCAGCCGAGCTGCGCCCCGCCGGCGCGCACCGCGAGCAGCACCGCCGCCAGCGCGAGGAAGGTCCCGATCACGCCGACCGCGAAGGCGATCCCGTGGTTGCGCGCCCGACCGTGGTCCTGCCCGCCCAGTTCGGCGAACCCGAAGATCTTGAGCGCGATCACCGGGAGTACGCACGGCATGAGGTTGAGCAGCAGGCCACCCACGAAGGCGAGGCCGATCGCGGCGAACAGCGACAGCGAGGGCGCGGGCGGCGTGCCGGCGACGGCCGGCTCGACGCTCCCGGCCGGCGGGGGCGGTGGCGCTTCGGCGCCGCCGGTCGCGCCCGGCGCGGCCGTGGCCACGGCGGCGGGGACGCCCGCCACCGTCGCGCGGAACTCGTAGCCCGCCCGCGACCCGTCGGGACGCGTGCCAAGCAGCAGCCCGGGCAGCGTGGCCTGCGGGCCGACGCGTCCGTTGCCGCCGCGCACCAGCGCCAGCTGCAGCGTGTCCCCCGCGCGCGTGGCGCGCTGCGCGGCCCCGTGCTCGAGGTGGAAGGGGAGCGCGGTCATGAACAGCGGGTCGCGCAGGCGCGGCGCGCCGCGCACGGCGAGCACATAGCCGCGCTCGGTCACCGACGCCGTGGCGCGCGCGCTGGCCGGCAGCGGCGCGGGCCACTGGGCGCGTGCCGCCGCGAACCGCGGCGCATCCGCCGAGGGCGCGGGGGCCTCGCGCCGGACCGGCAGAGTGAGGGCGATGCGCGCCTTGCCGGGAATGCAGATGTTCTCGCACTCGATCCAGTCCACGTCGGCCGCGAGGGCGAGCGACGAACCGGGTGTCGCCGACGCCGGGACGGTCAGGGGCACGACCAGCAGGGTCGAGTCCGCATAGCCGTATGACACGATGTCGGCGAGCCGGAAGGTGATCGGCAGCGGCCAGCGGATGGTATCGGCGGTGACGCCGGTCGGGAGCGACCAGCGGACGTTCGTGGGGCCGCCGGCGTCGCCGGCCTGCTTCCAGTAGGTGTGCCACTTCGGGGCCATCTCGAGGCGGATGCCCACCCACAGCGTGTCCCCCGGCCGGGCATGGGCGTGCTCGGCGGCGAGCCGCGCCGAGGTGTGCAGCACGGGCTGGGCGTGCACAGGGGCGGTGGCCGCCGCGACGGCCCCGATCGCGAAGACGATCCGCCAGGACATGCGTGCAAGCTACCGCAGGCAGGCGACGAGCGGTGTCATGAGTCGCCCTCCGTCCCGACGTTCGTGGGGTGGCCGCACGGTCTTCAAGCCATCCCGCTAAAGCGTTGTTGCACAACGACTTGCAATGCCATGCCGGGATTGATTCGCCCCCGGGGTTCCACTAGCTTGTCCGGATTGCGGCCCGTCCGCCGCGCCCCCGCATTTTCGAGCCATTCCGATGACCGCTCCGAACAATCGCGAACGCATCCTGCCGCGCCTGATCGACGAGGAGATGAAGGATTCCTTCATCAACTACTCGATGAGCGTGATCGTCTCGCGCGCGCTCCCCGACGTGCGCGACGGGCTCAAGCCGGTGCACCGGCGGGTGCTCTACGCGATGAACGAGCTGGGGCTCGTGCCGGGTCGGCCGTACAAGAAGTCGGCGACGGTCGTCGGCGACGTGCTCGGCAAGTACCACCCGCACGGTGACTCGTCGGTGTACGACGCGCTTGTGCGCATGGTGCAGGACTTCTCGCTGCGCCACCCGCTGGTGGACGGTCAGGGGAACTACGGCTCGATCGAGGGCGACCCCGCGGCCGCCTACCGCTACACCGAGGCCAAGCTCACGCCGATCGCGCTCGAGCTGCTGGCGGACATCGAGAAGGACACGGTCGACTTCGCGCCGAACTTCGACGATCGGCTCGAGGAGCCGACCGTCCTGCCGGCGGCGTTCCCGAATCTCCTCGTCAACGGGTCGCAGGGCATCGCCGTCGGCATGGCGACGAACATCCCGCCGCACAACCTGCGCGAGGTGCACAAGGCCATCCAGGCGCTGGTCGCGAACCCCGACACCAGCGTCGACGAGCTCGCGAAGTTCATCAAGGGGCCCGACTTCCCCACCGGCGGGTTCATCCAGGGGAAGCAGGGGATCCACGACTACCTACGCACGGGCCGTGGCCGCATCGTCATGCGGGCGAAGGCGGCGATCGAGGAGCGGGAGTCCTCGAACAAGTCGCAGATCGTGATCACGGAGGTCCCGTACCAGGTCAACCCGGCGAAGGTGGTCGAGGACATCGCGGACCTCGTGCGGGAGAAGAAGCTCGAGGGGATCTCCGCGCTCCGCAACGAGTCCGACAAGGACGGCCTGCGGCTCGTCATCGAGTGCAAGCGCGACGCGATCCCGCGCGTGGTGCTCAACCAGCTGTACAAGCACACGCAGCTCCAGAGCACCTTCGGCGTGATCATGCTCGCGCTCGTGCCCGACCCGCAGACGCGCCGGCTCGTGCCGAAGGAGCTCAACATCCGGGAGGTGCTCGTGCACTACGTCGAGCACCGCCACGAGGTGATCGTCCGGCGGGCGCAGTTCGAGCTGCAGAAGGCGAAGGACCGCGAACACATCCTCGAGGGTCTCAAGGTCGCCGTCGACAACATCGACGCGGTCATCACGCTCATTCGCGAGTCGGCCGACACCGAGGCCGCCTCGGCCCAATTGCAGGCGCGCTTCGCGCTCTCCGAAAAGCAGGCCGAGGCGATCCTCAACATGCGCCTCGCCAAGCTCACCGGGCTGGAGCGCGAGAAGCTCGAGGAGGAGCTGGCGGAGGTCCGCGCCACCATCGCCGGCCTCGAGGAGCTGCTCGCCAACAAGCCGAAGCGGATGGCGCTCCTGCTCGAGGAGCTCGCCGAGGTCGTCCGGAAGTACGGCGACGAGCGCCGCACCGAGATCCTCGCCGACGACGGGGAGATGACGATCGAGGACCTCATCGCCGACGAGGAGATGGTCGTCACCGTGTCGCACGCCGGCTACATCAAGCGGACGTCGGTCGCGACCTACCGCAAGCAGCGGCGCGGCGGCACCGGCTCGAGCGCCTCCGGGCTCCGGGACGACGACTTCATCGAGCACCTGTTCATCGCCAGCACCCACAGCTACCTGCTGGTGTTCTGCGACGACGGGCGGATGTTCTGGCTCAAGGTCCACGCCATCCCCGAGGGCGGGAAGGCCACCAAGGGCAAGCCGATCGTCAACCTCATCAACGTGAGCCCCGAGACCGGCATCTCGGCCATCCTCCCCGTGCGCGAGTTCCCGGACGACCAGTTCCTCTTCTTCTGCTCGAAGAACGGCACGGTCAAGAAGACCCGGCTCTCCGAGTACGGCAACGTCCGCGCGGCCGGCGTGAAGGCCGTGAAGGTCGAGGACGGCGACGAGCTCATGGACGTCCAGATCACGACCGGTTCCAACGACGTCATCCTCGCCACCCGCGACGGGTTGTCGATCCGCTTCCCCGAGACCGACGTGCGCGAGATGGGGCGCGACACGACCGGGGTGAAGGGGATCACGCTGGGGCGCGACGATGCCGTCGTCGGGATGGTCGTCGTCAAGCGCACGGCCGCCCTGCTGGTCGTCACCGAGAAGGGGATGGGGAAGCGCACCCCGGTGGACGAGTACCGGGTGCAGGGCCGCGGCGGGAAGGGGATCATCACGCAGGACGTCACCCCGAAGACGGGGGCGGTCGTCTCGGTCCTCGAGGTCGTGCCCGAGGACGAGGTGATGCTGATCACCAAGGGGGGCACCGCGATTCGCTGCCCGGTCGGCGAAATCCGCGAGATCGGACGCAACACCCAGGGGGTGCGATGCATCAACCTGGATGGGGACGACCGGGTGACGGCAGTGGCTCGTGTGGTCTCCGAAGAGAAGGACGGCGTCGCGGGCGGCGAAGACGTCGCCCCGGCGGGTGCCGGAGGGGACGAGGCCGAAGAGGGTTAATGAAGTCCCGAACCGGCCCAGCGGGAAACCGGCGCGATCCGCAGCGTCCGTCGGCCACCGGCTCGGCCGCGGGGGCGGACTGATGTATAGTTATTAGACACTGACTGCTTTATCGGTCATTGTGTCCGGCATGCGACTTGCTGAGTGTCAGAGGCGATGACACCGCCCAGGATTCTCGTCGTCGACGATGACGTCGCGATGCGCCAGATGCTCGAGCTGCTCCTCAAGGAACAGGGCTATGACGTCGCGTCGGTCGGCGACGGCGCAGCATTGCTGGCGGCGCTGGAAGGCGGGTGCCCGGACCTCGTCCTGCTCGACGTCATGATGCCGCAGCTCGACGGCTTCGAGACGCTCGAGCGGATGAAGGCCGACGACCGGTGGGCCGAGGTGCCGGTTCTCATGGTGTCGTCCTTGCCGGCCGAGGACGCGACGGTGCGCACGCTGGGTCTGGGGGCGGCCGACTACATCCGCAAGCCGTTCCGCGTGCGCGAGCTGCTCGCGCGCGTCCAGGCGCAGCTTCGCGCTCGGGCCGAGCTCGGCCGGGCCCGCGAGGCGCTCGCCCGCCGGGAGCTCGAGCTGCTCCGCGCGCAGGAGGATGCCGACAGCCGCCGCGCGCTGGTGGATATCCTCCACGAGGTCACCGGCGGGCTCTCGAGCGAGGAGATCTACCACATCCTCGCGCGTCGCGTCGCGCGTGCGCTCAACACGTCGCATTGCTCGGTCGTCCTCGCGCGCCCCGGCGCCCAGTTCGGCACGGTGGCCACGGCGTACGAGCACCCCAGCGTCGTCAACCACCGCATCGTGCTCGCGAAGTACCCCGAGATCCGGCGCGCGCTCGCGACCGCCAAGCCGGTGCTCGTCGAGGACGTCATGACCGACCCGCTGTACGCCGAGGAACGGACGCGGTGGGCGCACGAGGGACTCGACGTGCGCATCCGTTCGGTGATCGCCCTGCCGTTCTCGATCGACGAGGCGCGGGCCGGCGTCTTCTTCCTGCGCCGGACGCGCGAAGAGCCGTCCCTCAACCGCGCCGACGTCGAGTTCGCCGACACGGTCATCAAGGCGGCGGTGAGCGCCATCCAGCGGGCGCTGGTCATCGAGCATACGAAGGCCGACAACGCCCGCCTCGAGGAGCTCGCGCGCACCGATCCCCTCACCGGGCTCGTCAACCGCCGGGTGCTCGTCGAGCGGCTCCAGACGGAGGTCGAGCGCGCTCGGCGCTACGAGGGATCGGTCACGGTCCTCATGATCGACCTCGACCACTTCAAGCGCGTCAACGACCAGCACGGCCACCTCGTGGGCGACGAGGTGCTCAAGCAGGTCGGGGACCTCCTGGTCTCCGCCGTGCGGTCCGTGGATCTCGTCTCCCGCTACGGCGGCGAGGAGTTCGTCATCCTCCTGCCGGAGACCCCGTCCATGGGGGCGGCGACGTTCGCCGAGCGCATCCGCGAGAAGCTGGAGCAGTTCCCCTTCATCAACGCGGCGGGCGACCGGCTGTCGATCACGGCCTCCGTCGGGCTGGCGGCCTTCCCGGGCCCCCGGATCGAGACGGTCGAGGACCTCCTTGCCCGGGCCGACGAGGCGCTCTACCGCGCCAAGGCCGACGGCCGGAACCGGGTCCGCACCTGACCCGGGACGCATAGCTTATCGGGGTCCGGTCGCGATTCCCCGAGTCCCCTTCCGCGCCCCGCATGCCGACCCGTTGCCCCGCCTGCGGCACCACCTATCCCGACGACTCGCGCTTCTGCACGAAGGACGGCAGCCGGCTCGTGGTCGCCGGCGCGTCGGCCGCCGCCGCGGGACCAGCCGCAGCCGCGCCGGCGACCGCCGTGCGGCCGGCGGCCCCGCGGCCGCCTGGCGGCGGCCCCAACGCCGCGGCCCTCGCGGGGGCGATGCTCGAGGGGCGCTACCGGGTGGAGGCGAAGGTGGGCGAGGGCGGCATGTCCTACGTGTACCGCGCCATCGACGTCTCGACGACGGAGCGCGTCGCCATCAAGGTGCTCTCCCCATCGCTCGCCAAGGACCCGAACGCGATGGCGCGCCTGCGCCGCGAGGCCGGCCTCGCGATCCGGCTGGCGCACCCGAACGTCTGCCACATCATGCGCCTCGGCGAGACCGAGGACGGGCTCGTGTACGTGGTCATGCCGTTCGTCGAGGGCGAGATCCTCGCCGACAAGCGGCACCGGGCGGGACACCTGCCGATCGCGCAGGTGGCGTCGTTCATCGGCGAGATCGCCGACGGCCTCCAGGTGGCGCACGAGCAGAAGATCGTGCACCGGGACTTGAAGCCCGAGAACGTCATGGTCTGCCGGCGCACGGACGGCACGGAGTACGCGGTGGTCATGGATTTCGGGCTGGCGAAGGAGCGCAAGGCCGGGGCCGAGCTCGAGAAACTCACCGCCACCGGCATCATCCTCGGGACCCCCGAGTTCATGAGCCCGGAGCAGCTCCGCGGGAAGCCGCTCGACGCCCGCACGGACATCTACGCCCTCGGCCTGATCGCCTACGAGCTGCTCACCGGCAAGTTGCCCTTCGCGGGCCGCACACAGCAGGAGCTCATGATCGCGCGGCTGCGCAACGACCCGATGCCGCTGTCCGAGCTCCGGCCGACGCTGGGCCTGCCGGCCACGCTCGACCCGGTCCTGCTCAAGGCCTGCGATCGCGACGCCGAGCGGCGCTACCAGACCGCTCCGGAGTTCGCCGCCGCCTTCCGGCAGGCGGCCGTCTCGCCGTCGGCGGGCGGCGCGGGCCTCCTCGGCAAGCTGTTCGGCCGGTGAAGCCGGGGCGTCGTCTTCGGCGGCTGCGGCCGCTCGGACTCGCGGTGGCCGCGGCCCTGGCCGGCGCGCCCGGCACCGCGCCCGGCACCGCGCGCGCGCAGCTGCCCCCGCTCGGCCTCGGGGCCGCCGACCGGCTCGCGTGGGCCGGCCACGTGGGTGCGGCGGACTCCATCCTGTACCTCGCGGCCTCCCGGGCCCCGCGCGAGCCCGTCGTGCGGGCGCAACTTGGCCGCTGGCTGATGGCCCGGGGCAAGGTGCGCCCCGGCGCGGTCCTGCTCGAGGAAGCGCGCTACTTCGGTGGCGACGCGGGCACGATCGCGCGCGACCTCGCGCCGGCCTACGAGCGATTGGGGGACTGGCGCGCGCTCTCCGGCCTCGAGGCCTCGCCGCTGACGCCGGGCGAGCGCAAGCGCGCCGAGGCCTTGCACGCGTCGCCCACCCAGGTCACGGTGCCCGACTCGACGACGGTCGCCCTGGTGTCGATCGACAGTGGCCCGATCGGCGCGGTGTTGTTGCGCATCGGAGACGCCTCGCTGACGGCCCGGATCGACCCGCAGGTCCGGGGCGTCGTCCTCGACACGGCGTGGCGGTCGCGCGCGGGGGTCGAGGCGTTCGCCGAGCCGACGGGCCGCCCGGTGGCGGGGCTCGCGCGCCGCGCGACGATCGGGGGCCTGGCGTGGTCGCGTCTGCCGGTGCGCTTCGCGCCGACCGGCGCCGCCGAGGCGCGGATCGGCCTCGACGTACTCGCGCCGTATCGCCCGACGTTCCATCCGCAGCAGGGCGTCGTGATCCTGCGGCGACCGGTGCCGGTGCGTGCCGCCCGCTCGGCGGGGGTGGCGTGGCCCGTTCTCGACACCCCCGCCGGCTGGGCGATCGTGCCGCCGCGCGACTCGTTGCGGCTGCTCGCCTCGGGGCGGGCCCGCACCGCGCTGGCGGGGCGGGCGTGGACCCTCGAGGCCGCCCGTGGCCACGTGACGGTCATCTATGCGAACGAGCCACTGAGCCGTTAGGCCACCCGCCGACGGCCCGCCGGCCACCCGCCGGCGGGCGAGCGCCGTGGCGCGCCGCCCGTTAGGATGCGTCCATGGGCGGACCAGGACCGAAACTCGACGGCGCCGGACTGGCGAAGATGGCCGTGCTGGAGGAAGCGCTCCACACGATGGCGCTCGTGCACGGGCACGTCGAGAAGATGGGCATCGCGGTGAAGAACAAGCAGCCGACCGCCGTGTTCCTGCAGGCGATCAAGCGGATCCTGACGCCGTTGTCGACGAAGCTCAAGATGCAGTTCGGGATGATCGCCGACCAGGTGGCGGCGATGCTGCTCGCCTCGACGCGCGGCGCCAGCGAGCAGGCGCGCCTGCGGTCGATGCGGGAGTCCGTGGCGCAGATCAAGGTCGCGCTCGAGATCGCCGTCGCGCAGACGGTGACGAAGCATCAGGAGAAGGCCCCGACGGCCTGACGTCGTCGGCGTTCGGACGGTCTGGTCCGAGCGGCGCGAATCCGGAACGTACGGTCCGGTGGCGTGACGCCGGTCCACTGTCGAGACTTCGGCACAGCTTGTCGGCGCCCTACCCACTCGGGTAGGTTGCCGCACCGGAAGACCCGCCGGATGCCCGGCGGAACCCAGCCCGTCCACTGGCCGCCACTTCATGAACGTGCTCTCCCCCATGCGCCGGGTACCGGCGTCCCTGCTGATCGGCGCGCTCGCGCTCGGTCTCGCCGCCTGCGGCGGCGACCAGCCGAACATCACCGACTACCCGAACACGACGTTCGAGCACCGCACGGAGTTCAACGCGGCGCTCGACTTCCTGTGGGACCGGCTGCTGCTGTGGGGCACGATCGTCTTCGTGCTCGTCGAGGCGCTGCTCATCTACACGATCGTGAAGTTCCGCCGGCGCGAGGGCGGCCCGGAGCCGAAGCAGGTGCACGGGAACACGGCGCTGGAGATCACGTGGACGGTGATTCCGGCGATCATCCTCGTCTTCATCGCGATCCCGACGGTGAGGACGGTGTTCCAGACGCAGGCGACGGTGCGAGCCGATGCGCTGCAGGTCGAGGCGATCGGGCACCAGTGGTGGTGGGAGTTCCGCTACCCGCAGTACCCGGGGCTGGTGACGGCCAACGAGCTGTACCTGCCGGTGGGGCGCACGGTGAACTTCGCGCTGGTGACGAAGGACGTGTTGCACTCGTTCTGGATCCCGCGGCTCGGCGGCAAGCGCGACCTGATCTCGAACCGGACGAACTACCTCTGGTTCACGCCGGATTCGGCGTTCGGCGAGGCGGCGCTCAACGGGATGTGCGCCGAGTACTGCGGCGACAGCCATGCGAACATGAAGTTCCGCGTGTTCGTCGTCGCCAAGGGCGACTTCGACTCGTGGGCGCAGCACCAGATGGCCGTCGCGGTCCCGCACCGGCCGGCGGACAGCACCGCCTCCGCGGCGCCGGCGACGGTGGGGCGGGCGATGACGCCGAGCGGGGCGCCGGTGGTGCTGGCGTCGCAGGCGGGGGCGGTGCCGCCGGCGCCGGGGGCGGCGCCGTACACGGGCTGGAACAAGCCGCTGCCGGCCTTCGTGGTGCCGCAGACGCCGGTACCGGCGGGGCTCGCGTGGTCGGCGCCGGCGGGGGACGCCGAGCGCGGCAAGCAGCTCTACTCGATGAGCTCGTGCATCGGCTGCCACGCGGTACGCGGCAACCCGATGTCGGTGGGCAACATCGGCCCGGACCTGACGCACCTCGCGTCGCGCCACACGCTGGCGGCGGGGCTCTACCCGAACGACACGAAGCACCTCGCGCTGTGGATCAAGAACGCGCGGGCGATGAAGCCGGGCTCGATCATGCCGACGCTCGGTCTCGGCGAGTACGACCCGATCATGAAGGCGAAGGTGACCACCGGCGGCTTGAGCGACCAGCAGATCGCGGACCTGGTCGCCTACATGCAGTCGCTCAAGTAACCCGAGGACGAACCCGACATGGCCACGATTGCAATGCCCGGGCGGGTCGAGGCCGCGGCGCCGGCCCGCCCCGCCGAACCGACCGGCGTGTGGAGCTGGATCACGACCGTCGACCACAAGCGGATCGGCACGCTCTACCTGTTCACGGCGCTCTTCTTCTTCGTCGTCGGCGGCACCGAGGCGCTGGTGATCCGGCTGCAGCTCATGAAGCCGAACATGGGCATCGTGAGCGCCGACATGTACAACCAGCTCTTCACGATGCACGGCACGACGATGGTGTTCCTCGTCATCATGCCGCTGTCGGCCGCGTTCTTCAACTACCTGATCCCGCTGCAGATCGGGGCCCGCGACGTCGCGTTCCCGCGGCTGAACGCGTTCAGCTACTGGGTGTACGCGCTCGGCGGCGTGTTCATCACCGCACCGATCTTCCTCTCGCTCGCCCCCAATGGCGGGTGGTTCGGGTACGCGCCGCTGACCACCACCGCGTACTCGCCGACGCTCAACATCGACTTCTGGGTGATCGGCCTCCAGATCCTCGGCATCTCCTCGCTGGCGGCGGCGTTCAACTTCATCACGACGATCATCAACATGCGCGCGCCGGGGATGCACCTGATGCGCATGCCGATCTTCACGTGGATGTCGTTCGTGGTGCAGTTCCTCGTGATCCTCGCGTTCCCGGTGATCACGGTGGCGCTGGTCTTCCTGCTGTTCGACCGCTTCTTCGGCACGAACTTCTACACGATCGCCGCCGGCGCCGACCCGCTGCTCTGGCAGCACCTGTTCTGGATCTTCGGGCATCCCGAGGTCTACATCCTCATCCTCCCGGCGTTCGGGCTGGTGAGCGAGGTCCTGCCCACCTACAGCCGCAAGCCGCTGTTCGGCTACCCCGTCATGGTGTACTCGGGCATCCTGATCGGCTTCCTCGGCTTCGGCGTGTGGGCGCACCACATGTTCTCGGTCGGGATGGGTCCGATCGCCGACAGCATCTTCTCGCTGACGACGATGCTGATCGCGATCCCCACCGGCGTGAAGATCCTCAACTGGATCTCCACCATGTGGGGCGGTCAGATCCGCTTCACCACGGCGATGCTCTTCGGGATCGCGCTCGTGGCCCTCTTCACCATGGGCGGCATCTCGGGCATCATGCACTCGAGCGCCGCCGCCGACCTCCAGCAGACCGACTCGTACTTCGTCGTCGCGCACTTCCACTACGTGCTCTTCGGCGGCGCGATCTTCGGCATCTTCGCCGGCGTGTACCACTACTTCCCGAAGATGACCGGCCGCTTCCTCGACGAGACGCTCGGCAAGTGGCACTTCTGGGTGTTCTTCGTCGCGATGAACCTGACCTTCTTCCCGATGCACTTCTCGGGGCTGCTCGGGATGCCGCGTCGCATCTACACCTACGACGCGGGCCAGGGCTGGGAGCTCTTCAACATGATGGCGTCCCTCGGCGCGTTCCTGCAGGGCGCCGGAATGCTCATCTTCTTCTACAACATGTGGCGGTCGTACCGGCAGCCGGCGACCGCGCCGGCCGACCCGTGGGGCGCGCCGACGCTCGAGTGGACGATCCCCTCGCCGCCGCCCGACTACAACTTCGCGAAGCTGCCGCAGGTGACGTCGCGCTACCCGCTCTGGGACGAGAAGGGGCGCGAGGCGATGATCCAGCACCGCGCCGGGGACCGCATCCCCTCGGCCGAGGAGCTGCACATCCCGATGCCCAAGAGCACCGCGAAGCCGTTCGTCGTGGCGCTCTTCATGACCTGCATGCTCGCGTCGCTCATCTTCCTCCACGTCGAGGGCATGGCCACGGTCGGCATCCTCGCGACCATCGCCTTCGCCCTCGCGATGGTCGGCACCCTCTACAGCTGGCTGCTCTCCCCCCTCGAGTGACCGCATGACGACCGCGACCCTCACGGCCGATCACGGCCACACCCACGGCGCCGGCGGCGCCGCGACCCCCGAGCACCAGCCCCACCACACCACGCTCGGGCTCGACCACCGGAAGATCGCCATCTGGGCCTTCATCGGCTCGGAGTGCATGCTCTTCATCTCCCTCATCTCCACCTACCTGATCTACAAGGGGAAGAGCCTCGTCGGGCCGTATCCGCACGAGAAGTGGACCGACCCGAACACCGGCGAAACCTTCAACGCCATCCTCAACATCCCGGTCACCAGCGCCTCGACCTTCGTGCTGCTGATGTCGTCGCTCGCGATGGTGCTGGCGCACAACGCGGTGATCAACCGCACCGGCAAGGCGAAGTGGTGGCTCCTCACCACCATCCTGCTCGGCACCGGCTTCCTCGGCTTCCAGGCCTACGAGTTCACCTCGTTCGTCCACGAGGGACTCACCATCAAGACCAACCTCTTCGGGTCGTCGTTCTTCACCCTCACCGGCTTCCACGGCGCGCACGTCACCGTCGGCGTCCTGTGGCTCTGCACGCTGCTGGCGATCGACCTCAAGCGCGGCCTCAAGCCCGAGGACGGCCTCATCGTCGACCTCTCCGCGCTCTACTGGCACTTCGTGGACGTCGTGTGGATCGCGATCTTCACCCTCGTCTACCTCATCCCGTAAGGAACCGGCCATGGCGAACGCGGCAGACGCGCACGGGCACGACGCGGCCCACGAACACCACCCGACGGCCGGCACCTACTGGAAGGTCGGAATCATCCTCACGATCATCACGGTCTGGGAGGTGTGGGCCTACTACATCCCCTCCCTTGTGGCGTCGCGGATCTTCATCCCGATGCTGCTGATCCTCTCGGCCGTCAAGTTCGCGATCGTGGTAATGTTCTACATGCACCTCAAGTACGACCACAAGCTGTTCCGGGCCCTCTTCACCGGACCGCTGCTGGTTGCGATGGCGACCGTCGTCGGGCTGCTGTTCCTGTTCGGCAAGGTCGCGGTGCGGTTGGCGGCATAGCCGCCCCCGGGGCCCGCGGGGCGGGCCCCGCACCCGGCGCGCTCCCGCATCCGGTCGCGCCGGTCGCGCCGGTCGCACCGGTCGCACCGGTCGCACCGGGCGCACCGGGCGGCGTCCCGCCCGGTTCCCGCGCGCCGACGGGTAGCCCGCCGGCGCGCTGACGGGTAGCGTCCCCCCGTGCCCGCCCACCGCCTCCTCTCCCTCGACGCCTTCCGCGGCGCGACCGTCGCCGGGATGCTGCTCGTCAACAACCCCGGGACGTGGGCGGCGATCCATCCGCCGCTCGCCCACGCCGAGTGGCACGGCTGGACGCCGACCGACCTCGTCTTCCCGTTCTTCCTCTTCATCGTCGGCGTCACGACCCACCTGTCGCTCTCGGCCCGCCGCGCGCGAGGCGACGACGACGCGACGCTCGCGCGGCAGGTGCTGCGCCGAGGGGCGACCATCGTCGCGATCGGGCTCGCGCTCAACGCGTTCCCGTTCTTCCAGTGGGGTGACCTGCCCGGCCTGTCCGACGCCTCGTTCGCCGACCGGATCCTCTGGCGCGCATCGCACCTGCGGTTCCTCGGCGTCCTGCAGCGCATCGGCCTCGCCTACGTGATTGCCGGCCTCCTCACCCTGCGCGGCTCGCTCACCGCACACGTCGGCATCGCCGTGGCGCTGCTCTACGGGTACTGGGCCGCAATGACGCTGCTGCCGGTGCCGGGCCAGCACGCCGTCGGCGCCACGCTCCTCGACCGGCCGGAGGCAACCCTCGGCGCCTGGCTCGATCGCGCGGTCATCGGGCCGGCCCACCTGTACGCCGGGACGAAGACCTACGATCCGGAAGGGCTGCTCTCGACCCTGCCCGCGAGCGCGACCGTGCTCCTCGGCATCTTCGCCGGCCGCTGGCTGGGCACCGACCGGCCGCTCGACGAGCGGCTGCTCGGGCTGTTCGGAGCAGGGGCGCTCGCGGCCGCGCTCGGGCAGGCGTGGGGCTGGTCGTTCCCCGTGAACAAGAACCTCTGGACGTCGTCGTACGTGCTGCTCACCGGCGGGCTCGCGGCGCTCGCGCTCGCGACCACGGCGTGGTGCACCGACCGGCTCGGCATGACGAGGTGGACGCGTCCCTTCGTTATCTTCGGCACGAACCCGATCGTCGCGTTCGTGGGCAGCGGCCTCATGGCGCGGCTCGTCTATTCGATCCTCACGGTGGAGACCGCGGATGGTCGCCTCGCCCTCCAGGCGTGGACGTATCGCACCGCATTCGCCTCGTGGCTGCCGCCCCGCGATGCGTCGCTCGCCTTCGCCCTTTCATTCGTCGCCCTGTGGCTCCTGCTCCTGACGCCGCTCCACCGGCGCGGGTGGTTCCTCAAGGTGTGAGGAAGCCCGCGGCGCGAACGGCGCGCGGGGATCACCGTACGTCGGTGTCCGCGGCGTGGCGCGGCGCGCCGGGCCTGCTGCCGGGCCTGCTGCCGGGCCTGCTGCCGGGCCTGCTGCCGGGCCTGCTGCCGGGCCTGCTGCCGGGCCTGCTGCTCGGCCTCCTGTGCGTCCTTGCCGGGCCCGGTGCGGCCGCCCTGGCGCAGGATGCGGCGAAGGGGAACGCGGGCGCGCCGCGCACGAAGGCGTCCGCGACCGCGCGCGGCCCCGGGCAGGCGGCACCCAGGACCCAGGGCGCTCCGAAGCCAAGCACCGCCGCCACGCCATCCGCCACGCGCACCCCCGCCACTGCCGCCCGGCGCTCCTCCCCGCGACGGGCCGTCGCCCCGCCGAGCCGGCGCCGCATCGGGTCGGCGGTGCCGACGTGGACCGCCGTCGCGACCGTCCCCGCGCTGGTCGGCACGCTGGGCGAGGCGGTGGACCGCTTCGCCCCGGCGCGCGGGACGTTCGGATTGCTGGTGGTGTCGCTCGACCACGGGGACACGCTCTTCGCGAGGCAGCACACCACGCCGCTGTTGCCGGCGAGCACGATGAAGCTCTTCACGGCCGCGCTGGGCTTCGAGCGCCTCGGCCCCGAGTGGCAGTTCCGCACCGAGATCCTGCGCGACGGGCCGCTGCTGGCGGACGGTACGGTGCGCGGGAACCTCTACGTGCGCGGCGACGGCGATCCGTCGCTGTCGAACCGCCTTCTCGGCGGCCCGCCCGGCATCGGTGCCATGCTGCTGGCGGCGAAAGTCGCAGCCGCCGGCGTGAAGCGGGTGACGGGCGACATCGTGGCCGATGCCACGGCTTTCGACGCGAAGCGCATCCCCGACGGCTGGCGGTCGCGCTACCTCACGGCGTCGTACGCCGCGCGCGTCTCGGCGCTGTCGATCAACGAGAACTTGGTGTGGGTGGGGGTGCGGCCGGCGGGGGATCGCGTCGAGGCGTTCACCGAGCCGCAGTCCACGGCGGTCCGCGTGACGAGCGCCGTGCGACTGGTGCCGGGCCGGCGGGCGTCCATCCGGGTGGTGAAGAACGCGGGCGGATTCGAGGTGCGCGGCGTCCTGGGCCGGCTGGCCGGGACGCGGCGCTACGAGTATGTGCTGGACGATCCGGCGCCCTTCACCGCCGGCGCCGTGCAGGCCGCGCTCGCCGACGCCGCGGTGATCGTCGAGGGGCGCGTCCGCCCGGGTGCCGCGCCGGCGGGGGCGCTGCCGGTGGCCGAGTTGGCCTCGCCGTCCCTCGCCGCGATCGTGCACGAGATGAACGGCGAGAGCATCAACCATTTCGCGGAGCTCGTCTTCCGCGCGTCCGCGCGCGGGCGCGAGCGACTGGGCGTGGGATCGGCGGAGGCGGGGAACGCGACGCTGCAGACGCTCCTCCGGGACCGGCTCGGGATCGCGCCGGGCGAGGTCCACGCGGCCGACGGCAGCGGGCTGTCCGTCCTCGATCGCTCGACGCCCGGCGCGCTGGTGCGACTGCTCCAGTACGCGCACCGCGCTCCCTGGCGCGAGCCGTTTCTCGAGTCGCTGCCGGTGGCCGGCGTGCGGGAGACGCTTCGCTATCGCATGCGGGGCACGCCGGCGCAGGGGAAGTTGCGGGCGAAGACCGGCACGACGAACGAGGTGGCGTCGCTGGCCGGGTACGTGACGACGCGCGACGGCGAGACGCTCGCGTTCGCTGCGATCTACAACGGCCGGGACCGCTGGCGCGCGAAGGCGCTCACGGACGCGATCGGGGCGACCCTCGCGGCGTGGCGCCGTACGCCGGAGGTCGGCGACTCTACGCCGTCGCCCGGACGCTGATCCCGCGCGCGCCGAGCTCGGCGATGTAGCGCTCGGCCGGCACGCCCGTGTCCATCGTGTGCACACCGGGGGCGACGGCACCCGCCGCCTGCAGCTGCACGACGATCGACAGTGTGAAGCCGGTGCAACGCATCATGGCCGAGATGCCGTGCGCCTCGTCGGCGCGGTCCACGATGTCCCACTGCCGTCGCGCCGGGGCCCCGTCCTTGGTCCCCTCGACGACGACGCGCGCCGCGACGAGGTCGGGCTTGCCCGGCTTGCGCAGGTGCGGGCTGACCGCGGCGACGAAGACGTCGCGCGGCACCACGCGCTGCCCCTTCACCTCCAGCGGCTCGAGCGACAGCAGGCCGAGCGCGCGCATGGCCGACATGAGTTCGGCGTGGCCGGGGTAGCGCAGCGTCTTGTACTCCATCTCGGCGATCCGCCCCTCGTGGCGGAACGCCATCGTCGAGAGGCCGCCGGCGGTGTGGAACGCCTCGAGCTGGCCGACGCCCTCGATGCGCACCGGCTCGACCTCGGTGAGGGCCGTGACCGTCGTGCGGTGTCCGTCGCGCAGGATCCACGACGGGGTCGTGTAGTAGTCGAGCGCACCCTCGAGGGAATAGACGATCTGGTAGTTGAGCGGCGGCTCGGGGTGCTGTGGCAGGCCGCCGACGAACATCCGCACCCGGTGCACGGCGTCGAGCTGGCGGATGCCGTGCTCGGCGAAGGTGTTCACCATCCCCGGCGCGAGGCCGCAGTCCGGCAGCACGCTGACGCCCTTCGCCTTCGCGCCGTCCGCGAGGGTGAACTGGCTGAAGACGATCTCGGTGTTGCCGCCGAGGTCGGCGAAGTGCACGCCGGCGTCCACCGCGAGCGCCGCGAGGTCGTAGTTGAAGTAGTACGGCGCGGCGCAGGCGACGGCGTCCACCGTGCGCATGACCTCACCCACGGCGGTGCGATCGCCGAAATCGAGGGGCAGCGTCTCGAGCCGGGGATCGGCGAGCGCGGCCAGGAAGGGGGCGAGGGTCCCGACGGTCTTGTCGGCGAGGCGTACGCGCGAGACCGCGGGGTTCCGCAGGAGATCGAAAGCGCAGGCCGAACCTTGCAGGCCGGCGCCGAGCACGAGGACGCGCATGAAGTCGGGTTCCGGAAGTGGCAGCCGGTCGCAGCGGAGCCGCGCCGGCGAGCGTCGCTAAGTTACCGCCCGGACCACCCCCGTGCCGACGCCTGCCTCGAGCCACCGTCATCGTCCGCAGCATGAATCCGTCGCTGAACCTGCTGACCGCCGAGGCCGCCATCACCGACTTGATCGGTCGGGTTCGGCGCATCGCCGTGCTCGGCATCAAGCCGGAGCGGGCGGCCGGGCAGCCCGCGCACGACGTGCCCGCCTTCCTGCAGGCGCGCGGGTTCACGATCGTGCCGGTCCCGGTTCATTACCCCGACGTGACCGTGATCCTCGGGTCGCCGGTGGTGCGGCGGCTCGCCGACGTGCCGCCCCCGGTGGACCTCGTGCTGCTGTTCCGGCGGTCGAGCGACGTCGCCGCGCACCTTCCCGAGCTGCTCGCGGCGCGACCGGCCGCGGTCTGGATGCAGCTCGGCATCCGCGACGACGCGAGCGCGGCGGTGCTGGCCGAGGCGGGGATTTGCGTGGTGCAGGATCGCTGCCTCGCGCGCGACCTGCGGGCGCGCTCGGCGTAAGCGCGCGGCGTGAGCGCGCCCGCCGGCGTCAGCGCTCGGGCGGGTGGTCGTGCGCTGACGCCGGGGCGCGCAGGCCCGCGAGCCGGGCCGGGTCGAGCGCGCGGTCGAGCGCGTCGGCGCTGAGCAGGCCGCGCCGCAGGACGACCGACCGCACGTCGGTGCCCGTCTGCAGCGCCTCGAGCGCCACCTCGCCCGCCGCCGCGTAGCCGATCTCCGGCACCAGCGCGGTCACGAGGCCCACGCTCCCCTCGGCAAGCTCGCGCATCCGCTGGACGTTGGCCGTGATCCCCGTGACGCACTTCTCGCGGAGGACGCGGCAGGCGTTGCGCAGCTCCTGCAGCGAGCGCGCGAGGCGGTAGGCGATCACGGGCTCGAAGGCATTGAGCTGCAACTGCCCCGCCTCGGCGGCGATGGTGACGGTGACGTCGCTGCCGATGATGTCGAAGCAGACCTGGTTGACGACCTCGGGGATCACCGGGTTCACCTTGCCGGGCATGATGCTCGAGCCGGGCTGCACGGCGGGGAGGGCGATCTCGCCGAAGCCGGCGCGCGGCCCGCTGGAGAGGAGCCGGAGGTCGTTGCAGATCTTCGAGAGCTTGACGGCGCACCGCTTGAGCACGCCGCTGACCTGCACGAAGGCGCCGACGTCGGACGTCGCCTCGACCAGGTCGGGGGCGGTGACGAGCGGGAGCCCGGTGATCGCAGCGAGGTGGCGGCGCACGGTCTCGGGATAGCCGTCCGGCGAGTTGATGCGCGTGCCGATCGCGGTCGCCCCGAGATTGATCTCGCGGATCAGCCCCTGCGTCTCGGCGAGCCGCTCGACGTCCTCGAGGATGGTGACGCCGAAGGCGGTGAACTCCTGCCCCAGCGTCATCGGCACGGCGTCCTGCAGCTGGGTGCGCCCCATCTTGAGGTGCTGCGCGAAGTCCGCACCCTTGGCGTGGAAGGCCTGTGCGAGCGCGGTCATCTCCGTGCGCAGCTCGCCGATCAGCACGTGGAGCGCCAGCCGCAGTGCGGTCGGGTACACGTCGTTCGTGGACTGGCTGAGGTTGACGTGCTCGTTGGGCGAGAGGTACGCATAGTCGCCGCGGGAGCGGCCGGCGAGCTCGAGGCCGCGGTTCGCGATGACCTCGTTGGCGTTCATGTTCGTGGACGTCCCGGCGCCCCCCTGGATCATGTCCACCAGGAAGTGCTCGTGGTGCCGTCCCGCCCGGACCTCGCGCGCGGCGCGCACGACGAGGTCGCAGCGCTCGTCGTCGAGCAGCTGAAGGTCGCGGTTGGCGAGGGCGGCGGCCTCCTTGACCGCCGCGAGCGCCTCGATCAGGCGCGGAAACTCGCGCAGCGTCACCCCGGTGATGGGGAAGTTCTCGGTCGCGCGGAGGGTCTGGACCCCGTAGAGCGCCTCCTCGGGGACGTCGCGCGCGCCGAGCAGGTCCTTCTCGGTGCGCATGCGGACCCCGCCGAAGCCGAGTGCGCGGCCGCGGCCGACCAGCGTGGCGTCCACGCGGGAGAGGCGCTGCGAGATCGCGCGCGCCGCACGTCCCACGAGTGCGGCGTAGATCGCCGGCTGGTCCTTGAGCAGCTTCGCCAACTGCGCCTTCTCGTACACGAAGGCCTTCACCGGCTGGAGGCACCGGGCGGAGGTCCCGTGCCGCGTATCGTCGAGCAGGATCCCCTCGCCGACGGCTTCGCCCGGGCCGAGCGTCGTCATGCGCACGGTGATGCCGCCGTCGGTCCCCTTCTCGATCCCCACCGAGCCCTCGACGAGGATCGCCATCGCCCGGCGTTCGTTCCCCTGCGCGAAGAGAAGGGCGTCGGGCGGGAACTCCTTGAGCTCGCCGGCGCGGGCGAGGTGCCAGACGTGCTGGTCGGGGAGGCCGTCGACGAACGCGCAGCTGCGCAGGGTGTCGGTCAGGGTCGTGGGAGACATGCCTGCAAGCTGCCGGGGATCGACGGGTCCGGCAACGGTGCCCAGGCGGGCGGGTCGGCGTGCACGGGTCGGCCGGCCTCCCCGCCGACGCCGTCGCGGCGCATCATTCGGCAGCCACTCCCTTCATCCGGAACGCATGTCCCCGACCCGCCGCACCTTCCTCGGCACGACCGCCTCCACCCTCGCCGCCGCCGCCGCCGCCCTCGCCCGGCCGACGGACGCGGCCGCTGCACTCGCGCCGGCCATCACCACGGGGAAGGGCCGCCCGGCGGTCGTCGCCAGCGAGAACGGCCTCCGCGGCGTCGCGAAGGCGCGTGAGATGCTCCTCGCCGGCCGCGACCCGCTCGATGCGATCATCGCCGGCGTGAACATCCAGGAGCTCGACCCGGAGGACAACTCGGTCGGGCTCGGCGGCCTGCCGAACGCCGAGGGCGTCGTGCAGCTCGACGCGAGTGTCATGCACGGGCCGTCGCGCCGCGCCGGGGCGGTCGCCTGCCTCGAGGACATCGCGACGCCGTCGCTCGTGGCGAAGGCGGTCATGGACCACACGCACCACGTGCTGCTCGTCGGCCGCGACGCGCGCCGCTTCGCGCTCGACCTCGGCTTCACGCCGCAGAACCTGCTCACCGAGGCCTCGCGGCAGGCGTGGCTGCGGTGGCGCGCCACGCTCAACCCCCGGGACGCGTGGCGTGACGACGTGGACCCGCGCGCGGTGCCGTTCCGGACGGGGACGATCAACATGAACGCCGTGACCGCCGCCGGTGACCTCGCCAGTTGCACCACCACGAGCGGTCTCGCGTACAAGGTGCCGGGCCGGGTCGGCGATTCGCCGATCGTCGGGGCGGGGCAGTACTGCGACAACACCGTCGGGGCCGCCGGGGCCACGGGTCTCGGCGAGACCAACATCAAGGCCTGCGGGGCGATGCTGCTCGTCGAGTTCATGCGGCAGGGGACGGACCCGCAGGCGGCCGCCCTCAAGGTGCTCGAGCGCGTGCTCAGTCTCGCCGAGCCACGGCAGCTCGACGCGCGGGGCCGCCCGCGGTTCGACCTCACCTTCTACGCCGTGCACAAGGACGGGCGCACGGCGGGGGCGTCGTTCTACGAGGGGGCGCAATACGCCGTGGCCGACGACGCCGGCCCGCGCCTCGAGCCGGCCGCCTACCTGTTCCGGCGCGGCGAGCGGCCGGCCTGACCGGGGTCGTCCGGGGCGTCGGGCGGCGGCGACGTCAGCCCGTCCGCGTCGCCAGGCAGCCGGAACTCCGCCGCGATCGCCGCGAGGGCGACGGCGCGCCGCGCCAGCCGGCTGGCCACGTCGCCCTGCGCGTCGGCCGCACGCAACTGCGAGATGCCGGTGTCGCCCACGTCGGCGCTGATCCGCGCGAGGGCGTGGACTCCCGTGGCCACCGCGCCCAGCCGCCGGTCGAGGTCGCGGGCAAGGCCGTCGGTGGCCTGCGCGGCCTCGGTGATGCTCGCCGTCCAGCGGTCGCCGGCTTCCGCCTCGAGGACGAGTGTCCCGAACGTGCCGACCCCGGACCGGGTGGCGTCGGTGACGTCGCCGAGGGTCGTCGCGACCCGCAGGCTCTTCTCGCGCGAGTCCTCGACGCGCTGGACGATGGCCCGCACCAGCCCCTCGGTGCGGGCGGCGGCATCGGCCGCGAGCTGGGCCAGCCGACGGACCTCGGCGGCGACGACGGCGAAGCCCTCGCCGTACTCGCCCGCCCGTGCCGCCTCCATCGCCGCGTTGAGCGACGACAGCCGGGACTGGCGGGCGATCTGCTGCACGAGCACGGTGAAGGCCCGGATCTCCTCGGCGGACGCCGCGAGCGACTCGACGGCGGCCGCGCTCTCGCGGACGTCGGCGTCGAGGCCGGCCACCAGACGCCCGGCCTGGTCGAGTTGCTGCCGGGCCGCCGTCGCCGCCGCGCGCACGCGCGCGTTGCGGCGGGCCCCGTCCTCCGCACCGGCCCGCAGGCCGGCGGCGAGCTGGACGAGTCGCTCGCCATCGGCCGTCAGCCCCCGGATCGCCGTCGCCATGGCGTCGGCGTTCGCGCGGACCTGGCGCGTCCCATCGCTCACCCGCGCCGCGGCCTCGCGGGACCCGGCGGCACTTGCCTCGAGCAGTTCGGCTGTGCGCTGGTTCTCGGCGGCGGCGGACCGGAGGTTGCCGGCGAGGTGCCGGAGCGACTCGAGCATCCGCTCGAGGATGCGCCAATGCTGCTGGAAGCCGCCGACCGGTGCCGCCGACAGCCCCTGCCGGAGGTCACCGTCGGCAACCGCCTCCACGACGCCGACGAGTTGCGCCGTACCCGCCTGCAAGCGAGGGAAGAGCACGAGCAGGAAGGCCGTGCAGGCGACCGTAGCGCTGGTGCCGAGGAACATCGCAACCAGCGCACCCCACTCCGTCCAGTGAGTGAACCGTCCGGCGACGGCACCCATCCCGGGCAGGGCGACGATGATCAGGGCGAGACCGGCCAGAAGGAGGCGGCGAACCGAGCGGCGCATGCGTGAAGTCCGGGGAAGGCACGACTAGCTTTCCGGGGAATCGACGGCCGTGGCGCCCCGGCGCTGCGGCCGTTCGCGTGACCCACCGACCCCCCGATGTCCGCTCCCACCCCGCCGTCCGCCCCCGACCGCGACACGTACGATCCCGCCGCCGTCGAGGCCATCTGGCACGCGCGCTGGCAGGAGCGCGGGACGCACCGGACCGACCTCTCCGGTGCGAACCCGTTCTTCCAGCTCATGATGTTCCCGTATCCGTCGGCGGAGGGGCTGCACGTCGGCAACCTCTACGCCTTCACCGGGAACGACATCCACGGACGATTCCAGCGGCTCAAAGGCCACACGGTCTTCCAGCCCCTGGGGTTCGACGCCTTCGGCATCCATTCGGAGAACTACGCGCTGAAGGTCGGCGTGCACCCGATGGAACTGATCCCGCGGAACGTCGCGAACTTCCGGCGGCAACTCGACCGGGCGGGCCTCATGGTGGACTGGCGCTACGCCGTCGACACGACCCGGCCGGACTACTACAAGTGGACGCAGTGGGTCTTCCTGCAGCTGTACAAGCAGGGGCTGGCCTACCGGAAGTCGGCGGCGGTGAACTGGTGCCCGTCGTGCAAGACGGTCCTGGCGAACGAGCAGGTCGAGAGCGGCAACTGCGAGCGGTGCGGCACGGAGGTGACGCAGCGCGTGCTCGAGCAGTGGTTCTGCCGCATCTCCGAGTACGCGCCGCGCCTCCTCGGCAACCTCGACCGCCTCGACTGGTCGGAGACCACCAAGCAGGCCCAGCGGAACTGGATCGGCCGGAGCGAGGGGGCGCACCTCCTGTTCCCGGTGACCGACCCCCGGACGGACGCCGGCGCGGCCACCGTGGCCGACGTCCCCGACGGCGAGCCCGACGACGACACCATCACCGTCTTCACGACGCGGCCCGATACCGTCTTCGGGGCGACGTACCTCGTGCTGGCGCCCGAACATCCGTTGGTGGACGTCATCACGACGCCGGAGCGGCGCGCCGCGGTCGAGGCGTACCGCGTGCGCACGGCGCAGCAGGACCTCGTGAGCCGCAAGGTCACCAAGGAGAAGACGGGCGCCTTCACCGGCGCCTACGCGATCAACCCGGCGACGCAGCGGCCGATTCCGGTGTGGATCGCCGACTACGTGCTGATGGAGTACGGCACCGGCGCGATCATGGCGGTCCCGGGCCACGACGAGCGCGACTTCGCCTTCGCGCAGGTCTTCGGGCTGCCGATCGTGCGCGTGGTCGCAGGCGACGGCGAGGATGCCCGCACACCGCTGGCCGAGGCCTTCCACGGCGAGGGGCGGCTGGTGAATTCGGCGCGCTTCGACGGCCTTCGGGTGGACGAAGCCAAGGGACGCATCGTCGAGTGGCTGGCGTCGCGCAAGGCGGCACGGGCGGTGACGAACTACCGCCTGCACGACTGGTGCATCTCGCGGCAGCGATACTGGGGCCCGCCGATCCCCATCCTGTATTGCGACGCCTGCGGCGTCGTGCCGGTGCCGGAGGCGCAGCTCCCCGTCGTGCTGCCGAACATCCCCGACTACCGGCCCGACGACAGCGGCGTCTCGCCTCTGGCGCGACACGAGGAGTGGTACCACGTCCCCTGTCCGCGGTGCGGCGCGGTCGCGCGGCGCGAGACGGACGTCAGCGACACCTTCCTCGACAGTGCGTGGTACTTCCTGCGCTACCCCAGCGCCGACCGCGACGACGTCCCCTTCGACGCCGCGCGCACGCGCCACTGGCTGCCGGTGACGAGCTACATCGGCGGCAACGAACACGCCGTGCTGCACCTGCTCTACGCGCGCTTCGTGACGATGGTCCTGCACGACGCGGGCCTCGTCCCCTTCGAGGAGCCCTTCGCGACCTTCCGCGCCCACGGGCTGATCATCCGCGAAGGGGCGAAGATGTCGAAGAGCAAGGGGAACGTCATCACCCCCGACGCGCTCATCGAGCAGTGGGGCGCGGACACGTTCCGCACGTACCTCATGTTCCTCGGAGCGTTCGAGGAGGGGGGGGACTATCGCGACAGCGGCATCGTCGGCGTGCGCCGCTTCCTCGACCGCGTCTGGGCCTCCGCCGCGGCGTGCACGCGCGACGGCGCGCCCGACGGCGCGCCCGACGGCGCGCCCGACGCGGGGGTCCTGCGGAAGCTGCACGCGACCATCAAGAAGGTGGGCGAGGACATCCCGCGCCTTTCGTACAACACGGCGATCGCGGCGATGATGGAGTACGTCAACGCGCTCCGCGCCGGCGAGCGCATCCCGCACCACGACGAGGTGCGCCCGCTCGTGTCCCTGCTCGCCCCCTTCGCGCCGCACCTCGCCGAGGCGCTGCACGAGCGCCTCGGCGGGACGGGGAGCGTGATGGACGCCGGCTGGCCCGCGTTCGACCCCGCCCTGCTCGTGGAGGACGAGGCCGAGATCGTCGTGCAGGTCGCGGGCAAGGTGCGCGGCAAGGTGCGTGTGCCGCGCCACGCCGGCCAGGACGCCGTCGCGGCGGCGGCGCTCGCGGATCCTGCGATCGCGAAGTTCGTCAACGGAACGCCGAAGAAGCTCGTGTACGTCCCGGGCCGGCTCCTCAACGTCGTCCCCTGACCCGGCCACCCTCCCTCCCCCACTCCCATGCGCCGTTTGCACCGCACGCTCGCCCTCGCCCTCGCCGCCGCCGTTTTCGGCATGCCGGCTGTCGTTGCCGCCCAAGCCCCCAATCTCTCCGGTACGTGGGCCCTCGACGCCGCCAAGTCCGACTTCGGCCCGATGGCCCAGATGATGGGGGAGACCCCCAAGATCACGATGGTCATCGAGCACAAGGAGCCCGCGCTGTCCATGAAGACCACGACCACGACCTCCCGAGGCGAGCGCACCAGTGATCAGTCGCTGACCACCGATGGCAAGGAGGTCACCACCACGAACCCGCGCGGCGGCACCGCCGTCAGCAGCGCCAAGTGGGAGGGCGGGAACCTCGTCATCACCAGCCGCCGCACCACGCCGCAGGGGGAGCTGACGCAGGTCCAGACGATGATCCTCTCGGCCGACGGCAAGACGCTCACGATCGACGGCCGGGCCCAGACGCCGATGGGCGAGTTCACGACCACCCAGGTGTTCGTGAAGCAGTAGGACGGCCACCCGGGGGCGGCCGCGCGCCGCCCCCCCGCCGGACCTCGGCAACCCCGGGGCCGGGCCGCGTGTCTCAATGACAACCCCAACCCGATTCCGACATGCGACCGACTCCGTGGCTTTCCATCGTGGCCGTGCTCCTCGGCGGCGTGGTGCAGGCGCAGCAAGGCCAGCGCCCCCGTCCTCCGCGTACCGAGGTCGAGGCCGAGGTGATGATCCTCGACCGGGACGGCCCGGGCGACATGCGTCGCGCCGACTCGACGCGCGCCTGGCTTGGCATCGCCACCGGCGGCAGCGGCCGCCGCGACACGCTCGGCCTGCTCATCGAGGACATCGTCCCGGGCAGCCCCGCCGCGAAGGCGGGCCTGCAGGAAGGCGAGCGGCTGACCAGCATCAACGGGACCTCACTTCGGCTCCCCGCCGCGGACGCCGACGATCCGGGCATGGGCGGTGTCCTGCAGCGGCGGCTGACGCGCGTGCTCGCCGGCGTGGCTCCCGGCGCGGAGGTGGAACTCGGCGTCCACGGCGACGGCCGGAGCCGCAGCATCAAGGTGAAGACGATCGCCGCGAGCGAGGCGCCGGACAGCCCGCCGCGCTGGATGTTCGTGCCGCGCCGCGAGCCCCGGGCAGCGATCGGGGTGTCGCTCCTCGGCGAGCCGAGCCGGCGCGACTCGGCCGGCGTGTTCGTGAGCGCCGTGACCACCGACGGCCCCGCCGAGAAGGCCGGGATCGTCGAGGGTGACCGGATCGCCGCGATCAACGGCCAGGACCTGCGCGTGGCGCGCGAGGACGCGGGCGATGCCGCCGCTGCCCGTGCGAGGGCGTCGCGGCTCCAGCGGGCGCTCGGGGAACTGAAGCCGGGCGACGAGGTGGAGTTGCGCGTCGTGACTGCGGGGCGGGGCCGCACCGTCAAGGTGAAGACCGTGTCGGCGAACGAGCTCGCCGGACGAGGGATGATCGGACAGCCGATGGGCGACGTCGAGCTCGAAATGCGTGGCGCACCGCGGCGATGGCCGATGCCGATGCCGCCCGGCGGTCAAGGCGGGCTCGACGGCGATCCGGAGCAGGACGTGCGCCTCCGCATCAACGGCGAGGACATCGACATGCGTCGCTTCATGGAGGAGCGGGTGCCGGGCGTCCTGCGCCAGTTCCGCTTCGAGGGCGGACCGTCGCCGCAGCGGATCGAGGTGCGCCGAGAGCGGCGCATCACCATCTGACGCCCCGGCGGGGCCGGGCGGCTAGAAGTCGGCCGACACGCGCAGCACCACCGCCCGCCCGGCCCCGTACGCGAACTCCTTGTAGCGGTTGAGGAAATCGCGGAAGCGCGCGTTCGCCGCGTTGCGCACCTGCAGGTCGAGCCACACGACGCCGCGGCCCGTCGGGATCCCGGCCCCCGCCCCGAGGTGGACGAGCCCGTAGGCCGGCGGGGCGAAGTCGTTGAGGAAGGTGCGCGCCTGCCGTGCCTGCCACTCGCCGCCGACATGCAGCGACGGCTGCACGAGCGCGCGCGTCGTGCGCCCGTCCCACCGCAGCGTCCCCTGCGTGCGCAGCGGCGGGATGAACGGGAGCGCGCCGCCCGTCACGAGGTTGGTGCCGCGGACCGCGTCGGCCGATGCGTCCGCGCGCAGCCCGCGCCCGAGGGCGACCCCGACCTGTGCTTCGAGGCCGGCGAGCCGCGCGTCGCCCTGTCGGACGGCGAGCGAGTCGAGCGCGTTGCCCGCCGCCCCGAACGGCGCGAGGTAGATGTAGTCGCGGATGCCGTTGACGAAGCCGGTGAGCTCGGCCCGCACGCGCGGCCCACGCCAACGGAGCCCGAGGTCGGTGTTGAGGCTCGTCTCGCTGCGCAGCGTGGGGTCGCCGCGCTCGAAGGCGCGCGTTCCCTCGTGGAAGCCGTTGGCCCACAGGTCGCTCGCGCTCGGTGCCCGGAAACCGCGCGCCACGTTCGCCGAGATCGCGAGGGACTCGCTCGGCCGGAACACCGTCCCGACGGTGCCCGTGAACGCCGAGAACCGGCGCGCGTCGGCGCCCAGCGCTAGCGCCGCGTCGCCGGGCGTGGCGAGCGTCCGCCAGTCCTGGCGGGCCCCGATGGCCCACGACCAGCGGCCGCGCTCGAGCTGCTCGTAGGCGTACAGCGCCGCGTTGTCCGTCGTGGCATTCGGGACGAGCGTCTCCTCGCCGAACTTCCGGAACGCCGTCCGCTGCGCGAACACGCCGATGATGCCGGTCGCGCCTCCCACTGGGGCATGGTGCCAGTGCGCGAAGCCGTTGCCGGTCGCCGAGGCGAGCCCGAGCGCCACCAATGGGGCGTCGGCCGACTCGAACTCGGCGCGACGGTTGCGTTCCCAACCGAGCTGCAGTTGCAGCCGCTGGTCGGCGCGGCGGAGATTGGCGTCCAGCGTGGCGCGGTCGGTGCGGATGCGCTGGTATCCCGAGTAGCCGGGCTCGGCCACCGGGTCCTCGGCGATCCGCAGCCGCTCGTCGCGTCGCGAGGCGTGCAGCGTGGCGTCGGCCGACGCCGAGCGCCATCCGAGCGTTCCCTCGCCGTAGCCCATCGCCATGCCGCTGTTGGCCAGAGCCCCGACCGGCGTGCGGACGTCGCCCCCGCGCCGCCCGGTGCCGCTCATCCGCCAGCCGAGAACCCCGCGCCCGCCCTCGAGGGCAAGCGTCGCGCTGGGGCTCGCCATCGCGGAGTTCCATGCCACGCTGGCCCGGCCGCGCATCGGGCCCGCCAGATCGTCGCCCGTCGGCAGCGGGCGGCGCACGACGTTCACCACGCCGCCCAGTGCATCGGACCCGTAGAGGACGCTTGCGGGCCCCTTCACGACGTCAACCTGTGCGGCGTCCGCCGACTCGACGTTCGGCGAGTGGTCGTGCCCCCACTGCTGCGTCTCGGTGCGCTGGCCGTTGGCGAGGGTGACGACGCGGTTGTTGGTGAGACCGCGAATCACCGGCTTGCCGATCCCCGGGGTCATGGCGAGCGACCGGACGCCGGGGATCTGTTCGAGTGTCTCCCCGAGCGACGCGCCCTGAGCACGGCGCAGGTCGGCCCCGGCGAGGACCGCCGTGGGCTGCGGGGTGGCGAGCACGGCGGTGCCGCGGGGACTGGCGGTCACCTGGATGGCCGGCAGGTCGGCCCGGCGAGCGGTGTCGCGTGCCGGTGTCCCACGCGAGGGTGCCTGAGCGTGGGCAACGGCGGCGGCGAGAAACAGTGCAGCGGCTGGGTACGTAGGACGATCGCGAAACATGGTTAGGCAGTCCTAAATTAGCTCTGCCTAACTTTATGCAAGCGGAGGAACCGCGGCAACGGACCGGCTGTTCCGTGGCCGGCACCGTGAGCATCGAGGTCGGATTTCTGCCCGGGTGTCATCTCTCCCGTATCGGTCCATTGGAGACACAGACTTTGTCAGTCCCGATCCTGCAGGTCCGCGACGTCGTCAAGCGCTACGCCACCGTGACCGCGGTGAACGGCGTCTCGTTGACGGTGCGCGCCGGCGAGCGCTTCGCCCTGCTCGGCCCGAACGGCGCGGGCAAGTCGTCCCTCATCCGCATGGTGCTCGGCCTGACCCGACCCGACGCCGGCGGCATCTCGCTCCACTTCGACGGGGCGATCACCCCGCCCGGGCACGCGAACGCGGCGCGCATCGGCTACCTCCCCGAGGAACGCGGCTTGTATCAGGACGTGCCGCTGCTGCGCACGCTGACCTACTTCGCCACGCTGCGCGGCATGACGTCGCGGGCCGGCGAGGCGGCGGCCCGGGAATGGCTCGAGCGCCTGCACCTCGCCGACCGCGCTCGCGAGCCGGTGAAGGCGCTCAGCAAGGGGAACCAGCAGAAGGTGCAGTTGGCGTCGGCCCTGCTGCATCGGCCGGCACTGGCGATCCTCGACGAGCCGTTCAGCGGCCTCGACCCGCTGAATCAGGAGTACTTCCTCGGCCTGATCCGTGACCTCGCCGCCGAGGGGACGACGGTGCTGTTCAGCGCGCACCAGATGCAGCTCGTCGAGCGCCTCGCGGACCGCATCGCGATCATGCAGGCGGGGCGAATCGTGCTCGAGGGGACGCCGGCGCAGCTCGCAGCGGCGTGGCACGCCGGTGACGTGCTGGTCATGCAGGTGGCGCCCGGGGATGACCCGGCCCCGCTCGCGCGGCACGCGGCCGTCGCTGCGGTGCACCGCGAGGGCGAGGAGGTGCGCCTGACGCTCCGGCGCGGGGTGCCGGTGGGCGACCTGCTCGCCGATGCCGCACGTACATGCACGATCCGCGCGGTCCGCACCGAGCGCGCGTCGCTCCACGACATCTACGTCCAGACGCTCGGCGGCAACCCGGCTGCCGCGGGCCCGGAGGCCGCATGACGCACTGGCAACAGGTTTTCTCGGTGGCGCGGTGGGAGTTCCTGCGCTTCGTGAAGCTGCGGCAGCAGCTCATTTCGCTCGCAGTGATGCTCGGCGCCGGCCTCGTGCTCGGCGTCGCGGGGTACTTCATCGCCAAGGCCCGCGCCAAGCCGGTGAAGGTCGCCCTCGTGGCGCCTGAGCGGTTCGACGGCGCGGTGCCGGCCGTGGAGGGAGTGACATGGCAGCCGGCCGCCCCGGACGAGGACGCGCTCAAGCGGCAGCTCGCCGCGAAGACGCTCGACGGTTACGTCGTCGTCGCCTCGCCCGACTCGGCGCGGATCGTCCTGCGCGAGAAGGCGAAGTGGCCGACGCGCGTGCGCGACGCGTTCACCGCGGCGCGCCGCGAGGCCGCGATCCGGCAGTCGGGGATCACCGCCGGGCAGTTCGCGGCGCTGCAGGCGACCATGGCGTTCGAGACGACGTACACCAAGCAGAAGCGCGACACCGACGGTGCCGACGAGGCGGTGGCGATCGGCATCCTGGTGCTGGTGTTCGCCGGCGTGATGGGCGGGGCCGGCTATCTCTTCACCGGCATCACCGGCGAGAAGCAACTGCGCGTCACCGACGCCATCCTCTCGGCCATCTCGCCGATGGCGTGGCTCGACGGCAAGATCCTCGGGCAGCTCGGCGTGGCGATCGTCGGCATCTTCAACACGGTCATGTCACTGGGTGTCCTGGCCGCGGGCGCGTACGTGCTCTTCCGCGACAAGTTCGGGCCGATCAGCATTCCGATGCCCGGGCCGGCGGTCGTGGTGCAGGTGCTCGTGCTGGTGCTGCTTGGCCTCGTCCTGTGGTATGCCTTGCTCGGGGCGTTCACGAGCACCATCGACGATCCCAACGACTCGATGCGCTCGACGGTGCTGCTCCTGCCGATGCTGCCGATGTACCTCGCGTACCTCATCAAGGCGAAGTCGGACACGCCGCTGGCCGTGGGGCTTTCGACCTTCCCGTTGACCAGCTACGCGGCGCTGCCGGTGCGGCTGGCGACGACGACGCCGGCCTGGTGGGAGTTCCCCGTGGCGGTCGCCCTGCTGCTCGGCGCGATCTGGCTCGCCCGACTGCTCGGGGGGCGGCTGTTCGCGGCCGGCGTGCAGATGTACGGCAAGGAGCCCTCGTTCCGGGAGATGCTCGCCGCCCTCCGCACGGGCTGACGGGCCGGACTCGCCAGCGCTCGGTCGAGTCGCCACGTTACCGCGGGGAACCCGGGTCGCCGGGTTTCCCGCGGTTTCGCCTTCTTCCCCGACCTGCCGTGTCCCTTCGTCCGTCCTTCGCCCCCGCCGTCGCCGCGACGCGCCACTGGATCGGCGTCGCCGCGCTGCTGCCGCTGTCCCTCTACGCCCAGGGCCCGAAGGCCCCGCGTCCGATGGAGCTCAAGGACTGGTACCGGGTCGCGACGCTGAGCCAGCCGGCGATCTCGCCGGACGGCAAGCGGGTCGCCGTGACCGTCACGACCGTACGCGAAGCCGACAACAAGCGGCACCAGGAGATCTGGGTCGTGCCGACCGACGGCGGCCCCGCACAGCGCTGGACGTCGCCAGGCACCGAGTCCAGCGCGCCGCGGTGGTCGCCGGATGGGTCGTGGCTGCTGTTCTCTTCGACGCGCCCCGGGGGCGAGCTGCGCGGTCCGGGGACGGCGTGGGCGTTGCGGGCCGATGCGCCGGGCGGTGAGGCGATCCAGACGCGCGCGTACCCGGCGGGCTCGGTCCCCGCGTCGGGGCGCTTCGCGGTCTGGAGCGAGGCGCTGCCGGCCGACACCGCCACCACGCGCGACGATCCCTACGCGCGCATGGGGCCGATGTCGCGGCCGCCCTTCGACGCGATCACCCGACCGGCCGACCCGGCGCGGTATGACGGGCGCCACGTCGTGGACATGACCTACAAGTCGAATGAACGCGGCTTCGTGCCCGGCCGCCGCACGGCGCGCACGTGGCGACCGCTGCAGGTCTGGTCGCAGGTGCTGGGCGACACGGCGCGCACCCAGCTGACCACTGCGGCCTACTCGCACCGCGGCGCGACCGTCTCGCCGGACGGGCAGTGGATCGCCTTCGTCGCCGACGCCGCGCTGCGGCCGGACAGCGTCGTCGAGCTCGAGCGCGACTCGCTGGCCCGGCTCCCCTATGACCGCGCGCGCGACGAGGCCGAGCGCAACGACGCCGACGTCTACGTGATGCCGGCGACCGGTGGGGCGCCGCGCAAGGTGGCGACGTGGATGGGCAGCGAGAGCGACCTCGCGTGGTCGCCGGACTCGCGGCGAATCGCCTTCGTCGGGCGGCCCGGGCGGACGAAGTCGGCCCGCGTGTACGTCGTCGCGGCCGCCGGCGGCACGCCGATCAACCTGATCCGTGCGTGGAGCTACGAACCGTCGAACATCGAGTGGCTGCCGAATGGGGCGCTGCAGTTCAGCGCCGAGGTCGGCGGCCGCACCGGGCTGTTCCGGGCCGACGCGGCCGGCCGGCAGCCACCGCGCGAACTGCTGGGGGGACGACGGCGCATGAGCGGCTTCTCCTACGACAGCGCCGGCGCGCGCGTCGCATGGGTCGCGACGTCGCTGACGGCTCCGACCGAGCTGTACGTGGCCGGCGCTGACGGGAGCGGCGAGCGCAAGCTCACCGGCTTCAACGACGCGCTCAACGCCGAGGTCGCCTGGGCGGATGCCGAGCGCTTCACCTACCGGAGCGTCGGCGACCTCGAGATCGAGGCGTGGCTGATGAAGCCGTACGGCTACCAGCCCGGCAGGAAGTACCCGCTGGTGCTCTACATCCACGGCGGCCCGCACAGCGCGTACGGCGAGAACTGGTTCGACGAGTTCCAGAACCTCGCGGCCATGGGGATGTGGGTGCTCTTCACGAACCCCCGCGGGTCGAGCGGCTACGGGGCCGACTTCACCTACAGCACGCGCGGGCGTTGGGGCCTCGAGGACTACGACGACCTCATGAAGGCGGTGGAGATCGTGTCGAAGCGGCCCGACGTGGATGCCGCGCGCCTCGGCGCGACCGGCGGCTCGTACGGCGGCTTCATGACGACCTGGATGGCGACGAAGACCAACGCCTTCAAGGCGATCCAGACCGACCGCACGATCACCGACTGGACCTACTGGTACGGTGCGAGCGACGCGCAGGGGCTGACCGAGTTCGAGTTCTTCGGCAAGCCGTGGGACAACCAGACGCTCTACGACACGCTCTCGCCGATCCGCTACGTGCAGAAGGTGCGGACGCCGATGCTGATCGTGCAGAGCGAGGAGGACCACCGCACGCCGATGGGCTCGGCGGAGATGTGGTTCATGTCGCTCAAGAAGCAGGGGGTGCCGGTGGAGCTGGTACGGTATCCGCGCTCGAACCACGACCTCTCGCGCGCCGGCGAGCCGTGGCTGCTCGTGGACCGGCTCGGGCGGCTCCGGCAGTGGTTCAGCTACTGGCTGCAGGACGCCAGGCCCGGACGCACCGCGGCGGCCGGACCGCAGTAGGCCATGCGGCTCCCCTCGCGGACCGGCGCCGTGACGGTGCGCCGACTGGCCCCGTGGCTCGCGTGCCTCGCATGGGCGGGCCAGCCGGCGCACCTGCCGGCGCACCTGCCGGCGCACCTGCCGGCGCACCTGCCGGCGCACCTGCCGGCGCACCTGCCGGCGGCCGCCTGCGTCGCCCCGACGCGCGCGATCATCCCGGCCCCGGTGTCGGTGACCCCCCTCCCGGGGTGCTTCGAGGTTTCGGCGGGCACGATCATCGCCGCCGGTCGCGGTGCCGACACCGTGGCGCGCCAGCTCGCGGACCTGCTCGCGCCCGCCACCGGCTGGCGCCTGCGCATCGCCGACCTCGACGCGGCGCGCGGCGCGCGGATCGAGCTCAGACTCGACGCCTCGCTCGACTCGCTCGGCCCGGAGGGCTACCGCCTCGACGTGGGGCCGAACGGGGTCACGATGCGCGCGCCGGCGGCGGCCGGCCTGTTCTACGCCCTGCAGTCGTTCCGCCAACTGCTCCCCGCAGCGATCGAACGGCGGGCGCGCGTGCGCGGGGTTCGCTGGACGGTGCCGGCCACGCGCATCACGGACCGGCCGCGTTTCAGCTGGCGCGGCTCCCACCTCGACGTCGCGCGCCACTTCATGCCGGTCGAGTTCGTCAAGAAGTGGCTCGACCTCATGGCGCTCCAGAAGCTCAACCGCTTCCACTGGCACCTGACGGACGATCAGGGGTGGCGGCTCGAGGTGCCGGGGTGGCCGCGCCTCACCGAGGTGGGGGCGTGGCGCCGCCGGACCCTGCGCGGCCCGTACACCCCCGACAGCACGACGTGGCAGTGGGAGGACCGGCGGCACGGCGGCTTCTACACCGCCGACGACGTGCGCGAGGTCGTCGCGTACGCGGCCGCGCGCCATGTCGTCGTCGTCCCGGAGGTGGACCTCCCCGCCCACACCACGGCAGCGATCGCGGCATACCCCGCGCTGGGCACCTTCGGTACCGCCACCGAGCCGCAGGCGTGGTGGGGCCTGTCGCAGGACGTACTCGTCCCCGACTCGGCGTCGCTCGCCTTCGCGACCGACGTCCTCGCGCACGTGCTGACGCTGTTCCCCTCGCCGTGGATCCACGTCGGCGGCGACGAGGTGCCGATGCGCTACTGGGCGGAGAGCCCGCGGGTGCAGCGAGTGAAGCAGGCGTTGGGTCTCGCCGACGAGCCGGCGCTGCAGAGCTGGTTCATCGGGCGGCTCGACGCGTGGCTCGCCGCGCGCGGTCGCCGCATGGTCGGCTGGGACGAGATCCTCGAGGGCGGGCTCGCCCCGAACGCGACGGTCATGTCGTGGCGCGGGACGTCGGGCGGGATCGCGGCCGCGCAGACCGGCCACGACGTCGTCATGACGCCGACGTCCCACACCTACTTCGACTACTACCAGTCGCGTGACCGGTCGGCCGAGCCGCTCGCGATCGGCGGCTTTCTGCCGCTCGACTCGGTGTATGCCTACGAGCCCGTGCCGGCCGCCCTCTCGCCCGGGCAGGCGTCGCGCGTCCTCGGCACGCAGGGCCAGATCTGGACGGAGTACATCCGTACCCCGAAGGAAGCCGAGTACATGGCCTTCCCGCGGCTCGTCGCGCTGAGCGAGGTCGCGTGGTCGCCGGCGTCGCGCCGCGACTGGCGGGACTTCCGCGTGCGCCTCGGCGTCCAGCTGGCCCGCTGGCGGGTGCTCGACGTGGCGTTCCGCCGGCCGGTGGATCCATGAGCAAGGCCTCGACGGTGGCGCCCGGGGTGACCCCATGAGCAAGGCCTCGACGGTGGCGCCCGGGGTGACCCCATGAGCCGCCCGCAGGTGAGCGTGTACGTCGGCCAGTCGCTGGACGGCTTCATCGCGCGTCCGGACCACTCGCTCGACTGGCTCGAGACGTTCGACACCACCGGCGAGGATCACGGCTACCAGCCCTTCTACGAGTCCTGCGACGCGATCGTCGTCGGGCGCGCGACGCTCGAGGTCGTGCTGCAGTTCACCGAATGGCCGTGGAAGGGGAAACGCGTGATCGTCTGCACGCACCGGCCGATCGGACGCCGCCACGGCGAGGAGACGCACGAGGGACCGCTGGCGCCGCTCCTCGAGCGGCTCGGTGCCGAGGGGGTCCGCCGCGTGTACCTCGATGGTGGCGCGACCATCCGCGGTGGCCTCGCCGAGGGACTCGTGGACGACATGACGATCACGACGCTGCCGATCCTGCTCGGCGCGGGGATCCCCCTCTTTGGCGGGCCTGTGGTGCCGGAGCGCTGGACGCTGGTATCGCACCGGGCCTTTCCCTCGGGGCTCGTCCAAGGCACATGGGTGCGCGACGACCGGTGACCCCGCCGCCACCGGCCGAGGCGCTCCGGCAGTTGCGGGCGGAGGCCAGGCCGGCCGCCGTGGCGGGAATGGCGCGCTTCGGGATGTCGGCGCGCGGACGGCTCGGGGTCTCGATACCGACCCTGCGCCGGTTGGCGAAGGCGTGGGGCCACGACGCCGGACTGGCCGCCGTACTGTGGGCGAGCGGCGTCCAGGAGGCGCGGATCGCGGCGACGATGGTCGCGGATCCCGGGACGATCTCCCGCCGGACCCTGCAGGCCTGGGTGCGGGACCTCGATTCGTGGGACGTATGCGACCAGTTCTGCCTGAACCTCGTGGCGCGTTCTCCGCACGCGTGGCCGCTGGCGGAGCGCTGGGCGACGGCCCGCGCCGAGTTCACGAAGCGGGCGGCGTTCGCCACCCTGGCGGTGCTGGCCGTGCACGATGCGTCGCCGGACCGGCGCTTCGCGGCCGCGCTGCGACTGGTGGAGCGGGCGGCGAGTGACGATCGTCCGTACGTGAGCAAAGGCGTCAATTGGGCCCTGCGGTTCATCGGGCGGCGGAACCAGGCCTGCCATGCGGCGGCGACTACCGTCGCCCGGCGGCTGGCCGAACGGCCGGAGCGCGCGATGCGATGGGTCGGCCGCGATGCGCTGCGGGCGCTGGCCAAGGGGGCATGGCGGGGCGGGACGGGTTCCGCGGCGGGGGCGCGCACCTGATGCGCGCCGCGGTCACGGGCCTCGCCCTCGCGCTCGCCGTGTCGGCGGGCATCATGGGAGGATGCGCCGCCTCCCGCCGCGCTTTCCCGGTGCCCCTCCCGGCGCCCGTCCCGGCGGATGCCGCGCCCGGAGCGGCTGAGGAGCCCGGGGACGCATGGGACGCGCGCCCGTCGGCGGACCGCGCCCTCGGTGACACGCTGCGCGGGTTGCTCGTCGCGGCACGCCGCGATTCGGTGACCCCGGGTGCGATCGCGGTGGTCGGCTCGCGCGCCGGGGTGCGCGCGTGGGCGACCGCCGGCACGCTCGACTGGGACGCGTCCCCGGCGGTGGACGCGCGTACGCTGTGGGACCTCGCCTCGCTCACGAAGCTCGTCGCGCTGACGACGACCGTCGCGACCCTCGTGGACGACGGGACGCTCGTCCTCGACGTCCCGGTGCAGCGGTGGGTGCCGGAATGGACGGGCCCCATGAAGGATCAGGTGACACTGCGCGACCTGCTGCTCCACCGGAGCGGGCTGCCGGCGCACCGCAACTTCTACCTCGAGGCGCGCGGCCTGGAGGCGGTGCGGGCCCGCGTGCTCGCGACGCCGCTCGAGGTCCCCCCGCGCACGCGCATGGTGTACAGCGACCTCGGGGCGATCCTGCTCGGGCTCGTCGTCGAGCGTGCGACCGGGCTGGCGTTCGGCGAGGCGGTGCGGCGCCGGGTGCTCGGCCCGGCCGGCATGTCGGAGACGTTGTTCAACCCGCCTCCCGCGCTCTGGCGCCGCACCGCGCCGACCGAGCGGGACCCGTGGCGCGGGCGACTGGTCCTCGGCGAGGTGCACGACGAGAACGCCTTCGCCATGGGCGGGGTGTCGTCGCACGCCGGGCTGTTCGCGACGGCGCGCGACATGGTGCGCTTCGGTCGGCTCTGGCTGGGCGAGGGGACGCTCGACGGCGTGCGCCTGTTCTCCCCGGAGACGGCCCGCGCCTTCGCCGCGGTCGCGGACAGCACGTTCAGCTCGCGGGCGATCGGCTGGGACACGCCGACGGGCACGAACTCGGCCGGGACGCTGGTGCGCCGACCGGCGTACGGCCACACGGGCTTCACGGGGACGTCACTCTGGATCGCACCGCAGCAGGACCGGTTCGTGCTGCTGCTGACGAACCGGGTGAACCCCCGTCGGGAGCGGTCGGGCATCGGTCCGGTGCGCATCCGGGTGGCGGACGCCGCGTTCGGGGGCAACTTCTAGGGCATGCAGCGACGCGAATGGTTGGTCCGCATGGGGGCGGCCGCAGTGGCGGCCCCGTGGCTCGTGCGCCGGCCGCTCGAGGCAGCGGCATCGGCCACACCGCTGGAGCGCGTGGGCATCCAGCTCTACTCGGTGCGCAGCCTGCTCGCCCAGGACTTCGACGGCACGCTGCGCGCGCTCGCCGCGATCGGCTACCGCGAGGTGGAGTTCGCCGGCTGGCACGGGCGCACGCCCGCGCAGGTGAAGACAGCGGTGGCGGCCGCCGGGCTCGCGGCGCCGTCCGCGCACGTGGACCTCGCGTCCTTTCGCACCGATCCGGCGCGACTCTGCGGCGAGCACGCGGAGGCGGGGCATCGCGCGGTGGTGATCGCCTGGATGTCGCCTGCCGAGCGGAAGACCCTCGACGACTGGCGGCGCCGCGCCGAGGAGTTCACCCGCTTCGCCGAGGCGGCCCGGCGGGCCGGGCTGGCGTTCGGCTACCACAACCACGAGTTCGAGTTCGTGCCCGTCGAGGGCACGGTGCCGTTCGAGGTGCTGGCGTCGGCGACCGACCCGGCGCTGGTGACGCTCGAGCTCGACCTGTATTGGGCCACGGTGGCCGGGGCCGACCCGCTCGCGTGGATGCGCCGCTGGCCCGGTCGGGTCACGATGGTGCACGTGAAGGACCGCTCGGCCGACGGGCGGATGGTGGACGTCGGTGCCGGCACGATCGGGTTCGATGCGCTGCTGCGCGAGGCGCGGCGGCTCGGGTTGCGCCACGCGTTCGTCGAGCACGACAACCCGACCGATCCGATGGGCTTCGCCCGGGCGTCGTACGGCTGGCTGTCGCGGCGCGATGTCTGAGCGGCGCGACACCCTCGGGCGGCGCGAGGTCCTTTCGCGCCTTGGCGGCGTGGCCGCCGGCGCGGCACTGGGGGCGTCGCTGGTGCCGGGCGTCGCGGAGGCAGCGGCTGCGTCGGCCGCGCCGTCGCCGGTGTGGCGGACGGGCACCGGCCGGCTGCGCCAGTCGGTGTGCCGGTGGTGCTATCCGTCGCTGAGCGTGGACGCGCTGTGCCGCGAGGCGCAGGCGATCGGGCTGGGGAGCGTCGAGCTGCTGGGCGAGACGGAGTGGCACATCCCGGCGACGTACGGCCTCACGTGCGCGATGGCGAACGGACCCAGCACGATCGCGCTGGGCTTCAACCGGCCGGACCAGCACGATCGCCTCGTGGCGGAGGGCGAGCGGCTGCTGGCGCTCGCCGGCGCGGCCAGGCTGCCGAACCTGATCGTGTTCTCCGGCAACCGCGCGGGGATGTCGGACGGCGAGGGGCTGGCCAACTGCGCGCGCGGCCTGACGCGGCTGATGCCGGCGGCGGAGCGGGCGGGGGTGACGGTGTGCCTCGAGCTGCTGAACAGCAAGGTGGATCACGCCGACTACATGGCCGACCACACCGCGTGGGGGGCGGCGCTGGCGCGCACGGTGAACCATCCGCGCTTCAAGCTGCTCTACGACATCTACCACATGCAGATCATGGAAGGCGACGTGATCCGCACCATCCGGGCGAACGCCGACGTGATCGGGCACTACCACACCGCGGGCGTACCGGGCCGGCACGAGCTGGACGACACGCAGGAACTGCAGTACGGCGCGGTGATGCGCGCGATCGCCGGCACCGGCTACACGGGCTGGATCGGCCAGGAGTTCATTCCCACACGGGATCCGATGACTTCGCTGCGACAGGCGGTGACGACATGCACGGTGTGACCGGGGCCGCGCCGCGGCCGAACGACTACGACGTCGTGATCGTCGGCTCCGGCGCCGGCGGCGGCATGGCCGCCTACGCGCTGACGCAGGCCGGCGCGCGGGTGTGCGTGCTCGAGGCGGGGGGGCCGTGGGACAACCGCACGGACAGCGCGATGCTCATGCGCACCTTCCAGTCGCCGCGGCGCGGCGGCAGCACGAAGGCGCGGCCCTTCGGCGAGTTCGACGGCTGCATCGGCGGATGGGAACTCGAGGGCGAGCCGTACACGCGCGCAGCCGGTACGCAGTTCGACTGGTGGCGCGCGCGCATGGTCGGCGGTCGCACGAACCACTGGGGGCGCATTTCGCTCCGCTTCGGGCCGAAGGACTTCAAGCGGAAGTCCCTCGACGGGCTGGGCGACGACTGGCCGATCGCCTACGGCGACGTGAAGCCGTGGTACGACGAGGTGGATCGGCTCGTCGGCATCTTCGGATCGGTCGAGGGGATCGAGAACGAGCCGGACGGTGTCTTCCTGCCGCCGCCGAGGCCGCGCGGCTACGAGCTGCTCGCGGCGCGCGCGGCGCGGAAGCTCGGCCTGACGGTGATCCCGTCGCGGCTCTCGATCATCACGCGGCCGCACAACGGGCGGCCGGCATGCCACTACTGCGGCCAGTGCAACCGCGGCTGTTCGGTGAACGCGAACTTCTCGTCCACGAACGTGCTCCTCGAGCCGGCGGCGAGGACGGGGCGCATGGACCTGCGCACCCACGCGATGGTGCGCGAGGTGCTGACCGGCACTGACGGCAAGGCGACCGGCGTGGTGTACGTCCACGCGAAGACGGGGGTCGAGGAGCGCGTGAAGGCGCGCGTCGTCGTGCTCGCGGCGAGTGCGTGCGAGTCGGCGCGGATCCTCATGAACTCGCGCTCGTCGCGCTGGCCGCAGGGGCTGGCCAACTCGAGCGGGACGCTCGGCAAGTACCTCACCGACACCACCGGCACCGACGTGGGCGGGTTCATTCCCGCCCTGCTCGACACACCGGGCCACAACAGCGACGGCGTCGGCGGGATGCACATCTACATGCCGTGGTGGCTCGACAACGCGAAGCTCGACTTCCCGCGCGGCTACCACGTCGAGACCTGGGGCGGCCGCGGAGAACCCTACGGCGGCGCGCTCGGCGGGATCCACGGATACCCCGGCGTGGAGGGCGGCTACGGTGCATCGCTCAAGCGGACCTATCGCCGGTACTACGGCGCGACCATCGGCTTCTCCGGGCGCGGCGAGATGATCCCCAACGAGCGGAGCTACTGCGAGCTCGACCCGGCCGTGGTGGACCGATTCGGCATCCCGGTGCTGCGCTTCCACTGGCAGTGGACCGACCACGAGCTCAACCAGGTCCGGCACATGCAGGAGACCTTCCGCGCGATCATCCGCGAGATGGGCGGGACCCCGTGGGGCGAGATGCCGACGAAGGCGGACGGGTACGGCATCGCGGCCGGGGGGCGTATCATCCACGAGCTGGGCGGCACGCGCATGGGGGCCAACCCGTCAACCAGCGTGACGAACGGCTGGGGGCAGGCGCACGACGTCCCCAACCTGTTTGTCGCCGACGGCGGCGTGTTCGTCTCGCAGGCGGACAAGAATCCCACGTGGACGATCCTGGCGCTGGCGATGCGGCAGGCGGACTACATCGTGCGGCAGCGCAAGGCGGGGGAACTGTGAGCCGGACCGAGCATGAGAACGCCATGGCCCGGAGGGCCGCATGAGCGACGGACTTTCCCGGCGCGCCGCGCTCGGGCGGCTGGCGGCGCTGCCGATACTGCCGGCGCTGCCGATCCTGCCGGCCCTGCCGACGGTCGAGCGGGTGCTCGATCCGGCGGGCGGGGCGGCGGACGCCACCGCGCCGGCCGATGCGCTGCCCCCGCGCCGCGAACCCGCCGGCGCCGACGGCACCGTGCCCGCGCCCAACCGCAAGCCGACGTTCTTCACGCCGGCGGAGTACGCCACGATCAAGGTGCTGGTGGACGACATCATCCCGCGGGACGAGCGCTCGGGTTCGGCGACCGATGCCGGCGTCCCCGCCTACATCGACTGGACGGCGACCGACCAGCCCTCGCTGCACGTGCCGCTGCGCGGGGGGCTCGCCTGGCTCGACGCCGAGTGCCGACGCCGCTACGGCGCGCCGTACGCCACGCTGCCGACGGCGAAGCGGCACGCGATGCTCGACGACATCGCCTACCCGAGGCGCGCTCGGCCCGAATGCTCGCAAGGGGTGGCGTTCTTCACCCGCCTGCGCGACCTCACGGCGAGCGGGTTCTGGTCGTCGGCGACGGGGCACCGCGACCTGGGCTTCACCGGGCAGGTGGCTGCCGAATGGACCGGCGTCCCCGACGCCGTACTCAGGCACCTGGGCGTCAGCTACGAGGAATGGGGCAAGTGACTCTGCGCGTCGGCTTCATCGGGTCGGGCTTCAACACGCGGTTTCACCTCATGGCATGGCGCGGGGTGCGTCAGGCCAACGTGACCGGTATCTGGTCGCCCAACTTCCGGCGTGCGGCCGATGCGGCGCGCTTCGCCGCCGAGCTCGACGTCGGGCAGGCGCGGGCGTTCCGGAGCATCACCGAGATGATCGAGAGCGGCTCGGTGGACGCGATCTGGCTCTGCGGGCCGAACCACGCGCGGATCGAGAACGTCGAGGAGATCGTCTCCGCGCTCGCCCGCGGGCGCGGCACGCTCAAGGGGCTCGCCTGCGAGAAGCCGCTCGCGCGCACGGTCGCGGAGGCGAGGCAGGTGAAGAAGCTGGTGGACTCGGTCGGGCTGCCGACGGGCTACCTCGAGAACCAGCTCTTCGCCCCGCACGTCGAGGCGGGGAAGGCGCTGCTGTGGGCGCGCGGCGCGGCGACGACCGGCCGCCCCTACCTCGCGCGCGCGGCCGAGGAGCACAGCGGGCCGCACATGCCGTGGTTCTGGCAGGGGCGGCTGCAGGGCGGTGGGGTGCTCAACGACATGATGTGCCACTCGGTGCTGGTGGTGCGCCATCTCCTGACGCATCCCGACGAGCCGCTCTCCGCGGTGCGCCCCGCGCGGGTGACGGGGCACATCGCGTCGCTCAAGTGGAGCCGCCCCGAGTACGTGAAGGAACTGAAGAAGACGATGGGCCCCGAGGTGGACTATGCGAAGGCGCCGGCCGAGGACTTCGCGGCGGTGAACGTGGAGTTCGAGGTGCCGGGCGGCGGGATGGCGATCGGCGAGGCGACGACCTCGTGGTCGTTCGTCGGCGCGGGCCTGCGGCTGTCGGCCGAGTGCCTGGGGCCCGAGTACTCGATGCGCTGGAATTCGCTCGACAGCGGGCTGCAGCTCTTCTTCTCGCGCCGCGTGAAGGGGAAGTCGGGCGAGGATCTGGTGGAGAAGCAGAACGCCGAGCAGGGCGTGATGCCGGTGGTGCCGGAGGAGTACCTGGCGTACGGCTACACGAACGAGGACCGGCACTTCGTGCGGGCGTTCCTGGGCAAGGAGCAGCCGCGGCTCACGTTCGAGCACGGGCTCGAGGTGGTGCAGCTGCTGATGACGGCGTACCAGTCGGCGGAGCAGGGGAAGACGCTCGCGTTCCCGCCGAAGGGGCTGGACAAGTTCGTGCCGAAGGTGGCGCAGGGGGCCTGGCGGCCGTAGGTGGGCCCGTCGGCGCACGCCGCACGGCGCACGCCGCGCGCCGCAGCGCCTGCGCCGGGTCCTGCCGCGCGAGGGAAACCCGTCCCCTACGCCGCCGCTGGCCGCGCCGCCGCCGCTTCCTCCGGCCGGAACGCCACCGCGAAGACGAGCAGCACCGCGACGGCCATCCCCGCCGGGATCAGCCAGATCGTCTGCCAGTCGTGCCCCGTGGCGAGGCGATTCGCGTCCACGACGCGCCCCGAGAGCCACGACCCCACGAACTGGCCGGCACCGGTGGTGAGCACCGTCAGGAACCCCTGCGCCGCCGCGCGGATCTTCGCGTCGGCGCGCTGGTCCACCCAGATCTGCCCGGTGACGAAGAAGAAGTCGTAGCAGATGCCGTGGAGGACGATGCCGGCGTAGAGCAGCGCCATGCCGCTGCCCGCGTCGCCGAAGGCGAAGGCCACGTAGCGGATGGCCCACGCGAGCATGCCGACGAGCAGCATCTTCTTGACGCCGAGCCGCACCGCGAAGAAGGGCATGAGCAGCATGAAGCCGATCTCGCTCATCTGCCCGAGGGTCATCTTGCTCGCCGCCGAGGCGACACCGATCTCGTTCAGGAAGACGTTCGTGAAGGCGTAGTAGAACTGCAGCGGGATGCACACGAGGAAGCTGCCGATCGCGAAGACCGCGAACGACCGGTCCTTGAGCAGGGCGAGGGCGTCGAGGCCGAGCACCGCCCGCACCGAGACGCGCTGGCCCCGGGCCGGCGGCGGCGTGTGCGGCAGGACGAGCGAGAGCAGCGCCATCGCGACCGACGAGGCCGCCGCGATGCGGAGCGGCGTGGCCGTCGTCTCGATCGCGAGCGCGCCGATGAGCAGGCCGGCGGCGATCCAGCCGATGGTGCCGAGCACGCGCACACGCGGGAAGTCGCGGGCGGCATCCGGCAGGTGATGGAAGGCGACCGCGTTGGTGAGCGAGAGCGTCGGCACGTACGCGAGGGCGTAGCCGAGCAGCACGGCGTACACGGCGCCGAACTCGGCCTGCTGCGACGCCACGTACAGCAGCCCCGCCCCCGCCAGGTGCAGCACCGCGAGCAGCTTCTCGCTGGCGAAGAAGCGGTCGGCGATCATCCCCACCGTGAACGGCGCGACGATCGCCCCGAGGTTGAAGGTGCCGTACGCGAGGCCGATCTGCGCCCCGTCGAACGAGAGCCCCTGGGCCATCCACGAGCCCGCGGTGACGAACCAGCACCCCCAGACGAAGTACTGGAGGAACATCATCGCCGAGAGGCGGAACCGGACGCCGCTCACTTGGGGGCCTTCCGCGCGGCGTCGAGATCCTTGAGCCGGACGTTGCGGAACCAGATGTCGGTGCTGTGGTCTCCCTGCAGTACGACGTAGCCGCGGCCGAACGTGCCGTAGGTCGGGACGTCCTTCCACTTCGACGCCGCGACGCGCCGCTTCCAGTCGGGGGAGCCGAGCTCGTACTCGAGGGCCTTCGTGCCGTTCATCCAGTGCTCGACGTGCATGCCGCGCACGACCAGCCGGATGCGGTTCCACTGGTTGGCCCCCTTGGCGAGCCCCGCGGGGATGGCCTCGACGGCGTAGTTCGCCCCGGCCGAGGTGAGGCGGTTCCTGCCGTCGGGGTGGCCGGCGTCGTCGAGGATCTGCATCTCGGGGCCGCCTTCCCACGGCATCGCGGTGGTCTCGGAGGCGTGGAACATGATGCCGCTGTTGGCGCCGGGGCCGACCTTCCATTCGAGTTCGAGCTCGAAGTCACCGAGCTCGCGATCGAACACGATGTCGCCCCCCGGGCCCTCGCGCGTCATCGCGCCGTCCTTCACGACCCAGCCACGGGCGCCCGAGGGTTGCCGCCAGCCCCGCCAGCCGGTGAGGGTCCGGCCGTCGAAGATGGAGACCCAGTCGGCCTGGGCGGCGGCGCGGCCGCGCGGCCCGCGCGGTCGCCCGGATCCGTCCTGGGCGGCGAGGCGGGTGGCGAGGGTCGCGGTGGCGATCGCGAGCAGGAGTGCGGTGGCGACGAGGCGCATCGGGAAGTCGCGGGGGAGGGTCGGCGTATCATACGGGCCGGTCCCGCACGGGGCGAGGTGCCCCGCTAGCTTTCGCGCTCATGACCGAGCCGTCGTCGACCGAGCCACCGTCGCCCCGCCCCGGCTTCCTCGCCACGCTCGTGCGCGTGCTGCTGGTGCAGGCGATCGCCCTCGGGGCACTCGCGCTCCTCCAGTACCGGTACGGTCGCTGATGCGCTGGCTCGACTGGGTCGTCATCGTCGCGTGGCTGGTGTTCGTCGTCGGCGACTCGCTGCGCCGGACGCGAGGGACGACCGGGCTGACGGGCTACTTCCTGGCCAACCGCTCGCTGCCCTGGTGGGCGGTGGGGCTCTCGGTGATGGCCACGCAGCTCTCGGCCATCACGATGATCGGCACCACCGGCCAGGGGGCGACGGACGGGCTCAGGTTCGTGCAGTTCTACTTCGGGCTGCCGCTGGCGATGGTGATCCTCGGCGTGACCCTCGTGCCCTTCCTGCACGGCGCCCGGGTGTTCACCGCCTACGAGTACCTCGAGCGTCGCTTCGACGCGAAGACGCGGGCGCTGACGGCGTTCCTCTTCCTGTGTTCGCGGGGACTCAGCTGCGGGACGATCATCGCGGCGCCGGCGGTGGTCTTCGCCGGCATCTTCGGGTGGGACCTGCGGTTCACGGTGGCGCTCATCGGCATCCCCACGGTGCTGTACACGATGATCGGCGGCGTGCAGGCGGTGGCGTGGGCGGACGTCAAGCAGATGGTGATCATCACCGGCTCGCTGCTGGCGATCGTCGTGGTGCTGCTGCTGCGGATTCCCGTCACGCCCGACGAGGCGCTCGTGGTGGCGGGGACGGCCGGCCGCATGCAGCCCTTCGACTGGTCGTTCGACGTCACCAAGACGTACACGGTGTGGTCGGGGCTGATCGGCGGGACGTTCCTCATGCTGTCGTACTTCGGCACCGACCAGTCGCAGGTGCAGCGCTACCTGACCGCCAAGTCGGTGGCCGAGGCGCGCACCTCGCTGTTGATGTCGGCCTACTGGAAGATCCCGCTGCAGGCGCTGGTCCTGCTGATCGGCGTGCTGGTGTTCGTGTTCTACGTGTTCAACCGGCCGCCGATGCTGTTCAACCCGGCCCACGACGCCCGCGTGCGCGAGGCCGAGCCGGCGGCGTATCGCGACCTGCAGACTCGGCACGAGGTGGCGTGGGGGCTGCGTCGGCAGCTCGCCCCGGCGATCGGGGGGCGCGGCGGCTGGGCCGTCGAGACGTTCCGCAAGGCGGACTCGGCGCTCGTGACGACGCGCACCGAGGCGCTGGCGCTCGCGGGTCGGGTGACGGGCGAGAACAGCCGCGACGTCAACTACATCATCCCGCACTTCGTGCGGACGCAGCTGCCGGTGGGGCTCGCGGGGCTCTTCATCGCGGCGATCCTCGCGGCGGCGATGTCGGCCGTCTCGGCCGAGCTCAACTCGCTGGCCTCGGCGACGGTGATCGACTTCTACCGCCGCTGGGTGCGACCCGAGGCGACGGACGCGCACTTCCTCGCCGTCTCGCGCGGCGCGACGGCGTTGTGGGGGCTCGCCGCCTGCGTGGTGGCCACCTACGCGGCCTCGCTCGGCTCGCTGATCGAGGTGGTGAACCGCTTCGGGTCGTTCTTCTACGGCAGCATCCTCGGGGTCTTCCTGCTCGCGATGGCGCCGTGGGCGCGGGCCGGCGGGGCGTTCGTCGGGCTGATCGCCGGGATGACCGTCGTGGGGCTGGTGTCGTTCGGGGCGCCGCAGGTGAGCTTCCTCTGGCACAACGTGATCGGGGCAGTGACCGTGGTGCTCGTGGGGTCGGTGTTGCGGGTCGGGGCGTCCGGGACGGTCGCGAAGGCGGGGGCGGCGTGAGCGCCAGCGGGCTCAAGCGCGACCTCGGCGTCCTGGGACTCGTGGCCACCGGGGTCGGCTCGATGGTGGGGGCCGGGATCAACATCGTCCCCTTCGCGCTGCAGCGGTCGGTGCCGGTGGGGCCCCACACGCTGTCGGCGTATGCGCTGGCGGCGGTGCCCGCCGTGCTGGCCGCGCTGTGCTATGCCATGCTCGCGAGCGCGATGCCGCGCGCCGGCGGCAGCTACGTGTACGTCAGCCGTTCGCTCGGCGCCTACGCCGGGTTCGTGGCGAGTTTCTCGCAGTGGGTCGGACTCTGCATCGCCATCGGCGTCGTGTCGTACGTCATCGCCCCGTTCCTGCGCGACACCGCGGCAGCGGCGGGATGGCTGGGCGTCGCGGGCTGGCTCGACCGGGGACCGGTGCGCCTGCTGATCGCGCTCGGCGCGCTGTGGGGGGCGTGGGGGCTCAACCGGCTCGGGGTGAAGGCCGTGGCGTCGGCGCTGGTGCCGTTGATGGTGCTGACGTTCGCGTGCGGCGGTCTGGTGATCTGGGCGGGGGCCACGCACGACCACGCCGCCTATGCCGCGGTCGTCCCCGCGGCGCTCGGGGTGACGGCCGAGGCCCGGCCGCTGTCGGCCGTGATGCTGCCCGCGGCGGCGGTGCTGTTCTCGAGCTTCATCGGGTTCGACGCGATCGCGCAGGCCGGCGGCGAGGCGCGCGATCCCTCGCGGACGCTGCCGCTGGCGATCGGCCTGGCGATCGGCGTCGTGGGGGCGTTCTACCTCGCCTTCACGTGGGCGGTGCACCACGCCGTCCCGTGGCCGTACCTCGCGCAGGAGGCGGCGCGGCGCGACGTCTCGGCGCCGGGACTCCTGGCGCCGCTCGTCTCGCGGCCGGTCGCGGTGCTGATGGTCGCCGGGGCGGCGATCGCGCTCATCAAGGACCTGCCCGGCATGCTGCTTGGCGTCTCGCGCCTCTGCTTCGCGTGGGCGAGCGACGGGATCATGCCGCGCGGCCTGCTGCGCGTGCACCCGGTACGCGGCACCCCCGACGCGGCGCTCCTGCTCTCGGCGGGACTCGCCACCGCCGGGATCCTCGGGAACCACTTCGCGGGCGACTTCTTCCTCGGCGTGGACATTCTGGTGACGGCGATGCTGGTGAACTTCCTCGCCGTGGCCGTGGCGGTGCTGGCCCTGCCGCGCACGAACCCGGCGCTCGACGCCGACGTCGCCGTGGTGCGGCATCGCGGCGTGCGGCGCGCCCTCGCGGCGGCGGCATTCGCGGTGCTGCTCGTCTTCGCCGTCCAGCACACGCGGCGCGACCTCGCGTCGGGCGCGGCGTGGTACGCGCAGTCCACGCCGACGTGGTTGCTCGTGATGGCGATCGGCACGGTGGTGTACGCGCGCGAGGTGCGTGCGCTGGCGCGGCGTGGCGGCGACCTCGCGGCGATCACCCGCGTGCTGCCACCCGAATGAGGCGCTCGACCGACCGATGATCACGATCCCCCGCACGACCCTGGCGCCGGGCCTCGAGGCCTCCCGCGTGCTGACCGGCCTCTGGCAGCTGGCCGACCTGGAGCGCGACGGACGCCCCTTCGACCGTGACGCGGCCGCGCGCGCGATGGCCGAGTACGTGGACGCCGGCCTGACGACCTTCGACATGGCCGACCACTACGGTTCGGCCGAGGACGTCACCGGGATCTTCCGGACGACCGTGCGCCCCGACGCTTCGGCGCAGTTCCTGACGAAGTGGGTTCCCGAGCCGGGCCCCGTGACGGCGGCGCAGGTGCGCACGGCGGTGGATCGCGCGTGCGCGCGCATGCGCACCGAGCGGATCGACCTGATGCAGTTCCACGCGTGGACGTGGGCGGATCCGCGTTGGCTCGACGCGCTATGGCACCTCGAGGCGCTGCGCGATGAGGGGCGCATCGGGGCGATCGGCCTGACGAACTTCGACACGGCGCACGTGCGCGTCGCGGCGGCGAGCGGGATCCGCATCGCCACCAACCAGGTGAGTGGCTCGCTGGTGGACCGGCGCTTCTCGGCGCGGCTCGCGCCGTACGCGCAAGCCCACGGCGTGGGGCTGCTGTGCTACGGCACGGTGCTCGGCGGCTTCCTGAGCGAGCGATGGCTGGGGGCACCCGAACCGGACTGGGACGCGCTCGAGACGTGGTCGCAGATGAAGTACGGTCGGTTCATCCGCGCGGCGGGTGGCTGGCACCCCTTCCAGGCGCTGCTCGAGACGGTGGCGACGATCGCGCGGCGGCACGGCGTGTCGGTGGCCAACGTCGCGTGCCGCTGGGTGCTCGACCAGCCGGGTGTGGCGGGGATCATCGTGGGGGCGCGGCTGGGGAAGTCGGCGCACGTGGCGGACACGGCGCGGATCTTCGGCTTCGCGCTCGACGACGCCGACCGCGCGGCGATCGCGGCGGCGCAGGCGGCCCTGACGCCCATCCCCGGCGACTGCGGCGATGAGTACCGCCAGCCGCCGTTCCTGACGGCGAGCGGCGACCTGAGTCACCATGTGTCGAACTTCCCGAAGCCGTTCGAGGTGCGCGCGCGGGCTGGTGGCGGGCAGCAGGCCTTCAGCGGCACGGTATGGGAACCGATGGCCGGCTACTGCCGTGCGGTGCGCGTGGGGGACCGCATCGTCGTCTCGGGGACCACGGCGACTCATGGCCCGCGGGCGATCGGCGGCACCGACGCGGCGGCGCAGGCGCACTTCGCGATCGACAAGATCGCCGGGGCGCTGCAGTCGCTCGGCGGACGGCTCGAGGATGTGATCCGCACGCGCGTGTTCGTGTCGGATCGTGCGCACTGGGAACCCGTGGCGCGGGCGCATGGGGAGCGGTTCGGGCACGTCCAGCCGGCGAACACGCTGGTCGAGGCGCGGCTGATCGGAGACGAGTACCTGGTGGAGATCGAGGCGGAGGCGGTGGTTGGGGGCGGGTGAGGTGCAGCGCACGGTTCCGCCGAGAGTGTGGACGGGACGTCGGGCGCGAGTACCCGTGGCACCGCCGTGATGCCGGGAGAGGTGTCGCCGACTGGAGGGAACCGGCGATGTCTCTCCGTTGCAGTCCTGCACGTGCTTGCCTATCCTTTCGGCGAGCCGACGTCGGCGTAAGCACGGCCCCGTGGCGCGGAGCGCGGGGCGCAATCTCGAGTCCAGCGCGACCGATCACCGTGCGCCCCCAACCGCACGCTTACCAGGACAGACGATGCACCTGAGCCAGCCGACGCCATGCCACCGGGCCCCCCGGGGCACCGACCTCCGTCCGGGCGCCGCCGTCGCCGAGGGAGCGCCTGCCGGGCGGATGCGGGGGCTGGGGCGTGTGGTGCGGGGGCTGAAGGTCGCGGCGCGGACCGGCCGAGGGCTGGGGCTGGTGGTGCTCGGCGCGTGCGGCAGCGGCAGCGGCACGGCGCCCGGCGGGGGCGGCGGCACGGCCGTCGCGCCGAGCATCACGGCGCAGCCGGCCAGCGCCTCGGTCGTAGCCGGGTCCACCGCGTCGTTCAGCGTCACGGCCAGCGGGACGGCGCCGCTGAGCTACCAGTGGCGCGAGGGCGGCACCAACATCAGCGGCGCCACCAGCGCCAGCTACACCACGCCGGCCACCAGCAGCGACAACAACGGCGAACTGTTCAGCGTGGTGGTGACGAACAGCGCCGGCAGCGTGACGAGCAGCAATGCCACGCTGACGGTGACCACCGCGGCGGTCGCGCCGAGCATCACCGCGCAGCCGGCCAACGCGACGGTCGCGGCCGGACAGACCGCCACCTTCAGCGTCACGGCCAGCGGCACGGCGCCGCTCACCTACCAGTGGCGCAAGGGCGGCACCAACATCAGCGGCGCCACCAGCGCCAGCTACAC
>JAJTHG010000040.1 GCA_021298835.1 Gemmatimonadota bacterium
CGCCCGCGCGGCCTCGTCGAGCGAGGGCTGCTGCTCGGCGCGGGCGTCGAGCCACGCGAGAGCGTGCTCGATGCGTTCGGCGTCGGTCCGGGGGCGGCGCGGCTGGGGCATGAACGGACGCTAGGGCGCGGCCGCGCGCGAATCCACCCGATTCCTGCGACGGGCCTCCCGCGCCGCCGCGGCGGAAGTGCCGGAACGCCTCGCGTCAAGCGGGGTCGCGATTCTTGCCGCCCGCTGCGTCGCGCGCCAGCGTTCACGCACCATGACCGTTCCCATCCTGACCGCCCCCCGGTCGCCGGAGAGCTACGTCTCCCTGCCGCCCGCCGACGCCGCGCATCCGCGGCCGCACCTTCCCGCGCGCCTGTCGGGACTCCTCGAGCTCGCCGGCAACCTCGGCTGGAGCTGGAACCGCGAGGCCCGCGCCCTCTTCCGCGCGATCGACGAGCGGCTCTGGCACGTCACGCGCCACAACCCGCTCGTCTTCCTGCGCGACGTGGAGCCGGCGAAGCTCGTCGCCTGCGCCGCCGACCCGCACTTCATCGCCCAGTACGACGCGGTCATGCGCTGGGTGCGCCACGAGCGGACCGACGGCGACACCTGGTTCGCGCGCCACTACCCCGACCTGCGCGGCCGCCCGATCGCGTACTTCTCGGCCGAGTACGGCTTCCACAACTCGCTGCCGATCTACTCCGGCGGACTCGGCGTCCTCGCGGGCGATCACTGCAAGACGGCCTCCGACCTCGGCGTGCCGCTCGTGGCGATCGGGATCCTCTACCGCAGCGGCTACTTCGACCAGCGCGTCACGCTCGAGGGCTGGCAGGAGGACAGCGACAACACCTTCGACCTCGCGTCGGCGCCGCTGACGCCGGTGCCGGGTCCCGACGGGGCGGAGCACCTCGTGTCGGTGCGGATGGCCGGCCGGGACGTGCGCATCCGCGTCTGGCGCCTCGCCGTCGGGCGCGTGTCGGTCTTCCTGCTCGACAGCGACCTCGAGGCGAACGCGCCCGAGGACCGCCCCCTGCTGAGCAAGCTCTACGCCGGCGGGCCGACGATGCGCCTCCACCAGGAGTGGCTGCTGGGTGTCGGCGGGGTGCGCGTGCTGCGGGCGCTCGGCATCACCCCCGGCATGTGGCATGCGAACGAGGGCCACGCGTCGTTCCTGTTCCTCGAGCGGCTGCGCGAGCTCACGACCGCCGGGGTGTCCTTCGACGACGCGGTCGCGCAGGTGCGGGCGAGCTCGCTCTTCACCACGCACACCCCCGTGCCCGCGGGGCACGACATGTTCGACCTCGACGCGGTCGCGGAGACCACCGGGCCGCTCTGGCTCGAGCTCGGCGTCACGCGCGACCGCATGATGGCGCTCGCCCACCACCCGGACAACGGCGACCGGTTCCACATGACGGCGCTGGCGATCCGGCTCTCGCAGCACGTCAACGGCGTCTCGGAGCGCCACGGCGTCGTCACGCGCGAGTTGTGGCAGCACCTCTGGACGGGGCGCCGTCCCGAGGGGGTGCCGGTGGGGCACGTCACCAACGGCGTGCACCTCGCCACCTGGATGGCCAACCCGATCATGCAGCTGCTCGACCGGCACGTCGGCCGGGACTGGGGGCACCGCGTGGACGAGCCCGACTTCTGGGATCGCGTGCTCGACCTCCCCGATGACGCGCTGTGGCTGGCGCACCTGGGCCTCAAGCGCGTGCTCATCCAGGCGATCCGCGAGTTCGCCCGCCGCGCCTTCACCAGCCAGGACCTCGAGGCGGCGCAGATCGTCGGGGCCGGCACGCTGCTCGACCCGACGACCTTCACGATCGGCTTCGCGCGGCGCTTCGCCACCTACAAGCGCGCTTCGCTCATCTTCCACGATCCCGAGCGGCTGCGGCGCATCGTCACGAACCCCGAGCGCCCGGTGCAGATCATCTTCGCCGGCAAGGCGCACCCGGCCGACCAGCCCGGCAAGCAGGTGCTGCAGCAGGTGTACCGCTACACGCGCGACCCGCGCTTCGAAGGCCGCATCGCCTTCCTCGACGACTACGAGATGCACCTCGCCCACCTGCTCGTGCAGGGCACCGACCTCTGGATGAACCTCCCGCGCGTCCCGATGGAGGCCTCGGGGACGAGCGGCATGAAGGCCGCCCTCAACGGCGTCCCGCAGATGGGCACCGTGGACGGCTGGTGGGAGGAGGGCTACGACGGCACCAACGGGTGGGCAGTGGCCGTGCGCGAGGGGGAGGACGGCGACGCCGCCGCGGCGGAGCGCGTTTACCAGCTGCTCGAGCAGGAGGTGGTGCCCGCCTTCTACGCCCGGGCCGACCGCAGCGGCGTGAGCCCGCAGTGGGCGCGCATGATGAAGCACGCCATGCGCCAGGCGGGCCGGCGCTTCACCGGGTCGCGGATGCTGCGCGATTACGTGGCGCAGTTCTACGCGCCGGGCCTGCGCGGCACCGGCCGCCCGGACGACCCGCCCATCGGCTGATCCTCCGGGCCCGAAGCCCGGCCGAACCGCCGTCGTGGCGGGTCGGCCGGGCTTCAGGGTTTTCGCCCGTGGCCCGTGGGGGACCTGCTCTCGCGGCTCCCCCGTCCCGGCGGTAACCTGCGCCCACCACCGATGCCCTCTCGCTCCCGTCCCTCCGGACGGCGGTCCCGCTCGCCGAACGTCCCGCTCTCCGGGGTCGCGCCCACCCCGTCGCCCGCGGCCCCGCCAGGCCACGAGCCGGCGCCCGTGCTGCGCGACGGGGCCGGTGCCCGCGCCGGCGTCGTGCACCTGACGGCCGAGCTGGCGCCCTACGCGCGGACCGGCGGGCTCGGCGAGGCGGTGGCGACCCTGGCGCGCTTCCAGGCGAAGGCCGGCATCCCGGTGGTGATCTTCGTTCCGTACTACCGGGAAGTCGCGCGGCGCCATCCGCCGCTCGCACGCCTCGGCGAGCCGATCACGTTCGACGTCGGCGGCCGCACCGAGACGGTGGAGCTGCTCGAGACGACGCTCCCGGGGCCCGGGCCGCACCCGCGGATCGTGTTCGTCGCCGCCCCGCACTACTTCGACCGCGACGGCATCTACGGCGACGCGCACGGCGACTACCGCGACAACGCGCGGCGCTGGGCGTGCTTCTGCCTCGGCGCCCTCGCGGCGATCGCGCGCGTGATGGACGATGCATGCGTCGTGCACGCGCACGACTGGCACGCGGCGCTCGCGATCACCTACCTGCGCACCTGGTTCGCGCGTGACCCGCGGTACGCGCGGCACGGCGCGGTGGCCTCGGTGCACAACGCGGGCTTTCAGGGCCACTTCCCCACGGCCACGATGGGCGACCTCGGTCTGCCGTGGGAGGCCTACAACGTGCATCAGCTCGAGTGGTACGGGCGCGTGAACCTGCTCAAGGGCGGCACGGCGTTCGCGGACGCCGTGGTCACCGTCAGTCCCACGCACGCGGACGAGCTGCGCACCGCCGACGGCGGCTTCGGCCTGCACGAGCACTTCCGGTCGCTCGGTGGCCGCTTCGTGGGCATCACGAACGGCATCGACCAGGACGTCTGGAACCCGGCCACCGACCCGCACATCCCGGCGCGCTTCTCCGCCGCCGACCTCGAGGGGAAGGCCACCTGCAAGGCGTCGCTCCAGCGGCTGTACGGCATGCCGCTCGGGCCGCGTACGCCGGTGGTGGCGATGAGCGCGCGCATGGTCTACCAGAAGGGGCTCGACCTCATCCTCGACTCCGGCTTCCTCGAGCTGCCGGCGCAGTTCCTGTTCCTCGGGGCCGGCGAGGCGTGCTACGAGCGCGCGCTGAGTGCCCTGGCCCGCGAGCACCCGGCCACCGTCGGCGTGCAACTCCACTTCACCGACCGCTTCGAGCACCGGCTGCTGGCCGGCGCCGACATCTGCCTCATGCCTTCGATGTACGAACCCTGCGGCCTCACCCAGATGCGCGCCCAGCGTTACGGCGCCCTGCCGCTGGCGCGCCGCGTCGGCGGCCTCGCCGACACGGTCGAGGACGGAGTGACCGGTTTTCTCTTCGACGAATACACCGCCGCGAGCTTCCTCGCCGGTGCCGCCCGCGCGGTCCACGCCTACGGCAACCCGCCGACGTGGCAGGCGATGCAGCGGGCGGCGATGGCGCGCGACTTCGGCTGGGACCGGGCCGAGGCGCGCTACCGCGTGGTGTACCAGTTCGCGCTCGACCGGCGCGCCGGGGAGGCGCGCCGGTCATGACCCTCCACGCGGTACTGGCGCTCCATACGCACCTTCCCTGGGTCCTCGGGCACGGCCGGTGGCCCCACGGCTCGGACTGGCTCTGCGAGGCCGCGCTCGAGACGTACCTCCCCCTCGTCGAGGCCTTCGACGCACTGGAGCTCGAGGGGACGCCCACGCCGGTGACGATGGGCATCACGCCGGTGCTCGCCAACATGCTGGCGAGCCCGGTGTTCGTCAGCGAGTTCGAGGCCTTCCTCGACCAGCGGATCGGCGCCGCCCGCGAGGGGCGCGAGGCGCTCGCGGGGACGCACGACGAGGCGCTGGTGCCGCTTGCCCGCTGGTGGGAAGCGCGGTTCCTGCGGCTGCGCGCCGTCTGGGAGAAGCACGACCGCGATCTCGCCGCCGCGTTCCGGGCCTTCGCTCAGCGCGGGCGGATCGAGCTCATCACGAGCGCGGCGACGCACGGCTTCCTGCCGCTCCTTGGCCGCGACGAAAGCATCCGGCTGCAGCTCGCGACGGGCCGGCAGGAGTTCCGGCGCCTCTTCGGCCTCGAGCCGCGCGGCATCTGGGTGCCGGAGTGTGCCTACCGCCCGCGCGGGCCGTGGCGGGTGCCCGGCGTCGCCGAGGGACCCGAGCGCCGCGGCCTCGACGAGCACCTCGCCGACTTCGGCTTCGACTTCTTCTTCGCCGACGCCCACATGGCGCGCGCCGGCGCGCCGCTCGGCGTCTACGGCGAGCCGTCGGGCGGCTGGCCGGTGCACGTGGTGCAGCAGTGGACCGAGGGCAACTGGAAGCAGTCGCCCTACATCGCGTATCGCGTCTCGTCGCGGCACGCGGCGCGGGATGTCGCGGCGTTCGTGCGCGACCCGCGCTCGAGCGCGCAGGTCTGGAGCCGGCACGGCGGCTATCCCGGCTCCGGGGCCTACCTCGAGTTCCACAAGATCCGCTGGCCGGGCGGCCTCCGCTTCTGGCGCGTGACCGGCAGCGACGTGGACCTGGGCCGGAAGGCGACGTACGACCCGCAGGTCGCCATGCAGACCGCAGTGGCGCACGGCCGCCACTTCGCGCAGCTGCTGGGCGACGTCGCGGCACGCGCCGCTGGGGAGACCGGCGACGACACCGTCGTCGTCGCCCCGTTCGACACCGAGCTCTTCGGCCACTGGTGGTTCGAGGGGCCGGAGTTCCTCACGAGCGCCTGTCGCGCGCTCAAGGGCCAGCGGCGCGTGGACCTCGTCACGGCGAGCCGGCACCTGGCCGAGCGGCCGGCACGGCACGGCCTCGCGCTGGCGGCGGGGTCGTGGGGGAAGGACGGCGACTGGTCCATGTGGGCGGGCCCGAGCGTCACGTGGACCTGGCCGCCGCTCTGGCGGCTCGAGTCCGAGTTCTGGCGGCTCGCGCGCAGCGCGATCGCGACCCCCGCCGCGCAGCCGGTGCTGGCGCAGGCGGCGCGGTCGCTCCTGCTCGCGCAGTCGTCCGACTGGCAGTTCATCATCTCGACGGGCGAGGTCGCGGATTACGGGATCACCCGCTTCCGCGGGCACGTCGAGGACACCGAGGCGCTGCTGCGCGCGCTCGACCACGGTCTGCGCACCGACGAGTGGGGCGGTGCCGCGCAGTTCGCCGCGGACCTGCACGTGCGCGACCACCTCTTCCCCGACGTGCTCGACGGCGTCGCGGTGGCGCTGGGCCTCGCATGAGGGCGCCGCGCCGGGTGGTGATCCACGGCCATTTCTACCAGCCCCCGCGCGAGGATCCCTGGCTCGAGGAGATGCCCCGCCAGCCGGGCGCGGCACCGTGGCACGACTGGAACGAGAGGATCGAGCGCGAGTGCTACCGGGCGATCGCCGCCGCGCGCGTGCAGAGCCCCGACGGCCGGATCGCGCGGATCCGCAACCTCTACGCCGCGCTGTCGTTCGACGTCGGCCCGACCCTCTTCGAGTGGATGGAGCACCATGCCCCGGCGACCTACCGGGCGATCCTCGAGGCCGACCGGCTCGCGGTGGCGAGGCACGGCGTGGGGAACGCGATGGCGCAGCCCTATCACCACGTGATCCTCCCGCTGGCCAGCCGTCGCGACAAGGTCACCGAGGTGCGCTGGGGGATCGCCGACTTCCAGCGCCGCTTCGGGCGCCATCCCGAGGGGATGTGGCTCCCCGAGACGGCGGTGGACGACGAGACGCTCGACGTCCTCGCGCAGGAGGGGATCCAGTTCACGGTGCTCGCCCCGGGCCAGGTGGCGCAGCCGCCGCGGCACGGGCGGCCGGGCCGCTACCGCACGGCGAACGGCCGCGCGATCACCGTCTGCTGCTACGACGGGACGCGCTCGCACGGCGTCGCGTTCGGCCGGCTGCTGGTGAACGCCCGCGCGTGGAAGGCCGACCTCCTCGCCGACCTCGACCCGGCCGTCCCCGACGCGGTGACGATCGCCACCGACGGCGAGACCTACGGGCACCACCACAAGTTCAGCGAGATGGCGCTCGCGTGGGTCTTCGAGGAGCTCGCCCGCGAGCCCCACGTCGAGGTGACGAGCTATGCCCGGCTCGTCGCCGACTGGCCGCCGGTCGAGTCGGTGACGCTGGTGGAACCGAGCGCATGGAGCTGCGCCCACGGCGTCGAGCGATGGCGCAGCGACTGCGGCTGCCGCGTGGACGGCCACGCGAACCCGAGCCAGGCGTGGCGCACCCCGCTGCGCGAAGGACTCGAGGCGCTGCGCGACGCGCTCGACGCGCGCTTCGCCGAGGAGGGGGCCGCGCTCTTTCGCGATGCGTGGGGCGCCCGCGACGGCTACGGGGCGGTGGTCGCCGCCGAGCCCGACGTGCGGCACGACGGCGTCCGCGGGTGGCTCCGGCCCGGCCTGACGCCGGCCGAGGAGGTGCGCGCGCGCGAGCTGCTCGAGATGGCGCGCGACACCCTGCGCATGTTCACGTCGTGCGCGTGGTTCTTCGACGACCTCGGCGGGCTCGAGCCGGTGCAGGCACTGCGCTACGCCGCGCGCGCCCTCGACCTCGCCGGCGCCACCGCCGGCGCCGAGGGACTGGAACGGGCGCTGCGCACGACGCTGCGCCGCGCGCTCAGCAACGACGCCGCGCTCGGCACCGGCGAGGACATCTGGGTGCGGCAGGTGCGCCCGCTCGTCCCCGCCGGCGTGCGGCTCGCGGCCGGCGCGCAGGCGGCGGCGACGTTCGTCCCCTCGTGGCCGTCCCCCGACGCGCCGGCGCACCAGATCGAGGTCGTCGGCGAGCGCGTGGCCCTGACGCACCGGCGCACCGGCCGGCGGCGCCACTACGACGTCACCGTGCAGCGGAGCGGCGTCGCCGAGGTGCAGGCCTACGTGCGGCCGCGGCCCGACCTCGACCGGGCCGCCCCCGACGAGCATCTGCTCGCAGGCATCGTGCCGGTGTCGCTCGACGAGTATCCGGAACGCGAGCGGCTCGCCGTGCGCGACGGGCTGCGCACCGTGCGGACGCACGAGCTCGCGCGCCGGCTGTTCGGCGAGCACCGGCTGGCGACGCTCGCGCTCGCCGGCACGACGCTCGTGGACGCCGCCGTCACCGAGCTGCAGCACGAGGTGGATCAGCTCGCGGGCCCCGAGACGGGCGGCCGGGTGGCGCGGCTCCTCGCGCTGTGCGACCTGCTCGAGCTCGCCGGCCACCACCTGCCCTTCGAGGCGCAGACGCGCTTCGCCCGCGTCGTGCGCGCGCTCCCGGCGCCCGCCCGCGCGCCGTTCGCCGAGGCGGCCCGGCGCCTCGGCTTCGACGACACCCTGCTCGTCGACGACGAGCCCTGGTAGGAGCCCGCATGCGTCTCGTCCTCTTCGTCGCACCCTATTTCAGCGAGAACGCCGCCCGCATGATCGAGGCGGCGGGGACCCTGCCCGACGTGCAGTTGGGCGTCATCAGCACGCAGGCCGCGGCCGACGCCCCCGAGCCGGCGCGTCGCGGGATGCGCTGGCACTGGCGGGTGGAGGACTTCCTCGATCCGGCGCAGCTGGTGTGGGCCGCGCAGGGGATCGCCACGCAGGCGCAGGCGCCGATCCACCGGATCTTCGGGGCGCTCGAGCAGGCACAGGTGGCGATTGCCGAGGCGCGCGAGGCGCTGGGGGTGCGCGGGCTGTCGGCGGAGACGACGCGGCACTTCCGCGACAAGGCGCGGATGAAGGACGTCCTGCGCGCCGCCGGCGTGCCGTGCGCCCGCCACGCGCTAGTGGCCACCCCGGACGAGGCGCTCGCGGCGGCGCGGCGGATCGGCTATCCGCTGGTGGTGAAGCCGCCTGCCGGGGCCGGGGCGGTGGGCACCTTCCGGGTCGAGGGGGACGACCAGCTCCGCGCGGCGCTGGCTGCGGCGCCCCCCTCGGCGGCGCAGCCGACGCTCCTCGAGGAGTTCATCGTGGGCACCGAGCACTCGCTCGAGACGATCTCGATCGAGGGGCGCGCCGCGTGGCACTCGCTGACGCACTACGCCCCGACCCCGCTGGACGTCGTGCGCAACCCGTGGATCCAGTGGTGCGTGCTGCTGCCGCGCGAGGTGGATGACCCGCGCTACGACGACATCAAGGCGGCGGCGGCGCAGGGGCTGCAGGCGCTCGGCATGGGGACGGGGCTCACGCACATGGAATGGTTCCGGCGCCGCGACGGGTCGGTGGCGATCGGCGAGGTGGGCGCCCGGCCCCCGGGCGCACAGATCACGACGATGGTCTCGCGCGCGAACGACATCGACTTCGTGCAGGCGTGGACCCGCGTGATGATCGACGGCACGTTCGCGCCGCCGGTGCGGAAGTACGCGGTGGGGACGACGTACCTGCGCGGGCAGGGCCGCGGGCAGGTGCGGGCGGTGCACGGCCTCGAGGCCGTCGCCCGCGAGATCGGCGGGCTGGTGTGCGACTACCGCCTGCCGTGGGTCGGGCAGCACCCGACCGGCAGCTACGAAGGCGAAGGCTACATCATCGTGCGGCATCCCGAGACGGCGGTCGTCGAGCAGGCGCTCGAGCGGATCGTCTCCCGGATCCGCGTCGAACTCGGCTAAGCCGACCAGCGAGGACCTCGACCATGGACGTGATCTTCCTCTCCCCGGGCTATCCCCCCGAGATCCCCCATTTCGTGCAGGCCCTCGCCGGCCAGGGGGCGCGCGTGTGGGGGGTGGGCGACGTCCCCGAGCACCAGTTGCCCGACGTGACGCGGCGGGCCCTCGCGGGCTACCTGCGCGTGCCGTCCCTGCAGGACGACATGGGCGTCGTCGGCGCCCTTGGCAAGTGGATGACGGGCCGCAGGCCGGAGCGCGTGATCGCGCTGTGGGAGCCAGCGGTCGTGCTCGCCGCGCGCATCCGCGAAGCGATGGGGATCGCCGGCCAGGACATCGAGCAGGCCACGCGCTTCCGCGACAAGGACGTCATGAAGCAGGCGGTGCGCGCCAAGGGCATCCGCTGCGCCCGATCGGCCCGCGCCAACACCGTCCGCGAGGTCTGGGCGGCGGTCGAGCAGACCGGCTTCCCCGCGATCGTCAAGCCGCTCGACGGCGCGGGGTCGATGGACACCTTCCGCGTGAACGCGCCGCGGGAGCTCGAGGCCGCCCTGGCGCGGCTGACGCACGTGCCGAGCGTGAACGTCGAGGAGTTCATCGACGGCGAGGAGTACCACTTCGACACGATCTGCTCGAACGGCACGATCCACTACGAGAACATGGGCTTCTACCGGCCCAAGCCGCTCATCGCGCGGAGCAACGAGTGGATCTCGCCGCAGACCATCGGCGTGCGCGACCTCACCCAGCCGCACCTCCAGCCCGGCATCGCGCTCGGCCGGGCGGTGCTGGAGGCGCTCGAGTTCCAGACCGGCTTCACCCACATGGAGTGGTTCCGGCTGCCGGACGGCGAGGCGGTCTTCAGCGAGATCGCCGCGCGGCCGCCGGGCGCCAACACGGTGGACCTGATGAACTTCGTCGGCGACATCTCCGTCTTCGACGGCTATGCCGAGGCCGAGATCAAGGGCACGTTCTCGCAGTCGCTCGAGCGGAAGTACAACGCGGTCAACATCTTCAAGCGCGCGCAGGGGCAGGGCCGCATCACCCGGATCGAGGGGTTGCCCGGCCTGCTGCAGCGCTACGGCGAGCACGTCGTGCACATCGACCTGCTGCCGGTCGGGGCCCAGCGCCGGAACTGGGTCCAGACGCTCCTCTCCGACGGTTACGTGGTCATCCGGCATCCCGAGTGGGATCGGGCGCTCGAGATCGCCGACGCCTTCGGCACCGACCTGCAGCTGTACGCCGGCTGACGGTGACGGTGGCCTCGGTCTCCCTCGCCCGGTTCCGGCGCCGACGCCGGCGTCCGGGGACGCACGTGACCCTGCGGGGCGTGTACTCCCCGGGGCTCGGCAACCGCCGCGATCTGCACGTGTACCTGCCTGCGGGGTATGCCGAGGGAGACCAGCGCTACCCGGTGGTGTACCTGCACGACGGCCAGAATCTCTTCGACCCGCGGCTGTCGTTCGCGGGCGCCTGGGGGGCGGACACCGCGGCGGACGCCACGGCGCGCCTCGGCTGGGAGGCGATCCTCGTCGGGGTCGCCAACGGACAGGCGCAGCGGGCGGACGAGTACTCGCCGTTCAACGACCCGCGCATCGGCGGGGGCCGGGCGGACCGCTACCTGCAGTTCCTTCTGCGCACCGTGAAGCCGCTGGTGGACGGCGAGTTCCGCACGAAGCCCGGCCGCGACGACACGGTCATCGGCGGCGCTTCGCTTGGCGGGCTGGTCTCGCTGTACGCCTTCTTCCGGCACCCCGAGTACTTCGGCCGGGCGTCCGTGCAGAGCCCGGCGCTCTGGTTCGCGCGGGCCGCGATCTTCGAGTACGTCGCCGCCGCCCCCGCGTTCCCCGGGCGGATCTTCCTCGATTGCGGCCGGCTCGAGGGGGAGGGGACGCTGCGCAACGCCCGCCGCATGCGCGACATGCTGCGCGACAAGGGCTACGTGGACGGCCGGACCCTGCGATGGGTCGAGGACCGCACCGGGCGGCACCACGAGAGCGCCTGGGGCCGCCGGCTCAAGCGCGCGCTCCCCTTCCTGCTGGCCGACGAACCATGAGGACGCACCGATGAGTACCCGGATGCGGGGGCACCACGAGGCCTGGCATTCCCCGGCGGTCGGCCGCACGATGCACGTGCGGTGGTTCGGCCACGGCGGGGCGCGCGTGCTGGCGTTCCCGACCACGATGGGCGACCACAACGAGTGGCCCAACCGCTTCATGCCGGACGTGCTCGCCGAGCACATCCGGAGCGGCGCGATCACCCTGTTCTGCCTCGACCACAACCACGACTTGTCGTGGTACGACAAGCGGATCCCGCCCGGGGAGCGGGCGTGGCGGCACCTGGCGTACGACCGCTACCTCGCGACCGAGCTGCTCCCCTTCACGCGGCACGTGAATCCGACGCCGTTCGTCATCGCCACCGGGGCGAGCTTCGGCGCCTACCACGCGGTGACGTTCGCGATGCGCAATCCGCAGGCCGTGCAGCGGGTGATCGGGATGAGCGGGACGTACGACATCCGCCGGATGACCGGCGGCGCGTCGGACGCGGCGGTTTACCTCGCCAACCCGGCGGAGTTCGTCGCCCGGGAATGGCAGCGCGAACGGCTCGAGGCGCTGCAGCGGATGGACATCATCCTCGCGATCGGCGAAGATGACCCGGCGGCGGAGGACAACCGGGAGTTCTCGGGGATGCTCTGGCGCCAGGGGATCGGCAACGCCCTGCGGCTCTGGTCGGGCTTCGCGCACGACTGGCCGTGGTGGGAACGGATGATCGTACGGTACCTCGGCGGGCACGACTGACCTTCACGGAACACACGGAGCGCACGCGCATGGGCCCCATCCACCGCATCGGCCTCGTCGTCGGCCGCGAATGGTCCTTCCCCCCGGCCTTCATCGACGAGGTGAATGGTCGCGACACCGGCGTCGTCGCCGAGTTCGCCAGCATCGGCGGCACGCACCACGACGAGCCGGTTCCCTACGACGTGCTGGTGGACCGCATCTCGCACGAGGTGCCGATGTACCGGAGCTACCTCAAGCACGCCGTGCTGCAGGGAAGGACGGTCGTCAACAACCCCTTCATGTGGTCGGCCGACGACAAGTTCTTCGGCGCCTCGCTCATCACGCAGCTGGGGGTCGCCTCGCCGCGGACGGTGCTGCTGCCCAACAAGGCCTACGTCCCCGGGATCGTCCCGAACGAGTCGCTCCGCAACCTCAAGTACCCGCTCGACTGGCAGGCGATCGTCGAGTACACCGGGCTGCCCTGCGTGCTCAAGGACGCGCACGGCGGCGGCTGGAAGGAGGTGTACATCTGCCGCTCGCTCGAGGAACTGATCCACCACTACGACGAGTCGGGGCTGCTGACGATGGTGGTGCAGCAGTTCATCGACTTCGAGCAGTTCGTGCGGTGCCTCTGCCTCGGCCAGGAGGAGGTGCTCGTCATGCGCTACGACCCGCGGGCGCGGCGCTACATCGTGGATCCCGACTACCTCGAGCCGGCGCTCAAGGCCCGCGTGGTCCGCGACTGCCGCACGATCGTCGGCGCCCTCGGCTACGACATGAACTCGATCGAGTTCGCCATCAAGGACGGCGTGCCGTACGCGATCGACTTCATGAACCCGGCCCCCGACTTCGACGTCAACTCGCTGACGCCGGAGTACTTCCGCTGGGTCGTCGAGCACATGGCCGACCTCACGATCCGGCTCGCCCGGCACCCCCGGGCGCAGGTCGGGTCCCTCGACTGGGCGCGGATGTTCCGCGCCGGCCGCGGGTGAGCGGCGGCACGCCCACCGCCGCGGGCGCGATCGCGGCCTGGCACGACGCCCTCGCCGCCGACACCGGCCGCGCGGAGGCGTCGTGGGTCCAGCTCAAGGCCGCTCTCGACCGCGACGGCATCGGCTTCGGCGGGCGACCGCTGTGCACGGTGCTCCGGCCGCGGCTGCTCGCGCCGGCGGAGTATGCACGGCTCGCGACCGCGCTCCGGGCGCTCATGCGGGCCTTCGCTGCCGCCGGCCGCCGCGCCGCCGCCGACCCGGCCGCCCGCGCGCAGTTCCGCCTTCTCGACTGGGAGGAGACGCTCTTCGGCTGGGAGACCGGCGGCCTCGAGCCGAGCCCCCTCGGCCGGATGGACACGTTCATCGACCCGGGCACCGGTACGCTGCAGGTGACCGAGTTCAACGCCGAGACCCCGGCCGGCCCGTTCTACAACGACGCGATCGCGCGTGCCTTCGAGCAGCTCCCGATCACCCGCGCGATCGCGCGCGACTGGTGGGTGCGCCCCCTCCACGCGGGCCCCGGGACCCTGCAGGCGCTGCTCGACCACTACGCCACATGGTGCGGGGTCCACGTGCGCCCGCGCATCGCCATCCTCGACTGGCCGGAGGTCCCCACCCAGGCGGAGTTCCGGCTGGCGCAGGCCCACTGCGCCGCGCAGGGCATCGCCTGCGTCATCGGCGACCCGCGCGAGTGCGAGTTCCGCGGCGGCCGCCTCTGGCTCGACGGCGCGCCGGTGGACCTCGTGTACAAGCGCGTGCTGCTCACGGAGCTCGTCCAGCGCACCGGGCTCGACGGGGCCGTCCTGCAGGCGGTGCGCGCCGGCGCCGTGTGCATGGCCAACGGCATCCGGGCGAAGGTGCTGCACAAGAAGGCCTCGCTGGCGGTGCTCTCGGACGAGCGCAACGCGGCGTGGTTCGACGCCGACATGCAGCGGGCGATCGCCGCCCACGTGCCGTGGACGCGCGTCGTCGAGGCGCGCCGCACCCGCACGCCGGACGGGACGGAGGCCGACCTGCTCCCGTGGTGCGAGGCCAACCAGGACCGGCTCGCCCTCAAGCCGAGCGACGACTACGGCGGCCACGGCATCGTGCTCGGCTGGACGGTGGACGCGGCCGAGTGGCGCCGCGCGCTCGCCGCCGCCGAGGCGGCGCCGACGGTCGTGCAGGACCGGATCGTCCTTCCCCGCGAAGCGTTCCCGGGCTGGGGCGAGGACGGTCTCGCCTGGGCGGATCGACAGGTGGACACCGCCCCCTACATTGCCCATGGCGGCTACGTGGACGGGGTGCTGACGCGCCTCTCCACCGAGGCCCTGCTCAACGTCACGGCCGGCGGCGGCAGTCAGGCGCCGACCTTCCTGATCGAACCGCGCGCGTAGTTCCCGTCGTCCCACCTCCAGCCAGCCGGGTCCCGGATGCTCAAGCCCCCGTCGCTCACGATCGGAGTGGAAGAGGAGTACCAGATCATCGACCCGGTGACGCGGGAGCTGCACGCGTACATCAACCAGATCCTCGAGGCCGACCATGTCGTGCTCCGGCAGGTCAAGCCGGAACTGCACCAGAGCATCGTCGAGGTCGGCACGACGGTCTGCCAGACGCCGGCCGACGTCCGCCGGCAGCTGGTGGAGCTGCGCGGCGGCCTCATGGAGCTGGCGGCACGGCGCGGGCTCAAGATCGCCGCCGCGGGCACGCACCCGTTCTCGCACTGGAAGGACCAGCCGATCACGCCGCTCGAGCGCTACATCGGCACCCGGCAGGCGATGGCGCAGCTCGCCCAGCAACTGCTCATCTTCGGCACGCACGTGCACATCGGCATCGAGGACAAGGACTTCCTGATCGACGCCTGCAACGTCGCGCGGTACTTCCTGCCCCACATCCTGTGCCTCAGCACGTCGTCGCCCTTCTGGATCGGCCGCGAGACGGGGCTCAAGTCGTACCGGTCGGTGGTCTTCCGCGCCTTCCCGCGCACCGGCGTGCCGCGCGTCCTCAACGGCCACTCGGATTACCGGCAGTACGTGCAGATGCTGGTGGACACCGGCTGCATCCCCGACGCCTCGCGGATCTGGTGGGACGTGCGGCCGCACCACACGTACCCCACGCTCGAGTTCCGGCTCTGCGACGTCTGCACGCGCGTCGAGGAGGCGGTGTGCATCGCGGCGATCCTCCAGGCGCTCGTGTACAAGCTCTGGAAGATGCGGCGCGACAACATGACGTTTCGCGTCTACTCGAGCGACCTGATCGACGAGAACAAGTGGCGCGCGGTGCGCTACGGGCTCGACGGCAAGCTGATCGACTTCGGCCAGGCCCGCGAGCTGCCGGCGCGCGAGCTGATCCGCGAGTTCATCGAGTGGTTCCTCGGTGACGTCCTCGACGAGCTCGGCACCCGCCAGGAGGTCGAGTACGCCTTCCGCATCCTCGCCGAGGGCTCGAGCGCCGACCGCCAGCTGCGGGTGCACCGCGAGACGAACGGCGACCTCAACGCCGTCGTGGACCACATCATCCGCGAGACCGAGGAAGGGGTCCTCACCTGACGCCCGCGTGGGGCGCCCCCCCTCACGGAACCCGGCCCGGCCGGTAACGTTCATCCCATGGCCCCGGCGCGCCGGCGGGGTCCGCCACGCGCAGGTCCCGAGCCACTCCGATGCCCCGCTACCGCCCGCTGATCGCGGTCACCACGCAGACGCTGCACGCCATCGACGGCATCCCCGAGGGGCTGCCCCAGTCGGTGGTGATGAACCAGCGCTACTACTACGCCATCACCCTCGTCGGCGCGGTGCCGCTGCTCGTGCCGCTCCTCGACGACGACGAGGACACCCTGCGCGAGATCTTCGACCGCGTGGACGGGGTGCTCGTGCCCGGCGGCGTGGACATGGATCCCGCCGCCTACGGCGAGGCCCCGCACGAGCGCCTCGGCCGGATCGACCCCGCCCGCGACCGCACCGAGCTCGCGCTCGCGCGGTGGTGCGTCGAGGAACGGAAGCCCTTCCTCGGCCTCTGCCGCGGCGCGCAGGTCCTCAACGTCGCCACCGGCGGCTCGCTCTGGCAGGACCTCGACGCCCAGTACGCCGGGGCCATCAAGCACGACTACTTCCCCACCTACGGCTTCGAGCGCGACCATCTCGCGCACGAGGTGACGGTGGCGAAGGGCTCGCGCCTCCGGCACGCGATGGAGGTCGAGCGCTACCACGTGAACTCGATGCATCACCAGGGGCTCAAGGCGATCGGCCGCGGGCTCGTCGCGACGGCCGTCGCTCCCGACGGACTCGTCGAGGCGGTCGAGCTCGACGACGACGCCTTCGTCGTCGGCGTACAGTGGCACCCCGAGGTCTTCGAGCTCACCGATCCGCACACGCGGCACCTGTTCAAGGAATTCGTGGACGCGGCGGCGGCGCAGCGGGCGACGCGGCGCTAGCAGGTCGCGCGGAACCGCCGCCTGGGGGCGGCGAGGCGGGTTGCCATGGCGCTGGCCATCGTTCGCGACACGTTCGCCGACGGGGACTACGCACGGTTCACCGAGCGGTGCGTGACACAGCTCGAGGCGCTCGGTCGCATCACCGCCAACCCGGCCTTCGGCGAGGGACCGGCGACGCTCGGCGCGGAACTCGAGCTGCCGCTCGTCGCGCCGGACGGCCGTCCTGCTCCCGTCAACCGCGCGCTCATCGCCGCGGTGGACGACCCGCGCCTGACCGTCGAGATCGCGCGCTACAACCTCGAGCTGAACCTCACCCCCGTCCCCGCGGCGGGGCGCCCCTTCCGCGCGATGGGGGACGAGATCGGCGCCCTCCTCGACGCCCTGCGCCGCCACGGCGAACCCCTCGGTGCCGCGCCGCTGCCGGTCGGCATCCTGCCGTCGATCGCGCGCGCGGACACCACGTCCGAGGCGATGACCGACCTGCCGCGCTACCGCGCACTCGAGGCGGCCGTGCGCCGCCTGCGCCGCGGCCCCGCCCGCCTCGTCGTGCGAGGCCGCGAGACGCTCGATGTCGAGGACGACGGCGTCATGCTCGAAGGCGCCAACACGTCCTTTCAGGTGCACCTGCGTGTCCCCGCCGGCCGCTACGCCGACACCTACAACGCCGCGCAGCTCGCGACGCCGGTGGCCGTGGCGCTCGGGGCCAACTCGCCGATCTTCCTCGGCCGCACGCTCTGGGACGAGACGCGGATCGTCGTCTTCAAGCAGAGCGTGGACATGCGCACCGACGACGAGCTCGCCTGGCACCGGCCCGCGCGCGTGGCCTTCGGCCACGGCTGGGTGCGGCACGGCATCCACGAGCTCTTCGCCGAGAGCGTGCGGCTGCATCCCCCGATCTTCCCCGTCAGCGGGGAGGGCGCGCCGGTGGATGCGCATGACCCGCCCGGCCTCGCGGAGCTGCGCCTGCATCAGGGGACGGTCTGGCGCTGGAACCGCGCCGTGTACGACCCCGGTGATGGCGGGCACCTGCGGATCGAGTTCCGCGCGCTCCCGAGCGGCCCCACCGTGCGCGACATGATGGCCAACGCTGCGTGGATCCTCGGGCTCACCATGGGGATGCGCGACGGCATCGAGGAACGCCTGTGCGGCTGCCCGTTCCTGATGTGCGACACGAGCTTCTACCGCGCCGCCCGCGACGGCCTCGACGCCCGGCTCCTCTGGCCCACCAGGGCGGGCCCGGCCCCGCGCGAGCGTGACGTCGTCGAGCTCGCGGAGAAGCTCCTGCCGGTAGCGGCCGACGGGCTGCGTCGGCTCGGCGTGGACGACGACGAGGCGGGCGAGCTGCTCGCGGTCATCGCCGGCCGGCTCGCCGCGCGGCGGACGGGGGCGCGGTGGCAGCGGGCGGCCCTGCTGCGGCTGCGCGAGACGGTCGCCGAGGCCCAGGTGCTTCCGACGCTGGTGCGCGAGTACGCCGCCCGCGCCGCGACGGGGGAGCCGGTGCACACGTGGTCGGCCCTCTGACGGGCCGCGGCTACTTCGCGAAGACCACCGCGACCTCGCGGTCCTCGCCGCGCGTGAAGTAGAGCGCGGCCCGCGCCTCGTCCCGCGCCCGCATCGCCTGCACCAGGTTCTGCTGCGTGGCGAACACCTCCAGCAGCAATCCCTGCCGCACGGCCACCGCGTTGACGGGCGCCCCGGCGTCGTAGGTGAGCAGCAGCCACCACGCCGGCTCCCCCGACGGGTCCGGGTCCGTACCGGCACCGGTGAGCACCGGCGTCACCACGCGCCCGTTCACCCGCACGGTCAACCGTTCAGCGACGTAGCGCAGCAGGGCGCTGTCCGCCGCCGCGCCGCGGCCCACTGCGCGGTCGCGTCGGCCGGTGGCCAGCACGAGCGCACTGTCGAGATCGTCGCGGAAGCACCGGACGCGCAGCAGCACCTGCCGCGCGTCCTGCACCAGCCGCGTATGGCACACGTGGACGTCGTGGGCCGCCCGGGGCGCCGTGCCGGCCGCAGCGCGGGGCGCGACGCCGGGGGCCGCGAGCCCCGCCGTCAGTGCCACCATCGCCCAGGCCGCCACGACGCCGGGCATCACGGCACCACCTTGGGCGCCGGCTTCGTCCCCCAGGTGTTGTTGCCGCGGTCCACGTCGGCGAAGACCTCCCCCGGGTCCGCGGTCACCGCGGTCACCGACTTGTTCGAGAAGAAGCCGTAGGTGAAGCGTTTCTCGTTCTTCCGCCACACGTCCACGGGCAGCCTGCGCACTTCGCTCGTGCCGTCGTCGTACGTGATCTCGAGGTGCAGCGGCATCACCAGCCCGCCCTTGTTCTCGACCGTCACCCGCCAGTATCCCGAGCCGCGGGCACTGGTGCCGACCAGCGAATCCGCCGACTGCCGCTCGACCCCCGTCACGGCCTGATCGTTGGCGTACGTCGTGTAGAACCAGCCGCGCCAGAACCAGTTGAGCAGCTCGCCGGCGCCGTCGTCGAGCGAGCGGAAGAAGTCGAACGGCTGCGGATGCTTGAACGCCCATCGCTGCGAGTACTCGCGGAAGGCCTGATCGAAGCGCTCCGGTCCGAGCACCTGCTCGCGCAGCATCACGAGCCCCGCCGCCGGCTTGGAATAGCCGTTGTCGCCGAACGCGGCGTGAATGAGGTCCGACTCGGTCATCAGCGGCGCCTGGTCCGGGTTCCGCATGTAGTTCACGATGTTCTTCGCCGGGCCGCGGCGCGTGGGGTAGTTCGGGTCCCAGTCCTTCTCGGCGTAGTACTGCAGGAAGGAATTGACCCCCTCGTCCATCCACGTCCACTTCCGCTCGTCCGACGCGACGATCATCGGGAACCAGTTGTGCCCCACCTCGTGGATCGTCACCGAGATCAGTGCCCGCGCGAGCGCATCGGTCACCTGGCCGTTGTTCGGCCGCGCGCCGCAGAAGGCGATCATCGGGTACTCCATCCCGAAGACCGGCCCGTGCACGTTCACCGCCTTGGGGTACGGATATCGGAAGGCCATGCGCCCATAGGTGGTCATCGTCTGCGCGATCGCCTTGGTGGACACCGAATCCCAGAGTGGCATCGCGTCGCGCGGATACAGCGAATGCAACGCGATCGTCCGCGTCTCGCCCGGATACCGGTACCCCATCGCATCCCACACGTAGGTCTTGCTCGACACCCACGCGAAATCCCGCACATTCTCGGCCGTGAACCGCCACGTGAGGGGGCCGTCGCCGGCGGGCCGCGCCGCAGGGCTCATCACTTCGTCAGGGCGTACGATGAACACCGGCTTGTCCGCCGCCATCGCCTGCGCCAGCCGCTGGCGCTGCGTCGTCGTCAGCACCTGCTGCGGGTTCTGCAGCACCCCGGTCGCGTCCACGATGTGGTTCCGCGGCACGGTGATGGAGACGTCGTAGTTGCCGAAGTTCAGGTAGAACTCGCCCTGACCCATGAACTGGTCGGTCTGCCAGCCGGAGATGTCGTCGTACACCGACGCGCGCGGGAACCACTGCGCCACCTCGTAGAGCCAGCCGTCCTTCACCTTCTCCTTGGCGCCGCGCCCGTTCCGGCCCCCTTCGGGCACCGTGAACGACCAGTCGATCTCCACCTGCGCCGTGCCGCCGGTGCGCAACGTGTCCGGCAGGTTCACCCGCATCACCGTGCCGTTGACCAGATACTGCGCCGGGCGCACCGTCACCTTGCCGCCGGGCCCGCGGACGATGACCCGCACCCCGCCGATCGCGTAGCCGCCCGTCTCCTCGGCCAGCAGGAAGCGACGCGCCCCGGCCGGGATGTTCTTCGGCAGCGCCCCCGCCGAGAGGTTGGCGCGACTGTCCGAGGCCTCGATGTTCTGGTCGAGCTGGAACCAGAGGTACGTGAGCTTGTCCGGCGAGTTGTTGTGGTAGCTCACGCGCTCGCTGCCGGTCACGCGGTGCGCGACGGTGTCGAGCGTCGTGCGGATGACGTAGTCCACGCGCTGCTGCCAGTACTTGGGGCCGGGCGCGCCGCTGGCGAGCCGGGCGTCGGAGGGATCCGGCCACTCGTCGATCGGCCGGAAGCTCGACTGGTTGGTCCTGGGATTGGGGGGCGCATTGAGCCACTGCTGCCCGGCGAGAGGCGTCCACGTCGGCGCCGCGCCCAGCGCGAGCGCTGTCACGACCAGCTGCCATCGGACCTGCGTCATCTCCGTGCTCCGTTCGAAGGTCAGGCCGGCGGCGCCATCGCCGCCAGCGTCCGTTGCACCACCATCGGCACCGCGACCAGCAGTGCCGCCATCGACACGCCCTGCACCCAGCGTCGCTCGGGCACCCCGCCGCCACGCACCGCCAACGCGCCAAGCCCCATCACCGCTGCGACGATCATCACCTGTCCCACCTCGAGCCCGGCATTGAACGCCAGCAGCGGCCACAGCAGCGACTCCTCGCCGCCAAGGAGCGATCGGAGGTAGTTCGAGAAGCCCAGCCCGTGGACCAGCCCGAACCCGGCGGCGAGCAGGTAGCGGCCGGTCATCGCGCTCCCCGCTTCATCGACCGATGCCGCGCGCGACCGCCACAGGGTGAGCCCGGCCGTCGCCGCGATCGTCGCCGGGATCGCCGCCTCGATCCACACCGTCGGCACCCGCAGCGCGCCGGTCGTCGCCAGCGCGAGCGTCACCGAGTGCCCCACCGTGAATGCGGTGACGAGCACGAGCAGCCGCCGCCACGCCGATGCCGGGTACGCCACCGTCAGCGCCGCGACGAACACGAGGTGATCGTACCCCCGCAGATCGGCGATGTGCGACAGGCCCAGCCGAAGGTAGAGCCCCGCCTCAGACGAGCCGAACGGCATCGGCTCAGTAGTCCACCGGCCGCAGGTACGACTCGCCGATCGCCGTGCCGGAGATCATCGCGACCGTGGGCAGCTTGCGCTTCCAGTGGGTGCCGTCGAGCCGCCGCCGCACGAGCGCGACCTCGTCGGCGGGGAAGCCGCGCGCCACCAGGGCGGCGTCGTCGAAGCCATGCAGCATCCAGTGCAGGAGGACGTCGGCCTTCGCGTAGGAGATCCCGAAGTCGCCCTCGTCCGTCTGCCCCTGCACGAGGTCGGCGCTCGGCGCCTTGGACACCACCGCGTCGGGAACGCCCAGGTGCGCGGCGAGCGCCCACACCTGCGTCTTGAACAGGTCGCCCAGCGGATTGACAGGCGGCGAGTCGTCGGCATGCCACGTGAAGTACCCGAACAGCCGCTCGCTCTTGTTCCCCGTGCCCACCGGGAGCGCCCGGTGCTTGGCGGCGAGGTCGAAGAGCACGATCATCCGCTGCCGGGCCATGACGTTCCCGCGGCGCGTCCCGTCGGCGTCGGGCTCGTGGGCGAGGTACCCGTCGACCGCCGCGCTGATATCGAGCGTCCGGTGGTCGAGCCCGAAGGCGTCGATCACCAACTGCGCGTGGGCGAGCGAGTCGGGGCTCGAGGTGCGGTACGGCATGCGCACGGCGAGCACGTTCGCGGGGCCCAGCGCCCGTGCGGCGAGCGCGGCCGTCACCGCCGAGTCCACGCCGCCCGAGAGCCCCACCACAGCGCGCGTGAAGCCGCGCCGTGCGAACTCGTCGCGGAGGAAGTTCACCAGCATCGCCTCGACGAGCGGCAGGTCGAGGTCGAGCGGCGGCGGTCCGCCGTGGGTGGCGAGCGGCGCCTGCGTCAGCACGAAGCCGTGCGCCGCCGTTGATGGCGTGGCGCCCACCGCAGGGCGGGCGGGTGGAGGCGGTCCGTCGTCGTCGAACGCCGGCCGTGGCCGCGGCCCCTCCTGCGCGAGCCGCATCGCGCGCTCGAGGTGCGGGAGCTGTACCCGCAGGTCGGCGAGGAGCGGCTGGTCGGCCCGCGCGCGGTGGGCGTCGTCGAGGTCGAGCGTCGCGACGGTGATCGCGTCGTCCCACAGCGGGGCGCGGGCCCGCACGTCGCCGCGCGGCCCGATGACCAGCGAGCCGCCCGGGAACTGCTTGCCTCCTTCGGTGCCCGCGAGGTTGGCGAAGCATACGAACACGCCGTGCTCGTCGGCCAGCTCGCACAGGAGTCGCTCCCACCGCGCGTGGGATGCCGGGCCCTCCGGGGTACCCGGGCGCGGCCAGACGCCACGGCCGGGCGCGGCCGCGAGCACGCAGATCACCTGCGCACCGTCGAGCGCCGCCACGGTAGCCGAGAGCGAATGCCACGCGTCCTCGCACACCAGCACCGCCGCCCGTCCCCAGCCGGCGTCGAACGCCGAGAGCTCGGTGCCGCGCTCGACGAAGCGCTCCTCGTCGAAAAGGCCGTAGGTGGGGAGGAAGTTCTTGCGGTGCACGTGCAGCACCGCGCCGCCGTCGCGTCCGCCGTCGCGTCCGCCGACGCGTCCGCCGACGCGGACGACGAGGGCCGAGTTGTGCAGGGCGTCGCGCCAGCGCTCGTAGAAACCCACCACGACGTCGAGCGTGCGCGGTGCGCGCACGCGGGCGCGGTACTGCGCGTCGAGGTCGCGGGCGAGCCGGCCGGCGGTGACCGCGACGTCGCGAGTCCCGCCCTCGAGGAAGTAGCCGCTCGTGATCGTCTCCGGGAAGACGAGCAGTTGCGGACGCTCCGCCGCAGCGTCGGCGGCGGCGAACGCCTCGCCGATCCGGGCGAGGTTGGCGGCGTAGTCGCCCTTGCGCGGGCGGAACTGCGCGACGGCGACGGTCAGAGGGCGGGGCATCCCCCGAAAGCTCGCCCCGCCGGGGTCAGCGCGGGAGGTACCGCCGCACCGCGCGGGCGCCGTTGAGCACGCCGAACCCCACCGCGAGCCCTACGCCGACCGCCGTCCCGGCGCCCAGGACCGGCAGCAGGGCCGTGATCGGCAGGGCGAGCACGGTCGCCACGCCGCCCGCGACGAACGGGACGTACGGCTTGTGAATGGCGTCCACGAAGCGGAGGCGGCGCGCGACGTAGTCGCGGATCGCGTTGTGCCCGACCCAGAGGCCGAAGCCGATACCGAGCGTGATCAGGAAGCCGAACATGGGAAGCGGGGTGAGGACACGTGATCGTACGCGCCGGTGCCCTCCGGGGTTTCTGGAACGCGCCACGACGGTGGCGACTTCGGGCGCGCCGTCCGGGTATCTTCCGGGGCTATGGCTCCCCGGCTCGTCCCTCCGCACTGGCGTGCGTCGCGTCCGCGCCGCGACTGGCGTGCGTCGCGTCCCCGCCGCGCGCGGCTGCTCGCCGTCGCGCTGTCCGCTCTGGCGGGCGTCACGCCGGCGGCCGGCGTGGCGCAGCCGGCGCCGACGCGGCCTTCGACCGGCGAACCGTGGACGATCCCGTCGCTCCCGCAGGCAACCCTGGTCCTTGCGCGCGACGGGACCCTCATCGGCCAGATCGGGCGCGCGTGGCGGCAGAACGTGTCGCTCAAGTCGCTGCCGCGCCACGTGCCGGCCGCCTTCGTCGCCGTCGAGGACAAGCGCTTCTACGAGCACGACGGCGTGGACCTCGTGGGCGTGGCCGGGGCGATCAAGGGGAAGCTTCTCGGCGACAAGCGCGGCGGGGCGAGCACGATCACGCAGCAGCTCGTCGGCAACCTCCATCCCGACGTCGTCGACCGGCGCGACAAGAGCATCGGGCGCAAGCTCCGCGAGCAGGCGGCGGCGCGCGAGATGGAGAAGCACTACACGAAGGAGCAGATCCTCGAGGCGTACCTCAACACGATCGCCTTCGGGCGCGGCGCCTACGGCATCGAGGCGGCCGCGCGGCTCTATTTCGGCAAGCCCGCTGCGCGGCTCACGCTGGCCGAGGCGGCGACGCTCGCAGCGCTCCCCAAGGGGCCGGCGCTCTATGACCCGATCCGCCATCCCGCCCGCGCCCGCCAACGTCGCGACGTCATCCTCGGACTCATGGCCGATCAGGGGCTCGTCAGCGAGGTGCAGGCGCAAGGGGCGAAGGAGCAGCCGGTGGAGACCGCCCCGCCCACCGGCGGGGCGCTGAGCGCCCCGTACGTCGCCGACCTCGCGCGCAAGATGGCCGAGCGTGCCGGCGTGCCCGTCGTCGACGGGGGGTACCGCATCTTCACCACGATCGACCCCGGCCTGCAGCGCGCCGCGAACGAAGCGGTGGACGCCGTCACCACCGACCTGGAGCGTCGCCCGACGTGGCGCTACCCGACGAAGGCGAACCACGCGAAGGGGATCTTCAACTACCTGCAGGCCGCGCTGGTGGCGCTCGAGGCGGGTTCGGGGGACGTCCGCGCGCTCGTCGGCGGCCGCGACTTCCGCGAGGGGCCGTTCAACCGTGCGGTGGACGGCCTCCGCCAGCCGGGCTCGGCCTTCAAGCCCGTCGTGTACGCCGCCGCACTCGCGCAGGGACTCCCGCCGAACGCGATGGTCGCCGACACGGCGATCGCACTGGAGCTGGACAACGGCACCACGTACAAGCCGAAGAACGCCGATGGCGAGTTCCTGGGCTACCTCCCGCTGCGCGAGGCGCTGGGGAAGTCGCGCAACCCGGTGGCGGTGCAGCTCTTCCTCGCGGCCGGCGCGGACAGCGTGGTGCAGCTGGCCCAGCGCCTCGGCATCGACGCGCCGGTGGCGCCCTATCCGGCGAGCGCGCTCGGGGCCAGCGTCCTCCAGCCCCTCGACCTCGTGCAGGCCTACGCCACGATCAACAACCTGGGTGTGAGCATCGAGCCGCGGCTCGTCGTGCGCATCGAGGATGCGCGCGGGCGGGTCGTCTGGGGCCAGCCGCGGCCGGCCCCGGTGGCGGCCCTCGACCCCCGCGTGGCGTTCCTCGCGCGCGACCTGCTGCGCGAGCCGGTCGAACGGGGCACTGCCGCGGGGATCCGGCGCTGGCTCCGGCCCGGCGTGCCGCTGGCCGGCAAGACCGGCACGACCGACGACAACTCCGACGTCTGGTTCGTCGGGATGACGCCCGACCTCGTCATCGGGGCCTGGCTCGGGTTCGACCGGCCGCGGCCCCTCGGCAGCGGCGTCCAGGGCGGGACACTCGCCGCCCCCGTGGTGGGCCGCACGCTGGGCGCGTGGTACGCCTCGCACGGAACGCAGGGGTGGTCCATGCTCGACGAACTGGTGCCGGGGGAACTCGATCGCCTGACCGGGCTGCCGGCCGACAGCACCACGCCGCCGGAGCGTCGCTACACGGAGTTCTTCCTGCCGGGGACGGAGCCGCCCGCGGTGCGGGTCGCCCAGTGGCGCCGCTACCTCTGGGTGCCGGATCGCGAGACCGCGTTCTTTGCGCCGCCGCCGTTCCCGCTGGGGCCCTATGGGCCGGCGCGCCCGGCGATCGCTACGCCTTCACCTGCGTCCGGAGCATCTGGATCCGCTGCCGCACCTGCTGCACCGCCGGCTGCAGCTCCGGGTCGGCCGCGCGCCAGAGGGTGACGAACTGTTCGTAGGCGGCGAGGGCGCGCGCCTTGTCGCCGCGCGCCTCGTAGAGCTCACCGAGCCGCTTCTGGATGCCGGCGAGGTAGTTCGCGTCGGTGCTGAGGCGGTAGAGGTCGGGGGTCGTGCGGTAGCGCTCGAAGACGGCGATCGCCGAATCGCGATCACCCGCGAGGTCGTACGCCGCGCCCAGTCGCGGCAGGATGCAGATGCGGCACGCCCCGCTGTCGGCCCGCTGGAACGCGCGGATCGCGTCGCGCGGCTTGCCCTCGGCGAGCAGGATCTCGCCGAGCGCCGACTCGCGCTCCGAGCGCCACGCGGCGTCCTGCAGGTCGCGGGCGGCCGTGTCGGCCTCCGCCACGAGCATCCGCGCCTGCTCGGGGCGTCCGGCCAGCGCGTGGACGGCGGCGAGGTCGAAGTAGAGCCGCTGGTCCACCGGTAGCTTCGCGAGCGCAGCGCGCGTGGCGACGGCGTCGATGCGGCGCCGGGCCTGGCCGGGCTGGCCGCGGAAGAAGGCGTCGAAGAAGGCCTCGAGCACCGGCTGCCGCAGCGGCGACACCGGGGTGCCGGCCGCCGCCCGGAGCCGGTTACCGGCGACGAAGTGGGGGGACGCCGCGCGCAGCCGGCCCTCGACCAGCGCGATCGCGGCGAGGCCGAACTCGCCGCTGGCCGCGTCGTCGGTGCCGCCCGCCTCGCCGGGGCCGCGACGGGCGAGCGCGGTGAAGCGGGCGGCCGCGCTGTCGTAGCGCCCCACGGCGGCGTCGAGCGACGCCGCCGTGACCTCCATCTGCCGGTTCTCCGGGAAGCGGCGGCGCACCGCCTCGATCGTGCGGCGGGCGTCGGCCGTGCGGCCCATCGCGAACTGCGCGAGCAGGAGGTTCGCGTAGGGCTGCGAGCGCGACGAGTCGCTGCGCACCGCGCGCACGAGCAGCGACTCGGCGCGCGGGAACTCGCGCCGCTCCAGCGCGAGCACCGACGAGTTGATGAGCGCGGTGCGGTTGTCGGGGTCGATGGCGAGCACGCCGTCGAGCGCCGCCTGCGCCTTGACGCCCTCCCCCTCGGCCGACATGTACCAGCTGGCCTCGGCGAGGCCGCGCTCGACGGGCGGCAGCTTGTCGCGGAAGGCGTAGGCCCGCTCGAGCATGCGGCGCGCCTTGGCCGGCTCCGTCCCGAGGTTGCCGAGCGTGACGCCAAGCTTGCGATAGGCCATCGCGAAGGTCGAGTCGAGGGTGACCGCCTCCTCGAGGAGGGTCATGCCGCGCCGCATGTCGCCGGCTACCTCGATCATGCGCACGCCCTCCGCGTACTTCCGGAGCGCGGGGAGCGACGCGGTGGTGACCTCGTCGAGCGGGGGTTCGGCGCGGATGTCGCGCAGCGACTCGCCGATCTTCCCGCGGATGTCGCGCGACAGGGTGTTGATGGCGGGGATCACGCCGTCGGCGTCGGACGCGCTGGCGCGAAAGGCCGCCAGCACCGATCCGTCCTCCGCGCTGACCAGTCGGGCGACGAGCAGGACGCCGGTCCCGATCGGCGTGACGTCCCCGTCGAGCACCGCCGCTGCCCCCTCGCGCAGCGCGACGTCGCGGGCGGAGGCGAGGTCGAGTTTCTGCTCGGTCGGGCGCTGCATGCGGCGGAGGGCCTGCTGCACGGTAGTGGTCTGCACAAGCGAGACGACCTTCGACTGGCTCAGATCGGTGCGGAGCGCCTCGGTGACGACGGAGCCCAGCAGCGAGTCGTTGCCGGCGGCGCGGAAGTCGGTGACGACGATCCGCGCCCGGTCCTTGATGACGCCGGCCGCGAGGAGCGTGGCCCCGGGCCCGACCCCGATCGCCCGGAGCACCATCCAGCCGGAGACGAGGAGCGAGTACAGGCCGAGGGCGGTGCCGCAGGCGTACGCGGCGCGCCGCCAGGTGAGCGTGGCGGTCGCGCCCGGGCGCGACGGCACGCCGGCCCGCCGCCGGCGCGACGACGCGACGGCGGTGGCGAGCACGAGCAGCAGGCCGGCCGCGAGGAGCATGAGCGCGCCGTGGAACACCCAGTCGGGGAGCCCCACCACGCGCTCGGCCACCTTGGCCAGCACGGCGGAGACGACGGCTCCCACCACGTAGGTGCCGATCGCGCGGCGCCCGGCACCGGGGGCGTCCGTCCCCGACGGGGTGAGCCAGCGCGGGGTGCGGACATTTGCCGCTGCCCCGGAGCCAAGAGCGTCGAGCGCGGCCACGAGGGCGTCGGCGGAGCGCGGCCGCTCCGCGGGCTTCTTGCGCAGGCAGCCCATGACGAGGTCGTGCAGCGCCTCGGGCACGTCCTCGCGCACCTCGGCGAGCGGGACCGGCACCTCGGTGAGGTGGGCGACGAGCAGTTCCTGCGCCGGCCGATGCCCGAACGGCGTGCGGCCGGCGAGCATCTCGTAGGCGAGCACGCCGAAGGCATAGAGGTCGGCGCGGTGGTCCACGTTCGGGTCGGCGGCCGCCTGCTCGGGCGCCATGTACGCCGGCGTACCGAGGGCGATGCCGAGCGACGTCAGCCCGCTGTGACCCGCCGCGCCGCCGCCGGCGGCATCGCGCACGGCCTTGGCGACGCCGAAGTCGAGCACGGTGGCGGTGCCGCCGGCGAGCATGATGTTGTCGGGCTTGATGTCGCGATGCACGACGCCCTCGCGGTGCGCGTGCGCCAGCGCGCTGGCGACGTCGCGCAGGAGCCGCGTCGCCTCGCCCACCGGGAGCGGGCCGCTGGCCGCCAGGTGATGCCGCAGCGACTCGCCGACGACGAACGGCATCGTGTAGTACGGCAGGCCCCGCATCTCCCCTGCGGCGAGCAGCGGCACGATGTGCGGGTGCTGCAGCCGGGCGGCGACCGAGATCTCGCGCTTGAAGCGCTCGACGCTGACGCCGGTGAGGTCGGGGGGAAGCACCTTCACCACCACCGGCCGGTCGAGCGACAGGTCGCGCGTCAGGAAGACGCGGGACATGCCCCCGCCACCGAGTTCGCGTTCGATCCGGTAGCCGGATCCCAGCGCCTCCTGCAGTTGTTCGCGGAGGTCCGACGGCGCGCTTGAGGGAGACACGGATCGGTCGAAGCTACGGGCGGTGGCCGCGGGGGTCCAGCAGCCCGCCGGGTCCGCCGTTCTACGGCGCGACGCCGGGGGCGGTTCCGGGCCCACCCGGCTGCCCGGCGCAGGTGAGCCCGCGCCGGGCGGCCCCCGGGCCGGGCAGGGGTCAGGCCCCGACGGTCGTCAGGGCGTCCTCGAGGTCCGGCGCCTCCACCGGCTCCAGCGCCACCGCCAGCACCTGGTCGAGCGTCTCGGCGAGGTGGAAGGTGAGCTGCTCGCGCACCTCCGCCGGCACGTCCTCCATGTCGGCCTCGTTGTCCTTGGGGAGGATGATGGTCGTGCTCCCCGCGCGGTGGGCCCCGAGGACCTTCTCCTTGACGCCGCCGATCGGCAGCACGCGGCCGCGGAGGGTGATCTCACCCGTCATTGCGACGTCCTTGCGCACCGGGCGGTTGGACATCGCGCTCACGAGCGCCGTCGCCATGGTCACGCCCGCGCTCGGTCCGTCCTTGGGGATCGCGCCGGCGGGCACGTGCACGTGCACCTCGACGGCGCCGAGCTTGTCGCGCGTGATGTGCAGGGCCTCGGCGTGGGTCGTCGCGTAGGTGAGCGCGGCGCGCGCCGACTCCTTCATGACGTCGCCGAGCTGCCCGGTGAGGATGAGCGACACGTTGCCCATGCCGCTGACCTGGGTGCGCTCTCCCTCGCTCGGCGGGGTGCCGCCGAGGCGGCGGACGGCGGCCTCGACGAACATGATGTCGCCGCCGGCCGGCGTGTAGTACATGCCGGTGGCGACGCCCGTCTCGCTGACCTTGGCGGCGCGCTCCGGGTGCACCCTGGGGCGACCGAGGAGCTCGCGCACCTCGTCGGCGTCGATGACGCCGTCCTCGATGGTCGTGTTGGCGTGCCCGGTGGCGACGCGCCGCGCCACCTTGCGCGCGACGGCCCCGACCTGCCGCTCGAGCTGGCGCACGCCGCTCTCGCGCGTGTAGCGGGCGATCACCGCCTGCAGCGCCTCGTCGGTGAACGTGACGTGCTTGTCGCCGAGGCCGCTCTCGTCGAGCTGGCGCGGGACGATGTACCGCCTGGCGATCTCGAGCTTCTCTCGCTCGGTGTAGCCGGCGAAGTCCACGACCTCCATGCGGTCGAGGAGGGGGCCGGGGATGTTCTGGATGAAGTTGGCCGTGGCGATGAAGAGCACCTCGCTGAGGTCGAACGGCACGTTGAGGTAGTGGTCGGTGAACGTGTCGTTCTGCGCGGGGTCGAGCACCTCGAGGAGCGCGCTCGATGGGTCGCCCTGGAAGGAGACGCCGAGCTTGTCCACCTCGTCGAGCAGGAAGACGGGGTTTCGGGTCTGCGCCTGCTTGAGGCCGGCGATGATGCGGCCGGGCATCGCGCCGACGTAGGTGCGCCGGTGGCCGCGGATGTCGGCCTCGTCGCGCGCGCCACCGAGGGCGATGCGCACGTACTCGCGGCCAAGCGCCTTGGCGATCGACTTGGCGATGGAGGTCTTGCCCACGCCCGGCGGGCCGACGAAGAGCAGGATCGGCCCCTTGGCCATCGCGCGCGACTTCGCCTCCTTCGCGTCGGTGATCTTGGCGTCGGCGAGCCCGGTGTCCTTGCGGGCGTCGTGCGCCTCGGTGCTGCGCACCGCCACCGCGGGGAGTTCCCCCGTGCGGGAGAGCTCGTCGGCGAGCTGCTGCGCCTTGAGCTGGCGGACGGCGAGGAACTCGAGGACGCGGTCCTTCACGTCGCCGAGGCCGTAGTGGTCGTCGTCGAGGATGCCGATCGCGCGGTTGAGCTCGAGCTGGTCGTCCGACCGCTGCCCCCACGGGAGCTCGGCGATCCACTCGAGGTACGTGCGGATCACCTGCGCCTCCATGGACTCGCGGCCCGAGCGCTCGAGGCGCGCGAGCTCGCGGCTGACCTCCGCCCGCGCCTCCTTGTTGAGCGGCAGTGCCTCGAGCTTGGCGCGCAGCTCCTCGATCTCCTTCGACGAGTCCTCCTCGCCCAGCTCCTTCTGGATCGCCTTGAGCTGCTCGCGGAGGAACATCTCGCGCTGCCGCTCGCCCAGCTCCTCCTGGACCTGCGACTTGATCTCCTCCTGCGCCTCGAGCATGCCGATCTGCCGCTGCACCTGCACCAGCACGCGGCGGAGCCGGTCCTCGACGGCGAGCGTCTCGAGCAGGCCCTGCTTCTCCGGCACCGGCAGCTCGATGTAGCCCGCGACAAGGTCGGCGAAGCGACCCGGCTCGGTGACCGAGTCGAGCACCTGGTGCACGACCTCCTCGGGGAGGCCGCGCTTCTCGCCGAGCTCGCTCGCCTGCAAGCGCGCTTCCTTCTCGAGGGCCACGAACGCGGGGTCCTTCGGGTTGACCGGGAGCATCTCCTCGGCCGCCACGACGACCGCGCTCAGGTGCCCGTCCACCGAGGCGTACTGCAGGGCGGTGGCGCGCTGCTCGCCCTGGAGCAGCAACTGGACGCCGCCCAGGCCGCGCTGGACCTGCCCGATGCGCGCGATCACCCCCATCTGGTAGAGGATGTCGGGGGTCGCCTCCTCGGCGTGGTCGCGCTGGGCGACGGCGAAGACGAGCCGATCCCCCTTCAGGGCGGCCTCGATCGCCCGCAGGGTTCCCGGACGGCCCGCCGAAATGGGGGCCGTCAGGCCGGGGAAGATGACCGTGCCGCGCAGGGGCAGCACGGGAAGCGTCTGGCGAGTCGAAGTCATGTGTGTCGCATCCTGGGTGGACCTCCAACCGGATGCACCTCCCGTGCTCACGGAGATACGCCCAAACGGCGGGAGCTGCAACTTCCGGCCGCCGTGGTGACGTAGGGACTGCCGGACCGGCGGACCGTCCTGCGGCTGCCTGACACCTGTGCTACCTTGCCGCAACTCCTGCCGTTCCCGACGATCCCACCCGTGCCCGACTCCTCCCAGCCGGCCGACGCCGACCTGCGCGCGTTGGTCGAGCGCGTCCTCGCCGGTTCGTACGAGATCGATCGCGAGATCGGCCGCGGCGGCATGGGCATCGTCTTCCGCGCGAAGGACACGCGGCTCAAGCGGACGGTCGCGATCAAGCTGCTGCCGCCCGAACTCGCCTTCCGGCTCGAGATCCGGTCGCGCTTCCTCAAGGAGGCCGAGACGGCGGCGCAGCTGAGCCATCCGCACATCGTCCCGATCTACAGCGTGGACGAGCGCGAGGGGCTGGTCTTCTTCGTCATGCAGTACGTGGACGGCGAGAACCTCGCCGTGCGGCTGGCGACGCGCGGCCCGGCGCCCCCGGACGAGGCCCGCCGTATCCTCCGCGAGGTGGCCGACGCGCTCGCCTACGCGCACGGGCGCGGCGTGATCCACCGCGACATCAAGCCCGACAACGTGCTGCTCACCAAGGACGAGCAGCGCGCGCTGGTCACCGACTTCGGCATCGCGCGGGCCATCACCGACGGCGGAGACGCGCGCCTGACCGCCACCGGGGTCGCCATCGGCACGCCGGCGTACATGTCCCCCGAGCAGTGCGCCGGCGACCGCGAGGTTGACGGCCGCTCCGACCTGTACGCGCTCGGGGTGCTCGGATTCCAGATGCTCGCTGGCCGACTCCCGTTCGAGGCCAACACGACGCCGGCGCTGCTCGTCAAGCACCTCTCGGAGCGACCGCTGCCGGTGGAGGAGCTGCGCGCCGACGTTCCCGACGACCTCGCGCAGGCCATCAACCTGTGTCTCGAGAAGGACCCGGCGAACCGCTTCCCCGACGCGCAGGCCTTCATCGCGGTCCTCGACGGCAAGGGGATGCCCGCGCGCACCGGGCAGCAGGTCCGCCCCGGCGGTGCTGGCACGAATCGCGCCGGGATGCTGCCGCCGCTGCCGAGCTGGTCGGGTTCGGCCGGGCAGCCGACGGCGCCCGGCCGGCCGGGCACGGGCGACGGCGGCATGGGATCGGCCCGGCCGCGGACCTCCGTCGAGCGCGGCCCGGCGGGCCAGCCCCCCGGCCTCGCGTCCTACGACGCGCACCTCCCGACCGCCGAGGAGTTGCAGCGGTGGTACGCGCCCCCCGTCGAGGCCTTCCGCCGGAAGCTCGCGCCGTGGGCGTCGGTGCTCGTCGTGACGTTGTTCATCCGACTCTTCGGCGGCCCGGACCTGCTGTTCATCCCCGCGTTCTGGGGCATCGGGATCGCCTTCGGCTACGCGAAGATCTGGTCCGACGGCTACGATTGGCGGGACGTGCTGCGCGAGCCGCGCGACCGGCTGCTGTCCGACGTCGTCGCGGGGCTCTGGGACACCGTGGCGGCCTTCTTCGATCCCGACAAGCGCGCCGTCCTGCGCGAGCGTCGCCGCCGGGACGCGCAGCTGGTGCGGCCCGCCGCGGGGAAACTCACCCCCCTCTCGCCGGTCGCCGGTACCCCCGCGCTCCCGGCCCCGGTGGGCCTCACCGGGGATCGCGCGATCGCCGCGCGCCAGGCCGCCGCCGACCGCGACGAGATCACGCGGCTCGTGCGCGACCTGCCTCCCGACCTGCGGAGCGGCCTCAACGACGTCACCGCCACGGCGGCGCAGCTGGCCGACAAGGTGCAGCAGCTCGCCGGTGCGCTCGAGCGGCTCGAGCGGGTCGCCTCGCCCGGGGCGCTCGCGGCGCTCGACACCGAGGTCGCGCTGCTCGAGTCCCAGGCCAACCCGCTCGAGGGACGGGCCAGCGAGGAGCGCGTGCGGCGGCTGGCCGTACTGCGGCGCCAGCGGCGTGGCCTCGCGGACGCGACGTCACAGGCCGAGCAGGCGGGGCAGCGGCTCGAGAGCTGCCGCGTGGCGCTGCAGAACCTGCGGTTCGACATCCTGCGTCTGAAGACGGGGACCCAGACCCCGCAGCACATCACGCTCGTGGCCGAGCAGGCCGCCGAGCTCGCCCGCGACGTGGACGGCATCCTCGCGGCGCAGGCGACCGTGGATCGCGGCGCAAACCGCGGCCCACGCCGCGGCTAGCGCCGCCGATGACCGATCCGCTCCTCCGCGATCGCGTCGTCGCGGCGATCGGCGACCGCTACGACGTGGTCCGCGAGTTGGGCCGCGGGGCCCTGTCGGTCGTCTATCTCGGCCGCGACGTGCGGCTCGACCGGCCGGTCGCGATCAAGGTGCTGCCGCCGGACGTCGCCTTCCGCCCCGAGGTGCGCGCGCGGTTCCTCCGCGAGGCGCAGACCGCCGCGCGGCTGGCGCATCCGCACGTGGTGCCGATCTACAGCGTGGACGACACCGCCGGCGTGGTGTCCATCGTCATGGCCCACGTCGAGGGCGAGACCCTCGGCGGGCGGCTGGCGCGCGAGGGCCCGCTTCCCGCGGCCGACGTCGCGCGCATCCTCCGCGAGGTGGCCGACGCCCTCGGCTACGCGCACGCGCAGGGCGTCATCCACCGCGACGTCAAGCCGGACAACATCCTCCTCGAGCGCGGCACCGGCCGCGCGCTCGTGACCGACTTCGGCATCGCGCGCGCCATGGAGGGGGGCGACCAGGTCACTGCGACCGGCGTCGCCGTGGGGACGCCGGCGTACATGAGCCCCGAGCAGGCGATGGGCGAGCGCGCGCTCGACGGGCGGAGCGACGTGTACGCGCTGGGGATCCTCGGCTGGCAGATGCTCGTCGGGGCGCTGCCGTTCCAGGCCGCGAGCACGCCGGCGATGCTCCTGAAGCACGTCGGGGAGCCCGTGCCGAGCGCCGCGGCGCGGCGGCCCGATGCGCCGCCGGCGCTCGTCGCGATCGTCGAGCGCGCGCTCGCGAAGAAGCCGGACGACCGCTGGCCGGGCGCTCGCGCGATGCGCGATGCGCTCGCCGCGCTCGGACAGGACGGGGGCGCCGGCACCGCCGCCGCCGCCCCTGCTCCCGCGTCCCCCGCGGCGCTCCCGGAGGCGGCCGCCGATGCCTTGCCCCGCTTCCCGCAGTACCCGGTCGGCGGCGACCGCGCCGCGCGCGACGCCTGGCGCGACGCCACGCGCGCGTGGCGCGAGGAAGTGCGCGCCCGCGCCGAGGCCTCCGCCGCGCTGCGGATCGGCGCCGGCGTGCGCGCCGAACTGCGCGCCGAGATGCGCATGGCCCCCTCGCCGGTACCGTGGCGGCCGGATGATCCCGCCGCGATCGCGTGGCGCGTGCGGAGGTTCCGCGGCAGCGCGTGGTCGTACGTCTTCACGATCAGCGGGCTGGCCGCCGTCAACCTGCTCACCGGCCCCATGTTCCTGTGGGTGGCGTTCCCGGCCTTCTTCTGGGGCATGGCCGTCATCCGGCAGGCCGCCGCGCTGCGGGGCCTCGGCGTGAGCGCCACGGACGCCTTTCTCGGCCGCGACGCCAAGGCGCGGCAGTCACTCGAGGCCGAGATCGTGGCGGGCGGCGAGGCGGCGGTGGAGCGGCGCGTGACGCGCTTCCGCCGTGCGCTTGCGACCACCGCGGCGCTCGCCGTCGGGACCATCGCGGCGCTGGCGGTCGGCGTCGCCGCGAAGGGGGGCGTCTTCGCGGTCGTCGGCGTCCTCGGCGTCGGGGCGACCGTCGTCTCCGGCATCGGCACCATCCGGCGCTGGGTGGACGTGCGCGCACTCGGCCTGCGGTTCGCCGCCGCGGCGCGGGGCGACTGGCGCGCCGCCTTTCGCCGCGGGAACCCGGCGCTCGCCAACGAGGTCATGCATGCCGACGCCCAGCGGAAGCTGCCGCCCGACGTGCTTGGCGGCCCCTACGGCGAGGCGGTGCGCCGTGCCGCGCACGACCGCGCCACGATCCTCGAGACCGTCGCGAAGCTCGGCGAGGCCGACCGGCAACTGCTGCCCGACATCCTGCCGACCGTGCAGCACCTCGAGGAGCGCATCCTGTCGGTGGCGACGGCGCTGCACCGCATGAGCGGCGACGTGTCCGAGGCGCACGTCGCGGACGTCGAGCGCCGCCTGGCGGACGCGAAGGCCGCGCAGGCGGCGGCACCCGCGCCCGAACGGGACCGCACCGTGGGCCTTCTGGCGCGCCAGGTCGAGACGCTGCGCGACCTCGTCGGGCGTCGCGCGACCCTGCAGGACCAGCTCGAGGGCGCCGCCCTGCTGTTGACCACTCTCAAGCTCGACCTGCTGCGCCTGCGGTCGGCTGGCGTCGAGAGCGCGGTGCAGGACGTCACGTCGGCGACGCAGGAGGCCCGCGCGCTCTCGCGCGACATCGGGCTCGCGCTCGACGTCGCGGGAGAGCTGCGCAGGATCTCGTGACGGCGCCGCGCCGTGCGCCGGGTCAGAAGGTGCGGCCGAACTCGAGGATGAGCCCGTCGCCGGTCGAGCCCGGGATGTTCGAGACCTTGTAGCCGACGATCACCACGTTCGTGCCCCAGTGGTAGTTCAGGCCGGGGACGAAGTCCGCGAAGTCGTGCGTGCCGCTCCACCATTCGCCGAGCAGGTTCCAGTGGCCGGCGAGCGGCTGCTCGAACGACGCGATCATGTGGGTGGTCCGCTTGCCGAACAGGTTGCGCGTGCCGTTGCTGAGGCCCGCCATGAGCCGCGTGCGCACGACCGGAAGGCGCCACGCGACCTGCGCGTAGTTCCACAGCCCGTCGCCCTTGCCGGTGAGCGACACGGGCAGCATCTGGCCGGCGCCCACGGTGATCTCCCAGCCCGGCAGCTGCGACCGGAGGACCGGCTGCGCCGTCTTCCACCCGAGCGCCACGGCCTGGTACGGCTTGTTCGGTACGCCGATGTTGTAGATCGTGGCGGCGAGCTCGATCCGGTCGGTCAGGCCGTAGGTGAGGAAGTTGGTGCTCACCCAGTACGGCTTGGGGTTCCACGTGCGCAGCTGCGTCTCGTGGAGGGCGAAGAAGCGTCCGCGAGGCGTCTGGTCAACGCTCGGCACGTTGATGATCGTCTGCTGTCCCGGCAGGAATTCCGGCAAGGCGACCAGCACGGTCGCGAAGAGTAGGCGTTGGAAATACACGGCGATAAAAACGAAGGGGTTGCGCGAATCGTAGAATTTACGAACCTGCGCAACCCCTTCGGCGTTCCCACGCCAGTCCTAAGGTCGACCTACCGGCGGGGAATCGAGGTAGTACGGGCCGGGCACGAGCCGCCATGATTCGCGGCCATTGTAGAGGCCGACGACGGCTCCGATGCCGCCACCGACGAAGGCGCCGGGCACGGCGTTCTGGCCCATCTCCCTCAACGTGGGATTGAACTGCTGGCTCCCCGAGATGCCGAAGAGCAGGCCGCCGGCGAGCCCGCCGATGAGGGCGTAGCGGATGACGGCCGCGCCGCGCCGTACCCCTCCGGACACCCAGGCCTCCTTGACGTCGCCGACACGGACCCGAACGCGGCGGAAGGTCTCGACGGGGATCGTCCCGCCGTCGAAGAGACCGCGCCGCTCGCGCGGCAGCATGGTGTCGAGCACGACGATGTCGCCGATGAGGGAATCGACGATGCCGATCACCTCGAACTGGCCGAAGACCGGTGCCCGGAGCTTGAGCCGGCGGCCGAGGAAGAAGGGTTCCTGCCGCGGGTCCGCGGTGGCGGTAGGGGCGGCGGGCGGCGTCTGCGCGGCCAGACGCAGCGGCCCGACCGCCCCGGAGGTCAGCACCGCGGCGTGGGCGAGCGCGAGCAAGAAGCGGTTCCACGATCGATGGCTCATGCGTCCTCCAGTTCTTCGAGGCGGGCCTCGAGTTCGCTCGCCATGCCCCCGTGCCCGAAGCGCTTCGCCGCCGCCGTGCCGGTGGCGAGGGCGCGGCGCCCCTCGTCGGCGCGTCCGAGCTGGAGCAGCGCCTCGGCGTACCGGCCCCATCCATTGCCCTCGTCGTCGTAGCGGCCGAGGTAGGCGGCGTAATGCTCCGCGGCGGCTGCGGCGTCACCGGACTTCATGAGTTCGTTGGCGAGGCCGAAGTGGGCGAGGGGATTGTCGGGGTTCTTCGCGACCATGGCGCGAAGGGCCTCGACGCGGGGGGCGACGGTCATCGGGAACGGAGTTCGAGCAGCAGGGCGGCGACGTCGCCGGGGGCGTCGTTGGGCAGGAAGTGTCCTGCCTCCTCCATTATGCGGCAAGTGGCGGCGGAGTTTCCGTCGGCGATCCGTTTCGCATGAGCGGCGCCGCCCCACGGGTCGTGCGCCCCTGCGGCGACGGCCATGGGGACGGGCGGCGGGACCGCCGGATCGAGCATCGGGTCGGTCGTACTGGCCCGCACACCGGCCTGGTGTCTCTGGAGCACGGCGGAGGTGAGGTCGCGCATCAGGACGCGCGATTCCCGGGCGCGCCCGTTCGCGGGGTCGTGCCACCACCCGCGGCGCAATGCCCGCCCCAACGCGGCGCGCTGAAGCAGGGCGGGGGCACGGCGGGCGAACCGCCCGAGCTTCAGCGCCCGATCCGGCCCGTCCCGCGCGGCGGGACTGAGCAGCGCCAGCGCCCGCACACGCGCCGGTGCCGCGCGGGCGAGGCGCCACGCGACGAGCGCCCCGATGTCGTGGCCGATGATGATCGCGTCGCGCACGCCGAGCCGTTCGAGCACCAGTTGCACGCGCGTCGCGTGGCCCGCGACGGAGACATCGTGGCCACCCGGGGGATCGCTGCGGCCGAAGCCCAGGAGATCGAGCAGCAGCATGCGGTGGCCGGGCGGTACCCGGCTGACGACCGGCGCCCAAAGCCGTGACGACGTGGGGAAGCCGTGGAGGAATACCCACGGCGGCCCGTGACCGCGCGTGCCGGCGGCGTGGCAGTAGAGGCGCACGCCGCCGACGTCGAGGAACTCACCCTTCATTGCAGGCCGCCGGAGGCGGGGTCATCCGGTCCCCGGCGACGCCGGTCGGGTCACCGCGTGCCCGTCGGCGGCTTCGACTCGCCCTTGTTGCAGCACCTGGGCTTGTCGGCACCGGCCTTCATGCCGTCGTGCTTCATGCCGTCGTGCTTCATGCCCGCGGGCTGGCCGGCGGCGGTGCCGTGCTCGGCGCCCATGTGGGCCTTGAGGGCGGCGTCGTAGGCAGGTTGCACGGCGGGGGACAGCGCGGCGCGGAAGGCAGCATGCTCCGCGTCCATCAGCGTCTGCATCTCGGCCTTGGCCGCAGCATCGTTGTCGGGCGACTTCCCCTTCGACGCCCACTGCTTCTTCGCGGCGTCCATGCGAGCATGGGCGTCGTGGTGGATTCGCGCGATCTCCTGCCGTTGGGCCGGCGTCATGTCGAGTGACTGCATCCACTTCGGGACCTGCGGACCGGACGGGGCGGGCTGCGCGGCGGGGGCCGCGTGACTGGCGTGCGGATCGGCCTTCCCGGGCGCTTGCGCGGCCATCGGAACGGCGATGAGCAGCATCGCGGACGCGAGGAGTGTCTTCATGGTGGATTCCAGGAGAAGCGGGACGAGCGGGCCGAGCGACGTCTGACCCGCAACCACAAAATGACAGACCGGCGGTCCAGTCGGGAGGGAGTCCGTACAAGTCCTTGTCATGCAACGGGTTGCACGGCATGATCTGGCGGCGGACGCCAAGGGCTCGTAACGTTGCGTCACCGCCGCCGCTTGCGGGCAGCCGCAGGACGCGCCGCATCAGGAGGCGCTTCGCGGCATGAGGCGTCTCCGAATGATGCTCATCCAGTACGAGGGCCGGACGTGACAACGCCGACTCCCATTGATCTCGACGCGCCGGTGGTCCCGCCGCCCCCGCCGCCGCCACCTCCGCCGCCGCCGCCGCCGGAGCCGGTCGCTTTTCCGATCGGCTGGCTTCTGGAACACGCGTCAGCACCGATACAGTACCGCGCCATAAAAGAGGTAGTGCGGCCGGCTGGCGATCTGCATCCCAAGTTCGAATCGCTGGTGTACGGATTCCGGCCAGCGCTCGAGATTGCGCTGACCCAGCGACCCGACGCGACGTGGAACGGCACGATGCTCACCGTTCCCTCCGCGAAGGCAACGACGTTCGAGGGACTCGGGACGATCCACGCCGTCCGCCGCCTGCTGGAATACGGATGGAGCCGCGAGGCCCCGCCGATCGAGGCGTCACGTCGGCTGCTCTTCCGCCTGCTCGCCGAGGACGAGGATCCCGCGAACGCGTTCGAACTGGCCCCCAAGGCCGGCAAGGTCCCCGATCTCGACGGCATCCGCCGCTCGCGCCAGATCGTGCGCGAGGCGGCGGCGATGGTCCTGGCGCAGGCCGGTTACGAAGCCGACCCGCGCCTGCGCGGGGCGGCGCAGCGGATCCTCGCGCGCGTCGGCACGTACCTGCGCTCGCCGCTGGCGCTCAAGCCGTGGGTGCGGGTGGGGAACCGGCAGGTGCTGTCGCCCGACGCCGCGCCCCCGAGCATCTTCGCCCTCTGGACGTTCGCCTTCATGCCGCACTTCCGCCACGAGCATCACGAGCACTTCGAACTGCTCGCGAAGCACCTGCAGCAGCCGATGCCGCGGCAGGAACCGGTGCAGGTCGTCGGCGACAAGCTCGTCGAGCAACCGCACCTGGTGCTGGGCGATGCGCTGCCGACCCGCAACGCCGTCGAGGCCGACATCCCGCACGCGCTCGCGTGGCTCGAGCTGATGGCGCGGCTCGGCTATCTGAAGCGGGTCGAGCACTGGGGCAAGCTCTTCGAGCGCTTCCTCGACGATCGCGACGCCGATGGCATCTGGCACCCGCACAAGGGGACGGCGACGCCGAAGGGGCACGATCCGTATTCGTGGGCCCTCTTCCCGCTGCAGGCAGGCGGCGAGGGGGCGGCGCGCTGGACGGACGTGACGTTCCGGCTCGGCCTCATCGCCCGGCTGATGGGGAGGCCGATCGAGGCGATGTAGCCGCCGCCCTCGCGGCAGTAGCTTGCGGACATGGGCGAGCGCCTCTCCCCCGAGCGTTGGTTCCCGGCGGGCCTGCCGTCGCTGGCCGTCGAGTGGGCGGCGCTCGGTGACGGTACGCGGATCCGCTTGGTGCGCAGCACGGGGGGCCATGGACCGCTGCTGGTGTTCGTGCACGGCTGGGGGTGCTCGGCGTTCACGTGGCGCCACGTGTTGCCGCGGGTGGTGGCGGCGGGCCACCGGTGCGTCGCGATCGACCTGCCGGGCCACGGGCTCTCCGACAAGCCGGACGAGTCTGCGCGCTACACGCTGTCGGCGATGGTCGCGGCGCTGCGCGACCTGCTGGTGCGGCAGGACTGGCACGACCTCGTGCTGATCGGTCACTCGATGGGCGGGGCGATCTCGCGCGACGTCGCCGGCGTCGAGCCCGATCGGGTGCGCGCGCTGGCGATGCTGGCACCGGCGGGCTTCGGGCGCATCCGGCGGTTGGCGACCGGGCGGCTGTTCTCCCCGGACTGGACGGTGCCGCTGCTCGGCCCCACCGTCGTGCCGCGCTGGGCGGTGCGCCGCTCGATGGAGCGCACGTACGGGGCACGCGCGGGCTTCACCGAGGCGGAGGTGGACGAGTACTGGGCGCCGACGCAGTTCGCCGGATTCGTGAAGGCCTCGCGGCACCTGCTGCACCACTTTGCCTGGGAGGCACCGCCGATCGCGCGGCTGGCACCGCTGGCGGACAAGCCAGCGCTGGTGCTGCTGGGCTCCATCGACCGGGTGGTCGTCTCGCGCGACGTCGAACGCTTCTTCGTGGAGCACGCGTCCGCGCTGCCGCTGGCCGAGGTGCACTGGCTCGACGGGGCGGGGCACGCGCTGCAGGAGGACGCGCCGGCCGCCACGTGGGGGGCGCTGGCGGCGTGGCTGGGGCGGGCCGGGTCGCTTGCGGGAGGTGCGGGCCTCGCTGCGCGCCGAGCGTAGCGCGGCCGGTGCCGACGGCCTCGACCCGACTACCTTCCCGTCGTGCCCACCTTCGCCGCCCTCGGCCTCGCGCCGCCCCTCCTCTCGGCGATCGACGCCCTCGGGTACGCCGAACCCACGCCCATCCAGGCACAGGCGATCCCGCTGATCCTCAAGGGACGCGACGTCATGGGGCTCGCGCAGACCGGCACCGGCAAGACGGCCGCCTTCACGCTGCCGATCCTGCACCGGCTCCTCGGGGGGCCCAGGCGCACGCGAGTGGTGATCCTCTCGCCGACGCGCGAACTCTGCCTGCAGATCGAGGGCAACGTGCGGCAGTATGCGGCCGGGTCGGGACTCGAGGTGGCGCCGATCTACGGGGGCGTGGGCTACGAGGCGCAGGAGGCGGCGCTGGCGGGCGGCGTGGACATCGTCGCGGCGACGCCGGGGCGGTTGATGGACCACCTCGAGAAGCAGCACGTGGTCTTCGACGACCTCGAGGTCCTCGTGCTCGACGAGGCCGACCGGATGCTCGACATGGGCTTCGCGCCGCAGATCCAGGCGATCGTGGGGCAGATGCCGTCGTGGCGGCAGACGCTGCTCTTCAGCGCGACGATGCCGCCGGAGGTGGAGGTGCTCGCGCGGAAGTACCTGCGCAAGCCCGTCGTGGTGCAGGTGGGGCGGCGCTCCTCGGCGGCGAGCACGGTGCGGCACGTGGTGTACCCCGTGCCGCGGCCGCGGAAGACGGCGCTGCTGGCCGAGTTGCTGCGCACGGAGGCGGCCGAAGGGCCGGTGCTCGTCTTCACGCGCACCAAGGCGGGGGCCGACCGCGTGGTGCGCGACCTCGAGGACGCCGGGATCCCGGCCCACGCGATGCACGCCGACAAGGGGCAGGCGCAGCGCGAGCAGGCGCTGGCCGACTTCAAGGACGGCCGCGTGCGGGTGCTCGTCGCGACCGACATCGCCCAGCGCGGGCTCGACATCTCCGGCATCACCCACGTCGTGAACTACGACGTGCCGCAGCAGGCCGAGGACTACGTGCACCGCATCGGCCGCACCGGGCGGGCGGCGACGTCCGGCGACGCGATCACGCTCATGTGCGCGGACGAGATCGGCACGGTGCGGCTGATCGAGCGGGTGCTGGGGCAGGAGATCCCGCGCGTGTCGAAGGCGGGGTTCGACTTCGGGACGTGAGCGTCGCGGCCGAGCCGGGCACGGCACGGGGCACTCCGGACGGTGACGGGGCGAGGCGGCGGGATGCAGACACTGCATGATCGCGGGGTGCGGGCGGCGACGCTCGTCCGCTTCGCGGGGGTTCCGGCCGACCGGATGCCGCGCTGGGGCCGGATGACGGCACCGCGGATGGTGGTGCACTGCACCGACGCGCTCCGGATGGCCACGGGGGACCTGCCGATCCGGGTCCTGCCGGTGGGGCGGGTGGTGGGGGCGCTCGGGATCGGGCCCCTGCTCGCGCGGCACGCGCCGTTCCCGAAGGGATCGCCGACCCACCCGACGCTGCTGGCGCGCGCGCCGGCCGCGTTCGACGCCGAGCTCGCGCGCCTGGCGGCCGCGCTCGACGCCTTCGCCGCGACGCCGCTGCCGAATCGTTGGCCGCCGCACCCGGTGCTCGGCCGGCTCTCCGGGCGCACGTGGGGCGTGCTCGCGTGGCGGCACCTCGACCACCACCTGCGGCAGTTCGGCGCGTAAGCGTGCGGCCGACGCCCCGGACCCGCTCGTCGTCCCTCAGCGGACGCGACCGAGCCGCGAGACGCGCAGCGTCTCGCTGGCGGAACCGCGCGCGAGCACGGCGGTGAGGTTCGCGGCGCCGGCGGCGAGGCCATCGGCCCGGTAGGTGAGGGTCGGGCGGTTGCTCGCGAGCGTCGCACCATAGGCGGCTCCGACGGCGCGCGCGAGGCGCCAGCCGGGCTGTTCGGCGACGACGAGGTTCCCCGGCCCGAGGTGCACGGTGACGGCGCGGCCGGAGACCTGGGCGCGCCAGCGGGCGGCGGCGAGCATCCGGGCGACGTCGTCGCGCGCGCCGCGCGCCAGCCAGCGATCGCGGAACCGGAGCGCGGGGGGGACCGTCACGGCGGTGACGACGCCGACGACCGTGACGACGACCGTCAACTCGAGCAGCGAGAATCCGGGGCGCCGCATGGCGGGACGATAGCCGGGCGCGGCGGCGCAGGCGGGGCCGAGATCGTGCGAGCAGCATCCGCCGATTGCTTGCCGTCGGCTGCGCCGCCCCCTAGGGTGAGCGGATCCGGCGACCGCGCCGGCGACCTTCACCCCAAGCGACCCGTGCGTGTAGCCATTTCCACCGGCGGCGGCGATGCCCCCGGCCTCAATGCGGTCATCCGGACCGCCGTGCTCTCCGGCCTCAACCGCGGCTGGGACGTCCTCGGCATCAGGAAGGGCTTCGGCGGCCTGCTCGGCGACGACGGCGTCGAGTCCCTCACGCGCGACCGGGTGCGCGGCATCGGTGCGCTGGGCGGCACGATCCTGCGCACGACCAACCGCGGGAACCCGTTCTCGTGGCCGGTGCAGCAGCCCGACGGCACGTGGGTCCGGGTGGATCGCTCGGACGAGCTGATCGCCCATGCGCGGCAACTGGGCATCGACGCGATGATCTGCATCGGCGGCGACGGCACGCTGGCGATCGCCAACCAGCTCGTCGAGAAGGGGATGAACGTCATCGGCGTGCCGAAGACCATCGACAACGACGTCGCCGGCACGATCTCGACCTTCGGCTTCGACACCGCGGTGGGCACGGCGATCGAGGCGATCGACAAGCTCAAGACGACGGCCGAGTCGCACGACCGCGTGATCGTGATGGAAGTCATGGGGCGCGATGCCGGCTTCATCGCGCTCTACTCCGGGCTTGCGGCGGGCGCGGACGCGATCCTGATCCCCGAGATTCCCTTCTCGATCGAGAAGGTCGCGCAGAAGGTGATGGAGCGCGAGCGGATGGGGCGTCACTTCTCGATCGTCGTCGTGGCCGAGGGTGCGGCGCCGGTGGGCGGCGAGGTGAGCATCATCGGCGAGTCCATGCCGGGGCAGGAGAAGCGCGTCGGCGGGCTGGCGGGACGGCTCGCGTACCAGCTGCAGGAGACGACCGGGAAGGAGTCGCGCTCCCTCGTCCTCGGGCATCTGCAGCGCGGCGGCACCCCGACCGGCTACGACCGCGCGCTGGCGGCCCGTTTCGGCGGCGCGGCCATCCGGGCGGTGGCCGACGGCAAGTGGGGGCACATGGTGGCCCTCAAGTCGCCCGACATCGTCACGGTGCCGATGTCGGAGGCGCTCGCGCAGACCAAGCGCGTTCCGCTGGACGGTGACATGGTGCGGACGGCCCGGGAGGTCGGGATCTCGTTCGGCGACTGACCGGTCGATACTCCGTGGCAGGACGTCCTCTCGCCGGGACGGGGGCGTCCCCGCCAAGGGACGGCAGGCGGTGCCGCTCGGGGGTCGCTTCGCGCAACTTTCGGCACGGCAAGGGGTTAGTTCCCGGTGCGCATCGGCGCGCACTGGCACTCGAGTTGCTCCTGCTTCGGGCGATATGGCGGCAATGGTTCGTATCCAGACACTGGGGTGGGCGCTGGCGGTGGCCGCGGCCGGGCCGTCGCTTGCGCTGGCGCAGGCGGCCGCGGGCCGGCAGAAGCCGGCACCGGCACCGGTGAAGGCGGCGCCGGCCGAACCGGCGCCGGCCCCCGCCCCGGCGCGCGACGACGAGGTGCCGCGCGAGTACGAGCCGCCGGCGGGGCTGTGCCGCGTGTGGGTGGACGGCGTCCCGGCCGACCGGCAGCCCGCCCCGACGGATTGCGCGACCGCCGTGCGCAACCGTCCCAACAACGCGCGCGTGATCTTCGGCGCCAACACCGACGCGGCGATGACCCGCGCCAAGCGGCAGCTGAGCGGAGGTGAGCTCGACACGCGCGTCGAGCAGGGGCCGCGCCGCGACGGCCGCCGGACGCCGCCGGTGGACGACGAGTTCCTGCAGCGGTTGCAGGCCGGCGACATCTGCATCGACCGCAACCACGACGGCCGCTGCGACGACGTCGCGGCCGGCTCGGACGGCTGCCTCGACGCCAACCGCGACGGCCGCTGCGACGACGCGCGCTACGACCTCAACTACATCTTCGGCGGCGCGCAACCGGGTCCGTTGCTGCCCCCCGGGGCGCAGGCGCGCGGCAGCTACGGCGGCCCGCCGGCGGGCGAGGGGGGCTTCCGCATGGGCTCGGCGCTTGGCCTCGGTCCGACGCCGGGTGCCGCGGGCGCGGGCCTCGGCACGGTCTTCTGCTTCGACCGCAACCACGACGGCCGCTGCGACGAGCCGTGGTCCGACGGCTCGGCGATCCCGCAGACGCTGCCCGAGATGGAGGCGGCGGTGCGGCTGCGCCGCGGCGAGGCGAGCTACGATATCCAGCGCTGGCTCCGGCGCACCGACCTGATTCCTCGGCTGACGCGCTCGCGGACCGGTGGGGTGAACGGGCCGATCGAGCGGGTGACGTGGATGGACCAGACCGGCGACGTCGTGCAGGTGTGGACGGACCGGGACCTCGACGGGATCGCGGACCGGGTGGAGATCTTCGCGCAGGGACGCCGGGTGCAGCTGATCGAGCGGTAAGGGGCGGCGCGTCCGGCGGGACGTGGTGTCCGCCGGGATCGCCCGCGCTAGCTTGCGTCGTGCGCGCGATCCGCGACCAGTACCTCCCCCCCGACCACGACGCGTTCGTCCGGTCCGAGCCCCCCACCGGCCGCGTCATCGTCGTGGCGCCGACGCGGGCGGCGTGCGAGACGATCGAGCTGGCCTTCACGCTCGACCTCGAGACCTTCCTCCTCCGGACGAAGCGCGACCAGCTCCTGCGCCTCGCGCGGAGCGGGCGCGGCTTCGGCATCGTCGCGGGCACCGGGACGGGCAAGACGCTCGCCGTCAAGCCGATCGCCGAGCAGATCCTCAGGACGCGGGACCTGCGCGTGGGCGTCGTCAATCGCGAGCGCGAGGCGACGCCCGAGACGCCGACCTGGAACGTCATCATCGTCACCACCGGCATCGCCCGGCGCTGGTTCCAGGACGGCGACATCCAGCCGCGGGACACCCTGGTGGTGGACGAGATCCACCAGACCTCGGCGGAGCTCGAGCTGGTGCTCGCGCTCGGCAAGCGCACGGGGGTGCGGTTCGTGTGGCTCTCGGCCACGGTGGATCCCACGTTCTACGCGCGCTACCTCGGTACGCCGGACGTGCTCGAGGTGAGCGCGTTCGACCCGGCGAAGGCGGCGACGGTGGAGATCCGCAACGTGCCGCCGGTGGAGTTCATGAGCGACCGCTTCCTGCGCGGGGTGCGGCAGGAGCGGCGGGGGGTCGCGGTCTTCCTGCCGACGCGCGCGGCGACCGAGCAGGTGGCGGCCGCGATCGGCGACCGCTGGCCGGGGATCACCACCGCGCACTACCACGGCGGCGAGCCGATCCGCGTCATCCGGCCGTTCCTCGAGGGCGAGGTGCCGAAGCCGTTCGTGCTCGCGATGACGGCGGCCGGCCAGAGCGCGATCACCGTGCCGGGGCTCGACACGGTGATCATCGACGACTCGCGCTTCGCCAACGTCATCCAGCGCGGGCGCAACGTGCTCACGCGGGTGCACCTCGGCGCCAACGAGCTGCTGCAGATGGCGGGGCGCGTGCACGGGCGCGTGGAGGGCGGTCGCGTGTTCATCCTGAGCGACCGCGACCTGCACTTCGCGTCGCTCCGGCCGGAGGTGCCCGAGTTCCAGCTCGCCGGCGACAGCGAGCGGGTGGCGCTCACGTGTGCCGACCTCGGGGTTCGCGCCGACGACCTCGAGCTGCCGGTGGCGCTCGACCGCACGGCATACCGGCAGGCGGTGGCGCGGCTCGAGTCGCGCGGCATCATCGAGCACGGCCGGCTGACGGGGTACGGCCGCGACGTCGAGAAGCTCCCCGTCGAGCGGCCGTGGGCCGAACTGCTCGTGCACGCCGACGACGCGCTCGTGCCCTACGTGAGCGTGATGGCGAGCATCGAGTCGCTGCACCGCATGACGCGCGAGGACCGCAACCTCGAGGGGCTCGTGGTGCCCGGCAGCGACCACCTGACGGCGTACAACGTCTATGCCGCCGCGTTCCGCCGGTGCGGCCACATCGGCGAGGTGTACGGGTTGCCGCGCCAGCTCTTCCGCGAGGGGATCGCGGACTGGGCGGAGCGGACGGGGGTGCTGGTGAAGGCGCTCGAGGACGCGGCGCTGGCGATGGCGAGCGTGTATCGCGCGCTGTCGCTGCCGCTCCCCACCGAGATGCCGCCGGCCACCGACCGCGTGCTCGATGCGTGGCGCGAGCTTGTCGCCCGGTACATGCCCTTCGACCTCGTCGTCGAGGAGGAGACCGCCGACGGCCAGCACGCCCGCGTGAGCAAGACGAGCGTCTGCGGCTCGTGGGGCGCCGTGGCCGGCACGCTGCGCTACTTCGCCGACCGGCAGGGGATCCCGCGCGCGAGCATCGAAGGGACGCAGCTGCCGGTGGACCGCCTGCGGGCGCACGCGACGCGGCACCCGCCGCGACCGGCCTACGACCCGCGCCGCCGGCACGACCCGCTCGTGCTCGAGTCGCGCGTCGAGTACCACGGCTTCGAGCTCGAGCGCGAGACGGAGACGCTCGACCGCTTCCCGCCCGGCCGCGAGGACGAGGTACGGCGCGTGCTCGCCGACGCGCTCGCGCGCGGTGTGGCGCACCATCCGGCGCCGGCGCGCAACGCCGCGGTGATCGAGCAGGTGCGCGAACTCTGGCGCCGGAGCGGCGGCGACACCGCGCGGCTGGGGCTGGCCGAGCTGACCGACGAGTACGCGCGCCGGCTCGCCGACGTGCGCGACATGCGCGGCTTCCGCGCGACGGCGCTGCGGATGCACCTCGGGGAGTTCGTCGCGGGGCCGCAGCGCGAGGCGCTCGAGGCGCTGCCCGGCGCCGTGACGGTGCGCGACCGCGAGGTGCCGCTCGACTACGACGTGGACGACGGTCCCGACGGGCCGGTGGGCGTGGTGCGGCTGCGGCTGCCGGAGAAGCTCGCGCGCACGCTCACCGAGGCGGAGCTCCCGGCGCTCGACCGGCCGGTGCGCTTCACCGTGCTGCGCGGCCAGCGCGGGGCGGTCCGGGCGGACACGCTCGCGGCGCTGCAGGACGCCCTGGACGCGCCCTGGTCGCCCGACGAGGTGCGGCCGCCGCGCGAGCGGGACGAGCGGCAGTCGCGCGACGAGCGCGAGGTGCGGCGGCTGGCGCGGCAGTTCCAGGGGCGCGGGCGCGGTCCGCAGGGGCGCGGGGGCGGCCGTCCGGGCGGGGGACACGGCCGCGACGACGTGCGCGACGGCCATCGCGGGCGCGGCGGCCGGCCGGGCGGGGGACGGCGCGGGCGGTAGCCGCTGCGCGCCACCCCCCGCGACCGGGGCCACGCTCCGCGCGCCGCGCCTCAGTCCGGCAGGTCCGCTTCGTACGTCTCCTGCAGGTACGCCACGAACCCGCGCGCCTCGTAGCTGCGTCTCGCGTGCGGATGGTCGAGCGTGCAGGTGTGGAGCCACACGTGCGTCGCCCCCAGAGCGAAGGCCTCGTCCACCACGGCCGTGAGGAAGCCCTTGCCGATGCCGACGCCGATCGCGTCCGGCACGAGCCCGAAGTACGCGATCTCCACCGCGCCGTCGCTGTGCCGCTCGAGCTCGGCGTAGCCGAGGACGGCCTCCCCCTGCTCGAGGCGGAGGACACGGACGCCGGGCTTGGCGAGCTGTGCGGCCAGCATGTCGTCGGGCCACGCGTTGCGGTCGAGCCAGTGCCACGGGCCGCCGACCTCGGCGTACATCGCGCGGTAGAGCGCCACCGGGCAGTCGGCCAGGTGGCGCACGGTCAGCCCCGGGGGCAGGGGACGCGCGGCCAGCTGCGCGTGGGACTTGAGGCGCAGGTAGGTGCGTGTGACGGAAACGAGGGGCATGGTGTAGGATACGATGCCCGCTTCTCCCGAGAGAACCATCCGAGATCGGTCCGTGACCCGTTCGCGTCGTGCCCTCGCCATCGCGCTGCTCGCGGGCGTGCTCCCGTCCGCCGGGGGCGCGCAGGCAGGGGCGGCGGCGCGCAGCCGCGCGGCGGCGCCACCCGCGCCGTCCCCGGGCAGCGACACAAGCGCCGGCACGCTCACGCGCGTCGCCGGGCTGCTCGTCGGGCACGAGACGCTTGCGGCTCGGCCGACCGGCTGCACGGTGATCCTCGCGCCGCGCGGGGCGGTCGCCGGGGTGGACGTGCGGGGGGCCGCGCCGGGGACGCGCGAGACCGACCTGCTGCGACCCGAGAACCTCGTGCAGCAGGTGCACGCGATCGTGCTGGCCGGCGGCAGCGCGTTCGGGCTCGACGCGGCATCGGGGGTGGTGCGCTGGCTCGAGGAGCGACGGATCGGTTTCGACGTCGGCGTCGCGCGCGTGCCGATCGTCCCGGCGGCGATCCTCTTCGACCTCGGGGTGGGCGATGCGCGGATCCGGCCCGATGCGGCGTGCGGCTACGCGGCCGCGGCGCGGGCCAGCGACGCGCCGGTGCCCGAGGGCGACGTCGGCGCGGGGGCCGGCGCCACGGTGGGGAAGCTCGCCGGCCCGGGCCGCGCGATGAAGGGCGGGCTCGGCTCGGCGGCGATCACGCTGGGCGACGGCACGGTGGTCGCCGCACTCGCGGCGGTGAACGCCTACGGCGACGTGATCGACCCGGCGTCGGGCAGCGTCGTCGCCGGGGTGCGGACGCCGGACGGTCGCGGGCTCGCCGACGCGCGGCGCCTGCTGCGCGGCGACACCGCCGGCCGCAGGCCGTTCGGCCCGGAGCCGCGGCCGCCGGCCGACGGCGCCGGCGCCAACACGACGCTCGTGGTCGTCGCCACCAACGCGACCCTCACCAAGGTCGAGGCGACCAAGGTCGCGCAGATGGCCCATGACGGCCTCGCGCGCGCGCTGGCGCCGGTGCACACGCCGTTCGACGGTGACGTGGTCTTCGCGCTCGCGACGGGGACGAAGCCCGGACCGGCCGACGTCGGGCGGCTGGGGGCCCTCGCGGCGGACGCGGCCGCACTGGCGATCGTGCGCGGGGCGCGCGCGTCGCGCGGGCTGCCGGGGCTCCCGGCGGCCGGCCAGCTGCCGCCGCGCTGAGCGCGGATGCTCCTCGCAGCGCTGCTCGGCTACGCCGCGCTGCAGGTGGCGCTGGGCGTCTGGCTCGCGCGCGCGGTGCGCGACACGTCGGGCTTCTTCGTCGCCGGCCGCTCGCTCGGGCCGGGCCTGCTGTTCGCCACCCTGCTCGCGGCGAACGTCGGCGCCGGCAGCACGGTCGGGGCGACGGGGCTCGGCTATGCGCACGGACTGGCGGCGTGGTGGTGGGTCGGGGCGGCGGCGATCGGCTCGGCGGTGCAGGCGTGGTGGGTGGGGCCCGCGCTGCGCGCCCAGTCGGCGGCGCACGATCTGACCACCATGGGCGACTGGCTCGCCTGGCGATACGACGCGCGGGTGCGTACGGCGGTGGCGCTGCTGCTGTGGGTGGGGTCGCTCGCGATCCTCGCCGGCCAGCTGATCGCCATGGCGTGGGTGCTCGAGGCGATTACGGGGCTGCCGAAGGCCTGGGGGGCGACGCTGGGCGGCGGCGTGGTCATGGCGTACTTCGCGTCGGGCGGGCTGCGCGGCGCCGTCGGGGTGAACGTCGTGCAGGTGACGGTGAAGGTGGTCGGGTTCGGCGTCGCGCTGCCGCTCGTGCTGGCCGCGGCGGGCGGGCTCGCGGGACTGCGGGACGGCGCGACGGCGGCGGGGTTGTGGGACGCGTGGCGGCACGAGACCGTGGGGTGGCCACTGGTGTTCGTGCTGGCCCCGGCGTTCGTCGTGTCGCCAGGGCTGGTGCAGAAGGTGTTCGGGGCGCGCGACGATGCGGCCGCCCGCACCGGGGTGGGGCTCAACGCGCTGGCGCTGCTGCTGTTCGCGCCCATGCCCGCGCTCTTCGGCCTGGCGGCGCGGACGCTGCATCCCGGGCTGGGCAACGCCGAGCTGGCGTTGCCGACGCTGCTGGCGCAGGACCTGCCGACCGCGGTGGGGGCGCTCGGCCTGGCGGCGCTGTTCAGCGCGGAGCTCAGCGCGGCCGACGCGGTGCTGTTCATGCTGAGCACGTCGCTGGCGCGCGACCTGTGGCAGCGCATGCTGCGGCCGCAGGCGACCGACGCGCAGGTGCTGCGGGCGGTGCGGGTCGTGGCGGTCGGGGCGGCCATGGCGGGGGTGCTGATCGCGATCGCGGCCCCGAGCGTGGTGGGGGCGCTGTCGGTGTTCTACTCGCTGATGAGCGCGGGGTTGTTCGTCCCGGTGCTCGGCGGGTTGGCCTGGCGGCGGGCCGGGGCGGCGGCAGGACTCGCGGCGGTGGTGGCCGGGGCCGGCGGGATGCTGGTGACCAGGTACGGGGTGGCGCCCGAGGCGCTGCCCTCGTGGTGTCCGCCGAGTCTGGTGGGGATTCTCGTGTCCGGACTGGCCTATGTCCTGGTAGGACTTGCAGGTACAAGAAACGAGGGCTCACGCTAGAACAGGGGGACGGGCAGGAATTCCCAAGTCGTTGTACCCCATACACAAGGCATGGCCTTGACTTTCGGACTGCATGGTCCGACTATGGTGGCGTGAACAATCGCCGCGCCCAAATCGTCGACGCCGCCACGGTGCTGATCTCCGAGCGTGGGTACCAGTCCACGTCGGTGGACGACGTGATCCGGCATTCGGGGTTGAGTGGCAAGAGCCACTTCTACCACTACTTCAAGTCGAAGGAGGAGCTCGGGTACGAGGTGCTCAACCGGTCGTTCGAGCGCTTCACCGAGCGTGGCCTCGCGATCCTCCGCGAGCCGATGATCGACCCGCTTGATCGGCTCGGGCTCTTCATCGACTCGCTCGTGACGAGCATGGCGGCGCGCAACTGCAAGGGCGGGTCGCCGTTCGGCAACCTGGCCGCCGAGATGGCGGATGCGCACGAGGGGTTCCGCGCGAAGATCGACCTCGTCTTCGAGCGTTGGGCCAGCCAGATCCAGTCGCTGCTGTGGGAAGCGCGCCCGCGGCTCGTGGACGGCGTGGACGCGGCGCGCATGTCGCGCTTCATCATCGCCACCCTCGAGGGGGCGACGCTGATGTCGCGTGTGAAGAAGGACATCGCGCTCATGGAAGGCATCGCCGCCGATCTCAAGCGGTTCGTGTTCTTCCACGTGCGCGAGGGGGCGCAGTGAGCCGCCGCGCCATGGCCGTATCGGCGAGCGGGCATGACCGTGCGGGCGCAGGGGCCCGGGCGGCACAGCCGAACCCGGAATCGCCGGCGCGCCCGGCGGGGGACCCGATGACGACCATGATCCGACCGGTGCAGGAGCCGTCGGCCGGCACGATGCCGCCCGCCGTCCCGGCGAGCGGCGCCGAGCGGCGCGCGCAGTTCGAGCGCGAGGCGCTCGTGCACCTCGACGCGCTGTACTCGTTCGCGCTCAAGCTGACCCGCGCGCGCGACGACGCCGAGGACCTCGTCTCGGACACGATCCTGCGTGCGTTCGAGCGCTGGGAGCAGTACCGGCTCGGGACGAACATCCGCGCGTGGCTGTTCACGATCCTCTACCACGTCTTCGTCTCGCGGAAGCGCCGCATCGACGCGCGCGAGGTGCAGCCGATCGAGCAGGAGGACGGCTGGAGCGGCTACGAGGCGGTCGGGGAGGTCGACCCGGAAGGGCGCTACTACGACTCGTTCCTCGACGAGTCGATCACCACCGCGATCGCCAAGCTGCCCGACGAGTATCGCGCGGCGGTCGTGCTGAGCGACCTGCACCAGCTGCGCTACGCCGAGATCGCGCACATCCTCGGCGTGCCGGAGGGGACGGTGAAGTCGCGCCTCTTCCGCGGGCGTCGCATCCTGCAGAAGAAGCTCGCCGGGTACGCGCAGGAGATGGGCTACATCAAGGCGCTCCCGGTCGCGTCCTGACGTCAGGCGCGGCGGAACCGCCGCTGTTTCTCGCGGTTGCCGCAGCCGCGCATGGCGCACCAGCGCCGTGCGCGGTTCTTCGTCTCGTCGAGGAAGACCCGCTCGCAGCCGGGAGCGGCGCACCGACGGATGCGGGCGAGGTCGCCGGCCACGAGCGCATCCGCGGCGGATTCCGCCACCGGCAGCAACAGGGCGGCGAACGCCTCGCCGCCGGGCACGAAGCTGCGGAACACGCGCCCGTCGCCCGCCACCTCGAGGCGACGCGTCCCCGCCGACCGCGCGAGCACGCGGTTGACCTCGGTCAGCGCGGCCTCGCGCACCCGGGCCGGCCGCTCGCCGGCGGCCTCGCCACGCTCGGCCAGCGCCCGGAGCGCGGCCCGCATGCGCCGGGCGTCGACGAGCGCCGCCGTCGCCCCCGTCGGCTGCAGGTCGGCGCGCTGCGCGAGCACCGGGGCGCGACCGGCCTCGAGCACGCCGGCCGCGACGAGCCACGCCAGCCAGCGCCCGAAGTCCACGAGCACGTCGCTGCGCACGCCGTGCGTCGCCGCGTCGGTGTTCACGAAGTCAAGCCAGAGGCGGCGGCCGACGAAGGCGAAGGAGGGATCGGGATGCTCGCCCATCCGGCAAGCTACGCGCTAGCTTGGCGGCGTCGACATGCCCACCGCCCTCGCCACGGTCGCCTCGGTCGTCGTCGGGTCCTCCAACCCGGTGAAGGTCGCGGCCGTCCGTGCGGTGATCCACCGCGTGGCCCCGCACGCTGCGGTGACGGGGGTGGGTGTCCCGAGTGGCGTTCCGGACCAGCCCTGGGGCGACGCCGAGACGATCCGCGGTGCCGAGACGCGCGCCCGGGGCGCCCTCGTCGTCGCCGGCGCCGATCTCGCGCTGGGGCTCGAGGGCGGCTGCATTGCGATGCCGGACGGCGCGGTGCGCACCTGCGCCTGGGCCGTGGCGGTGGACGCCACAGGGCGGCACGGCACCGGCGGCTCCCTCTCGATGCCCCTGCCACCGGTGATCGCCGCCCGCCTGCTGGGGGGCGAGGAACTCGGGCCGGCCATGGACGCCGTGGCCGGACTCATCAACGTGAAGCACGGGGCGGGCGCGGTCGGCATCCTCACCGCAGGGCTGGTGGACCGGCAGGCGGCCTACGAGGTGCTGGTCACCTACGCGCTGAGCCCGTGGCTGGCGCCGGAGTTCTGGGGGGCGTGATCACGCGGCCGGGCGCGACGTCCCGTCCGTCGCGCCCTACTGCGGCCGGTACAGCAGCACCGGCTTGCTGCATTTGCGCACGACCTCCTCGGCCACGGAGCCCAGCAGCGCCCGCGACATCCCGCGCCGCGCGTGGGTCGCCATCGCGACCACGTCGGTCCGCGCGACGGCCTCGGTGACGGCACTGGCGACCGTCGCGCCGCGCTCGACGCGGGTGGTGACGGCGTGGCCCATCGCGCGGAGCTCGGTCGCCTTCGCCGCGAGGTACGCGTCCGCGAGCGCGGCATCGCGCTCGAGCTGGTCGGGGTCCACCATCGCCAGCGGCATCGGGCCCGGCGCCATGGGGATCGGCGTCGGGACGACGGCGCGGACGAGCTCGAGCGACGCATTCGCGGGCAAGGCGAGTCGGCGCGCCGGGTCCAGCACCTGCTCGGCGAGCGCCGACCCGTCGAGCAGCACGGTGATGCGCCGGATGAAGATCGGCGGCTCGGGGGGCGTCCCGTGCGGCCGGAGCACCAGCACCGGCACGTTGGTCTCGGCGACGACCGCGGTGGTGACGCTGCCGAAGACGGCGCGGGAGACGCCGGCGCGCCCGTGCGTCGTCATGACGACGAGGTCGGCGCCGATGTCGGCCGCATGCTGCCGCAGCATCTCGTGCGTGGCCCCGTCGTCGAGCAGCGCCCAGTGCACGGCGAGTCGGGTGCGCTCCTTGACGCTCGAGGCGATGGCCTGCAGGCCGTCGGCCTGAGCCAGCCGCGTGTCGGCATCCGCGTCGTAGTCGAGCAGGGGCTCGGTCCCGATGATCGGGCCACCGGCGATGACGACCGGTTCGTGGACGCGGGCGAGGTACAGCGCGCCGTCGGCCGGCGCCACGGCGGCGGCGGCCCACGGGATCGCGTGTCCGCTGGCCGGCGACCCGTCGAGGGGGACGAGAGCGGTACGATACGGGCGGAGGGCGGACGTCATGGTCGGGAAGGGCGAAGGATGTGGCGGGCGATTCCGCCTGCATGAGCGTCGCACGCGGCGCGCGTGGCGCCAGTCGGGCGAGTTCCCATTGCGCCGGGGCAGCTCCCCGACGGCCGGTGCCCGCGGGCGGCCGTGGCGCATCGCCCGGCGACCGGCGAAGTTGCGGCCGTGAGCGCGCCGACGCCGTCGCCCGACTCTCTCCCTGATTTCGAGGACCTGTGGCGCACCTACCACGGGGCCCCGGACCGACTCGCGAGCGCGGTCCGGGGCCTTTCCGACGAGCAGGCGGACCGGGCGGAGACCGTCGGCGCCACGACGGTCCGTCTGATGATCGCGCGACTGGTGGACGACGAACTCGTTTCGGCGGCGACGATGCGCCGCCTGCTGGCGGAGCCGGGGGTGGACCTCCCGGACCACGACGCCGAGGCGTGGCTCGAGGCGTCGGCCCCGACGCTGCGGCTCGACGTCGCCGTGCAGGCCTTCACGGGGCTGCGTCGGCTGACGGCCGCCCTGCTGCGGGCGCTGCCCGAGGCGGCCTGGATGCACAACGCCGTGCATCCTCGTGGCGGCCGGGTGACGCTCGCGCAGCATTTCCTTTCCCATACCCTGCAGACGGAGGCGGCGATCGCCGGGATCCTCGCCGGCCGACGCGCGCGCAACTGGTGACCTCATGAGCGTGCACGACGAGACGCCCGCGCCGTTCCTGCAGCACGAATGGGTGCGGTGGCGCGACGTGGATCCGGTGGGCATCATGCGATACGACGCCTACCTGCGGCTCCTGGAGCTCGGCGAGGAGGAACTGGTGCGGGCGTCGCGCCTCCCGCTGTGGGAGGGCGCGGGCGCGGAGATCTGGCTGCCGCGCAAGGTGGTTCACCTCGAATACCACGCGCCGTGCCGCCTCGGCGACCGGCTCGCGCTCGCGAGCTACATCGGGCGGCTCGGGACGAGCTCGCTGACGCTGCACCTCGACGTCCTCACGGCGGACGGCGCGCGGGTGCTGGCCGAGGCGCACATGGTGGTGGTCGCCGCGAGCCGCGACGGCCGACTCGCCAAGGTGCCGCTGCCGGAGGCCATTCGCGTCGCCGCGGCGCCCTGGACGCTGCCGCCGGCGGAAGCCCGCGCCCGCGCCGCCGAGCGCCTCGCGGGGGACGCCCCGGCGGCCTGACGCGGCGCGTCAGCGCCTGAGCGCAGCGGTGAGGGCGGCGACGAGCTGATCGCCCCCGAACGGCTTGGCGAGCACCGCGGAGGCGCCGAGCGCCATCACGCGCTCGGGCGTCGCGGTCGCCGAGTAGCCGGACATCACGACGACGGGCACACCGATCCCGGCCTCTCGCAAGGCACGCAGGAGTTGCTCCCCGGTGCGATGCGGCATCGTCTGATCGGTGAGGACGACGTGCCACCGCTTCGGGTCGGCGATCAGGAGATGGAGCGCCGCCTCGCCATCGGGAGCGGATTCGACCACACACCCGACGCGCTGGAGCCGCTTGGAGACGACCCGCACCACGTCGGGGTCGTCATCCACGACCAGGACGCGGCAATTCCTCAGCGCATTCGAAGGACCGGGGCCTGTGGCTGCCGCCTGGTCGGGAGGGGAGGATTCGGGGGGGTCGGCCACGAAGCATGCGAAAAGTTGCCGAAATTTGTGCGCCGCATCACACTGCACCAGCAGGAAGTGACGAAACGGCGGAGAAGGCCGTCACCACCCGGGCACTCCTGTCGCACAACGGATCACTGAGCATCACGAAACGGGCGAAGCCATCAGCCATGTGACGTGCCTAGTCCGAGGCGCGCGACTGGTCGTCCACCGCGGGGGATGAGACCGGGGTCCGTTGCAGCCCGGGCATCGCGCCGATCCGGCGCTGGAGGCGCTGCAGGCCATCGTACGCGGCGTATTTGAACGCCTCGCCCAGAGTCGGGTAGCTGAAGACGGCCTGAATGAAGAAGTCGAGCGTTCCGCCGAGCAGCATCGCGGTCATGGCCACGTGCACGAGCTCCGACGCTCCGTTGCCGACGATCGTGGCCCCCAGCAGGCGCTGGTCGTCGGGGTTGAAGAGCAGCTTCACGAAGCCGTCGGTCTCGCCGGTGATGAGCGCGCGGGCGTTGCCGGCGAATGGTGCGCGCGCGATCTCGTAGGCGATCCCCTTGAGGCGCAGCGTTTCCTCCGTCTCGCCGACCATCGCGACCTCGGGGATGGTCCAGACCGCGTACGGCCGCACCGGCGCGAGCCGCTGCTTGTAGCGCAGGTCGAACGCGTGGCAGATGGCCACGCGCGCCTGCTCCATCGCGGTCGAGGCGAGCGTGGGGACGCCGATGACGTCGCCGACGGCGAACACGCGCGGATTGCCGCTGCGAAAGCGCTCGTCGACGACGAGGTGTCCCCTCGGCGTCCGCTCGAGGCCGGCCGCGGCGCAGTCGAGCTCCTCGGTGTTCCCGACGCGGCCGACGGCCCCGAGCACGCATTCCGACCAGAGTTCGACGCCGCTCGAGAGCGTGGTGCAGGCGAGCCCGTTCTCGACGCGGCAGGCGGTCACCTCGACGCCGTTGAGCACGGTGACGTCGAGACGCTCGGTCATGGCGTCGCGCACGGCATCCGACGCCTCCGCGTCGAGTTGCTCGAGGAGGCGATCACGGGCGTTGACGAGGGTGACCCGCGTGCCGAGCGCGGCGAAGGTGCTCGCGTACTCGCAGCCGATGACCCCGCTGCCGACGACGACGAGTCGGCTCGGGATCGCCTCGAGCTGCAGGAGGGACTCGCTGTCGACGACCACCCGGTCGTCGAACGGCAGCACGGCCGGCCGCGCCGGCCGCGCTCCGGACGCTACGAGGATGGCCTGCGCCTCGAGCTCGCGGTGCGGCAGGCCGTGGCGGCGCACCTCGAGCCGGTCCGGGCCCGTGAACCGCGCGGCCCCCTGCACGACGTAGATGCCGTGCCGCTCGAGGTTGCGGTGGATGCGCTGCCACTCGGCCTCGACGACGAGGCGCTCGCGGTGCATGAGGTCGGCGAGCGTGACGTCCGGCCGGATGGTCCAGTCCACGGCGTACAGGCCGCGCTGCCGGAGACTGGCCAGAGCGAGGGCGGTCTCCCGCAGGGACTTCGAGGGGATCGTCCCCGAGTTGACCGCGGTGCCGCCCGGACGCGGTGCCCGTTCGACCAGGCAGACGCGCTTGCCGAAGTACGCCGCCTGCACGGCCCCCTTCTCACCTGCGGGGCCGGCGCCGATCACGACGAGGTCGAAGCGTTCAACGGGCATCACCTACGGACGGCCGAGGCGAGAGGGAGGTCACGCGGTGAGTTCCCGGGGCGAGCTCCCGGGGCGAGCTCCCGGGGGCCCGGCGGGTACCCGGGGGCGGACGGAACCGGGTTGCCCGGGCAGCTAGTTTCTTCCCCATGACCGATACCGGGTTCCAGTATGTCCGCAAGGGCTTCGGGCTCAAGGCCGAGGTGCAGGAGGAACTGGCGGGCGACTACAACGGCCAGCTCGTGGACCTCCTGCGCGCCCGCGATTACACGCTCGAGGCCGGGGGGGTCACCATCCGGCTGGCCAAGGAGTTCGGGTTCTGCTACGGCGTCGAGCGGGCGGTGGACTACGCCTATCAGACGCGCCGCAAGTTCCCGGACCGGCGGGTCTTCCTGGCGGGGGAGATCATCCACAACCCGCACGTGAACACCAAGCTCAGGGACATGGGGATCGTCTTCCTCGTCCCCAACGAGGCGACCAAGGGCTTCGACTACTCCCCCGTCCGCGCGGAGGACGTGGTGATCCTGCCCGCGTTCGGGGTGACGATCCACGACTTCGAGACGCTGCGGGCGCTGGGCTGCGTGGTGGTGGACACGACCTGCGGCTCGGTGCTCAATGTGTGGAAGCGGGTCGAGGCCTACGGCCGGGACGGCTTCACGGCGCTGATCCACGGGAAGTACTACCACGAGGAGACCCGCGCGACCGCCAGCCAGATCGAGAAGTACGCCGGGGGCAAGTACCTCGTCGTCTACGACATGGCCGAGGCGCAGTTGGTGATGGACTACATCGCGTCCGGCGGGGACAAGGCCGCGTTCCGGGCGAAGTTCGCCAAGGCCTCGTCACCCGGGTTCGATCCCGACACCGACCTCGTGCGCATCGGCGTCGCCAACCAGACGACCATGTTGGCGCGCGAATCGTTGGCGATCGCGGACGCGGTGGGAGCGACGATGGAGCGGCGCTTCGGGGCGGCGCACCGGGCGGCGCATTTCCGCTCGTTCGACACGATCTGCTCGGCGACGCAGGACCGGCAGGACGCGGTGAACGAACTGCTGCGCGAGCCGCTGGACGTGATGCTGGTGATCGGCGGGTACAACTCGTCGAACACGATCTCGCTGGCGGCGCTCTGCGCCGAGAAGGTGCCGACCTTCCACATCGAGGACGCGGCGTGCATCGACGTCGCATCGGGGACGATCCGGCACCTCCCGACGGGCAAGAAGGGGGAGGTCGAGGCGTCGGGGTGGCTCAAGCCGGGCGGGTCGGTGCGCGTGGGATTGACGGCCGGGGCCAGCACCCCGAACAACAAGATCGGGGAGGCGGTGGCGCGGGTGTTCGCGACCCGGGGCGTGGACTCGGCGGCGCTCCTGGCCTGAGCCCCGAGGCCTCCCGGGGGCGCCGGCCGTCCGGGTGTAGCCGCCGACCGGGAACCGTGCCAATTTCGGCAGGGTTGCCCCTGCAGCACCGACCGCGTCGCGCGCCCCTCCGATGAAACTCATCACGGCCATCATCCGCCCCGAGAAGCTTCCCGAGGTGAAGCAGGCGCTCTTCCGCGTCGGCGTCACGGGAATGACCCTGACCCGCGTCACCGGCCACGGGGGGGAGGGCGAGGTCATCCAGCACTACCGGGCCAACACGGTCGTGCTCGACTTCCACGAGAAGGTGCGGATCGAGATGGCATGCTCGGAGCCCTTCGTCGAGCCGTGCGTGCGTGCGATCCTCGAGTCGGCGCGCACCGGCGGCGTGGGCGACGGCAAGATCTTCGTGCAGCCGCTCGACGACGTGATCCGCATCCGGACGGGCGAGCGGATGAACAGCGCACTCACGCCGGTCAACGCCGACGACGTGCAGCGGCAGGCGCAGCTGGCAGCGGTGGGCCGAGCGGAGGCACCGTGATCGCGCGCGCGGCCCTCACGGCCCTCACGGCCCTCGCGGCCGTCCGGGCGGCTGCGCCGGCCGCCGAGACCGTCCCCCTCTCGGCGGGTGACACCGCGTGGGTGATGGTGTCGGCGGCCTTCGTCATGCTCATGGTTCCCGGCCTCGCCTTCTTCTATGGCGGGCTGGTCCGCACCCGCGGCGTGCTCAACGTGCTCATGATGTCGCTCGGGGCCTTCGCGATGGTGAGCGTGCAGTGGGTGCTGGCGGGCTACTCGCTCGCATTCTCGCCGGGGTCGGCGCTGCTGGGCGGACTGTCGTGGATCGGCTTCTCCGGCGTGGGTGGCGATGCCAACCCCACCTATGCCGCGACGGTGCCGCACCTCGCCTTCGCGGCCTTCCAAGCGATGTTCGCGGGGATCACTGTCGCGCTGATCTCGGGGGCGGTCGTCGAGCGCATGAAGTTCTCGGCGTTCCTGCTCTTCGGGCTGGCGTGGACCTTCGTCGTGTACGACCCGCTGGCGCACTGGGTGTGGGCGAACGGGGGCTGGCTGCGGACGCGCGGGGCGCTGGACTTCGCGGGCGGGACGGTGATCCACGTGAGCGCCGGGACGGCGGCGCTCGTGGCGGCGCTGGTGCTCGGCCGCCGACGCGACTTCGGCCGGCCGGTGCTCGTGCCGCACAACGTGCCGTTCACGGTGCTCGGGGCCGGGCTGTTGTGGTTCGGGTGGTTCGGCTTCAACGCGGGCTCAGCGCTACGTGCCAACGAGGTCGCCGCCAACGCCTTCGTGACGACGCACGTCGCTGCCGCCTCGGCGATGGTCGTGTGGCTGCTCATCGACATCTGGCGAAACGGGCACGCGACGGCTGTCGGCGGGGCGACCGGGGCGGTGGTGGGGCTCGTCGCGATCACCCCCGCCGCCGGGTTCGTGGCGCCGGGGGCGGCCGTGGTGATCGGGGCGATCACGGCCGGCGTCAGCTATGCCGCGATCCTGTGGCGCCCGCGCACGCGCATCGACGACGCGCTCGACGTCTTCGCGTGTCATGGCGTGGCCGGCGTCGCCGGCGCCGTGCTGACGGGGGTCTTCGCCACCAGAGCCGTGAACCCGGCCGGCGCGGACGGGCTGCTGGCCGGTAATCCGGGCCTCGTGTGGACGCAGGTCGAGGCGGTGCTCGCGGCGATGGCGCTCTCCGGCACCGTGACGTTCGCCGTCCTGCGCGCGCTGCAGGCGATCATGGGCCTCCGGGTCACACTGGCGGACGAGATCGGCGGCATCGACGGCAGCGAGCACGGCGAGGCAGCCTACCACGGCGGCGACATCGGCGAGCTCGTCGGCCGCGGGTCCCTGCTCGGCGAGAGCGTGGTGATCGAGGCGCCGGCGCCATCGCCGGCGTCATCGCCGGCGTCATCGCCGGCGTCATCGCCGGCGTCATCGCCGGCGTCATCGCCGGTGGGCGCGGCGGCGCGCCCGGCCTGAGATGAGCCGTGCCGCGGCGCGGCAGAGGTTCGCGTGGGGCCGGCTCGCGTGGGGCCGGCTCGCGTGGGGCCAGCTGCTCGCAAGCGCGGGGTTCGCCGCGTCCGCCTTCGGCCAGGCGCCCCTGCCGGCACCCGACCTCGCACGACTCGCCCAGCGGCGCGACTCGCTGGTCGCGATCACCTCGTCCGGTCGCGTGGGCTGGTGGCGGATGTCGCGCGCCCCGACGGACGATGGCGGCGTGCGCTACGTCGAGACGATGCGGGTGGCCGACGACGTGGACCTCACGACGCTGCTCGTGACCGACGCGTCGCTGGCCCTGCGCCAGCTGCGCCAGACCGGCGAGGCGTGGGAGCAATCGGTGCTCGTCACGCTCGACGTGCGCGACGGGCGGCTGACTGGCATGGCGACCAGTGCCGGGTCCCGCGCCGGTGCGCTGGTGCCGCGCGACGCCACCGCCCCGGCGGCTCCCGACCTCAACGCCGTCCCGCTGCTCGTGATCGCGACGCCGTGGCGCGACGGCGCGGCAGGCCAATGGCGGGTGATGGATGCGGTCACCGGGGGCGACGTGACGCTCGCGGTGTCGGTGGAGGGCTTCGAGCCCGCTTCGGCCACCGATCCGGCGGCATGGCGCGTGGCGGTGCGCCGCGATGCCGCGACGACGCGCTACCGGGTGAGCGCCGAGGCGCCCTGGCGCCTGCTGGGTATCGCGACCGAGGGGATGCCCTTCCACTTCACCCTGCCCTGACGGACGCGGGCACCGTGCCGGTGGGCGACGCGGGGCCGACCTCCACGGCGAAGCAGAACTTCCGGCCCAGCTTCACCTCGCTGCGGGAGATCGCGGCGTAGCGGGCGACCTTCTCCGGGAAGTGGTCCACGCTCGTGGCGCGGAATCCCTGGGAGAGGAACAGCTCGTCGGAGAAGGAGACCGCGAAGAGCGTGGCGTAGCCGCGTTGGCGCGCGAGGGCGATCGCGGCCTGGATGAGCTGCTTGCCGAGTCCCCGGCCCTGGGCATCGGGGTGCACGGCGAGCGACACCAGCTCGGCGAGCGCCGGGGTGTACTCGTCCACGCAGACGCAGCCGACGATCGTGCCATCGGCGTCGCGCGCCACGCGGTAGTCGGCGAGGTGCTGCTCGACCCACGCGGCGGTGCGCGGCAGCGTCAGGCCGTCCGGGGCGAAGCGGTTGTTGAGCGCCGCGATCGCCTCCGCCTCCTCGGGGACGGGACGCCCGAGCCGCACGGCCGCGGAGCCGGGCGCGGAGCCGGGCGCGGTCACGGGGTGGTGGGCTCGAGCAGGGTGGCGACCGCCGCGTAGAGCTCCTGCGCCCGAAACGGCTTCTGCAGGAACCCCGAGGCCCGTCCCGCGAAGGTCTGCTGGATCTCGTGCTCGGTGTAGCCCGACATCAGCAGGACGGGGACGTCGGGGCGCTCGTCCCGCATCGCCGCGAGGGCCTCGGCCCCGCCCATGACGGGCATCGTGAGGTCGAGGAGGACGGCGCGCAGGTCGTCACCGGCGGCGCGGAATCGCTCGAGGCCTTCGCGACCGTCCTCGGCCAGCACCACGGTGAACCCGCGCCGGGCCAGCAGGGTGCGGGCGACGCCGCGTACCCCCTCGTCGTCGTCCACGACGAGGATGACGCCTCCGGCAATCGCGTGGTCCGGGCCCGCGCCCGCGGCGGGTGCCGCGACCGGCAACGGCAGCGGGGTGGGAACGAACCACAGCCGGAACGTGGTGCCGACGTCCGGGATCGAGTGAACCGAGATCGTGCCGCCGTGCTGGCGCAGGACGCCGACGGTGGCCGAGAGACCGAGGCCGCGTCCGGTGAACTTCGTGGTGAAGAAGGGATCGAAGATGCGCTGGACGACGTCCGGCGTCATGCCGTGCCCCTCGTCGCGCACCTCGACGACGAGGCGCGGGCCGCCGTCGAGGTCGGTGCCGAAGCCGGTCTCGCCGTCGGCGAGGGCGCCCGGCGCGACGAGGTAGGTGCGCACGACGAGCTCGCCGCCGCGCTCGAGCATCGCGTCGGAGGCGTTGGTGATCAGGTTCATCACCACTTGGCGGAGCTGGGTGGCGTCGCCCATGACCGGCGGGACGTCGTCCGCCAGGTCGAGGCGGAGCGTGACCTTGCGGGCGATGGCGGCGCGGAGGAGCTGGGCCATCTCGCGCACGAGCCCCGACAGGTCAACGGGCTCGACGACGTAGCGTCCCTTGCCGGCATAGGCGAGCAGCTGCCGGGTGAGGTCGGCGGCGCGCTGGGCGGCGCGCTCGATGTCCTCGATCGCCTCGCGCGCGGCATGGCCGTCGGCGAGGTCGAGGAGGGCGAGGCTGGCGTTGGTGAGGACGCCGACGAGGAGGTTGTTGAAGTCGTGCGCGATACCGCCGGCGAGAAGCCCGAGCGACTCGAGCTTCTGGGCCTCGCGGTCACGGGCTTCGCGGCGGCGGGCCTCCTCGGCCGCCCGCACTTCGATCGTGACGTCCTCGACCATGCCGATGTGACCGCGGTGTTCCTTGCCGGGCCCGAGCAGCGGGCGCGACGAGGCGCGGATGTGCCGGATCCCGTCCGAACGCACGATGCGGTGCTCGACGAACGCCTCGGGGTGGTCGCGCAGCAGCTCGGCGTAGCCGACGGCGACCCGCGTGCGGTCGTCGGGGTGCACGCGCTCGAGCCAGGCCCCGTCCGCATAGGCCTGGGGGGTCAGCTCGAACAGTTCGCAGACGTACGGGTTCACGTAGGACGCCCGGCCGTCGGGATCGCCGAGCACGATGCCGATCGGGGCCGATTCGGCGAAGGTGCGGAAGCGCCGCTCGCTCTCGTTCAGGGCGCGGGCCTGCGCGCGGGCCTCGGTCACGTCCTGCACCGTCCCGAAGACCTCGAGCGGACGGCCATCGGCGTCGGTGCCCACCTCCCCGAGCAGCCACACCTCGAGGGGGCGACCACCCGGCAGGACGGTCCGGAGCTCGATCTCGAAGGGTTGGAGCGTCGCCAAGCTGTGCTCGACCGCGGCCCGCCAGCGGGCGACGTCCTCGGGCGTGAACAGCGACTGCATCGCGGTCATCGAGGGCGCCGTGTCCCACGGAAGGCCGAAGATCGTCCAGACCTCCGGCGACCAGCGCGCGTCATCGCGCCGGACATCATGCGACCACGTGCCGATGCGCGCCATGGCCTGCGCGCGCTGCAGGTCGCGCTGTGCGAGCAGCAGTTTGTCCGCGCGCCGCTGCTCGGTGGTGACGTCGCGGGCCGCGCCGAGCGAGCGAAACGGCGTACCGTCGCCCGCGAGGTACGTCCGGCCGTGCAACTCGACCCACCGCTCCTCACCGGTATTCGCGCGACGGACGCGCACGCGAGACCACCATCCCCCGCCGCCAGCGAGTGCGGCGGCCGCCCGCGCATCCGCCGCGGCGAGGTCGTCGGGGTGCAGCACCGTGCGGAACGTCTCGAGGTCCACGACGCCGGACGGGAGGCCGTAGAGCTCCCGCAGCTCCGGGGACGCGAACACCACGTTCCGACGGAGGTCCGCGTCCCAGACGCCCATGCGCGCCGCGCCGATCACCAACTGCAGGCGTTCCTCCCGCTCACGCAGGGCGCGTACGGCCTGCTCGCGCTCGGTGACGTCGTCGTAATAGACCGCGAGGCCGTCCTGCGTCGGGTATCCCTTCACCTCGAAGCATCGCGGCACCGAGACGGCCCATGCGCTGGTCGTGATGCTGCGCCGTTCCCGCATCGCGGTGCGGACGAGCTCGCCGATCGGGGCGGGCTCGAGGTTCGGTATGATGTCCCAGATGCACCGGCCACGGACGGTGGCGCGGTCGATGCCGAGCATGCGGCAGGACGCCGCGTTCTCGTAGAGCACCCGGAACGCGCGATCCAGCAGGACGAAGCCCTCGGGGGCGTTCTCGATGACCCCGAACGGGTCGGCGAGGCCCGGTGGGGTGGCGCCGTCGGCGGGAGACGTCACGGGGGGCCGGCCCGCGCGCTCAGGCCGCGCCGCGCGCGCGCAGACCGGCGAGGCGCGCGGCGTCCACCCCGACCTCGGCCAGGACGTCGGCGGTGTGCTCGCCGAGCCGCGGCGCCGGGTGCCGGATGCTGCCGGGCGTCCCCGAGAGGCGCGGCACCACGTTGTGCATCGGGATCTCGCCGAGGTCGGGATCCGCGACGTCCACGAGCACCTCACGCTCGACGACGTGCGGGTTCTCCATGAGCTGCCGCACGTCGTACACCGGGCCGGCGGTGATGCCTTCGCGCTCGCACAGCGCCACTAGCGCGTCGAGGTCGTGCGCGCCGACCCACCCCTGCACCTCGTGGTCGAGGGCGTCCACGTTCGCCATGCGGTCGGAGTTCGTGCGGAAGCGCGGGTCGTGCACCAGTTCGGGACGTCCCATGACGCGGAAGAGGCGCTCGCACATCGGCTGCATCGAGGCCGAGATGGCGAGCCAGTGGCCGTCGCGCGTGCGGTACGTGTTGCGCGGGGCGCTCACACTCAGCCGGTTGCCGATGCGCACCGGCACCTCGCCGGTCGTGGCGAAGATCGCCGCGTCGGGACCGATGATGGACACGAGCGGCTCGAGCAGCGACAGGTCGATCACCTGCCCCGGGGCGCCGTGGTCGCGTGCCCGCAGCGCCGCCAGCACGGCAAAGGCGCCGGTGAGCCCCGCGACCATGTCGGCGAGCGCGACGTTCGGCAGGGTGGGCGGCATCCCCGGGAAACCGGTCTTCGAGGCGAGCCCGCTGAAGGCCTCGACGAGCGTGCCGAACCCGGGCCGCGTCCGGTAGGGTCCGGTCTGGCCCCACCCGGAGATGCGCACCATCACGAGGCCCGGATTGCGCGCCAGCAGCACGTCGGGGCCGAGTCCGAGCTTCTCCATCGTCCCGAACTTGAAGCTCTCGATCAGCACGTCGGCCGTGGCGACGAGGTCGAGGAGGATCGCCTTCGCCTCGTCGTCGCGCAGGTTGAGCGTGACGGACTTCTTGTTGCGGGCGTAAACCTTCCAGAAGACCGAGTGGCCGCCCGCCTTCCAGTCGCGAAGCGCGTCGCCGGTCCCGGGATCCTCGACCTTGATGACCTCGGCGCCGAAGTCGGCCATCGCGAGGGAGAGCTTGTTGCCGGCGACGAGCCGGGACAGGTCGAGGACGCGCACCCCGGTCAGCGGCAGGGGGGCCGTCCCGTCGGGGCGGGGTCGCTCGTGGAGGGGCGCCATTGCGTGGAAGATGCCGTTCCCGGCCACGCGTCGGGAAGGCCGCCACGGGCGGGCGGCCATCGCCCCGTGCCGCTCACGGCACCGGCGACTCCCGCAGCCGATCGGCGTAGGCCTTCCGGATCTTGGCGACCTTGGGGGAGATGACGAAGGCGCAGTACGGCTGGAGCGGGTGCCGCCGGTAGTAGCGCTGATGGTAGGCCTCGCCCGGCCAGTAGCGGTCGAGCGGCCGCACCTCGGTGACGATCGGTGCCCCGAAGGTGCCGTCGGCCTCGAAGGCGGCGATGACCTCCCGGGCGGCGGCCGCCTGCGCGTCCGAGTGCGTGAAGATGGCGCTCCGGTACTGCGGACCGACGTCGTTGCCCTGCCGGTCCTTCGTGGTGGGATCGTGCGCGGCGAAGAAGATCTCGAGGACCTCGCGGTACGCCAGCACCGACGGGTCGAAATCCACCTGCACGACCTCGACGTGTCCTGTCCCCTTCTCGCAGACCTGCTCGTAGGTCGGGTTGGGGACGTGTCCGCCGGCATAGCCGGAACGAAGGTCCGTGACGCCGACGATGCGCTCGAAGACGGCCTCGATGCACCAGAAGCAGCCGCCGCCGAGGGTGGCGGTCTCGATCAGGGGGGCCATGGTGGGGGACGTACTCGGCGTGCGGCGCGGGTGTTCCCGTCAGGGTGTCGCCGGGCGCGCAGCGGCGAGCGTTGCGAGGGTGTCGCCCGCGAGGCGGAACGTCGTCCACTCGTCCAGCGGCACCGCGCCCAACGCGCGATAGAAGCCGATCGCCGGCGCGTTCCACTTCAGCACGGACCACTCGAGCCGCTGGCAGCCGCGCGCGACGGCCAGCGCCGCCACCTCGGCCAGGAGGCGACGCCCGATCCCGGTGCCCCGGTACTCGGGGCGGACGAAGAGGTCCTCGAGATACAGGCCCCGCCGTCCGAGGAACGTCGAGAAGTTGTGGAAGAAGAGCGCGAAGCCGACGGGGGCGCCGTGCACCTCGGCGATGAGGGCCTCGGCACCGGGCTGCGGCCCGAACAGGGCATCGCGGAGGCCGTCCTCGGTCGCGCGGACCTCGTGGGCGAGCCGTTCGTACTCGGCGAGGCCGCGGATGAGGTCGAGGACGAGCGGGACGTCGGCGGCGGTGGCGGGACGGACGGCGACGCTCATGAGCGGCGCCTCGTGCGCGGGGGGGGCATCGGGTCGTCCTGCTAGGGCCTGCCCCGCAGGAGGTCGGCGGGAATCGGCGTGCCCGGTCCCTCGGCTTCCCAGAAGACCGTCACGACCCACCAACGCGTGCCGTCGAACCACAACTGGAACGAGTTGACCCCGCGCGCGAAGGGCGCCGCGTCGGCGAGGGTGCGCCGCGAGTCGTAGGCGCTCATGAGATGCACGATGTTCCCGTAGCGCTCGGCCTTGCGGCCAAGCTCGCGCTCGAAGAAGCCGCTGCGCTCGAGCGATGCGCCGGCATTGGCGATGTACTCCTCGACCGTCCACGGGCGGATGAGGCCGGCGCCGGCCGATCGGCGGCCCGTCGGGATGAGTCGCGCGCCCGGTGTGAAGAGCGACCGGAAGCGGTTCCAGTTGCGCGGCTGTCCGGCGGGGCCGCTGATGACGTCGTACACCGCCGCGACGATCGCATCCACCGACGCCACGTCCGCCGGGACGGCGGGGACGAGCGAGTCGGTGGCGACGACAGGCGGCCGCGGGGGCGCCTGCTGCGCGCGGAGAGGGGCGGCCGCGAGGGCACCGACGAGCCCCGCGGCGCTCAGCGTGGGAAGGAAGCGTCGCATGCGGTGAAGCTAGCGCTAAGCTTCGCCGCATGGTGGCGCCCGGGCGAGCGTGGCAACGGATCCGTCGGCTCCTCGCCTGGGGCGCGGCGCTGGCAGTGGTGGGCCCATGGGTCGGGGCGGGATGCGTGCGGGTGGTGCAGCCGCCCGTCACGAGCATCCAGGTCGCACGGGGGCTGCAACGGCTGGCGGGAAGCCAGCGGCCATGGTGGCCGGAGCGGCGCGTCGTGTCCCGCGCCGCGATCGCGCCGGCCCTCCGGCGCGCGGTGCTGGCGGCCGAGGACGCGCGGTTCTACTCGCATCGCGGCTTCGACTTCGTCGAGATCGAGGCGGCGCTCGACCGCAAGGCCCGTGGCGGCCGGTTGCGTGGCGCCTCGACGATCACCCAGCAGGTGGCCAAGAACCTGTTCCTCTGGGAGGGCCGGTCGTTCGTGCGGAAGGGACTCGAGGCGTGGTGCACGGTGGCACTGGAGGTCGTGGTGCCGAAGGACCGCATCCTCGACCTCTACCTGAACCTCGCCGAATGGGGGGACGGCACCTTCGGGGCGGAGGCGGCATCCCGGCGATGGTTCGGCACGACGGCCAAGGGGCTCACGGCGGACCAGGCCGCTCGGCTCGCGGCGGTGCTGCCGGCGCCGCGACGATGGACGCCGACCGGGCCCGTGGCGTCACGCCGGGCGGCCTTCATCCGGGCGCGAATGGGGAGCGTGGCGGCCTTCGCGCCGGGCGCGACCGCTACTCCTTAGGTCGTCGTCGAAGATCACGGCCCAAGCGTCGGCGGAGGTGAACAACTCGATGCCGCGGGACCACCATCGGCCGGCGGGCAGCGGATCCTCCCCGGATGCGCTCGCGCGGTGCGGGTGGCATCCTTCACTCGCCAATGATGCCCACGCGCCCCCCCGATCCGCCAACGCCCCACCGACGGTGGTCGGGCTCGCGCGCAGCCGCGATGATCGGCGTGGCCGTGCTCGTGGTGGCGCTCTCGGCGTCCGCCGCGCTGCACGAGTCGCTGCTGGGGGTCTTCGAGGCCGCCAAGGGGGTGCTCGTGGCGCATCCGGTGGCGGGACCGGTCGTGTTCGTGGTGCTGGCGGCCGTCTCGGCGATGCTCGCGTTCTTCTCGAGCGCGGCGCTCGTCCCGGCGGGGGTGGTGACGTGGGGGACCTGGCCGACGGCGGCGCTGCTCGGCCTCGGCTGGCTGCTCGGCGGACTCTTCGCCTACGGGCTCGCCCGCGGCTTCGGGCGTCCGCTGCTCGCGCACCTCACGTCGGTGGACGCGCTCGCCCCGTACGAGCGGCGCATCGGCCGGGGCACGCCGTTCGGGATCATCGTGCTCTTCCAGCTCGCGCTGCCGTCGGAGGTCCCGGGTTACGTGCTCGGGCTCGTGCGGTATCCCGTGCTCAAGTACGTCGCCGCCCTCGCGTGCGTCGAGTTGCCGTACGCGGTGGCGACGGTGTGGCTGGGGCAGGAATTCGTCGCCCGCGAGGTGCTCCCGATCCTGGCGCTGGTCGCCGTCGGGGCGATCGTGGGCGCGGTGGCGATCCGCGCGTTCCGGCGTCACCTCGTGACGCCGGAGGACGCGCCCGCCTCAGCTCATGACACCACGCCCGGCGGCACGCGCCCCGACCACGGCCGCGCGGCCTCGAGCTGAGCGGCGAGCCGGAACAGCGTCGCCTCGTCGCCGAAGCGGCCGACGACCTGCGTGCCGATCGGCAGGCCCTGCGCGTTCCACCACAGGGGCACCGACATCGCCGGCTGTCCGGTGCAGTTGAACAGCGGCGTGAAAGGGATGAAGCCGAAGACCTTCTCGATGGTCTGCTCGAGCAGGCCGCCGGCGTCGAGCGCGGCACCGAGACCGAGGCGGCCCAGCGCCTTCAGCGCGACCAGCTCGCCCGGCGTCGGCTGCAGGGCCCCGATGACGAAGGGGGGCGTGCCGAGCGTGGGGGTGACGAGGACGTCGTACGACGTCATCACCTGCCCGATCGCACGCGTGGCCACCTGCAGGGCCCGCGCGGCGTTGGCATAGTCGGCGGCGGAGAAGTGCCGCCCCAGGAGGCCGAGGGCCCACGTGTCGGGCTGGACGTCACCGTACTTCGGCTTGCGGCCGAGCAGGCCCGCCGCCCATTCGATGTCCGCACGGGCCTCCGCGGCGACGATGGTCAGGAACGCGCGAGCGAGGGCCGCCCCGTCCACCGGCAGCATTCCTTCCTCGACGTCGTGCCCGAGCGAGCGGAGCAGGGCGACGGCGTCGTCGAAGGCCGTGCGACAGTCGGGATGCACGGTGCGACCGAAGAACGGCTGCAGCGTCGCGAGCACGCGGAGGCGTCCCGGGGGAGCGGCCACTTCCTGCAGGTACGGACGCGCCTGCGCTGGACAGGCGACGGACGGTCCGACATCCTCGCCGGCGGTGGCGTCGAGCATGGCGGCCGAATCGCGGACGCTGCGCGTCAGCACGTGTTCCTGCGCGAAGCCGCGCCAGACGTCGCTGAGGTCCGGCCCGGTCGGGATGCGGCCGCGCGTGGGCTTGAGGCCGAAGATCCCGTTGCAGCTGGCCGGGATGCGCAGCGAACCGCCGCCGTCGCCGCCGTGTCCGATCGGCACGATGCGCGCCGCGACGGCGGCACCGGAGCCGCCCGACGACCCGCCCGGCGTGCGGGTGGTGTCCCACGGATTGCGCGCAGGGCCGAGCGCCTCGGGCTCGGTGAACGGCGTCAGGCCGAACTCGGGGGTGTTCGACTTGCCCACGAAGACGGCGCCCGCCCGGCGATAGCGGGCGACGAGCTCGCTGTCGTGATCGATGGGCAGGTCCCGCAGCAGATGTCCGCCGTGGCTGGTGGGGAGGCCCTTGATGGTCGCCTGCAGGTCCTTGACGAGCATCGGGACGCCGAGGAAAGGGGCGTCGGCCGGGAGCGCCGCGAGCTGGGCGCGGGCCTCGTCGTCGAGGCGGCGTACGACCGCGTTGAGTGCCGGGTTGCGGGCGTCCACGCGGGCAAGGGCGGCGTCGAGGACCTCGCCGGCGCTGACCTGCTTCGTGCGGACGAGCTCGGCGAGACCGAGGCCGTCGAGGGCGTCGTATTCGGGGAACGGCAGGGGCATGGGCGGAAGGTGCGCTGCCCGACGTCGGCCGACAACCGACGGGCCCGCGTGGCGGCGCGCCCAACCCGGATCCGGGCGTGGCGCCGCCGCCCTCGGGTCGCGCCAAACGGCTGCTGCGGTGGTACTTTCGCCCATCCTCTCACCACGGGGCGTAGGTGCCGCACGACGTGAATCGACGGGAGTTCCTGGCTGCGGGGGCCGCAGCCGTCACCGGCCTCGCCCTGCCAGGCGCCGGTGTGGCCGAGGATCTGGCCTTGGCGCGGGCACCCGAGACGGCGCCGGCGCGGGCGGCCGGCGCGGCGTCCATGCGGGGCGTCCCCTTCGAGAAACGCGAGACCGTGCGGATCGCGATCGTCGGGACGGGGCTGCGCGGCCGGTCGGTGCTCTCCGAGCTGCTGGCGATCGACGGCGTGCAGGTGACGGCGATCGCCGACCTCCGGCCGGAGCACGCGGCCAAGGCGGCGAAGATGATCACCGACGCCGGCCAGCCGGCACCGGCGCGATTCGACGGCGGCGAGCGCGGGTTCGAGCAACTCGTGCAGCGGGACGACGTGGACCTCGTGTACACGGCGACGCCATGGGAGTGGCACGTGCCGGTGTGCCTCGCCGCGCTCGGGGCGGGCAAGCACGCCGCGACGGAGTGCCCGGCCGGGATCACGCTGCGCGACCTCTGGGCGCTGGTGGACGCGTCGGAGCGGAACCGCCGCCACTGCCTGCAGCTCGAGAACTGCAACTACGGCTACACCGAGATGCTGGTGAACCGGCTCGTGCACGCCGGGGTGCTGGGCGAGGTGCTGCACTGCGAGGCGGCCTACCTGCACGACTTGCGGGACATCCTGTTCGAGGCCCGCGACGAGGGGCTGTGGCGCCGGGCCTGGCACACGCGGCTCGACGCCAACCTGTATCCCACGCACGGACTCGGCCCGGTGGCGTGGTATCTCGACATCCACCGCGGCGACCGGTTCGACTATCTCGTCTCGATGAGCTCGCCGGAGGCGGGGCTCACGAGGCACCGCGCCGAGCACGTGGCGAAGGACGACGGCCGCTGGGCGGAGCGCTACGTGACGGGGGACATGAACTCGTCGCTGATCAAGACAGCGAAGGGGAAGACGATCCTGCTGCAGCACGACGTGGCGAACCCTCGGCCCTATTCGCGGCTCAACGGGGTGCAGGGAACGAAGGGGGTGTTCAGCGACTACCCGGCGCGCATCTACGTGGACGGGCAGGCGGGCGGGGAGCGCTTCGGTCCGCTCGACCCGTGGAAGGCGCAGTACGAGGACCCGCTCTGGACGAACGTCGGCGAAATGGCGAGGAAGAAGGGCGGCCACGGCGGCATGGACTTCGTGATGTGCTGGCGGCTGGTGCAGTGCATGCGGGAGGGGCTCGCGCCGGACTTCGACGTCTACGACGCGGCGGCGTGGAGCGCGCCGCTGCCGCTCTCGCAGATGAGCGTGGCGAAGGGGAGCGCGCCGATGAAGTTCCCGGACTTCACGCGCGGCCAGTGGTCGAGGGAGGGCTGAGCCGATGCGCCTGACGGCCCTCGACTGGTGGATCGTCGTACTCTCGCTGGCGGCGGCGTTCGTGCCCGCCATCCTGCTGGCGCGGCGCGCCGGCTCGAGCACGACCGAGTTCTTCACCTCCGGCCGCGCCGCCCCGTGGTGGCTGGTGGGAGTGAGCATGGTGGCGACGACGTTCAGCACCGACACGCCGAACCTGGTGACGAACCTGGTGCGCGAGCACGGGGTGGCGAACAACTGGGCGTGGTGGGCGTTCCTGCTGACCGGCATGGCGACGGTGATGTTCTACGCCCGGATGTGGCGGCGCTCGGGCGTGATGACCGACCTCGAGTTCTACGAGATCCGCTACAGCGGGCGCGGCGCGTCGTTCGTGCGCGGCTTCCGCGCAGTGTACCTCGGGCTCGTGTTCAACGTGGTGATCATGGCCACGGTGAACCTCGCCGCCGCGAAGATCGCGAACATCCTGCTGGGCTGGCCGATGTGGCAGACGCTGGCGGTGTGCGCGGGGCTCAACGTCGGGTTCGCGGCGATCAGCGGGCTGTGGGGGGTGCTCGTCGCCGACTTCATCCAGTTCGGCATCGCGATGGCGGGCTCGTTCGCGGCGGCGTGGTTCTCGCTGCAGCGGCCCGAGGTGGGCGGGCTGTCGGGGCTCGTCGCCAAGCTGCCGCCGCAGACGCTGGCGCTGGTGCCCGACCCGAGCGACTGGACGCTGACGCTCGCGGTGCTGGTGATGCCGCTGGCGGTGCAGTGGTGGAGCGTGTGGTATCCCGGGGCGGAGCCGGGCGGCGGCTCGTACATCGCGCAGCGGATGCTCGCCGCGCGGAGCGAGCGGGACGCGCTCGAGGGGACGCTGCTCTTCAACGTGGCGCACTACGCCCTGCGCTCGTGGCCGTGGATCCTCGTGGCGCTGTCGTCGCTGCTCGTCTTCCCGACCCTCGACGACATCGCGCGGGCGTTCCCGTACGTGGACCGCGCGCTGATCGGGCACGACATCGCCTACCCGGCGATGCTCACCTTCCTGCCGGCGGGCTGGCTGGGGCTGATGATCGCGGGGCTGCTGGCGGCGTACGTCTCGACGATCGTCACGCACCTCAACTGGGGGACGTCGTACCTGGTGCACGACCTCTATCGCCGCTTCGTGAAGCCGAGCGCGACCGAAGCGCACTACGTGCTGGTGGGGCGGCTCGTGACGGCGGGGCTGATGCTCGTGGCGTCGGGGATGACGTTCGTGCTCGACTCGGCGCGGTCCGGGTTCACGCTGCTGCTCTCGATCGGTGCCGGTACCGGGCTGCTGTACCTGCTCCGGTGGTACTGGTGGCGCATCAACGCCTCGGCGGAGATCGCGGCGATGGTGGGGTCGTTCGCGGTCGCGGCGGGCTTCGAGGTCGCGAAGCGCGGCGGCCTGGTGGTGGCCGACCACGTGGTGCTGCTGGTGACGGTGGCGGCGACGACCGCGACGTGGATGGTGACCACGTTCCTGACGGCGCCGACCGATCCTGCGGTGCTGCGGCGCTTCTACGAGCTGGTGCGACCGCCAGGGCCGGGATGGAAGCCGGTCGCGGCGCAGTCCGCCGTGGGCCCCTCGCGCGACTCCCTGCCGCTGGCGATGGGCGGGTGGGTGCTCGGGTGCGCCTTCGTGTACAGCGCGCTCTTCGGCGTGGGGTCGCTGCTCTACGGCCGCACGGGCGCGGCGATCACCTTCGCCGTGGCCTGCGTGGCGAGCGGCATCGGGGTCTTCGCGGTGCTGCGGCGCTTCTGGGCGGCGGACGCGGACGCTGCGCCGCGCGTGACGGCCCCGCGACGGGCGACGCCGACGTCGTGACGTCCCGCGCGGTGATCATGGCCCGCGGGCTCGGGTCACGGATGCGGCGCCAGTCGGGGCCGGTGCGCCTCGACGCGTCGCAGGCGGCGGCCGCTGCAGCGGGGCACAAGGCGATGATGCCGGTGGGGCGGCCGCTGCTCGAGCACCTGCTGACCGCGGTCGCGGATGCCGGGCTGACGGAGGCGGTGCTCGTCATCGGGCCGGAGCACTCCGACATCCGGGCGCACTTCGCGGCGCATCCCGCGCGGCGGCTGGTGATCACGTTCGCCGAACAGGCCGAGCCGCTCGGGACGGCCGACGCGGTGGCGGCGGCGCGTCGGGCATGCGGCAAGGAGCCGTTCGTGGTGCTCAACGGTGACACCTGGTATCCGCCCGAGGCGATCGCCGCGGTGGCGGCGGCGCCGGCGCCCGCCCTTGGCGTGTTCGACCCCGAGGCGCTGGTGATGCTGGGCAACGTGCCGCGCGAGCGGGTGCTCGCGTTCGCGCTGTGCGACGTGGGAGACGACGGGGCGCTGCGCGACATCGTGGAGAAGCCGCCGGCGGACCATCCGCTGGCGCGGGCGGCCGCGCAGCGCGTGTCGATGAATCTCTGGCACCTGCCGCCGGCGGTGTTCGAGGTGCTCCCGCGGGTGGAACCGTCGCCGCGCGGCGAGCTCGAACTGCTCGATGCGGTGCGACTGCTGATGGCCGACGGCGTGCGGGTGACGGCGGTGCCGCTGGCGACGGGGCTGCTCGACCTCTCGACGCGCGCCGACGTCGCGACCGTGGCGGCTCGGCTCGCCGCGCGGCGGGTGGCGTGGTGAGTGCCGCGCGCGGGCGCTGGTGGGTGCCCGGGCGGGTCGAGTTGCTGGGAAAGCACGTGGACTACCTCGGCGGACGGTCGCTGACGTGCGCGACGCCGTGGGGGCTCACGGTGACGGCGGAGCGCGTCGTCGGCACGGGGCGGCTGCGGGGGCGCGACGACGTCTATGCGCAGGCGGTCATGCGACGATTGGCGCGCGACTTCGGGGCGATGTCGTACGACGCGGTGGTGACGATCGAGTCCACGTTGCCGGCGGGCGCGGGGATGTCGAGCTCGAGCGCGTACGTGCTCGGGCTGCTGATGGCGCTGCAGTGGGCGAACGATCTCTCGGGGCGTTCGGCGTGGCGTGTCGCGGGGCTGTGGCGGCCGCTGGCGTTCGCGGAGTACGCGGCGGCGATCGAGGGCGGCACGGCGTGGGGGCCGTTCGCGGGCGACGACGGCGTGGGGACGCAGGGCGGAGCGCAGGATCATGTGGCGATCGTGGGCGCATCGCCCGGGCGGGTCGGGCAGTACGCCTACCAGCCGGCGCGAGAGGAGGCGCTGGTGCCGTGGCCGGCGGAGTGGCGGCTGGTGATCGTGCACTCCGGCGTGGTGGCGGAGAAGACCGGGGCGGCGATGGCCGAGTACAATCGCGTCTCGGCCGAGGGACGCGCGGGGGGCGCGGCCCGGCGCGCGCAATTCGTGCGGGAGTGCGAGGGGCTGGTGCCGGCGGCGGCGGCGGCGATCGC
>JAJTHG010000016.1 GCA_021298835.1 Gemmatimonadota bacterium
CCACGATGGCGAGCGGGACCCCGTGCGAGATGGCGAAGGACGCGAAGGAGTGGCGCAAGTCGTGGAGCCGAACATCCTCGAGCCCCGCGGCGTGCCGCACGGCAAACCACAGGCGGTCGAGGTCGGCAATCGGCGCGCGGGGAACACTTCCCCGTCTAGAAAAAGGGGCGCCGAGTGCCGACGACGGGGGCGACCCTTTTTACCCCTACAAAGGCGAGCGCCCCGCCAGCGCGGCGCCGACGGGGCGCGTGGTCACCTAGTCCGGCCAATCGCAGACGGGCACGGGGCGCGGTGGCGGGGGCGGCCAAGCACCGCTGTACTGCCCTGACCTACGTCCCTCCGCTCGTTACGCATCTCGCCAGCTTGCCAACCGCGTCAGACGAAAGGGGCGTGGTGAGTCTCAACTGCCCATCGTCGCATTGGCGGATGCCATCGCTCGGCAAGTCAGCGAGGCGGCGCCTAGCTTACCCGCAACCGTCTATCAATCCTGAGGGTAACCTGATGCGTCGTGTCGCAGTCATCTGTGCTACGCTCGGCTGCGCCGGGTGCGTTCCACCCGCACCGTCTGCGCCCGCGCCCACCGAATTGGTCGTCGCCGTTGCGGCGACGGAGGTCATTCAGCGCGCGAACCGAGCGGCGGCGCTACTCGGGTACAGCCCCGTTGTCGCCGACGCGAGCGGGGGCGTGCTTGTGACCGCCCGCAGCTACCAGCGCGACACATACACAGAGCGCCTGGTGTGCCGCTTCGCGCGCGGGTCGATCGCCGAGACGCACCTCGTCGCCCGCCATCGGGTAACGGTCAGCGTCACAGCACGCGGCGACTCAGCCGCCGTCGTGGTTCGCGGAGAAGTCGAGGCGAGCTATCCGTCGCTGAGCGGGGTGCTCGCCATGCCGGCGAGTACAACAGACTGCCAATCGACCGGCTCGCTGGAAGCGGCCCTTGCGGAGGCGGTGCGCGGCTCTCGGTAAGCACCCGTCCTTCTGGCCGGATGGCTGTCGCGCCGCGGCGACCTTGCGGCCCACCGGCGGGGCGGCACTACCGCGTGGGTGTTCAGCGGCCCACCCTCGCGCGAATAGGCGTGACGACCGCGGGCGCCACCGGCTCGGGCATTGTGGCGGCGAGCTTCTCCACGGCGCGCCGCGCGCCTTCGTCGGTGATCGCGGCGTACCGTTCCGTCGTCCTCGCCGAGCGGTGGCCGAGCACGCGACCCACTTCGGCCAAGTGCGCGCCGGCTTGGAGCATCCGCGAGGCGGCAGTGTGACGGAGGTCGTGGAACCGGGCGCCGTCGAGCCCCGCCGCGTGCCGCACGGCATACCACAAGCGCGTCACGTCCTTCCGGGGCTTCAGCGGATCGGTCAGCGCCGGGAAGACGTAGGGGCTCCCGACGAGGCGGGGCACGCCGGCGAGCACGGCCAGCGCATCGCCCGACACGGGGCGCACCACGTCGAGGCCCTTCGCCCGCTGGCGCACGACGCCGGCCTCGGCGTCCACCTCGGCCCACTTGAGCGTCAACACTTCCGCCCGCCGGAAGCCGGTGAGCATCGCAAACCGGATGATCGCCGCGGCCACCGGATCAGCCGGCACCGGAACGTCGGCCGACGGCGGGCGATGCTTCGCCGTGGCCCCGGTGACGCGGCGCCGGGCGCGCGACGGTGCCGGCGGGAGCCCCGTCCGCTCGGCGGTGTCGAGCGCCGCGAGGAGCCGCGCGACCTCGTCGGTTTGCAGGTATCGCTCGCGCGGCCGTTCCTTGTACGGCTTCACGTCCGCGGTGGGGTTGTCGCCCTTCGCGCGGAGCCCTTCGCGCGCGGCGAAGCCGAACAACGCCGACACCAGCCGCCGCACTTGATTGCCCCGCGCGGGCTTCTCGGCGAAGCGCGCCAGCAGCGCCGACACATCGGCAGGCGTGACGTGCACGACCCTCCGCGCGGCGAAGCCGTCCGTCTCGAAGTCGCGCCGGATCAGGTCGGCGTAGAGGGCGCGCGTCGTCTCGGCCCATGCCGTCGCCCCGCGGGCGAGGTAGCGGGCGGCGAGATCCCCCACGGTCACGCCCGGGTCAATCAGGTTGCGGCGCTCGCGGATGTCGTCCGCCCGGCGGCGCGCCTCGGCCACCGAGATGGCCGGGAAGGTGCCGAGGATCACGCGGCGCTTCGTGCGCTCGCCATCGCGGCGGTAGAGCAGGGAGAACGTGCGCCGCCCCGAAGCCCCGACCCGACACTCAAGGCCGGGCGTCAGGGCGTCCCGCACGGTGTAGCGCCCCCCGGTCGCGGGGAGGCGGTGCAGCGCCGCGTCGGTGAAGCGCGAGGCAGCAGGCGGGGCAACCGGCGCCTTTTTCGGACGCCCAGGACGACGGACTTGCGACACGGTTTCCCTCCGGGACTTGCGGCACGGGGTACCCACCGGGGTACCCACGGAAAGATATTCGGGGGGAAATCTCCGGCAACGTCCGGCAAGCAAGAGGGGCCATGTTTCCTATGAAAACCGCCCGCGCGCGTCACTTCGGGCGATCCGAGGCAACCCCCAGAAAAACCCAAGTCTGACATTCCCAAGCTGGATGTCGCGGGTTCGACCCCCGTCGCCCGCTCTCCCTATGTAGGTCGCATGAAAAGGCCCTCCGAACCGGAGGGCTTTTTCGTGTCCGGGGTACCCGCCGGGGTACCCACGGCCGGATGGAGCTCGCCCGCAGGAGACGCATGGTGGCGGTGCCGCCGTGGGCTCGGCGCGTCTGCGGTCGGCCGCTTGCCGGACTCCCGCACGTTGGCGATGGAGCGACCCTCGGGAGTAAAGCGGCAGGGGGAACGTGCCGATAGTCCTCAACGATGTTCCCCGAGACGCGCAATCCAGCCGGTGAGACGGACCGTCACGGTGACGGGTCACCGCCAGGCGCCGGAGGTCCCTCCCGGCTTCTGCCGCCGTCGCGCCGGCGGGGGAGCGTCCGTGCGCGCGTGCTGGCCGGTCTCGGACTCGCGCTTGGGTTGCTGCTCTTCGCGCAGTTCCGGGCCGGGGACGATGGACCGAGGTCGGCCCGCCCCCCGAATTCCGGCCCAACCGTGCCCCACCTTGGCGACACCACGCCGGAGCCGCCACCGCGCACCCCCCCCACGCACGCGTGGACCGCCGCGCCCGCGCCGATCCCACCGTCCGCCCCCGCGCCCACGACGCCAGGCGAACCCGTGACCGTTGCTGGCCTGGATACCGGCGCGCGGGCCGGTACCGGGGCCACCCCCGGGGAAAGTCGCGACGCCTCGGCACGCCTTGTCGCGCCTCCACTGGTGTCGGAGACTCCGGCCTCTGGGCCCCGCGCGGCACTTGAGGGCGTACCGGTGGCGCAGCCGACCCTCGTCGCGCCACCACCTCCACCGATCGCGTTCCCGACCGACCTCCCGACCCCGCCCGCAGGCCCCGTGCACACCGACGGCCGACCGCCGGCGGTCCCCGCGCCCTGGGAACATCCAGACGGCCCAGGTTCGCCCACGCACCGCAGGGCACCGCGTGAGTGGTCGTGGTTCGGGGGGCAAGCCAGCATGGAGTGGACGGCCACAGGGGCGGGCGCGACGCCACTTGGCCCCGGCCACCTCTTCCTCGGGATGGCAACGACGCGTCGCCTCGCGTTCCGATTCGCGAGCTGGGGCCCGGTGTTCACCACTGGCCCGTGGTGGTGGGGGGTCAGCGGCGGCATGGGCTACGGTCAACAGGCGGATTCGCTCGGGGCGTACGCCGTGATGGCGACGGAATCGGGGCGCCTGCTGGATGTGCCCGTGTGGGGGCGCACCACGAGTTGGGGACCCATCGGGATGGCGTGGGTCGCGTGGCCAGTCACGCGGGGCCCCTGGGGCCTGCTGCCGTATGTGAGCGTGCTGGCCTCGCCCTTGGGGGGGCAACCTCGCGCGATCCCGTCCTTCGGGGTGGCGCTGCAGCGGCAGCGGCGGCCGTCGGAGGGCCGCCCGTGATCCGGTGGCGTGGAACCAGCCGCGCGTCGGGGCGGGGGTGGCCGTGGATGGTCCGCGGTGTCGTGACGCTGATCCTGCTGGCCGGCCCCGCCTGCAAGGACGCGCTCCCGCCTCAGAACGCGACGGTGCAGTTGCAGGTCGAACTCCGCGGGCTGGATTCCCTGATGCAAGGGCGGCCACAGACGGTCTTCCTCGAGGTTCGGGATGAGGAGGGTCGGACCGTCGTCGGTGCCCCGCTGGACGTGGCAGTGGCATCGACGGCGGCCGCGTCGGCCGGGACCGCCGCCCCCCTCGCCCAGAGGGGCAATGCACCGCAAGCCGGCACCGGGGCAGAGGCGCTCCGGCTGCAGGTGACCCGGTCGGGGGACGCCGTGCGGCTGCTTGCCAATGGCGTCGGCGAGGATTCGCTCGTCGTCTTCCTCCCTCGCACGTCGGGGACGTCACGGGTCTTCGCGCCGCTGCGTCGCGCGTTTTTGGTTCGCGCCCGCACCGAGCGCCTGGTGATCACGGCCGGCCCGTCAGGCCCATCAGGCACGTCACCGACGACCCCTGTGCCCCGATCGGGGGACACCCTGATGGTAGGCGCCGTGGGAGACACGCTGTGGCTCTCGGCGGGCGGTGCTGCCCCGCCCGGTGCGTCCGACTCGGCGCGCCTGGTGTCCCTGCCGGCCGGGACCATCACCTGGACGTGGCCGACGCAGGCGGCGGGGTGGCAGCCGGTGATGGATTCCGCCGGCGGCCTACGGGGGGCAGTGCCCACGCGCGCGGACGCGCCCCCGATCGAGGTCATCGCCACCGCATCGGCCTGGTGCGTCTCCGCATGCACCGCGCGCCGCATGCTGTCGGTGCGCCAGATCCCGGTGCAGTTGATCGGGCCGCCGGACTCCTTGGTCGCGACCTCCCTCGGGGACACGCTGACGTGGTCGTGGGTGCCCGTTGATGGTCGCGGCGTGCCCGTCCCGGGGACCCCGATCCGCCAAGGTCCGATTTCGTCTTCCCTCGATTCCTCGGTGGTGGCGGTCACCCTTCCGACCGCGAGCACGGGGCGCGCGATCGCGCGCGGGGCTGGAGTGGTCGTCTGGCGCGCGGAGATTCCCGGCACCGACGTGGTGGCGACGCGTCGCCTGATCGTGGCACCGAGCGCGGACACGCTCCGCGCAACGCAGGACACGGTGTTCATCGTCGGCCTTTCCCGGTTGGTCGGGGTGCGCTTCATCGCGCAGGATCGCCGGGGCCATGCACTGCCCGTGTCGGCCGAGGCGCTGGAGTTCGGATGGCAGGGCCCGTCCCTCGGCCGGCTGAGCGTGCGGCCCGCGGACGCGACGATCGAGATCAGCAGCACGGCGGCGGGACGTTCCCTCCTGCTCGTGCGCTGGGGGACGCTGACCGCCACCGTCCCGGTGGTCGTCGCGCTCAACAGCCGCCGCCTCGCGCTGGTCGCCACCCCCGACACGCTGCCGGCGCTGTCGGACACCATGATCGTGGAGGCGCAGGTGGTGGATGACGCCGGCGCGGTCCCGGGTGTCCCGATTCGGTTCCACCTCGTGGACACGAGTCTGGCAACGGTGGACTCGCTCACCGGGCGGGTGGTCTCGCGCCGGAACGGGACGACGTGGCTCCGCGCCAGCACGCGGGATGCCGCGCAGCTCCAGGACTCGGTGCGCGTCGTCATCGCGCAGCGGGTGGCGCGGGTCGCCGTGACGCCGCCCGCCCTGCTGCTGACGGTCGCCGACTCGCTCGGACTGCAGGCGACGCCCGTGGACCGACGGGGGCATCCGGTGGAGGGGGTGCCCGTGACGTGGTCCAGTCTCACCGGGATCGCCAGCGTGTCGGGGGCCGGGATGGTGCGGGGCATGGGGGTCGGGACGGCGACGGTGCTGGCATCGGGCGGCGGCATCACGACGCCGGCGACAGTCCTGATCGCGCCGCCCTTCACCCGGTCGAGCGACTCGACGCGGGTCCCCGTGCCGGTCACGGTGGCGTTGGGGCCCACCGCTGCCGGCACCAGCGTCCGATGGAGCACGACCTCAGGGGTGGTGGATTCGCCGTCCAGCATGGTATCCCCCGAGGGAACGGCCACCACCGGTTGGCGCCTCCCGGCGACCGTAGGCGGGGCGGCCCTGCGCGCCACCTGGACCGACGTGGGAGGGCCGGCGCTCGGGGAAGTGGCGGTGCTGCGCGCGGCCGTCACGCCCGGGCGCGCGGTGCGGCTCGTGCTGCAGGTGGGGAACAACCAGACCGCCACGGTCGGAACTGCGCTGCCGGGTGCCATCCGGGTGTTGGCAACGGATGCGGCCGGGAACCCGGTGCCTGGGGCGCGCCTCTCGGCTCGCCCGATCGCGGGTGGCGGCGCGCTGCCGGACAGCGCCTTCACCACGGACTCGACCGGTGTGGCCGGCATTGCACCGTGGTCGCTGGGGCCAACCCGGGGCCTGAACACCCTCCTGGTGCGGCTACCGACCGACAGCGTGCTGGTGTCGGCGACTGGCGAGGCAGGGGCCGGCGCCCGACTCGTCGGCCCCGCTCCCGATACGCTGGTGGTGCAACCCGGTCGCCGCCTGGCGCTGCGCGCCCAGATCGCCGATGCGCTGGGCAACCGCCTGAGCATCGGTGGGCTCCAGGTCACCGCGCGGGTGTCGGCGGGCGACCCGCGCCCGATCACCGCCGACACCGTGGGCACGACGGACGCCACCGGCGAGGCGCTGCTCCCGGCCGTGCGCGTGGCCGGACGCCCTGGGGGCCGCACGATCAGCGCCTGGGCACCCGGTCTGTTGCCCCGCACGTGGCACGTGCGGGTCCAGGGGCCGCCGCCGGTTCGTGGCGCCTCAATGCTCGAGATCGTCAGTGCATCGGCGCTGGGGTATCTGGTCGCGGGCGACACGGCGCGCGTGACGGCCGTCGCGCGAGCGGCAGGTGGCGAGCCCGTGGGCGGGCAAGCCCTGCGCTTGTCCGCGCCGGCCCCGCAGGTCGCGCAGGACGAGCCCGCGACGTACACCGATACGCTGACCGGTGCGGCGACGGGGCGGTGGGCGGCGACGCGCGCGGGCCGGTATCCGGTCGCCCTGCTTTGGGGCGACACGTTGGGCGGAGCTCGCACGTCCGATACGCTGGCGCTGGTCGAGGTGGAGGTGCGGCCGGCGGCTCCCGTCCCGAGCGCCACGCTCGTGGGTCCCTTCCCCTCGACACTGCTCGCGGGGCAGACGGACACCGTGCGCGTCACGCTGCGCGACCGGTTCGGCAACCGCACGGGGCTGCAGAGTGCCGTGGCCCTGGCGGCGCCGACGGGGACCGGGCTGAGCATCTGGACCATCGGGCCGGCGGTGATGGGGGCGGACACGGTGTGGCGCATTCCGGTGACGGGCCTGATGGCCGGGGCCCCGACGGCGCTGACGCCGGTCGTGGATGGCGTCCCGCATCCGGTGGCCGTGGTCACCCGGGTGGTACCGGCGGCGCTGAGCGTCGCGACGTCCACGGTGACGCCGACGACCATTGCGCTGGCCTCTGGCGAGAGCCGCGAGGTGGTGCTGCGGTTCCGCGACGCGCAGGGGAATGGCCTGGCTGACGGAGTGACGGTCACGGGGACGGTGAGCGGCGGTGGCAGCACCGCGAGTCTCGGCGCGGTGACCTATGTGGCGGCCGACTCGACGTATCGGGTGTCGGTCGTCGGTGCGGTGGCGGGCTCGCCGAGCGTGCTGCAGCTGACGGCGAATGGTGTTGCACTTCCGCCGATCCCGGTGGTGGTGAGCGTCGGGCCGGTGGACGCCGGGACCTCGACCGTCGTGCTCACGCCCAGCGTGATTTCCTCCGGCGGGACGGGCGAGGCGGTCATCACGCTCCGGGACGCGGCCGGCAATCGGCTTGGCGCGGGGGCGGCGGTGGCGATGCGGCTCAGCGGGGGGACGGCGACCGCGCTGGTGGGCACGCCGACGTTCGTGGCCGGCGACTCGACGTATCGCGTGACGCTCACGGGGGTCCGGGCCGGGGCCGCGACGACGATCGTGGAGGCCGATGGCGTGACCCTGACCGCTGCTCTGCCGGTCACGGTCCGGCCCGGTCCGGTCGTGGCCTCCAGCGCGGTGGGGCCGCTGCCGCTCGCGCGCGCCATCGTGGTCGGCCAGACGGACTCCGTGGTGGTGACGCCGCAGGATGCCGCCGGGAACAAGATCGGCGATGGCCTGACCGTGACCGTGACGACCGGGACGAGCGATATCGCGATCGGTCCGGTGGTGTTTCGCGCGGCGGATTCGACGTACGTGGCGGTCCTGACGGGCACGAGCATCGGGGGCGCGCACGCGCTGCAGGTCGCGGTGGACGGAGTCGCCCTGACGGCGGTCCCGGTGATCACCGTCTTGTCCGCCCTTGACCCGAACACCACGACGGCGGTTGGCAGCGCGCCGACGGCCGTCGTGGAGGGCAGCCCGATGACGATCACGATCACGCCGCGGGATGCCGGGGGGAACCTCTTGTTCCTTCCGCAGGCCGTCGTGGTCGCGACCGCGGACAGCGGCACGAGCCTCGTGGCGCTGGGCGCGCCGACGTTCGCGCCGAGTGATTCGTCGTGGCGGATCGCGGTCTCGCCCGTCGGCACCGGGAGTCCGCGGCGGCTGACGGTGTCCATTGACGGGATCGTGCTCACGGCCGCGCCGACGCTTCAGGTGGTGCCCGGTGCGACGTCGTCGCTGGTCCTCGCGAACGGGTGGACGTCGCTGACGAACCCGGATACCGCCATCTTCACATACCGTACCGCGAGTGGTTCCAAGTGCGGGACCTGCGCCAATTCGATCCTGGCCGTCGCCCCTGGCGCGGGCACCGGCGACTTCACGCTCGGGGCACCGGTCTTCGTGCCAGCCGATTCGACCTTCCGGATCCCGCTCATTGGCGCCACCGTCGGGTCCCGCGAGGTGACGGCGCTGATCGACGGCCGCTCGGTGCTCGGTGCGCCCCCCACACTCCGGATTCAGGACGTCCGGAGCCTGACGTGGTCGGGGGCGCCGACGGCAGCGTTGGGTGCCCCGTTGTCCCCCGCGCCGGTCGTCACCTTGGTGGACAGCGTCGGGCGTCCCGTGCGCGTGGCGGGACGGCCGGTGGTCACGACTGCGTCGCTTGGGGCGGTTGACGGGACGACCTCGGCGGTGACGGATGCGAATGGGCAAGCCACCTTCACGAACCTGATCCTGACGGGTGCCGGTACGCGCGCGCGCGACCTGACGGCGTCCTGGGCGACCGCATCGGGGACGCGGACGCTGTCCCCGACTGGCGGCGTGGTGGCAGGGGTTGCCGGTGCCGTCATCTGGAACCGCGGCGATCTGGGCGTCGTCCGAGAGGGTCAGGGGGTGTCCCGGTGGCACTCGATCGGATCGCTTGACTTCGACGCGGCCCAGAGCACCCCGTCCGCACGGCCCGACACCGCGTCGGCCCCCGCGTTCAACAGCCAACGCGTGGTGCGGTTCTCCAATACGACCAACAACTGGATGGTCTGGCCGGTCACGACATCTCCGGTCTTCCCCACGAACGCAACGTTCAGCGGAGGCATGACGGTCTTCGCGGTGGTCAACAGCTCGGCGAACCGCGGTCATGCGCGGATCTTCGAGATCTCCTGTGCGGGGGGATCGGGCTGCGGACAGGTCTATTTGGGCCGAGCGGGCGGGAACCCGTGGATCAGGTGGCGGACCAACTGGTCCTCAGGGACGGTGCGCGGCGGGGAGGGAATGCTGCCGAACGTGACACCCGCGGTGCTCATCACCGTAGCGCAGGCCGCAGGGTCCAGTACCCGCATGCGGCAGCGCGGGACCCTCTTCGATTCGACATTCACCGGGAATTCGGCACCGACCATCGGGGGGACAGCGCGAACGACCGGCTACCTCGGGTGGTCGGCGACGTCTGCCGCCGATGGTCGCTGGGCGGGGGACATCGCGGAGTTGATCATCTTCGGACGCACGCTGACCCTGCCCGAGATCGAGCAGGTGGAAGCGTACTTGCGGACCCGCTACGGCATCGGCCATACGCTAGCCATGCAGCGGCAGCCGTCCGCGACGGCGGCGAGCGGTGTTGCCTTCGCCATCCAGCCGGAGGTGCGGATCACCGACAACGCCTCCGGGCTCGGTCTCGCGGGGGTTCCCATCACGGCCAGCATCCAGTCGGGTCCCGGCGGGACGCTCTCCGTTTGGGTCGGACCCTTTGCGACCGGTTCCCTCACCGTCCGGACCAACGACTCGGGGATCGCCTCGTACAGCGGCCTGCAACTGACGGGACCGTCGGGCACCTATGTGCTTCGGTTCAGCGCTCCGGACGGGACGGTGGTCGCCAGCAGCACGATCACCATTCCCTGAAGCGTCGGAGCGTCCGGACCTGCTGCGGAGGGCTACGCGGGTCAGGCGCGGGGCGCCCTTAGGGTACGGGGCCCCGGTTCACCCGCAGACCTTCGTCATGCCGGGAGGTGATTCGAGCACGACCGAGAACGGGTATGTGCGTGCCGGTCCTCCGTCGTCCCGGATCACCGCCCGCCCGCGCAGGGAAGAGCCCTCTCGTGTCCCGCTGGCGTCGAAGTCCACCCGCGCGGTGACCTGCCGACACGGGTTCGCGGCGGTGCCCCCGCTCAGCGGGCAAATGGTCGCCATGCCGGTCCCCGATGCCGACGCGACACCGTCGAGCACGATCGTGGCCGGGCCACCGGTCATCTGCCCGAACGCCTGGCCCCAGAAGACCAGTGCGAGTCGTTCGCGCTTCGAGAGATCGATCGTCAGGCGGATCGCCGGACCATCCCATGGCGCGCAGTCCGGCGCGGCCTTGGCGCGAAGTCCCGGCGTCCCCGCGATCGGCGTGACGTGGCCGGCGGTGTCCACCTGGCCGGTCGGGCCGAACGCGGAGTCGCGCGCGACCGTCGGCGCAGCCGCCTGCTTCGGCGGCGGTGCCCCGTCGGACGCCTCGCGCACGCGGCTGCACGCGGCGGCCGCCGCGCACAGGAGCGCAAGGCCGGTGCGGGGGTGCATCACCGCGGTCCCGGCGACCGGCGCTTCGGGCGCGCGGGGGCATCCAGTGCGCCGACGATCGTGCCGTCCGGCCGTACCTCGAGGACGGGTCGCCGCTCGACATCGTTCCCCAGGGACAGTACGCCGCCTCCCGCGGACGGTCCCTGGGTCGCGTTCATCGGCTCGAAGAAGGCGTCGGCCGTCGCCGGATCGACGACGTACCCGAGGTCCTTCAGCGATCCGATCGTGAGCACGCTCAGCGGATTCGCGCCGCTCGTGTTGAGGTACCCCGTCATCAGCTCGGCCCTGAGCACCCCCTCGCGCCAGTGCGAGTTGATGGTCCCCTCACCGCACGACGGCGGAGTCGGGGCCGTGCAGTTCTCCACGGGGACCTTCGCCCCGCCGGGGACCTGCTGTCCCGCGCCGGTATAGGTGGCGCCACCGATCGCATTGAACGCGGCGATCGCCTCCGGGCCGTTGAAGTGCGTGTCCGTCTTGGCGGACGCCGTGGAGGGAAGACGCAGGAACCCCTTGAGGTCCCAGAGGGTGCCGATGCCGAGCACGTGGCCCATCTCGTGGAGGATCACGGCGGCGAACGTGCCAGCCGCCTCGAGAGCGGCGAGGTCCGACGTGTCGAAGCGCATTCCCCCAAGCGCCGGCAGGCCGGCCGTGCGTACGAGGCACGGGCCGGCAGCCCCGAGCACTGCCCCGGGGCCGTCAATGGGCTCGAGCCGGACGACGATGATGAGGTCGTCGAGCGCCTCCTGGATCGCGACCGGCGAAGTGCAAGTGCCGGCCGGGACGGAGAAGGTGGGAATGTTCGGCAGGTCGCCCGTGATGATGGACTCCCACCGCGCGGCAGCCTGCCCGAACGTCGTGAGCTGGGTGAACGTCGGCATGGTAGCGAACCGCAGACTGATGTCGAACCCGGCGGTGGACGTCTTCCCCGTCGCGGAAACGATCACCGGGGCGAGCGCCGCCGCCGTGCCGCCGGCCGTCGCCGAGAGGACGTTCGGCCCCGCCGCGAGCGTCCAGCTCCCGACGGTCGCCACACCGGAGGCGTTCGTGGCAGTGGTCGCCCCGGTGATGCTGCCGACCCCGGGAACCGTCGCGAAGGTCACCGGCACCCCGGATACCCCGGTCCCGCACTCGTCGAGCACCTCGACGGACGGGCGGGTCCCCACGGCCGTGCCCGGGGCCACCACCTGGCCGTTGCCGGCCGACACGCGATAGATGGCCGGCTCACCGACGCGGCACGCACGGACCGACAGCGTGTATGCCCCCCGTTCCGTCGCCCCCCACGTCGTCGCGCGGACGAGGTACGAGCCCGCGTTGAGCGTGACCGAGATCCGGGAATTGCGCAGCACACCCTGCTGGATGTCGTCGTTCGCCGCGACGGAGTCTCCGGACGTCGCGTCGTACATGAAGAGGTACGGGTCTTCGAGGCCGGTTCCGGCGTTCAATTCGACGATCAGCGTCGAGCGGGCGGGGAGGTCGAAGCGATAGAGGTCGAAGCGGTCGTTCCCGGATGTTCCCGCCGGGGGGCTCCACGTGCAGTCGGTGTTGCTGAGCGTCCCGTTGACCGTGGCCGGCAGCGTCAGCGGCGTCGCACCGGCCGCGGTGCACGGATCCAGCACCGCCGTCGCGGTGAAGTCCGTGGTGAGCGTCCCGAAGGCCGCGCGCAGCGTGTTGGTGCCGGCGGCCGCCCCGAGTGTCCAGGTGCCGGCAGTCGCGACCCCCGAAGCGTTCGTGACCACCGAGCCGCCGGTCACGCTGCCGCCGCCGCCGGTGACGGTGAAGGTGACCGTGCGTCCCGCCACGGGGTTTCCGAGCGAATCCTGCAGCTGCACTGCCGGGGCGACGTCCACCGCAGTCCCGACCTTCGCGCGCTGGGCGTCGGCCGCCACCCCGGGGGCCTTGACGATCCGCGTCGGCGTGCCGCCCGTGGCGGTCGCATTGATGAACGTCGTCTGCGCGTTCACGGTGACCGAGACCCGCTGGCTTTCGCTCACACTGCCTCCGAGCCGCCAGATCGTCTGCGCCTCGCCGTTCGCGGCCGAGACCACGGACTTGGTCGTCACGCTCGCTCCCTCGGCCAGGGACCCGCCGCCGGCGGCGATGGCGAAGGTGACCGTCACGCCGGCCATGGGGGCCCCAAGCCGGTCAACCGCCCGCGCCACGATGGGCTGCGGCAGCGCTGCCAGCACCGCCGCGACCTGCCCCTCGCCGGAGACCACGAGCGGCGCCACGGCGACCTGCGCGACGGTGACCGCCGCCGTGGCGGCAGCGCCGCCGAGACTCGCGGTGATCGTTGCGGAGCCGTTCGAAACCGCGGTGACGCGGCCGGTTGCGTCCACCGTCGCGACCCCCGCAGCGCTCGACGTCCACGTCGGCACCTGACCACCCATCGGCTTGCCGTTCTGGTCCTGCACCGTCGCGGTCAACTGCACCGTGGCGCCGATCGCATCGAGCGGTGCCGTCGCGCCGCCAAGCACGATCGAGGTCGGCTTGGGCGGCGCGGTGGGGGCATCGCACGAGAGGAGGGTCGTGGCGACGACGACCGCGAAGGTGAGCGCGTGCGTCCGGCCGCCCGGGCCGCGCCATGCGAAGCGTGGAGTCATGTTCAGACATGTTCCACCGGGATACCCGTCGCGGCAAGAGCCGCTCCCGACGGGCGTGCCGTACGGGCGTGCCGTACGGGCGTGCCCCGAGTGCGGTCACCCGGTCAGGGCCACGACAGTCGCACCAGCGTGGCCACCAGCAAGGCGGCGAGTCCGCCTCCCGCCACCCGGCGCAGGGTCGGCGTGCCGAGGGCGAGCACCAGCCCGCCCTTGAGCAGCGTGTTGGCCACGATGCCGACGGCGATCGCCCGCGCCGCGAGTTCCACCTGCGCCTGTTCCTTGCCCAAGCGTGCCATCGAGAAGGTCAGGGCATCCATGTCGGTGAGGCCGAGCACGAAGGCCGAGGTGAGGACCCCCGCCCGCCCGAACCAGTCGCCGGCCGCCCGGATGCCGAAGAGTGCGACCTGGAACCCGAGCGCCAGCTGCAGGGCCGAGCCCAGCCGCAGGGGGGAGGCGAGCGGTGCCGCGGAGCCGTCGGCGACGGCGTGTCGCCCCTGCCACAGCACCGCGCCGACCACCGCGAGGCCGACGACGAACGGGAGGGCGAGGTAGGGGACGAGAGCCAGCGCCACGGCCGGGGCCTGTGTGGCCGCGACCACCGCGACGCGCCCGAGCAGTACGGTGCAGGCCGCCACGATGCCGAGACCGAGGGACCCGGAGAGGGCGGGCTCGTCGCGGCTGCGGCGCGAGAACTGGAGCGTGATCGCCGTGCTCGAGACGAGTCCGCCAAGCAAGCCTGCGGCCCCGTACCCGCGCGAGGCCCCCACCCACCGGTGGGCCACGAACCCGCCGTAGTTCACACCGGCGAAGATCAGGACGACGATCCACAGCTCGCGCGGGTTCACGCCGCCCCACGGGCCCCACGTGCGGTCGGGGAGCAGGGGCAGCACCACGAGCGCGAGCACGGCGAACTGGAGCGCGCCGATCAGCTCGCCCTCGCCGATGCGCTCGAGCAGCAGGCGCTGGAGGCGGGACTTGGCGACAAGGGCCGCGACGACGACGGCGGCCGCGCCGGCGGCGATCGTGCGGTGCCCGGTGCCGGCCAGGGCGCCGAGGGCGAGGACGACGAGTGCGCCGGTCTCGGTGGTGCCGTCGGGGGTGGCACCGGGACGACGGACGGCGAGGGCGTAGGCGACCACGGCGAGCACGCCGCCGGCGCCGAGCAGCGCGACGGCGGCGACGGCGGTGCCCTCGGCGACGAGATGGCCGGAGACGCCGCCGAGGAGTCCGAGCAGGAAGAAGGTGCGGATGCCGGCGAAGCGGGCATCGGGGCCGTTGGTGTGGCCGGTGCGCTCGCGCTCGAGGCCGACGGCGAGGCCGATGACGGCCGCGATGCCGAGGTCCACGGCGAGGGAGAGATCGGGGGACATGCGGAGGGAAGCTGCCACGATGTCCGGCCCGCAGGGATCGGGGAAGCGATGACGCGGCGCGTCGCGATATCGCACATCGGCCGTGGCGTCCACCGGTTGCGCGGTGCCCCGCGCGCGGGACACGTTTCGCCATGGCCACGCGCGCACTGCCGACCCCACGCGGGCCCGCCGTTCCGCTGTTCGGCCCCGTGCGGCACCTCGGGGCGGCCACGACGCGTGCCATCTCCGACCTCGGGGACCTCGGTCGTTTCTCGGTGGACGTGCTGCGGGCGTTCGCGGATGTGCGGACGTGGCGCCCGCAGCTCGCGCTGCAGATGCGGTCGCTCGGGGTGGACTCGGTGCCGATCGGCGTGTTCATCGCGCTGTTCACGGGAATCGTGCTGGCGCTGCTGGCGAGCTACTCCTTCACGAAGGCGGTGCCGCTGTACTTCGTGGGCACGCTGGTGCAGAAGACGATCACGCTCGAGCTCGGGCCGGTGCTGACGGGCCTCGCGCTGGCCGGTCGCGTGGGGGCGAACATCGCCGCCGAGCTGGGGACGATGAAGGTGACCGAGCAGGTCGATGCGCTCGAGACGCTCGCCTACGATCCGCTGGCGTACCTGGCGGTGCCGCGGGTGATCGCCGGGCTGGTCATGTTCCCGGTGGTCGTGGCGTTCGCGATGCTCGTCGGGGTCGGGGCGGGCTGGGGGGCGTCGGTGGCGCTGCTGGGAATCACCAGCGACGACTTTCTGAAGGGGGCGCGGCTCTTCTTCGGCGACTTCGACGTGCGCTACGGGCTGGTGAAGGCGGCGAGCTTCGGGGTCTTCGTGACGCTCGTCGGCTGCCGCGAGGGGCTGCGCACGCGGGGCGGGGCCGAGGGGGTCGGCCGCGGGGCGACGAGCGCGGTGGTGCAGGGGGCGGTGTTCATCCTTATCCTCGACGCCTTCTGGGCGGTCGTGTGGCTGCTGGGGCGCAAGGCATGAAGTCGAAGTCGAACGACCTCGTCGTCGGGTTCGTGATCCTGCTCGGGCTCGGGCTGCTGGTCGCCGCGACGCTGTGGCTGCAGCGGGCCGACCTCGGCGGGAGCAAACGCGAAGTCACGGCGCGGTTCCGCGACGCGGGCAACATCCGCGTCGGCGGGACGGTGAATGTCCGCGGCGTCACTGCGGGACGCGTGGACCGCCTCGAGCTGGCCGACTCGGGATGGGTGCACGTGCGCGTGCGGCTGGAGCCGGAGATCGCGCTGCCCCCGCAGCCGGTGATGGTGCTCTACCAGCAGAGTCTCTTCGGCGAGTGGGCGGCGACGTTCGTGCAGCGCGATGTCGCCGAGGCGATCGGCGATGACGCGAAGCGCGAGCTGGCCGAGGCGAGCGAGGGGGCGGGGAAGCTGCTGCCGGGCATCGTGCTGCCGGACATCGCGCAGCTCACGGCGGTGGCGGGGCAGATCGCGGGATCGTTCTCGAAGATCGCCGACCGCTTCGGCCGCGCCTTCAACGACAGCGCGGCGGCGGAACTGCGCGGCACCTTCCGCAACACCGCGGCGCTGGCGCGGCAGCTCGAGCGGAGCGTGCGCAAGCAGTCGGGCAATCTCGACACCCTCGCGACCGGGCTGATCGAGGCGACCCGGGCGCTCGACTCGGCGGCGCAGGCCTTCCGCCGCACGGCGCAGCGGGCCGACGCCGCGACGCAGTCCGACGAGCTGCGGCGGCTCGTCGTGGACGCCGGCGAGTCGGCCGCGGCCATGCGCGACGCGGCGCGCACGGTGCGCGACCTCTCCCGGGCGCTCGCCGCCGACGAGGGATCGCTCAAGAGCGTCACGGCGCGCGCCGACTCGGTGCTGCGGCGGCTGACGGCGGGCGAGGGCACGCTGGCGCTCCTGCTGCGCGACCCGGCGCTCTACCGCAACAGCGACTCGCTCGTCATCGAGCTGCGCGGCCTCGTCGCCGACTTCAAGGCGAACCCGAGCAAGTACGTGAACCTCCGCGTCTTCTAGGAGCGGCGATGGCACCCTTTCGCGAACTCGACCGGGAGGCGTCCCTCCGGCTGCTGGCGCGCCACCAGGTTGGCCGGCTGGCGTATGCCTTCCGCGACATCGTGGACGTCGAGCCGATCGCCTACGTGTGGGACGTGGACACGCTCTTCCTCCGCACCGGCCCGGGGCTCAAGCTCGACGTGCTGCGGCGCAACCCATGGGTTGCCTTCGAGGTGGACGAGATCCGCGGGCTGTTCGACTGGGAGTCGGTGGTGGTGCGCGGGACGGTGTACTTCCTGCGCGCCGCGGGCTCGGAGTTCGACCGGGCCACGTACCAGCGCGGCATCACGGCGCTCCGGCGCATCGAGCCCCGGTTCGGCACGGGCAGTGATCCGCTGGGCGACCGCACGATGCTGTTCCGCATCCACGTCGAGTCGATCACGGGGCGCGCGGCGGGCTGAGGATGGGCGTCATCCAGGCCAGCATCCCCTGCCCGAGTGGCCCGCCGGGCCCGCGTGGGACGGCGGGGTGCAGTGGGCGAACCTCGGCGCCTGGACGGCCGCGCTCGTGCTGGGCGACTTCGCGTACTACTGGATGCACCGCAAGTCGCACGAGGTGAACCTGTTGTGGGCGGGGCACGTGGTGCACCACGGGGGGAATCCGCAGTATCAGGACACGAACTACGCGGGGATGTTCATCGTCTGGAACCGGCTCTTCGGCACCTTCACGCCGGAGCCCGAGCCGGTGGTCTTCGGGCTGACGAGGCCCCTGGCGAGCTGGAATCCGCTGTGGGCCAACGTGCACGTCTTCCGGGACATCCTCGTGGGGGCGTAGCGCGCATCGAGCTGGCGGGACGCCTGGCACGTGGTCTTCGGCCGGCCGAGCCGGCAGGCCGGCGCGGCGCTGATGACCGGCCTCGGCGACGCGCCGGCGTGGGCCGGACCTGTGCTCGCCGGGGCGGCGGTGGCGAGCGCCCTGTGGGTCTGGCGGCTGCGGCGGCACCTCGACGCGCCGGTGCAGATGGCACCGGTTCTCATGATGTAGGGTGCCGGACGGTCGCGTGGTGGGTCACGGCGACGGTGCGCTTCATCACGGTTCACCGGCCCCAGAGCGAGGATCGTCTCGATCACGCAACGGCCGGAACCTTGCAGTGCTAATGGACGTACTGAGCAAAGCCGATACTCACCGAAACACCCCGCCGGCTCATGCGCCCTACAATCATGCTCCATCCCGCCGATCTCGCGACCTTCGCCGCCCACGCCGATGAGACCGCTCTGCAGGCGATCGAAGGGCGGCTGACCCAGTTCGCCCACGAGCACGCGCCTCGGCACGCGGACGGGCTGACGGTGGATGCGCTGCTGCTGCGGGCGGTGATCGCCAACGCGACGGTGTCGGACGACGACGACCCGCCCGAGCCAGCGGCGTCTGCCGCGGCGTGACGCTGCGGCGTGACGCTACGGCGTGACGCTACGGCGTGACGCTACGGCGTGACGCTACGGCCTTCGCCGGTGCCGCCCCTCTGCCCCCGAGGGTGACGGTGGTTGATCTTTCGACATGCTCGCCACACCGTCGGCCGCGCTGGTTGTTCAGACGTCGTTCCTCGGCGACGTCATTCTCACGACGCCGCTGCTGACGGAACTGGCCCGGCGCGGGCCGGTGGACGTGCTGGTGACGAAGGCGGCGGCGCCGCTGCTCGAGGGCCACGCCGCGGTGCGCGACGTGATCGTCTTCGACAAGCGCGGGAGCGATCGCGGCGTCAAGGGCATCCGGCGGATGGCGAAGCGCCTCGGCTGGCGCGCCGACGGATCGCCCCGCGGGATCGGCGTCGCGTATTTCGCACAGATGTCGCTGCGGTCGGCCGTGGTGCCGTGGCTGGCGAAGGTGCCGGTGCGGGTGGGCTGGACGGCGTCGAAGCCCGGGCGGCTCTTCTATACGAAGCGGGTGCCCTATGCCCGCGAGGCGCACCACGCCGTCCGCTGCTGGCAGTTGGCGTTTCCCGACGGCGCATCGGCCACCGCGACGATGCCGGCGCCGAGTCTGTACCCGGGTCTCAGGGAACGGGCGGCGGTGGATGCGCTGCTCAAGTCGCCGGACCCGCGACCGCTCGTGGCCCTGTCGCCGGGATCCGTCTGGGGGACCAAGCGGTGGCCGCATTTCCCGCAGTTGGCGGCGCTGCTCGCCGAGCGGGCGCGGCTGGTGGTGGTCGGGGGACCGGCCGAGGCATCGCTGGCGGCGGCCATCGCCGCAGCAGTACCGGGTGGCGCGGTCGTGGACGCAACCGGCCGGTTGTCGCTGCTCGCCTCGGCCGAGCTGATCCGGCGGGCCCGGGTGCTCGTGACGAACGATTCCGCGCCGCTGCACATGGCCTCGGCGGTGGGGACCCCGACGGTGGCGATCTTCGGGCCGACGGTGCCGGCGTTCGGTTTCGGCCCGTTGGCCCCGGCGAGCGTGGTCGTCGAGCACGAGTCCATGCCCTGCCGCCCGTGTCACCACCATGGGCCCGACGTCTGCCCGCTGCTGCACTTCCGGTGCATGCGGGAGTTGTCCGCCCCGCTGCTCGAGTCCCGGGTCGCCGCGCTGCTCGACCGCTGATCGCGGTCCCGTCGCCGGCGGCGGGGCGTCAGGGGGCTGCGGCACCCAGGGCGCGTTCCACCCGCTGCAGCACGTCGTCCACCGTCACGAGCGACATCCGGCCAGGGCGTCGGGTGGGGGACGACGCATAGGGCTCGCCCGGTTCGCCGTAGCGGTCCACGAGGAGCGCGGGATCGCTGCGGTACGGACCGACCCACCTCGGATTCGTGCTGCCGTACAGGCCGATCACCGGACGGCCGAGCGCGACGGCCATGTGCAGGGGGCCGGTGTCGGGGGAGACGACCAACCGCGCGCCGGCGAGGAGGCCGACCAGGTTCTCGATGCCGGAGCCGAGCGCGGAGACGCCCCCGTTGCCCACGGCAGCCGCGATGTGCTCGGCCGTTTCACGCTCGAGGTCGCTGGTGGAACCGGCCAGCACGACGCGAAGCCCCCGTTCACGCACGAGGTGGCGCGCCACGGCTGCCCAGCGGTCGGCGAACCAGTTCTTGTGCGCGGCACTCGACGCCAGCACGAGCACTGCATACGGCGCCGCACCGATGGCGGTGCCGCGCCACGCGATCGCGGCCGCCGACGGGGCGAGACCGTAGTCCAGCGGCTCGGGATCGGCCCCGAGGGCCCGCGCGAACTCGAGGAACTGGTCGGCCATGTGCCGCCGTGGCTCCGGGACGAGCTTGCGGTTGGTGAAGAGCCAGTTGGCGTCGCGGGCACGCGCGCGATCCACGCCCCACTTCTCGGCGGCGGGCCAGAGGGCGGTGACGAGCCCGGCCTTGATCGCCACCTGGAGGTCGAGCACGACGTCCACCGGCGCCTCCGCGAGGCGGCGGCGCACGTCGGCGTAGGCGCGCCATCCGCCGTGGCGGTCGAAGGGAATGACTTCGTCCACCGCCGGGTGGCCGCGGACGATGGCGTCGGGACCGCGCTGCGCCACCCAGCGGATCGTGACGTCGGGGCGGGCGCGCTTGAGCGACGTGGCGACCGGGAGCCCGAGCGTGACGTCGCCCAGGGCGCTCATGAGGACGATGCCGACGCGCGGCGGCACCGTCGGGGCCGGCCTTCCGGGTGCCGCGGTGGCGGTGGTGGTGGCGGTCACGGGACCAGCGCTGGTCGCGCGGTCGTCACGCGCCGGTCGAGCTGCGCCTGCACCGCCTCGACGACCGCGGCCACGGGGATCCGCGGGATGCAGTGGTGCACGAGCCGTTCGCGCCGGGCGAGCGGCTGGATCGCGCACTCCGGGCACGGCGGGGTGGCGGGGGCCTCGATCGCGGTGGTGTCGGGGTCGCCGGGGTTCCAGAGGCGCGCGTTGCCCGGCGTGTAGAGCGTGACGGTGGGTATCCCGAGCGCCATCGCGAAGTGCGCGGGGCCGGTGTCGGGCGAGACGTACACGGACAGCGCGGGCAGCATCGCCGCGAAGCCGCGCAGGTCGCGCGGGGGCACGAAGACGGCGGCGTTGGTGCGCGCGGCAAAGGCGGCCGCCTTGGTTTCGTCGCCGGCGGCGAGCAGCACCACGGGCTGGGCCCCCCCGAGGGCGAGGGCCTCGGCGACCTCCGCCCAGCGCTCGACGGGCCATTCCTTCATCGGCACGCTCGACGAGAGCGAGATGCCCACCAGCGGACGGCCCGCCGGCAGGCCAAGGGCGCGCCAATCGTGCGCGGCCACGGCCAGCTCGGCCTCGGTGAGGAAGAGCCGCGGCCGCGTGCGGCCCACCGGCACGCCGATGGTCTCGAGCAGCCGGCGGCGCTCGCGGATGACGAACTCGGGGGTGCGTCCGCCGCGCGGCAGGGTGTGGGAGTAGGCCCACGCCCATGGTGCGCGAATGCCCCAGCCGACGCGCACGGGGGCGCGCGACCCCCACACCAGCGGCGCGGAGGCCGCGCTCGACTGCACGTCCACCACGACGTCGTAGCGCGCCCGGCGGATGGCGGCGAAGAGCGCGGGGACCCGCGACTCGCGATAGACGTGCGTGTGCGCCACGAGCGGGTGGTGCTCGAGCAGCGGCAGGGCCGCCGGCCCGGTGAGGACGTCGAGCGAGGCGGCGGGCCACGCCGCGTGCAGGTCGTCGAGCAGGGCAGACGACAGCAGCACGTCGCCGAGCTTCACGATCTGGATCAGCAGGACGCGGTGCGCGACGGCCGGAACGGGGGGCATTTCGAAAGCTACCGACCGCCGCGGAGGCGCCGCAGGGGCCGCGCGGCGGGTCGGTCGCTGCTGTCAGGGGGTGCCTGCTAGCCGCAGGGCGCTCCCGAGAGCACAATACGGTGCCAACCACCGGAGCCCCCCATGCCCGCGCGTCGCCCGAAGTCCACTCGGCAGTCGTCGCCCTCTCGTGACCGCCCGACGACGTTGAAAGCGGTGCCGGCATCCAAGCGGAAGGGCGGCGCTCGCGGCGCCGCTGCGGCTGCCAAGGCGCGCTCGGCCACGAGATCGGGGGCGTCGAAAACCGGCGCCAAGGCGCGGACGCTGCCGAGCGACTGGATGCTGATCGTCCCGCTGATCGCCGAGTCGCTGCGGCGGATGAAGCGCGACCAGTACGTGGTCTTCGCCTGCACCGGGACGAACCGCTTCGTGCAGTTCGCCGTTGGCGGGCCGGGCCGCGTTCGCGGGGAGGTCGTGAGCGACCATTTTCTGGACGACGACGAGCAGTTGACCGCCGCGGAGCGGAAGGCGATCGCCGGGCTTGGCTTCACCGCGCCGACGCATGCCGACGACGCGCCGCCGGCGCGGCAGGTGAAGGGTGGTTCTCCGAACTGGTACCGCGACTTCCATGGTCCCGGCGCGGCGCAGCTGGCGGCGGTCGCCGCAGCGGAGATCCTGGCGTTCGCGTTCAAGCACGAGCCGGCCGACGTGCGGTATCACGCCTTCGCGCAGGACGGGGAGGAACTCGTGCTGCCGGTGGCGGGGATCCAGCCCGAGGCCGAATGGCTGTCGCCGGGCTTCCGGCCCGACGACCACGACGACCTGCGGCAGATGGTCGTCGAGACGCTCGAGGGCACGGCGATCGGTACGACGCGCGCGGCCGAGGGGGTGGACCTCGTCGTCGAGGTGGGGGATCGCGCCGTGTATGTGACCGCGCACGACGAGCCGATGTCGGTGCTGCTCTACAGCGTGGTGGGGACGGCGGACGAAGGCGAGGAGACGCTGGCGACGATCAACGACCTCAACCGCTCGCGCAACGGATGCCGCGCCATCCTGTACGACGGGCATCTGGTGGTGGACCGGGTGCTGCCCGGGGATCCCTTCGTGCCGCGCCAGCTGGTGGAGGCGGTGATCGAGATCATCGCGTGGGCGAACACGATTGCCACGCAGGGGGCGGAGGCGACGCCGGAGACGGCGCCCGACCCGGCGCTGAATTAGCAATGGCGCCGGCGGGTGACGCCTTCCGGCCGGCTGCGCTACGGCTGCTCGGGCAGCTGGGCTCGAGCGGAGCGCAGGCGGGTTCGACGGAGAACCTGGTGAAGGAAGTGCTCCGCACGGTGTGCTCGGCGTGCGAGTGGCGGGCGGGGGAGTTCTGGCGCTACGACGCCGGTCTCG
>JAJTHG010000023.1 GCA_021298835.1 Gemmatimonadota bacterium
GCCCCGACGCTCTTCGGCGCGGCCGTGTCGGTCGCGTTGCCGCCCCCCTCGCGCGTGGCCCTGATGACCGAGCTGCGCGAGACGAGCGACGCGGTGAACGCGCGGGGCGAGGCGCTGCTGCAGAAGTACTACCTCGATCACCCCGAGATGATGGGCGGCGGCGGCGGGAACATGAAGAACTTCGCCCTGCGCGCGGCCGTCGTGGCCGAGGAGCTCGATCAGGCGATGGCGCCGGCGATGACCGCGTTCGACGCGGCCGTGCGCGCGCAGCTCGCCCTCGCCGACCGCTGGCGCTATGCCTCGCCGGCGCTCGTCGCCCACGGGGCATTGCTCGACCTCGCCGGCACCTCCTCGGCCCGGTATCGCGCCTTCGACACTCAGGTTGACGCGTTCCATCGTGCCTGGCGGCAGTACTTCACCCCGGGGCTGGTCTCGGGCGCGATGCTCACGCCGACCGATCTCGGCGCGTTGCCGCAGTTCACCTTCGTCGAAGAGCCGCTCGGCACGGTGGCCGCGCGCGTGTTGCCCGGGCTGGCGCTGCTGGTACTCCTGGGCACCGGGCTGCTGCTGTTCTCGGTGCGTCGTCTTGGCGCAACGGGCGTCGTCGCCGGCCGCTGACGATGCCGTCGCCGATCACCGGACCGTTCGCGCCGTCGGTCGTGCGCCTCGGCGTGCCGCTGCTCGACTGGCAGCTCTGGTGCCTCGGCCGCGACATCCATGCGCCGGGCGGCAACCTGCTCGGCCGGGCCGGTTTCGTGCGGCATCGGCCCGAGATCCTGGGTACCGGGACCGCGGCCTACGTCCGGGACCTCGGCCGAGGCCAGCGGCTGATCGCGTGGGGCTTCGGGATCTTCTTCGGCGACGACACCGAGGGGGGCGTTCTGCTGCGCCGGCACGGGTTTCTCCCGCGCCTGGCACCGTTCGCCGACGTCCCGATGCCCACCTGGCTTCCCGAACAGGTGGCGCCGGTGCGCTCCCCGCGCGACGGGGCGGCATGGCAGCGCGCGCGGCGGCTCGTCGCCGGCATCGCCGCCGCGATGGCCGCCCACGAACGTTTCGTCCTCGAGGCCGCTGGCCCCGAGCATCGGCGGCAGTGTGCCGCCGAACGCCCGCGCCACGTGCGGCGGGCGCTGTCCGTGTCGCCGCTCGAGACGGCCGAGGCGTGGGATGCCCTCGCCGTGGCGCTCCGCGACGATGTGCCGTTGTCTCCTTCCGCCCTGAGCTCCGCTGCATGAAGCCCGACATCCACCCCACCGGCCAGCAGCGCATGCTCGACACCATGGGCCGCGTTGACAAGTTCCGGAAGCGCTACGGGCAATCCGCGCCGTAGCGCGTCAGCGACCGTCAGCGACCGACGGCGGCGACGGCGGAGAGGGCGAGGCCCGCCGCGCAGGCGACGAGCTGGCCGAGGGGCAGTTCCCACGCGCGCACCACCTTGAGCTGCGAGACGAGCACCGAGCCGCCCACGAAGAGGAAGGCGCCGGCGGCGAAGGGCACGACGACCTCGGCCACCTGCGCCGTCCCCTCGCCGAGCAGCAGGGTGAGCGTGGCCCCCGCCATCGCGAAGAGCCCGGTGATGGCGTTGAAGAGCACGGCGCGCGATGGACGCGCGCCGTAGTGCACGAACACGCCGAAGGTACCGAGTTCGCGCGGAACCTCGTGCGCGACCATCGTCAGCGTGACCACCATCCCCGGCGTGCCACCCGCCAGGTAGGCGGCGGCGATGAGCGCCCCGTCGAGGAAATTGTGCACGGCGTCCGCGCCGAAGTTGAGAACCACCATGGACGGATCGTCGAAGGCCGACACCTCGTCCCCGGGCGATGGCGGGGCCTCGTGGCGCGTGTCCTGCCACCGGTGGAGCCATCGCTCGAGGAGGTAGGATCCGACGATCCCGGCGACCACGCTGACGGCGACGAAGGCCACGGTGGGGTGGCGGGCGTACGCCTCCGGCAGCAGATGGAAGACGGCAGCGCCGATGAGTGCCCCGCCCCCGAAGGAGACGAGGATCGGCAGGATACGCGTCAGCCGTCGTCCGGAGGCGGCCAAGCCGGCGATGATGGCCAGCGGCACCCCCGTGACGACGGCGACGCTGCCGAGGACGGCCGACCACGACGACACGGGGCGAAGGCTATGCGCCCGCGCCCCGCCCCGCAATGAGAACGCATTATCGCCGCGCGGAGCGCCGGTCTCCGGTGTCAGGTGGTACCCGAGAGGAGCAGCGGGAAGCCCCGACGAATACCTTTCGGATTCGGTCGTCCACCCGCGTTCCCCGTCATCATGCGCCTCGCCATCGGCTTCCTTCTGCTCGCGGCCTCCGTGGTCGGGAGCCAGCCCGCCCCGTCTGCCCGCGACCGCGCGGTCGCCGAGCGGGTGCTGCGGGCCGTCCCGCTCGTGGACGGCCACAACGACCTGCCGTGGGCGATCCGCAACGCCGCCGCCGCGCCGCGCGATGTCGAGGCGTACGACCTGCGAAAGACGACACCCGGCCACACCGACCTCGCGCGGCTCGCCGCCGGCCGGGTGGGCGGGCAGTTCTGGTCGGTGTACATCCCGGGCACGATCCGCGACTCGGGCTTCGCCCGCGTGCAGTTGGAGCAGATCGACATTGCCCGCCGCGTCATCGCCCGCTACCCGGACCGGCTGCGCTTTGCCACGACCGCGGCCGAGGTGCGCGCCGCGTTCGCCGCCGGCCGGATCGGGTCGCTGCTGGGGATGGAGGGCGGCCACGCGATCGAGAACTCGCTCGGCGCCCTGCGCGCCTTCTACGACGCGGGCGTCCGGTACATGACGCTGACGCACAACCAGACCCTCGACTGGGCCGACGCTGCGACCGACTCGGCCCGACGCGGCGGGCTGACCCCGTTCGGGCGCGAGGTCGTGCGTGAGATGAACCGGCTCGGCATGCTCGTTGACCTGTCGCACGTCGCACCGTCGGTGATGAGCCAGGCGCTGGACGTCAGCGAGGCCCCGGTCATCTTCTCGCACTCGGGCGCTCGCGGCCTCGCCGATCACCCCCGCAACGTCCCGGACAGCATCCTCGCGCGCCTGCCGCGCAACGGCGGCGTGGTGATGGTGACGTTCGTCCCGGGGTTCGTCTCGGCCCGGCTGGTCGCGTGGACGCGGCAGCGGGCAGGCCGGGCCGCCGAACTGCGTCGCGACGCGGCCGGCGACACCGCGGCCGTCCGGCGCGGACTCGAGGCGTGGGTGGCGGCCAACCCGGCGCCCAAGGCGACGCTCGCCGACGTCGCCGACCACGTCGAGCACGTCCGTCGCATCGCCGGGGCGGACCACGTCGGCATCGGGGGCGACTTCGACGGCATCGACACGGTCATCGAGGGGCTTGAGGACGTCTCCAAGTACCCGGGCCTGTTCGCCGAACTCGCACGCCGCGGCTGGACGGAGGCCGACCTCCGCAAGCTCGCCGGCGAGAACATCCTGCGCGTCATGAGCACCGCCGAGCGGGTATCCGCCCGTCTCCGCCGCGAGCGCGCGCCGAGCACGGCGACGATCGAGCGGCTCGATCGCGCACCCGGGCGCACCACCGGCACGCCGTGATCCGCCGACGGGCGGCGGCGGCCCTCGTCGCTGCCGCGGTCGCGGCGGCCCCGCTCCCCGCGCAGGCGTGGGACGTCCCGGAAGCGGTGGCCCTCGCCGAGCGGGCCGCGCGCCGACGGGCCGATCCCGAGGGAGCACTCGGGCTGGCGGCGTGGCGCGCGAAGGCCCGCGGGACGCTCGCCTTTCTCGGGCAATTCGGTGACACGGCCCTGATGCCGCCGCTGCTGGTCAAGGCCGCGCAAGTCGCCGTTGACGTATCGTGGCGGGCCCCCGGCATCTCGCGCCAGGTCGTCGTCGGCCTGCGCGACACCGCGCTTTTCCCGGGTGACATCGGCTACTACCGCGACCGGTACGGCATCGTCCAGGGCAACTTCCCCGACCGCATCCGGCTTGGCGAGGGACGCGACGTCTCCGACATCGTGCATCCCTTCTCCTCGGCCGGCCTCGCGCGCTACCGCTTCGCCGTCGTGGATTCGCAGTTCCTCTCGACCGGCCGCGCCCGCATCGCCGTGCTGCGCGTGGCCTTCCGCCCGCGGCTGGACGACGACGCGCTCGCCGTGGGCGCGGCCTACCTCGACCGCGAGTCGGCCGAGATCGTCCGCCTCGAACTCACCTTCACGCCGGCGGCGATCCTCGACAAGCGGATCGAGCGGCTGTCGGTCGTGCTCGAGAACGGGCTCGTCGAGGGCAAGTGGTGGCTTCCCCGGCGCCAGGAACTCGACGTACAGCGCGTGGCGACGTGGCTCGACGTGCCGGCGCGCGGCATCGTGCGCGGACGCTGGGAGATCGCCGACTACGAGGTCGCCGAGCGGCCGCGGCGCGACACCGCCAAGGCGGCGGGCCCCGAACTCGTGTTCGCCGCACCCGAGTCGCTCCGGGCATACGCCTTCGACGGCCCGGTGCTCGATCCCGCCCGCGCGAACGCGCTCGTCGCCGGGGCCGAGGCCGTGCGCGACGTGCGCAAGGCGGCGGAGGAGGCGCTGCTGCGGCGCCTCGTGCCGCCACAACCGCGGGCGAGGGCCGCCATGCCGCGACTCAGCGAGCTGGTGCGCGTGACGCGCGCCGAGGGGCTCGCGTTCGGCGCCGGCGTGGCCGTCCGGCCCGCTGGCACCGCGACGCTGCGGCTCGTGGGTCGCTACGGCCTCGCCGACCGCCAGGCCAAGGGCACGGCCACCTTCACGATCCCGCTGCCGGTGGGCGGTCCCGTGGACCTCGTCGCGTCGCGCGACTACGCCGATGCGGGGGACGTCGTCGAGCGCTCGCTCGCGGTGAACTCCCTCGCGGCGCAGGAGTTCGGCCAGGACATGACCCAGCCGGTGGACGTCCGGCGCGTGGGGGCGCGCCTCGTGCTGGGACGCTGGGCCGGTCTCCGCTGGTCGCTCGACGGCGCCGCCGAGCGGCACGACCCGGTCCGCGTGCTGGCTACGCCGGTTCGCGGCTCGTACAACCCGACGCTGCCGGCCGTCCGCGCCGAGGGGGTACGCGCGAGCCTGCGGCTCGAGCGCCCGTCGTGGATGATCGGCGAGCGCGGCAGCGCCGCCCTGCGGGGCGAGTCGCGCGGACTCTGGTTCGACACGCCGTCGGGCCGCGTGACGGGATGGCGGGGCAGCGTGGCGGCCGACCTGCGGTGGCCGCTCGGCGACGGCTTCGTCGCGACGTCGTTGTACGTGGGCGCCGTCACGGGCGGCGGTCGCCTGCTGCCCCAGCAGCGGGTGCTGCTCGGGGGGCCGGTGAGCGGGCCCGGGTACGGCTTCCACACGTTCGCCGGCACCACCGCCGCGTTCCAGCGGATCGAATACCGGCGCGACGTGACGTTCGCACCGCTACCGCTCGCCCGATACGGCCGGGTCCCGGGCCGCATGACGCTGGCCCCCTACGCGCATGCCGTCTTCGTGGACGGTCAGGCCCCGTTCGCCCCGCGGCGGCAGGGCTGGTATCCGTCACTCGGCGTCGGGGGCGAGTTCTTCATGGGACTCATGCGTGTTGACGTCGCGCGCGGCCTGCGCGGGGGCGGCTGGATGCTCGGCGTGGACGTCGGCCGGGTCTTCTGGGGAATCCTCTAGCGCGCAGCGGCAGCACGCCCGCCGCGCCCGAGCCAGATTCCGATGACCGTGCCGACCACCGCCGCGACCACCACGTCGCTCAGGAAGTGCGCCTGCGCGAGGACGCGCGAGAGCCCGCAGCCCGCCGCGAGCCCGTACCAGACCCACCGGGTCCGTGGAAAGAGCTCGCCGAGCGCGGCGGCGGCACCGAACGCCACGAGGGTGTGGCTCGACGGCATCCCGAGGCCGGCCGTGCTGAACGGCCGGTCACTCCACGCACGGAAGACGTAGGCCCCCGCGTGGTCGAGGGGCCGCTCGCGCCGGACCAGCAGCTTGAGCACCTCGGCTGCCGCGCCCGCCACCGCCGCCGCCGCGACCACGGTCGCCCCGCGCCGCCATCCGCGCCACGGGAGCGACACTGCGGCGCCGCGATCGTGGAGGCCGATCGCGAGCGACGCGAGCAGCCACGTCGGGAGGAACCCCGCCACCCGCAGCAGCCGCCCGAGATCCCGGTCGTAGATGCCGGGCGAGACGAGGGTGGCGAAGGCCCAGCGGTCCAGCGCGATCGCCGCCGCGACGGCGGCGGCGGCGAGGACGGCGAGCACGAGAGACGTCGGTCGGCGCGGCACGCGCGGAACCTAACGGGACGGCCCTTGTCGCGCCCCCGCACCGCCGACGATCATGGGCATTCCTCCACCGCCCCCCGTCCCGCCCATGCGCACGCTCGTCTTCGACACGCACTCCTACGACCGTGCCTTCCTCGATGCGGCCAACGCCGGGCGCCACCTGCTCGAGTACACGACGGCACAGCTCGACGCACAGACGGCCGCGCTCGCGCGGGGCTTCGACGCGGTGTGCCTCTTCGTCAACGACCGCGCCGACGCGGCCGCGATGGCCGCGCTGGCCGCCGGCGGGGTGCGGACGATCGTCCAGCGCTCCACCGGCTACAACAACCTCGACCTCGAGGCCGCCGCGCGACACGGCATCGCCTGCTTCCGCGTGCGCGACTACTCGCCGCACGCGGTCGCCGAGTTCGCGGTGGCGCTGCTGCAGACCCTCAACCGCAAGACGCACCGGGCCTACAACCGGACGCGCGAGCACAACTTCCGGCTCGCCGGCCTCCTCGGCCGCGACCTGCACGGCCAGACGGTGGGCGTGGTGGGCACGGGGCGCATCGGGGCGATCTTCGCGCGCATCATGCACGGGTTCGGATGCCTGATCCTCGCCCACGACGTCCGGCCGCACCCCGACGTGCAGGCCCTCGGCGTCCGCTACGTGCCGCTCGACGCGCTGCTCGCCGAGTCCGACATCGTCAGTCTGCACGTCCCACTCGTCCCCGCGACGCACCACCTCCTCGACGCGGCAGCGCTGTCGCGCTGCCGGCGCGGTGTGACGATCGTCAACACGAGCCGCGGCAAGCTCATCGACACCGAGGCGCTGATCGGCGCCCTGCAGTCCGGCCACGTCGGCGGGGTGGCTCTCGACGTGTACGAGGAGGAGGAAGGGAAGTTCTTCCGCGACCTCTCCGACCAGGTGCTCGACGACGAGGTGCTCGCACGGCTCATGTCCTTCCCGAACGTGCTGCTCACCAGCCACCAGGCCTTCTTCACGCACGAGGCCATGACGACGATCGCCGGGACGACGATCGCGAACCTCGACGCGGCGGCCGCCGGTGCCCCCTCGCCGAACCGCCTCGCGCCCGGATAGGGCGACCGTTCACCCGGTCGGAGCGCCCGCTCGCCGACGGCGGCGCGGCCCTCGGACGCCGGAAGGCGAGCTTCCGGGCATGTCCGACGCGCGCCTCCCCGTCACCGTCCTTTCCGGCTTCCTGGGGGCCGGCAAGACCACGCTGCTCAACCACGTGCTCGCCAACCGCGAGGGTCGCCGCGTCGCGGTGATCGTCAACGACATGAGCGAGATCAACGTCGACGCGCAGCTCGTCCGCGACGGCGGGGCCGCGCTCTCGCGCACCGACGAAACGCTCGTCGAGATGACCAACGGCTGCATCTGCTGCACGTTGCGCGACGACCTCCTGCAGGAAGTCGCCCGGCTCGCCAGGGACGGCCGCTTCGACTATCTGCTCATCGAGTCCACCGGCATCGGCGAGCCGCTGCCGGTCGCCGCGACCTTCACCTTCGAGGACGAGTCGGGCTATTCGCTCTCGCAGCTCGCGCGCCTCGACACGATGGTCTCGGTCGTGGACAGCGAGGCGTTCATCGCCGACCTCGAGAGCGGCGAAGCGCTCAAGGATCGCAAGCTCGAGGCGGGGGAGGACGACGAGCGCGAGCTCGCCGATCTCCTGCTCGACCAGGTCGAGTTCGCCAACGTGCTCGTGCTCAACAAGACCGATCGCTGCACCCCCGACGCACTCGACCGCCTCGAGGCGGTGCTGCGCACGCTCAACCCGGACGCGAGAATCGTCCGCTCCGAGATGGGGCGCGTCCCGCTCGACGTCATCTTCGACACCGGCCTCTTCGACTTCGAGAAGGCGGAGGCGGCGCCCGGCTGGCAGAAGGAGCTCGCGGGCGTCCACGTTCCCGAGACCGAGGAGTACGGCATCTCGAGCTTCGTGTGGCGCTCCGACCGCCCGCTGCATCCCAAGCGGCTGGTGAAGGCCGTGCAAGCCGGCATGAAGGGGGTGCTGCGGGCCAAGGGGATCTTCTGGCTTGCGACGCGTCCCGACGTGATCGGCATCTGGTCGCTGGCCGGCAAGTCGCTGCAGCTCAATCCCGGCGGCTACTGGCGCGGGCAGGACGATGACGGCACGACGCCGGTGTATCCCAAGCAGGAACTCGTGTTCATCGGCACGGACATGGATCGCCCGCGCCTGACGCGACTCCTCGACGAGGCCCGGCTCACGGACGACGAGATGGCGCTGGGGGAGGCCGCGTGGACCCGTTTCGAGGATCCGCTGCCCGAGTGGCCGCGGGAGCTGCTCGACGCGCTCACCGCCGACGCGGACTGACGTGAGCGGGCGGCCGGGCGGGCGGTTCCTGCGCCTCGCGCTCGGGGCGCTGCTCGCCGGCTGCGCCGCCGTCGGGGGAGCGGCACCGACACCGCGGCCCGACCGTAGCCCCGGCGCTGCCTGCCTCGACGTCGCGACGCTGCCCCCGGACGTTCGCGCGACGGCCGGCCACTTCGCCCTCGCCGCGGGGGATCGCGAGGGACTCTACACGCTCGACGGCGGCCTCAAGCCCGTCTCGAGCGACATCGCCCAGTTCAGATGGCGCGTGCACCCCACCGTCGAGCCGTCAGCCGGCGACACGCTCGCCCGCTGGCGGCGCGCGGTGGCCGCCCTCTCCTGCGGCGAGATCGATTTCGCGGTGCAGGTCTTCGCCGCCGTCCACCCGGGACGCGGGCTGGACTCCGTGCGCACGGCCACCGTCGCGGTCGGGCACCGGGCGGCGATCGCGGAGACCATCAGCCGGCACGCCGCCTTCTTCATCGGCATCGGGGTCACGACGGGCCTCCCGCTCTCCGATGTGCTGGGCCTCGTGGACGTCGCTCCCCGCGCCGCGCGATGGCGGGCATACGGGCTCCTCTTCGGGTATCCCGCTCCGGCGGTGGACTTCTTCGTGGCGGCCGGCCTCCGCGGGGATTCGACGCAGCGCATCGAGCCGCGCGACTTCCGGCGGCTGCCCACCTGGCGCAAGTCCGCCCCGGCACCGGGGACGACCGACTCGCTCTCGAGCTTCGTCTATGCGGTGCCGGCCGGCGCCCCGTGGTCACCGGCGGACCCGGCGCTCGCGCGCGCCGTCGCGCCGCGCTACGCCCGGTACGCGGCGTGGCGCGGGGCCGCCTCCCGCACCGGCGAGGACGCGCTGGCATACTGGCGGTCGCAGTTGGCGGCGTTGCCCCCCCGCTGACGGCAGCGGCGCCGGCACACCGCCGCCGTCACGCATCGCAGGTCGCGCAGGTGCCGTACAGCACGAGGTCGTGACCGTCCACGCGGAACCCGGGCGGCGCGATGCGCGCGAGATCCCGGGGGCAGTCGTCCACTTCGAAGACCCGCCCGCAGGCGCGGCAGTGGAAGTGATGATGGTGCCCCCGCCCCGAGCGCTCGTAGCGCGGGGCGCTCCCGGGCACCGCCACCACCAGCGCCGCCCCCGCATCCACGAGCTGGCGCAATGCCCGGTACACCGTCGCGATCCCGAGGCCCGGCACGCGGCGCGCAGCGGCGGCGCGGATCTCGTCGGGCGTGAGGGGCCGACTGGCGCCGGCGAGGACGTCGTGTACGGCGGCGCGCTGCCGCGTCGGACGCGTGGGAACCGGGATCGGTCGGCGCGCGGGCATGCCGAAGTCTATCGGCGGACCACGGACGCCCGCGCGCGGTCCCGCCACCCTGCGCCGCCCCGCGCCGTTCGCCGGAGGCTTCGAGCCAGTCGGCCGAACGAGCCAACCCATCGCCGGGTGGCCATACGGCCCGCGGCACCGCCACCGGGATATTTGGTCGCCTCATCCGGGACCCGGCCGGCGCCTTCGCGCCGAGCCGCGCCCCGGGCGAACCCCTCTGCCCTCCGATGCACGCTCTCCTCCGCTTCACGTCCCTCGCCGTCGCCGCGCTGGCGCTCGCCGCCTGCTCGGACGACCCGGCCACCCCGGCCGCCTCGACCGAGCCGGCCGACAACTTCCGCCGCCTGTTCGTCTCCGACAACGCCTCCGGTGCCGTCCGGGCGTACAACCTGAGCGATCTCTCGCTGGCCGGCGAGATGACCGCCGCCGAGCCCAGCATCTACTTCTACGCGACGGGCTCGGGACGCTTCATCGTCAACCACCAGCGGTCCGCGAACCGCGTGGACGTGGTGGACGCCGGCGTCTTCGCCGTGGACCAGAACACCGCCGTCCGTCGTGCACTGGCGATGCTCCACACGTTCCGCGACTCGGTGCCGATCCACGGGATCTCCAACGGCAACCTCTTCGCCGTCTTCTTCGACGGCACCGGCACCACGCAGGTCTTCGACGAGACCCGGCTCGCCGCGGGCAACACCACCCCCGTGGCCCGCATCGTGAAGGGCGCCACCCACGGCGCGTCGCTCGGTCTGGCCAACCGCTGGATCGTCGCGTCGCCCCCGGTCGGGACGACCTCCCCGCTCCCGGCGGGCGTGAACGTGTACAACCTCCAGGGCCAGTTGGTGGACAGCGCCCGCAACTGCCCGTCGCTCCACGGCGCGCACGCCAACGCCACCGCCGCCGTCTTCGGCTGCCTCGACGGCATCCTGGCCGGCCGCGTGACCGGCACCAGCCAGCCGGTGTGGAGCAAGCTCAACTACACCGACACGCGCTTCCGCACCGGCACCGTCTGGGGCCGGTGGGAGGGCCGCTGGCTCCTCCTGCGCTCGACGATTCCCGGCCAGCCTACCAGCAACACGACCCGCCGCCTCGGGCTGTACGACTCGCAGACGGGCACGATGGACTTCCTGCCGACGCTCGAAGGCACCGACATCGAGTGGACGGCCGGCCTCTCGGCCAACGGCGCGCTGTCCGTCGCGCTTGGCCGCTCCGGGACGCTCTACGTGTACGACAACGCGACGCGCACCCAGATCGGGCGCCTCGAGAACGTCGTGCCGGGCTTCACGAGCATGCCCAGCGGCGTGGCGTCCTGGCTCGAGTTCAGCGACGATCGCGTCTTCATCTCGGCGCCGACGCAGAACCAGGTCGTCGAGGTCCGCATCGGGACGGCACCGCAGGTCCTGCGCCGCCTGACCGTCCCGGGCGTGCCCACGCGCATGGCGCTCGCCGGCGTCCGCGGCACCGGTCGGTTCCGCCTCCAGTAATGTCGGTCCGGATCCCGGCGGCCGGCGCCCTCGCGGCGTCGGTCGCCTGGTCCGCGGCGGCCGCGCAGGGGGACGCCCCCCTGCGCGGCCGCCTTGTTGACGCCACCACGTCGCAACCGGTCGTGGCGGCGCTCGTGGCGTGCGCCGATGCCCCGCGCACGGCGCGGTCCGACGCGGACGGTCGCTTCCGGCTCGACTGGGCCGATGCCGGGCGCTGCCGGCTGCGCGTGCGCCGGCTCGGCTACCGGTCGCTCGACACGACGCTGGTGCGGCACGAGGGCGCCGAGCGCGAGGTCATGGTGCCGCTGACCCCCGCCGTGCTCGCGCTCGCCTCGGTCACCGTGCTCGAGGACCGCCGCGCCGCCGTGCAGCCCGCCGTGGTGCTCGAAGGCGCGGCGCTCGACCGCCAACTGGCCCCGAGCATCGCTGCGACGATCGCCGGTGAGCCCGGAGTCACGGCGCGCTTCAACGGGCCCCTCGCCACCCAGCCGGTCGTCCGCGGGCTGACCGGCGATCGCGTCCCGGTGCTCGAGGACGGCCAGCGCACCGGCGACATCGCGACCACCGCCCCCGACCACGCGGTGACGATCGATCCCATCGTCGCACGGCGGATCGAGATCGTCCGCGGCCCCGCGGCGCTGCTCTACGGCTCCTCCACGCTGGGCGGCGTGGTCAACGTGGCGCGCGAGGACATTCCCCGCGCCGTCCCGCGCGGCGTGACCGGTTCCCTCGTCTCCGGCGGCGAGTCGCTCACGACGGGTGGCAGCCTCGGGGGGGAGGCTGCCGCAGGGCGCGGCGCGCTGGCCGTCCGGGCCTTCGGCAATGCGCGCACCGGCAACGACACGCGCACTCCGGGCGGGCGCCTCCCCTTCACCGACCACGACGGCTACGAGGTCGGCGCCGGCGCGAGTCTCAGCGGCGCGCGCGGCTACGCCGGCGTGGCGGTGCGGGACTTCCGCACCTTCTACGGCGTGCCGTCCTCGTACGCCGGCGTGACGCTCCCCGGGGCACACGTGGGCGGGGTGTACATCGACCTGCGGCGCAGTACCGCCCGGGCCGAGGCCCAGTGGCGGCCGACGACCGGCCCGGTCTCGTCGCTGGCGGCGACCGGCCAGTACGTGCGCTTCGAGCAGGACGAGTTCGAGCGCGGCGGCTTCGTCGGCACGCGGTTCGGGCAGTTGGCCGCCAGCGGCGACCTGGTCGCGCGCTACGGGGGCACCACCACCGACGGCCGCCCGCGCGGCGGCGCCATCGGCATGTGGGGCCAGTGGCGCGACTTCCGGGCGACCGGCTCGTACACCGGGACGCGCCCCGCCACGCTGCACGCCGCCGCGCTCTATCTCTACGACGAACGTCCGCTCGGCCCGCTGCAACTGGCGATCGGCGCCCGGTGGGACCAGCACCGGATCGCCCCGCTCGACTCCACCGAGACGCGCCTCCTGCGCGACATCCGCACGCGGCGCTTCGGCACGTGGAGCGGCGCCGCCTCGGCCCGCCTGCCGCTCGGCGCGGGCCTCACCATGGGCGGTGGCGTCGCCCGCGCCTTCCGCGCCCCGGCGATCGAGGAGCTCTACTCCGCCGGCCCGCACCTCGCCACGTACGCCTTCGAGGTGGGGAATCCCGCGCTCGGCGCCGAGGTGGGAACCGGCGGCGAGGTCTTTGCCGAGTGGGACGGGCGCCGCGGCCGCGTCACCGCGACCGCGTTCCGCAACGCCATCGGCAACTTCATCTACTACGCCCCGGTCGTGGACGGGGCCACGGGACTGCCGGTGCTCGACTCGCGCCTGCGGCGATATCCCGTGTACCAGGCGTCGCAGGCCGACGCCGTGCTCGAGGGGGTCGAGGCGCGCGCCCAGCTCGAGGTTGCGCGCGGTCTCGCGCTCGACGCCACCACGAGCTGGGTGCGCGGCAGCGCGCGGGCGGGCGGCCAGCCGCTGCCGGCCATGCCGCCGCTGCGTGCACGCGTGGCGCTCTCGCGCGAGTCGCCGCGGTGGAGCACCGGCCTCACGCTCGACGGAGCCGCGGCGCAGCGGCGCGTGCCGACCCCCGCCGGCGTGGGCGGGCGCTGCAACGTCAACGTCGCCGCCGAGGGCATCGCCTCGCTGCTGCCGGCGGAGTTCTGCCCGACGCCGGCGTTCCTGCTCGTGCACCTCACGCTCGGCCGGCGGTTCACGCTCGGCCGGCGCCTCCACGCCGTGACCCTCGGCGTGGACAACCTGTTCGATTCGCCGTGGCGCGACCATCTCTGGCGCGCCAAGCAGGTCGCCATCCAGCCGGGGCGCAACGTCCGCGCCCTGTACCGGATCACCTTCTGATGCCGTCGTCGCCCCGCCATCGCCGACTCGCCCTGCTGGTCGCCCTCCTCGTCGGAGTCGGGGCGAGTGCGTGCGAGCACCCCATCGCCATCGTCACCCCGCACGTCGAGGCGCAGGACGCCCTCGTCTTCGACACCACCGGCCGGCTGATGGCGCGCACCTTCGACAACCGCCGGTGGGAAGGGGGCCCGTTCGTCGTCCGCGATCGCGGGTCGCTCCCCGTCATCGTCCGCTTCCTCGACTTTCAGGGCAGCGAGTTCACCGTAGGCGACCGGCGCGACCTGCAGTTGCGGCTCGAGACCGAGACCGATGGCGTGGTCGCCTGGGAACCCCTCACCACGCGCGGTCTGCTGCACGCGCTCTCGCCCGGCACCACCCGAGTCCGCTTCGCCGTCTGGCACGTCTCCCACCCCGACTTCATCACGCCATGGATTCCCGTGACCGTCGCGCCCGCGCCGTGAGGCGCCGCTTCGTCCCCGTCGCCGCCGGCGCGCTGGCCCTCGCGCTCGCCGCCTGCGACCGTGCGGCCACCGCCCCGCAGGTGGCCCCGTCCGTCCGCATCAACGAGGTCGTCCTCGAGGATCCGGCGACGGGAGCGATCATCTACTCCCACATGGACCACTGGCACGGCTTCCCGATCGTCCCCGACGGCGGCACCCTCACGCTGCGGAAGTTCTTCACCGCGTTCTCGGCGCATCCGGACGACCACGATCCGCCGTCGCGCGGCGACTGGATCTCGCTCGACTCGCTGCCGGCGGAGATCAACACGCGCATCGTCGCGAGCGACACCACGGTGCTCCGGGCGGTCGGCACGCGCGTGCAGATGCAGCTCACGGGCCGGCGGACGGCGAGCACGCCGGTCAGCATGGTCGTCCGGCGCGCGACGACCACGCTGTACGAGGCGCCGCCGCTGAACGCCGTCGTGCGCTGATGCTGGCGCGCCCCCCGAAACGACGACGGGCGGGGACCAATGGTCCCCGCCCGTCCCGTATCGGCCGGCGACGGCCGGAGACGACTCAGAGCTTCTTGAGCTCCGCCTCGGTGAACGCCCCCTTCCGCGCCTTGGTCGCCGCGCGCACGCGCGCCACGTCGGCCTTGGTGACCGCCGGCGCCTTGTTGCCCCACTGCGAGCGGATGTACGTCACGACCGCCGCGACCTGATCGTCGTTGAAGGTCGTACCCCAAGACGCCATGACGCCATTGTACTTCTGGCCCTTGACCGTGATCTGACCCTGCAGCCCGTGCAGGACGATCGCGATCGGGATGTCGGCCTTGCCGGTGACCCACTCCGAACCGGCGAGCGGGGGGAACGCGCCCGGCAAGCCTTGGCCGTTGGCCTGATGGCACGCGGAGCAGGTGGCGTACACTTCGGCGCCGGTCTTCTGGGCCTGGGCCGTCGAGGCCACGGTCGCCAGCGCGACGGCGGCGACGAGAGCGGACAAACGGATCATGTGAGGCAGACGGGTGAGGGGTCGGCGGCGCCCTGTGGCGCCGAGCAGAAAAGTAACGGGCACCGTCCGTAGCGGTACGGAGGGGGGCCACGGGAATCGTCGGTTGCCACTCGGCGGCAACTCCGGATGCCGCGCCCCCGCGCCGGCGGCGAGGTTGCAGCGTTCCCGATCACCGGTTCCCCCGCGTCCCGTCCGACCCGCCCATGCCCGCCTCGCGCCTCCTGCGCCTCGCGCCCGTCGCCGCCGCGTTCGCGGTGGCGTGCGAGAACGAGACCGTCGCCCCGCTCCCCGCGACCACCACGACCCAGCAGGTCGTCATTGACGCCTCGAGCGACGTGGCGTTCGCCGGCGTCCGCCTCGACCGCACCGCCGCGGTCCTCCCGACGGTGGACACGACCAGCGCCACCACGTGGGACCTCGCCTTCCGCACCACGACCGCGCGCCTCAACTCGGGGCTCGGCGGCCCGGGCAGCGTGCGCGTCGCCTGCCTGTGCCGCAACCAGGCGCTCACCACCGCGCAACTGCAGGCGCTCGATACCACCGCGGAGCGTCTCCGCTTCGAGCGCATCACCGCCGACAGTGCCCCGGCGGATTCGCTCTTCCGGACGGAGACCTTCTCCCCTGCGGTGGCCGGGTGGTTCACCGGGAGCGGTGCCTCGCAGGCCGCGAACACCGGACGGCGGTTCGGCTTCCGCCGGCCGGCGCCCGCCGGTGCCGCCCACCCGTGGCTCTACTCGAAGCTCGAGATCCTGAGCATCACACCGGGGACGCCGACTCGCGCGATCGTCCGCTACGCGACGCAGGCGAGCGTGCTCTCGGCCTGGCCGGCGGACATCGTGGACACCATCACACTCGGCCCGACGCCCGAGTTCCTGCGCCTGACGACGACCGCGGCCGGCACCGCCGCCGATCACGACCTGCGCGTCACCGCGACCGAGATCCGGCTCGGGCCGGGCGTCAGCGGCGCCACGTTCGTGTCGGGTGCCTGGGCCAGCGTGAACGCCCTGAGCACCGATCCGGCGATGGCGAACCCCGACCTCTCCAACCCGAACGCGCGCTGGCTGCGCGACGGAACGACCAACCCGATGCTCGTGTCGGTGACCGGCAACCCGGCCGCCTCGAGCGTCTGGTATCGCTACGATCCGACACTGCTGCAGGTCTTTTCGCGCTCCGAGGTGTACCTCGTGCGGACGCCAGCCGGCCTCTTCAAGGTGCAGCCGCTCGGCTACTACGACACGGCCGGTCGCGAGCGGCGCATCACGCTGCGCTACGCGCGCCTCGCCAACTGAGGTCGCGGGTGCGCGGCGTCCCGGTGCCGCCGAGGGGGGCTTGGGCCCTCCTCGGCGTCGCCGTGTGCGCCACCCTGCGGCTCGCGGCGCAGGAGCCCCGCGCGACGGCCCCCCGCGCGCATGCCGGCCCCGCGCCGACGTTCGTCGGCCGTGTGCTCGACGCTGCCACCCTCCGCCCCGTCGCCGGGGCGGAGGTTCTCGTCATCGCCGGCCGCGACACGGTGCGCGTGCGCGCCGGCGAGGTCGGCGAGTGGCGCGCCCCGGCCCGCGGCGTCGGCCCGTGGCGCGTGCGGGTGCGGTTTCCCGGCTACGCCCCGCTCACGCTGGGCGCCGCAGAGGCACCGGCCACGTTCGAGCACCGCCTCGCCCCGGCGGCGCTCGCCCTCGACGCGGTGGTCGTCAGCTCCGCCCGCCGCGAGCAGCGCCTCAAGGACGCGGTGGCGACGATCGAGCTCATCTCGCGCCGCGACCTCGAGGCCACCGCCGCCCCCGACATCGCCGCCGTGCTCGCCGAGCAGACCGGCATCCAGCTCGACGGCGGTGTTCCCGCCGGCGCCGGTCTGCAGTTGCAGGGTCTGGGCTCGCAGCGCGTGCTCATCCTGCTCGACGGCCAGCCGCTCGGCGGCCGACTCAACGGCACCTTCGACGTCTCGCGCCTCCCGACGTCCATGCTCGAGCGCATCGAGGTCGTGAAGGGACCGCAGAGCACGCTCTACGGCACCGACGCGATGGGCGGCGTGATCAACCTCGTCACGCGCAAGGCCGGCGCCTCCGAGGGTGCCGGCACCCTCTCGCTGCTCGGCGGCAGCGTCGGGCGGCGCGACGCCACCGTGGACGGCACCGGTCGGCGCGGCCGGTTCGCGTGGAGCGCCGACGGCGGGCTTCGCCTGCTCGACCTCGTACCCGGTCGGGCCGACGACGGCCAGACGTTCGCCAACCGCGGCCACGCGCAGGGCCGAGCCGAGTGGCGGCCGGACAGCGGCGTGACCGTCTTTGCCAGCGGCTTCGGGATGGGCGAGGCGCAGCGCTACCTCACCGGTCAGCTCTTCCGCTTCGCCGACAATCGCCAGTACGCCGGCCGCGCCGGCGTCACCTGGCAGCGCGGCAACCACCGCATCCAGCCCCTCGTCCACTGGACGCAGTTCACGCACCTGTCGCGGGCTGCGCTCGGCCCGCAGCCGGTCGCCGACAGCGGGGCGCGCGACCGCCAGACGCTCGCCGAACTCGAGCTCACCTACAACGGGCCGAACCCGCTCGGCATGCTCGACGCCGGGCTCGAGGTGCGTCAGGACGCCATTCGCGCCGACCGCGTGCCCGGTGCCCGGTCGCTCGACCAGGCCGAACCGTACGCGCAGCTCACGATGGTCCGCGGCACCCTGAGCGTCGTCCCCGGCATGCGAGCCACGTTCAACCGGCAGTGGGGGCGCTTCCTCACCCCGCGCGTCGCCGTGCTCTGGCGCCCGCTCGAACCCCTCGCCGTCCGCGGCAACTGGGGGACCGGCTTCCGGGCGCCGGACTTCAAGGAGCTCTACCTCGAGTTCGTGAACCCCTCGGTCGGTTACGCGGTACGCGGCAACCCGGACCTCCGGCCGGAGACGAGCCGCAACGTGTCGCTCGGCCTCGAATGGGCACAGGACGTCTGGTTCGCCCGTGTGAACGGCTTCCGCAACACCTTCCGCGACTTCATCGAGACCGGTGCGCAGGACGCCCTCGGCACCTTCACCTACGGCAACGTCGCCCGCGGCACGACGTCCGGTGCCGACGCCGAGGCCGGGTACGCGCACGGCGCGTGGCGCGCCGAGGTCGGCTGGTCGTGGCTCTCCGCCCGCGACGCCTCGACCGGGCGGCCCCTGCTCAACCGCCCGCCGCAGTCGGGACGTGCCCTGCTCGCGTGGGCGCGCGGCGGCTGGCGGACCAGCGCCACGGTGATCCACACCGGCGCGACCCCGATCGCGCGCGACCCGATCGCGGGTGGCCTCGTCGAGCGGACGCCGTTCACGCGCACCGATCTCCGGCTGGCGAAGGTCATCGGCCGCACCACGTGGCAGGCGGGGCTCGACAACGCGTTCGATGCGCAGCTCGGGCAGGACTGGCCGGGCTTCACGGGACGCGTGTGGTACGCCGGGGCGTCGTGGACGGTGGGACGGCGCTGACGGCGCGCGCGGCCGCCTTCCCTTCATATTCCTATTCAGCCATATTTGAACGAACCCGTCGCGCACGAACCCGCCATGTCCGCCTCCACCGATACCCGACACCTCGTCGTCCCCTGCCCCTTCTGCGGCACGGTCAACCGCGTGGATGCCGATCGCGTCGCCGACCGCCCCCGCTGCGGCAGCGCCGACTGCCGGCGTCCGCTCCTGCTCGATCGCCCGGTGTCGTTGCACGACGCCGACTTCCGGACGGTCATCGAAGGCACCGACGTCCCGGTGCTCGTGGACTTCTACGCCGACTGGTGCGGCCCCTGCAAGGCGATGGCGCCGGTACTCGACGACCTCGCCGCCGAATGGAGCGGGCGCGTCCTGGTCGCCAAGGTGAACACCGACGTCGAGCAGGGCACGGCCATGGCGCACCAGATCCGCAGCATCCCGACGCTGATGGTCTTCGCGGGAGGTCGCATGGTAGCGCAGCAGATGGGGGCGATCCCCAAGGCGGCCGTGCAGCAGCTCGTCGCCCGCGCCAAGGGCTGAGCCTTCGCGGCCGGCCTGCTGCGACCGGGTGACCTCCGTAGCGCTCCGGAGGACGTCCGCCTCCGGAGCACGGCGCTCGGCATTCACCCGACGCGGCATAGGGGGGCTCCCGATAGGGGGGCTCCCCTGATCAGGCGAGACTACCCAGTCATGTCTTCGCTTGCTTCGCGCATGTCCGGCAGCCCCAGGACCCGGCATGGAACCGTGGTGATCGGGCTCGGCAATCCCCTCCTCGCCGACGACGGCCTGGGACTCGAGGTCGTCGGCCGGCTCGCCCGCGGCTACGACTGTGGCCCGGACGTGGAACTCGAGGACGGCGGGACGTGGGGGATGAACCTCCTGCCGATACTCGAGCAGGCCGAGCGGGTCATCTTCATCGACGCGATCCGCACCGGCGCGGCCCCCGGCACGGTGCAGCGGCTCGACGGGGACGCGATCCCGCGGCAGCTCGGGCTCAAGCTCTCCCCGCATCAGGTGGACCTGCAGGATCTGGTCGCCGTCGCCACGCTTCGCGGCACCTTCCCGGAGGTCGCGGTCGCCATCGGCGTCGAGCCGGAGGTCGTCGAAACCCGGGCCGGTCTGTCGTCCACGGTCGCCGGCCGGCTCGACGACGTCCTCGACGACGTGGTGCACCAGCTCCGGGGATGGGGCCACGACGTGGTCGTCCGCCCGTACTTCCCGCCCGGTTCTCCCTTCCCGAGCGGCGGACGCACCTGACGTCGGCTCCCGAATCATACGGGGGCTCGATCCGTACCTGTCGCAACTCGCTGGCGAAGTCCCCCAGCCCGTAGCTTCCCGTCGTTCGCGCGCCGCGATCGCCTCCGGTCCCGGCGCCCGCCGTCCTCCGCCTCCGGTCGCGCTCCCTTCGTGCGTCCCGCCAACGAGTCGTCGTCCGCCGTCGCCCTCATCGGCGTGGCGCAGCGCTTCGGCCACCGATGGGCGATCCGCGGCGTGTCGCTCGACGTCTCCGCCGGCGAGGTCGTTGCGATCGTCGGGCACAACGGCTCGGGAAAGAGCACCCTGCTGCGCATCGTGGCGACGGCGCTCCGACCGACGCGCGGCAGCGCGCACGTCCTCGGTCTCGACGTGACCCGCGACGCCGCGCGGCTGCGCGAGCGCGTCGCGCTGCTCACGCACGACGTCGCCCTCTACGGCGACCTCACGGCCGAGGAGAACCTGCGCTTTGCGGCCCGGATGCTCGGGCAGCGGCCGAGCCGGGTGCAGCTCGAGGCCGTGCTCGATCAAGTGGGGCTCCGGGCCGTCGCCGACGAGCGGGCCCGCACCTTCTCGAGCGGCATGCAGCGGCGGCTCAGCATCGCGCGGATCTTTCTCCGCACGCCCGACGTGCTGCTGCTCGACGAGCCGTTCAACTCGCTCGACGCCGACGGCGTGGCTCTCGTCTCCGACCTCGTGCGGCAGACCCGTGCGCGCGGCGCGACGGTGCTGCTGGTGGCGCACGACCTCCAGCGCGGGGCGATCGCCGCCGACCGGGTCGTCGCGATGGCCGAGGGCCGGTTCGTCGAAGACGCGGCGGGAGCGACCGCGCCGGTGCTCGGCGAGCCCGTCCCGGAGTCCCCCGACGTGCTCGTCTGATGGCCTTCGCCACCGAGCTCGGCCGCGCCGGCGCCATCCTCTGGAAGGACCTCACCGCCGAGCGGCGCACGAAGGCGAACTTCAACAGCGTCGTGGCGATGGCGGGGCTGATCCTGCTGTTCTTCGGCTTCGCGCTCGGTCCCGACGCGAAGGGGCTGCGGTCCGCGGCGGCGGGCGTGCTGTGGCTGACGGTCCTCTTCAGCGGCGTGCTGGCGTTCAACCGGTCGTACCAGCTCGAGCTCGACGGCAACGCGCTGGAGCAGCTGCTGCTCTACCCGGGCGAGCGCTGGACCCTCTTCGCCGGCAAGCTCGCGGCCAACCTGCTCTTCGTCTTCCTTGTCGAGGTCGTGACGATCCCGCTGGCCGGCATCTTCTACCATGTGGCGGTGCCGGCGCTGTGGGGACAGGTGCTCGGCGTGCTGTTCCTCGGCACGGTGGGCTTCGTCACGCTGGGCACGGTGTACGCGGCGATGGCGAGCCGGAGCCGCGCGCGCGAGGTGCTCCTGCCGCTGCTGCTCTTCCCCATGCTGGTGCCGGTGCTCATCGCCGCCACCGAGGCCACGGGTGCCCTGCTCATCGACGACCCGATGGGCAACGCGGGCAGCTGGATCCGCCTCCTGGCGACCTTCGACGTCATCTTCGTCGTCGCGTCGTTCTGGGTGTTCCCCGCCGTCATCGAAGGCTGACATGATCCCGATCCCCCGGAGTGGCGCATGAGCAGTGTCACGATGCCCGAATCCCGCCCCGACCGCGGTGCCGCCGCGGCCGCAGAGCCGATCGCGCGTCCCAAGGTGCCGTGGTGGCTGGTCGGCCTCGCGTTCGGCACACTGGTCTCGGGCCAGGTCGTCGGGTTCCTGACGTCGGAGCCCGACCGCGACATGGGGCACCTCCAGAAGATCATGTACGTCCACGTGCCGGCGGCGTGGGCGAGCTTCATTGCCTTCTTCATCGTGTTCTGGGCGAGCGTCACCGTGCTCTGGAAGCGGAACGAGCGGGCCGACCTGCTCAACGCTGCGGCCGCGGAGGCGGGGGCGGTGCTCACCGGCCTGACCCTCGTCCTCGGCTCGATCTGGGGCCGCCCGACCTGGGGCGTCTGGTGGACGTGGGACGCCCGGTTGACGAGCACCGCGGTGCTCTTCCTCGTGTTCGTCGGCTTCCTCGCGCTGCGCGCCCTCACCGACGATCCCGAGCGCCGGGCGCGGTGGAGCGCCGCCGTCGGCATCCTCGGCGCCCTCAACGTGCCGATCGTGTACATGTCCGTGAAGTGGTGGCGGACGCTGCACCAGCTGCAGTCGAGCCCGTCCACGGTGGACGCGGACTACGTGCTCGGCCTCCGCTGGAACGCGTTCGCCTTCGCCTTCGCGCTCGCCGCCTTCGTGACCATCCGCTACCGCACCGCCCTGTTCGCCCTGGCCGCCGACCGGCGCGCCGAGGCGAGGGCCCTCGCCGGGGGATCCACCGATGCCCGTTGACGGCCGCGTCACCGGCGAATGGCCCTACGTGATCGCGTCGTACGTGGTCACCTGGGTCGTCTTCGCCGCCTATGCCTTCCACACGTGGCGCGCCTGGTCCGAGGCCGCCCGTTCCGCCGATCGCCCGGAGCCCTGACATGACGCCCTCCACCGCCGCCCAGAACGCCCGTAGCCGCAAGGTCATCGCCATCGCCACCGTCGTGCTGATGCTCGGCGGGTTCGGTTACCTCGCCTACGGCGGCATCGGCGAGAACATCGTGTACTTCCTCACGCCCGGCGAACTGGTCAAGAAGGGCGAGAAGGCGGTCGAGCGCCCGGTGCGACTCGGTGGCCAGGTCGTGGACGGCTCGGTCGTGTGGAACGCCCAGAACCTCGACCTCCGCTTCAAGGTCACCGACGGTCAGGGGACCGAGGTGCTCGTGCATTCGCGCGGCGCGCCGCCGCAGATGTTCCGCGCCGGCATCGGCGTCGTCGTCGAGGGCAAGTACGGCCGCGACGGCGTCTTCCAGAGCGACAACCTCATGGTCAAGCACTCCAACGAGTACCGTGCGCCGGATGCCGAGGCGATGAAGCACCCCGAGCGGCTCAACAAGACCCTCATGCGCGAGAGCCGCTCGTGACCCGCCAGCTCGGTTACCTCGCGACGATCGTCTCGCTGGCGGTCGCGATCGTCGGGTGCGGCATGGCCGTGCTCGGCGCGCGCCGCCGGCAGGCGTCGCTCGTCGCCGCGTCGTACAACGCCGTCTACGCGAACTTCTTCCTGCTGGCGATCGCCACCGGGGCGATGATCTACGGCCTCGTGACGCACGACTTCTCGATCGGCTACGTCGCGCAGGTCGGGAGCCGGGCGACCCCGATGTTCTTCACGGTGATCTCGCTGTGGAGCGCGCTCGAGGGCTCGATCCTCTTCTGGGGCTTCGTGCTCGCGCTCCTCTCGGCGGCGGTCGTCTGGGCCAACCGGCACCGCGAGGGCACCCTCGTCCCGTACGCCGCGGCGGTGCTGCTCGGGATCGGCGCCTTCTTCTTCCTGCTGCTCGTGGGGCCCGCCAACCCGTGGCACCTCGTCTCGCCGACGCCGGCCGACGGCCCGGGCCCGAACCCGCTGCTGCAGAATCACCCGCTCATGGCGGTCCACCCGCCGCTGCTCTACCTCGGCTACGTCGGGATGGCGATCCCCTTCGCGTTCGCGATGGGGGCGCTGCTCTCCGGCGAGATCGACCGGACCGACTGGATCGTCCTCACCCGCCGCTATACCCTCGCCGCCTGGGCCTTCCTCTCGCTCGCGATCATGGCCGGCATGTGGTGGTCGTACGAGGTGCTCGGCTGGGGCGGCTACTGGGCGTGGGACCCGGTCGAGAACGCGTCGTTCATGCCGTGGCTGACGGCCACCGCATTCCTCCACTCGGTGATGGTGCAGGAGCGCCGCGGCATGCTGAAGCTGTGGAACGTCAACCTCATCGCCGCGACGTTCCTGCTGACGATCCTCGGCACCTTCCTCACGCGCTCCGGCGTCCTGAGCAGCGTGCATGCGTTCACCACCGGGACGATCGGCTACTACTTCCTCGCCTTCATCGCGGCGGGGTTGGTCCTGACGTTCGCGCTGGTCGCCGGCAACTCGGAGAAGCTCGCAAGCGAGGGACGCCTCGACGCGCCGGCGTCGCGCGAAACGGTCTTCCTGCTCAACAACCTGTTCCTGACCGCGTTCACCTTCACCGTGCTGCTCGGGACGCTCTTCCCCCTCGTGGCGGAGGCGATCAAGGGAATCAAGGTCAGCGTCGGGGCCCCCTTCTTCAACCAGATGACGGTGCCCATGTGCGCCGCGCTGCTCTTCCTGATGGGCGTCGGGCCGTCGCTCCCGTGGCGCCGGACCTCGGCGGCGCAGGTGAAGGCGCTGGCGCTGGCCCCCGCGATCGGCGCCGTCGCGGGCGTCGCGGCCGGCCTCGCCTTCGGCATCCGCGACCCCTTCGCCCTGGCCACCCTGGCCTTCGCCGCCTGGGCGCTGGTCTGCAACGTGCGCGAATACCAGGTCGGCGCCGCCGCCCGCATGAAGGCGCACGGCGAATCCGTCCCCGTCGCCGTCGGGCGCCTCGTCGCGGCCAACCAGCGGCGCTACGGCGGCTACGTCGCCCACTTCGGCATCATCATGATGGCGATCGCCATCGCCGCCTCGTCGTCGTACAAGTACGAGAAGGAGGCGACGCTCAAGCCCGGCGCGACCATGCCGTTGCGCAGCTTCGACCTCCGCTTCAAGGAGGTCTGGGGCCGCGACGAGCCGCACCGGCAGGTGATCGGTGCCGACGTCGAGGTGCTCGACAAGAAGACCGGGGCGGTGCTCGCCACGCTCGACCCGCGCCTCAACTTCTATCCCACGCAGGAACAGCCCGTGCCGACCCCGTCGGTGCGCAGCCGGCCGGTCGGCGACCTCTACCTCAACCTGATGGCCTTCACGCCGGACGGCGCCTCGGCGACGATCCGCGCGATCGAGGAGCCGCTCGTCCCCTGGATCTGGGTCGGCGGGTTCGTCGTCGCCTTCGGGGCGGTCATCTCGGGCTGGCCGACGCGTCGCTCCGCCGGCCGCCGCATGGTCCCGGTGCGTGCGCCCCTCGGCGCCGCAGCCGGCTTCGGCGCACCGGCAGGCACCGGCGTCGCCACCGCGAACCAGGTCGCCAGCCCCGTGGCATGACCGTCTCGGACGCCGGGAGCCCCCCATGAACTGGAAGCGCGCGGCCATCGCCGCGGGCGTCGCCCTGCCGATCATCGGCCTGCTGGCCTTCGGCATGACGCGAGACCCCAAGGACATCCCCTCGCCCCTGCCGGGCAACCCCGCGCCGTCGGTCGAGCTGGCCACGTTCGCCCCGGGCGACGAGCCCGTGCTCGTGCGGGCCGCCGGGACCCCCGTCCGGCTCTCCGCGATGCGGGACACGGTCGTCGTCGTGAACTTCTTCGCCTCGTGGTGCATGCCGTGCCGCGTCGAGCATCCCGCCCTGAGCGCGATCGCCCGACGCTACGCCGACCGACCGGTGCGCTTCTTCGGGGTGCTCTACAACGACACCGAGGCCAACGCCCGCCGGTGGATCGACATGATGGGCGGCCAGCCGTATCCGGCGTTGGCCGATCCGGGCGCCCGGACGGCGATCGACTTCGGCGTGTACGGCGTCCCGGAGACCTTCTTCGTCGGACGCGACGGACGCGTGGCCTCGAAGTTCACCGGCCCGCTCACCGAAGCGGTCCTGACGCAGAAGCTCGACTCGTTGCTGGCGCCCGCGGCGCCGAAGGGGGCGGAATGATTCCGGTCCGGATGGCCATGGCGACGTGCATTCTCCGCGTGGCCGCCGCGGTCGCCGCGAGCACTGCGACGGCAGGGGCGCAGGCCGGCCTCCCGCCGGCACCCGCCGCCGCGGGCGCCGAGGCGCCGCCGAGCCAGCCCATGATCGGGCTGACGACTCAGGTGCCGACCATCGGCGTGGACTCCGCGCTCGAAGCCCGGGTCAAATCGGTGTCGGCCACCTTGCGCTGCCCGGTCTGTCAGGGACTCTCGCTGCAGGACTCGCCGTCGGAACTCGCCCAGCAGATGCGCGGCGTGGTGCGCGAGCAGATGGCGCAGGGCAAGTCCGATGACGAGGTGCGGCAGTACTTCATCGCCAAGTACGGCGACTGGATCCTGCTCAAGCCCAAGGCCGAGGGGTTCTCGACTCTCGTGTACCTGCTGCCGGCGCTGTTCGTCGTCGGCGGGGCCGCCGTCGTGTGGGTGATGGCGAAGCGTTGGTCGGTGCCGGTCGCGACAGCGCAGGGGCTCGACGAGCCCGCGCCGACACCCCAGCCAGTATCGGCAACGGCTCCGTAAAGCCCGCGGTCTGCTCGTCGCGCTCGAGTCCGGCCCCGGTCTTCCGGTCGCCGGACTCTTCGCTTTGCGCATATCCGGCCGGTTTCGTAAGTGAAAGCACCACAAGTGATTGAGGGATTCGGTAACCGCCTCGAAAAGACGGGTGATCCCGAGCCGATTGTAGGGCATTTCCCTATTTCCCGTACATGTACGGAAAGACACCGTATCGGCACCGGTCCGGACCAGCTCTCCTAATTGGAGGAGGCGGACTGACGGCACCGGGAAACGCTCGAGGATTCCATGAACGCCAGGCTTCGTTCGCAGTTCGCCAGTTGGACGGTGGCCGCCCTGATCGTCGCCGCGACGTCCGCCGTCGCCTGCGTGGACGAAAAGATCGTGTTCCGGGATGCTCCCCGGTTCCAGAACCCACCGGCGAACGCCGGCAACTATCTCGGCTACACGGACACCACGGCCAAGATGACGGCCTGCGGGTCGTGCCACGTCGGCATTCAGGCCGAATGGCGCGGCACGGCGCACGCGAACGCGTGGGCCTCGCTGCCGGCCAACGCCCAGACCTTCTGCCAGAGCTGCCACGCCGTCGGGAGTCTCGGCAACGCCGACACGAGCTCGACGGGCGGGTGGCCGGGCACGCGGGACCCGCGCTACAAGGACGTGCAGTGCGAGAACTGCCACAACTCGGGGCTCACGCATGCGAGCAACCCGACGACGGCGAACATCCCGCTGCCGTCCATGAACGTGGATACCTCGGCGGCCGCGCGCCGCGGCACCTGTGGCGAATGCCACGCCGGGGCGCATCACCCGTACCTGACCGAGTGGCGGGCGTCGTCGCATGGCGCCATGCCCAACTGGTCGTCGCCGAAGACGCGGCCCGAGTGCCAGGCCTGCCACACCGGTCAGGGGGCGCTCCGCGCGCTCGGCGTGGATGCCGAGTCGAACTACCGCGAGAAGAACTTCGCCGGCGGCGACACGCTGCGCATCACCTGCGCGGTCTGCCATGACCCGCACGCGAACCGCAACTCGGGCCAGCTGCGCCTGTCGGTCTCGGATGCGGACCCCGAGCGCAACCTGTGCATGAAGTGCCACAACCGGCGCGCGATCCCCGAGATCTCGTCGCAGACGCGCGGCCCGCACTCGGCCGAAGGCCCGCTGGTGATCGGCACGGCCGGCTGGGAACCCCCGGGCGTGGACATCCCGAGCGTCCCGGCGACGCACGGCAGCCCCTCCGCGAACCCGAAGCTCTGCGCCACCTGCCATGTCACGCGCTTCACCGTGACCGACTCGGTGGGCGGGTTCAGCTACCAGGTGACGGGCCACGGCTTCCACGCCGCCCCGTGCGTGGACGGGACCGGCAAGCCCACGGCCGCGCAGAACTGCGCCTACACGGCGGCCGCCCGCAACCTCAACTCCTGCGCTACCTCCGGATGCCACACCGGCGGGGCGACGCAGGCGGCGACGATCACCACCTCGCGGATCGCCACGATCCAGACGATCGGCGGCATCCTGCGTGGCCTGCTCAACAACTCGGCCTTGGCGGGCCAGATTGCCCAGAACTCGGTGTACACCGCGGCCGAGGGCGCCCGGTTCAACTGGCTGCTCGCCTTCGACTCGCTCTCCGGCGGGCCGACGGGCGGATCGGTGAAGGTCGGGGCGGTCGTCCACAACGGGCCGCGCGTCGAGGCCCTGATCAACGCCTCGATCGTCGCCCTCCGCGCCGCGTACCCGGCGCTGCCCCAGTCGGCTCGCGCCGACCAGGAGGCGGTCCTCCGGGAGTCGATGGCCCGGACCGGCGTGAAGATGGTGGATGTGAAGGCCCTCGTGAACGCGAAGGCCCTTCCTGCCCCGACGAGTCTCGGCGGCTCGCTCACGGGGACGGACCCGCAGCACTGAGGCGGTTCCGGCACTCCTGACGACGGATCGGGCGTCGCCCTACGGCGGCGCCCGATTCTCGTCTCCACCCTGCGCGTACCGCCCCTCCCCCGCCTATGCACCTCGCTCCTCTCGTCCTCGCGCAGCTCCACGGCGTCGGCACCGACTCGGTGGTCGTCAAGAACCCCGTCCCGGGGGGCCTTGGCTGGGTGATGTCGAAGTTCTTCAACGCGCCGCAGTGGGTGCACCTCACCCTGGTCGTGGTGGGCCTCGTCGTCGGCGGCGCGGCGGCCTGGTGGGCCTGGAGAAACCGGGAGGCCATCCTCACTTGGCTCAGGACCCGTGACCGCCCGGCCAAGATCGCGCTCGCCACCGTCGCCGGCGTCGCCGTGCTCGTCGGCGCCGGTGCCGGCGGCTACGGCTTCTGGTACATGGAGCACGAGAACGACTTCTGCCTCGGCTGCCACGTGATGAACCCGTCGTGGGCCAAGTTCCAGAAGTCCGAGCACAGCAAGCTCGGCTGCCACGACTGCCACCGGCAATCGCAGGTCGCCAATGCCCGCCAGCTCGTCATGTGGATCGCCGAGCGGCCGGACGAGATCCCGAAGCACGGCAAGGTCCCGACGCGCATCTGCGCCGAGTGCCACATCCAGAAGCCGGGCTCGGACAGCACGTGGAAGCGCATCATCGCCACGGCCGGCCATCGCGTGCACATGGCCAGCAACGACACCGCGCTCAAGAACGTGCAGTGCGTCACCTGCCACGGTGTCGAGGTGCATGCCTTCCAGCCGGTGGACCAGACCTGCGCCCAGTCCGGCTGCCACACCGACACCAAGGCCAAGATCGTCCTCGGCAAGATGGCCGGCCAGACGTCGCTGCACTGCACCGGCTGCCACCAGTTCACGCGACCGGTCGCCGAGAACATCTCGATCGACTCCACCAAGAAGGCGGGTCAGGCGGGGGCGTCGCAGTGCCTCGACTGCCACGAGATGCGGCAGCAGATGAAGGGCTTCGATCCCAGCGCCGACAAGCACGCCGGCCTCTGCGGCAACTGCCACAACCCGCACACCGACAAGACGCCCGAGGCCTCCTGGAAGACCTGCGGCAACGCCGGCTGCCACACCAAGCCGGCCGAGGAGACTCCCTTCCACAAGGGGATCCCGGATCACGCCCTGAAGAGTTGCCAGAGCTGTCACGCGGCCCACACGTGGAAGGCCGAGGGCTCGAGCTGCCTGACCTGCCACAAGTCCATCTTCACCGACGAGTCCCGGCCGCGCGGGGCGAAGGCGGCGGCGCAGGCCCCGTCCGCGCCGGGAGCCGTGGCGCCGTCCGTTCCCCGCCGCTCGCCGCGGCGCGAACCGGCGGGCGTGGTGGGGCCGGCGGCGGTCGCCTCCCCTGCTTCGCCATCATCGCCGATCCGCCTCGCCGGCCTTGCCGCTCCCGCCTCGGCCTTCTGGCTCGCGGTCCACCAGCCCCCGCCCAAGCGCACGCCGGAGGGTTCGGCCCGAACGGCCGGCGACCGACTCACCGCCGAGGATCGCCCCTTTCGGCATCGCACCCACAAGGACGTCACCTGCACCGCCTGCCACAGCTCGGACAGCCGGCACGGCGCCGTCACGGTCAAGACCGCCGCCGACTGCCAGTCGTGTCATCACGCCGCCGACCGCGCGCGAGGGTGCGAGGGCTGCCACGCGGCGAAGTCGCTCGCCCAGCCGCTCTCGATCACCCGTGAGGTCAAGTTCACGGTCGCCAACGCACCCCGGACCCGCGTGCAGCGCTTCGCGCATCCGCAGCATCGCGATCTCGAGTGCGCCACGTGCCATACCAAGGGCCCCGAGCTCGCCGTCACGAAGGACTGCGCCTCGTGTCACAAGGAGCACCACGAGCCGGACCGCGACTGCCGCAGCTGCCACACGGGGGTCAAGGACCACCATACCCGGTCGGTGCACCAGGGCTGCGCCGCCGCCGGGTGTCACGTCGGAGCCGAGTATGCCGCGATGCCGACGGCCCGGCAGGTGTGCCTCTCCTGCCACGTGGACATGAGCAACCACAAGCGCGGCGGCGAGTGCGCCGACTGCCACAAGATGACGACGTGGTCGGCGACGGCCGGCCTGCCCAAGGGGAGCTGACGTCATGCGCCTGACGCGGCGTCCGGGGCCGGCCGGCACGGCACGACGCCTCGCGTGGTGGCTCCCGCTCCTCGCGGCGTGGTCGGGGCTCGGCCCCGCCGCCGCCCTCGAGGCCCAGGGCATCCGGCTGCGCGGCGTGACCACGACGCGATTCCTCGAACTGCAGCGCTTCGAGGACGACAGCGTCGCCGAATCGGCGACCTTGCCGTACGCGGGCGACTTCCGCCAGACGCCCTCCGGTGTCGTCGTCCGCTGCAACCTGGACACCTGGTGCCGCTACAAGCGGTCCGGCGAAATGGCCACGTCCATTCCCGTCTGGCAGGACCTTCAGGCCACCGCGTGGGGGCTCGGCGAAGGGGTGAGCGTCCATGCCGACATGCGCTTCCGGGGTGCCATGGGGTCGCTACCGGCGCTCTGGCCCCGGGCGGAGGACCGCTTCGACCTCCTGAGCGGCTACGTCGAGCTCGACCGGCCCCGCTGGACGGCGCGGCTCGGCCGTCAGTTCGTCTCGAACGGCATGGGCGTCTACAACTACGACGGCCTGACATTGATCGCGCGCCCGCACCGCATCCTGACCGCCGAGGTGTGGGGCGGGCGTTCGCTCCTCCGCGGCATCAACGAGGGCTACACGTCCAGCGAGATCGCGAACGTCGAGGAACTCCCGCCGGATCGCGAGGCGATCATCGCGGGGGCGTCGGTGCGCGTGCGGCCGACCCGCTTCTCCTCGATGCGGTGGATGTACCAGCGCGAAGCCCGCTGGAACGGCGGCCTCCGCTCGTCCGGGCTCTACAGCGACCGCATGGCCCTCGACGGCACCTCGCGCATCGTCCACGGCGCACTCGACGCCTCGTTCGAGTACGACTTCGCCGGCCGACAGCTCAACGAAGGGCGCGTCCGCTGGCGCGGGCTCCTGCCCCGCAACGTCGAGGCCTCGGTCGAAGGCCGTCGCTTCCGGCCGTTCTTCGAGCTGTGGACGATCTGGGGGGCGTTCGCCCCCGTCGGCTTCGACGAACTGCGCCTCGACGGGGGCTGGGCCACCCGCGACCACGGACTCGCGCTCGACTTCTTCGGCGGCTGGCGCAAGTGGCAGGATGCCAACGTCGGCCTCGCCTTCCAGCCGCTGCGCCAGACGGGGTGGCGCGCCGGCGGCGACGTCACGCTCCGGCCGCTCGCGCGCTGGGTCCTTTCCGGCCACTACGACGCCGACGTCGGCGCCGGCGCCGCCCGGACCGAGACCGACGTCGCCGTCCGCTACGAGACCAGCGACCGGTTCTACGTCGGCCTCGCCGGCACGAGCATGCAGAGTCTCTTCGAGTTCCGCATCGGGACCGGGCGCATGCTCGGCGGCGGCCTCGACTTCGGGTGGCGCCTGACGCCGGTCGTGCGCATCGCCGGCGATGTCATGGTCTATCGACACCGGCAATCCTCGGACTCGCCCTTCATGAACTGGACCCAGCGCCGAGGCAGCGTGCGGCTCGAATGGACCATGGGGGGCGACCCGGGGCTGCGCACCGGTGCGCGGGGGGCCCTGTGACGCGATTCCGCCTCCCCCCGCTCGCGCGACTGGCCCGTCCCGCCCTGGTCGCGTGGCTCGTCGCGGCAACGGCGTCCGCCGGTATCGGGGTGGCCGCGCTGGCCCGCGACCGTTCCGACGAGGGCTTCCCGCATGCCCGGCACGCCCGCCTGTTTCCCACGTGCACGGGCTGTCACGCCGGCATCGCCACGGGCGCCCAGGCAGCCGCGTACCCGGATTCCGCCTCGTGTGCCCAATGCCACGACGGCGTCCAGCAGCCGAAGGTCCCGTGGGCCCGCAGCAGCGTCGCCCGCAGCAACCTCCGCTTCGACCATGGCGCGCATGCGGCCAAGCCGGAAGCGCAGGCGCTCGAGTGCCGCAGTTGCCACGGCGTCGCCGGTGGACCGTTCATGAACGTCAAGCGGGCCGAGGCCGCCGAGTGCGTCAATTGCCACGCGCACAAGGCGACCGCGCACTTCGCGGCCGACAATGCGCCGGCGTGCGTCACCTGCCACGTGCCGGTCACCCGGGCGACGGCCCTGCCGGCCGAGCGCATCGGGCGCTTTCCCAAGCCGCCGAGCCACGAGACCCGCGACTACGTGCAGTCCCACGCCCGTGACGTGCAGGCCGCCGGCGGCTCCTGCGCCACCTGCCACAGCCGCGAGAGCTGCGCCCGCTGCCACGCGAACGTCGCCAGCGTCCCCAGCGCCGCCGCGCTCGGCTCGGACGCCCGCGTCGCCAGTCTGGTGCGCGGCAAGGCGGGCACATACCCCGTCCCGGCGTCGCACCGCAGCGGCACCTTCGACGCCGAGCACGGCCGGCTGGCCGAGGCCGCAGGTGCCACCTGCGCCAACTGCCACACGCGCCCGAGTTGCGACGCCTGTCACATCGGGCCGCTCGGCCGCGCGACGATCGCGCGTCTCCCGATGCCGCTCCCCGGCGCGGCGCAGGGGGTTCGCATCGAGCGGGCGCCGACCTGGGGTCAGGCGACACCGCTGCGTGAGCGCTATACCCTCACGGCGTTCCACCCCGACACCGAGCCCGCGTCCAGCGCCCCGGCTGTCCCACAGGTGTCGGGTGATCCCGGGGTGCGCCGCGTGCGGCCGCATCCGCCGGGTTACGTCACGCACCACGGCACCGAGGCCGCCGTGGCGGGCAACAGCTGCAGCGGGTGCCATACGCAGCAGCGCTTCTGCTCGGACTGCCACGACGGCGAGGGACGCCGCCGGTTCCATCCGGCGAACTTCACGGCCCGCCACCCCTCGGACGCCTACGGCCGCGAGAAGGATTGCGCGCTCTGCCACCAACCGGAGATCTTCTGTCGGACGTGCCACGTCCAGGCGGGACTGGCCTCCGAAGGGCAGCTCAAGACGGCGTATCACACCGGGCAACCCCTGTGGCTGCTCAACCACGGCCGCGCCGCGCGGCAGACGCTGCAGAGCTGCACGACCTGCCACACCCAGCGCGACTGCATGCAGTGTCACTCGTCGTTCGGCTGGAAGGTCAATCCGCACGGGCGCGGGTTCAACGCGCTCGCGATGTACTCGCGCAACCGGCTGATGTGCTTCCGGTGCCACGCGACGGATCCGATCGCCGGCTCGCCGTAGTCGTACGCTCCCTCGCGGCCGTCGCGCGCCCCCCGGCGACGTGGCGGCCCGTTCACCGGTTCACTTCCCTCCCTCGAGTTCCCGCCAATGTCCATGCGCCGAACCTTGACGCTCGCCTGCGCGGCCACCTTCACCGCTTCGCTGGCCGCCTGCAAGGCGGAACGGGAGGCCCCGAAGACGCCCATCGGATCCGCGGCCGGCTCGGCTGCCCGCGACCGGATGCCGACGGCGGCGCGCGCCGCCCTCGACAGCGGGAACGTGCTCCTGCGCGGCGGCGACGCGAAGGGGGCCATCGCCCAGTACACCCTCGCCGCCAACGCCGACCCCGGCAACGCCGCCCCGTGGTACGGCGTCATGATGGCCGCGCAGCGCGCGGGTGACCAGCGGCTCGCCGACTCGGCCGCCGCGATGGTGCGCAAGACGAGCGGCAATCCGCAGCTCACCGACTCGGGGATGGCGAAGATGCATGCCGAGGGCGGCGCCGGCCTTCCGCCCGGTCATCCCTCGGCGGGCATGCCGCAGGGTCACCCGCCGATCGGCGGCGCGCCGTCCGCCCCCAAGACCCCGGCGCCGAAGAAGACGACCTGACGTCGGCGGGCCCGAGGGCGGGGGACGCGCGCGCGGTCAGCGAGCGCCGACCGCGAGCGCCGACCGCGAGCGCAGACCGCGCTCGCGCGCCGTGGCGCGGTCGCCTCACCCGGGGGCTGTAGGGCGAAATCGCTCACGGCTGTGGTGTACGGCCTTCTTGTACGCCTCGGACCCATTACGGAGCTTGGGGGCACACCGATCCCCCACGGCAGGGGCATCGGCTCCACCCGCCGGAGCGAGCGATGATCGTCCCGCATGCGATTCCCTGGGCCCCCGATCAGGAACTGGGGCAGTACCTCGAACAGCGCGGCGTCTCGCGCCGAGGGTTCCTGAGGTTCTGCGGCGAGATGACCGCCGTCCTCGGCCTCGCCAGCAACTTCGCGCCGCGGGTCGCGCGGGCGCTCGAGACGATGAAGCGGCCAAGCGTCATCTGGATCTCGCTTCAGGAGTGCACGGGCTGCACCGAGAGCATCCTGCGCACGGCCGAGCCGACGATCGGCGACCTGCTGCTCGACGTGATCTCCCTGGACTTCCAGGAGAATCTCATGGCGGGCGCGGGCGACGCGGTCGAGGACGCGATGCACGCGGCGATGAAGGAGAACAAGGGCAAGTACGTCCTCGTCGTCACCGGCTCGATTCCCATCAACGAGGATGGCTTCTACACCACGGTGGCGGGTCGCCCGGTGCGGGAGATCCTCGAGGAAACCGCCAAGGACGCGGCGGCGGTGGTGGCCGTCGGGGCGTGCGCCCACTGGGGCAACGTCCAGGCCGCGCGCCCGAACCCCACCGGTGCCGTCGGCGTGGCCGACATCATCAAGGACAAGCCGGTCGTGAACATCGCGGGCTGCCCGCCGATCGGCGACGTCATCACGGCGACGCTCGTGCACTACGTGACCTTCGGCCGCGTCCCCGAGCTCGATCGCGAGGGGCGTCCCCTCTTCGCGTACGGGGCGAAGATCCACGACCAGTGCCCGCGCCGCGCGAACTACGACGCCGGCCAGTTCGTCGAGGCGTTCGACGATGCCGCGGCGCGCGAGGGCTACTGCCTCTACCACGTCGGCTGCAAGGGGCCGTCCACCTTCTCGCCCTGCCCGATCTTCCAGTGGAACACGCGCACCTCGTGGCCGATCGGCGCGGGGCACCCGTGCATCGGCTGCACGGAGCGCGGCTTCTGGGACACCATGACGCCGTTCTACGGCCGGTTGCCGGACATCGCCGGCATCGGCGTCGAGAAGACCGCCGACATCATCGGTGCGGTCGCGGCGGTCGGCGCCACCGCCGGGATCCTCGGCCACGCGGCCCTCACCGGCGTGTCGCGGATGCGGGCGCGCGAACTCCCGCAGTATCCCAACGGCCCCGGGTCCTCCGGCGGCGCCTCCAACGCCCCCAAGGCCTGAGCGGAGACTAGAGCCATGGCAGTCACCAAGGTCGTCGTCGATCCCATCACGCGCATCGAGGGGCACCTTCGCATCGAAGCGCAGCAGGAGAACGGGCGGATCACCAAGGCATGGTCGAGCGCCACGCAGTTCCGCGGCCTCGAACTCGTGCTCAAGGACCGCGACCCCCGCGACGCGTGGGCCTTCGCCCAGCGCATCTGCGGCGTCTGCACGGTCGTCCACGCGGTGGCCTCGCTGCGCGCCGTCGAGGACGCGCTCGACATCCGCATCCCGCCCAACGCCAACACGATCCGCAACCTCATGGTCGGGATGCAGTTCATCCAGGACCACGTCATCCACTTCTACCACCTGCACGCGCTCGACTGGGTGGACGTCACGAGCGCGCTCAAGGCCGACCCGGTCGCGGCCGCCCGCCTCGCCCGCTCGCTCTCCCCCTGGCCCAACAACTCCGAGTCGCACTTCAAGCTCGTCCAGGACCGCGTCCGCACCTTCGTGGCCTCGGGGCAGCTCGGCATCTTCACCAACGGCTACTGGGGTCACCCGGCGTACAAGCTGCCGCCGGAGGCGAACCTCATGGCCGTCGCACACTACCTCGAGGCCCTCGACTGGCAGCGCGATATCATCCGCCTGCACGCGATCTTCGGCGGCAAGAACCCGCACCCGAACTTCGTCGTCGGCGGCATGGCCAGCGCCATCAACCTCGACGCCCGCGCGACGATCAACACCGAGCGCCTCACCGACGTGCACGACATGATCCGGAACGCCCTCCGGTTCGTCGAGCAGGTCTATTGGCCCGACCTCCTCGCGATCGCGTCCTTCTACAAGGACTGGGGCGCCATCGGCGGCGGCGTCAAGAATCACCTCGCCGTCGGCGAGTTCCCGAAGAACGACATCCGCGACGTCGCGGGGCTCTACTTCCCGCGGGGGATCATCCTCGACAACGACCTCAGCACCGTCCATCCCTACGACCAGGCCGGCGTCACCGAGGAGATCACCTCGGCGTGGTACGAGTACGAGGGGGCCGACGCCCTGCACCCCTGGGACGGCCAGACCAAGGCCGCCTACACCGGCCCGAAGCAGAAGTGGACCTACCTGCAGGACGAGAAGAAGTACACGTGGATGAAGGCGCCGCGATACAACGGCAAGGCGATGCAGGTGGGCCCCCTCTCGCGCTGCCTCGTGGGCTACGCCAGCGGCCACGACGACATCAAGGCGCTCGTCGGCGAGGTGCTCGGACGCCTCGACGTGCCGCCCGCCGCCCTGTTCTCGACCCTCGGACGCACCGCGGCCCGCGGCATCGAGAGCGTGCTGATCGCGCGCAAGATGGTCGAGTGGTACGACGAGCTCGTCGGCCGGATCAAGGGAGGCGACACCCGCACCTTCGACGGCTCGAAGTGGGAGCCCGGCACCTGGCCCAAGGAATCCAAGGGCTACGGCTACATGGACGCCCCGCGCGGCGCCCTCGGCCACTGGGTGCGCATCAAGGACGGCAAGATCACCAACTATCAGGCCGTCGTCCCCAGCACCTGGAACGCCTCGGGACGCGACAAGGCGGGCCAGCCGGGCGCCTACGAGGCCGCCCTGCAGGACAACCACCCCCTCGTGGATCCCAAGCGCCCCATCGAAATCCTGCGCACCGTGCACTCGTTCGACCCGTGCATCGCCTGCGGCGTGCACGTGCTCGACGCCACCGGCCGGCAGGTGACGGAGGTGAAGGTGCAATGACCCAGCTCGCCTCGGGCATCCCGCTCGAGCCGCCCGTCACTCCCGACGGGCCGGCGGGCCGGATCCTCCAGCACCCGGTCGGCAAGCCCCAGGGGCACTACGAGTGGGTGTACCTGTGGCAGCTGCCCATCCGGGCCATGCACTGGGTCGCGGCCGCCTCGATGGTCGTGCTGATCATCACCGGCTTCTACATCGGCCGGCCCTACTTCATGACCCAGACGCTGGCGACGGGCTCGTTCTCGTTCCAGTGGATGCGGCTCTTCCACTTCGTGGCCGGCTTCCTGCTCATCGCCACGGCGCTGGTGCGCCTCTACTGGCTCGTCGCCGGCAACAAGTTCGAACGCTTCACCGCCCTCTTCCCGGTGCGCCCGCGCGACCTCAAGAACCTGTGGCGGATGATCCTCCACTACAGCTTCATCGACCGGCGCGAGATCCGCTACATCGGCCACAACCCGCTGCAGCAGCTGAACTACACCTCCGTGTACGTCGCGGCGGTCATCATGGCGCTGACCGGGCTGGCGCTCTACGGCACCGCCAACCCGTCCGGCCTCGTGTGGCAGTCGTTCGCCTGGGTGGCCGACCTCTTCGGCGGACTCCCGCGCGTCCGGCTCGTGCACCACGTGCTCACCTGGTACTTCCTCGTCTTCATTCCCGGCCACATCTACTTCGTGCTGCGGAGCGACCTCTACGAGGTCGGCAACCTCTCGAGCATCATCAACGGCGGCAAGTTCGTCGAGGCCGGGCACGACTACATCGACCACAACCCTTCCGCGACCACCACCTAGTGCACGAGTTCAGCGTCGCATTGGAGATCTGTCGCATCGCCGAGGCCCAGGCGGCTCCCCGCCCCGCCTCGGCGATCGTCTCGGTCGGCGTCGAGATCGGCGAGGGCACCGACCTCGTCGTCGAGAACCTCAACTTCTGCCTCGAGACCCTGCTCGCCTCGCCGCCGTTCGAACGGGCGGCACTCGCGGTGGAACGGGTCCCGGGCAACGACCTCAGGGTCGCGTGGCTGGAGGTGGACGATGGCCGTTAGGCGCATCGAGGTCCGCGAACGCGTCATGGCGCGCAACGACGAGATCGCCGCCACCGTCCGCGACCGCCTCGCGGCCGCCGGCGTCGCGTCGCTCAACCTCATGTCGTCTCCGGGTGCCGGCAAGACGCTGCTGCTCGAGCGCACCCTCCAGGCGCTCGGCCGCGAACTCGCCATCGCCATCGCCACCGGCGACGTGCAGACCGAGAACGACGCCGTGCGGCTCGCCCGGCACACCGACCGGCTCGTCCACGCCGTCGTCACCAACGGTGCCTGCCACCTCGACGCCCTGCAGGTCACCAGTGCCCTCGACCAGCTCGACCTCCCCGCCACCGACCTCGTCATCCTCGAGAACGTCGGCAACCTCGTCTGCCCCGCGTCGTGGGACTTGGGCGAACAGCAGCGCGTGGTGCTCTTCACCACCACCGAGGGCGAGGACAAGCCGGTCAAGTATCCCAAGGCCTTCCAGCGGGCCGACCTCGTCATCATGACGAAGGTGGACCTCCTCCCCTACCTGCCCTTCGACGCCGACGTCGCCGAGCGGCACGTTCGCGAGGTCAACCCGACGGTCCCGATCCTCCGCACGTCGGCCACCTCCGGCGAAGGGCTCGACGCCTGGTACGACTGGCTGCGCGCCCGCGTCGCCGGGGCGAGACGACTCGTCCCGCAGCCCACCGGCACCTGACGACCGCCCGGCACGCCGCGCACTTCACCGTACGCGGCGTCGTGCAGGGCGTCGGTTTCCGCCCGTTCGTCGCCACGCTCGCGACGCGCCTGGGCCTTGGCGGTTGGGTGCGCAACGAGTCGGGCGTCGTCCGGGTGCTGGTCGAAGGGACCCCCGAGGCCATCGCGGCCTTCGCCGCCGGCCTCCTCGCCGAGGCGCCGCCGCTGGCCGATGTCGCCGCCATGGACCGGCGCGACGTACCACCCGAGGGCCTGGACGCCTTCGCCATCGCTCCCTCCGTCGCCGACGGCGCCGGGCGGCCTGTCGTGCCCCCGGACGTCGTCATGTGCGACGCATGCGCCGCCGAGGTCGCCGATCCTGCCGACCGCCGTCACCGCTACCCGTTCACGACCTGCACCGACTGCGGCCCGCGCTACTCGGTCATCCGGGCCATGCCCTACGACCGCGCGCGCACGACGCTCGCCGAGTTCCCCCTCTGCGCGGCCTGCCGACGCGAGTACGACACGCCCGGTGACCGGCGCTTCCACGCCGAAAGCATCGCCTGCCCCGCGTGCGGGCCGCGCGTCTGGCTCGAGGACCGGGGGACGCTTCTCGCGGACGGCGACGATGCCATCCGCGAGGCCGGCCGGCGGCTGCGGCTCGGCCAAGTGCTCGCGGTGCGCGGCCTTGGGGGGTTCCACCTCGCCTGCGACGCCACCAACGCCGCCGCCGTCGCCACCCTCCGCGCCCGCAAACGGCGCGAGGCCAAGCCGCTGGCCGTCATGGTCGCGTCCCTCGCGGAGGCCGAAGCGTTCGCCGACCTCACCGACGCCGAGCGCCGGCTCCTCGCCTCGCGCGAACGGCCGATCGTCCTCGTGCACGCCCGGGCATCCGCGATCCCCCCGGGCGTCGCCCCCGGGCTCGCACGCATCGGCCTCATGCTGGCCTACACGCCGCTGCACCTGCTGTTGCTCGAAGCCGCTTGCGCGCCGCTCGTGATGACCAGCGGCAACCTCAGCGACGAACCCATCGCCGCCGACCTCGCCGAGGGGCGCGAGCGCCTCGCGCCCCTCGCCGACGCCTTGCTGCTGCACGACCGCGAGATCGCCGCGCGCATCGACGACTCCGTGGTGCGGGCCGCCGCCGGCCCGACGGCGCCGCCGATCCTGCTGCGCCGCGCCCGCGGCTTCGCCCCCCTCCCCCTGGCGTCGCCCCTCGCCGCGACGCGGACGGTGCTCGCCCTCGGCGCCCACCTCAAGCACACCCTCGCGTGGGCGGCGGGACCCGACGTCTGGGTGAGCCCGCACATCGGCGACCTCGACACGTGGGAGACCCTCGCCCACGCCGCGCGGCTGCGCGACGGGCTGGCCCGACTGCTCGGTATGCGGCCCGCCTGCATCGCCGCCGACCTGCACGCCGGCTACCTGAGCCACCGCCTCGCTGATCCCTGGCCCGACCTGCCGCGCGAGGTCGTGCAGCATCACCACGCTCACGTGGCCGCGGTCATGGCCGAGCACCGGGTCGTCTCCCCCGTCCTCGGCATCGCGTACGACGGAACCGGTGCGGGCGACGACGGCACCAGCTGGGGGGCGGAGTTTCTCGCCTGCGACCTCGCGGGCTACCGCCGGGTCGGCCACTGGCTCCCCGTGTCGCTCCCCGGCGGCGATCGCGCCAGCCGCGAGGGGTGGCGCGCGGCGATCGGGTACGCGCACGCGAGCGGTGGCGCGCTGGCGCCGCGCATCGGCTTCGCCGACGTCGCCCCCGAAGCCGTGGCACAGGCCGTCCGCCAGCTCGAGGCGCGGGTGAATGCCCCCGTCGCGAGCTCGATGGGGCGGCTGTTCGACGCCGTGGCGGCGCTGAGCGGCACCCGCGTCGTCTCGGCCTACGAGGGACAGGCCGCCATGGAACTCGAGGCGCTGGCCGAACGGGCCGCGCCGTGGACCGGCGACCCCCTGTGGCAGTGGATCGAGACGCCCGGTGCCCCATTGGTGGTCTCGCCCGCCCCCCTCGTCGAACGCGCCGCGGCGTGGCGGCGCGAGGCCGCGGACGCCGCGCCCGGGCGGGCCGCCGCGGCCCTGCACGAGACCGTGGTGGCCGCCACGGTGGCGACAGCGGTGCGGCTCTGCGGCGCCCTCGGCCTCGAGACGGTGGCGCTTGGCGGCGGCTCCTGGCAGAACGCCCTGCTGACGGGCCGGGTCGCCGCCGCCCTCGCCGGGGCCGGCCTGCGGGTCCTGACCCCCCGGGCGCTCCCGCCCAACGACGGGGCGATCGCCTACGGGCAGGCCGTGGTGGCGATTGCCCGAGAATCGTCGGGCAACTCCCGATAGGCGATTGCGGTACCCGAGCCCCACCTTTGGCCGTATTCCCACCCGAACAGGAGCGTCCCGCCGATGTGCCTCGGAATCCCCGGTCAAGTCGTCGAACTGCGTGACGGGGGGCTCGTGCCGTCCGGCGTCGTCGATTTCGGTGGCGCGCGACGCGAGGTCTGCCTCGCCTACACGCCGGACGTCGGGGTCGGCGACTACGTCGTCGTGCACGTCGGCTTCGCGATCACGAAGGTGGACGAGGCCGAGGCGAAGCGCACGTACGACGCGCTCGCGGCGATGCACGAACTCGGCGAGCTCGAGGCGATGCGCGAGGCCGATGCCACGCTCGCCGACCTCGACGCCCTGCCGTCGAAGGTCGGCCCCGGGATCGTCGCATGAAGTTCCTCAGCGAGTACCGCGACCCGGCGCTCGCCCAGGCGCTCGCCCGGCGCATCCGCGAGACGGCCACCCGGCAGTGGACGCTGATGGAGGTCTGCGGAGGACAGACGCACACGATCGTGCGGCAGGGCCTCGACGAGCTGCTCGCCGGTGCGGTCGAGATGATCCACGGCCCCGGGTGCCCGGTATGCGTGACCCCGCTCGAGCAGATCGACCGTGCCGTGGCGCTGGCCACGCGTGACGACGTGATCTTCACGAGCTTCGGCGACATGCTGCGCGTCCCCGGCAGCGACTGCGACCTGCAGCAGGTGCGGGCGCGCGGCGGCCAGGTGCGCATCGTGTACTCGCCGCTCGACGCGCTCACCATTGCCGAGCGGCATCCGGACAAGCAGGTGGTGTTCTTCGCGGTGGGCTTCGAGACCACCGCGCCGGCCAACGCCATGGCCGTCTGGCAGGCGCGCATGCGGGGGATCCGCAACTTCTCGGTGCTCGTCTCGCACGTCACCGTCCCGCCGGCGATGGAAGCCATTCTCTCGGCACCGGACAATCGTGTGCAGGGCTTCCTGGCGGCGGGGCATGTGTGCGCGGTGATGGGCTGGACGGAGTACGAGCCGATCGCCGCCCGGTACCGCGTGCCGATCGTCGTGACCGGCTTCGAGCCGCTCGACCTTCTGGAGGGGATGCTCCTGTGCGTCGAGCAGCTCGAGCGCGGCACCCACGAAGTGGTCAACCAGTATGCCCGCGCCGTCACCCGCGAGGGCAACGCCCCGGCGATGCGGCTCATCCGGGAGGTCTTCGAGCTAAAGGACCGGCAATGGCGCGGCATCGGCACCATCCCCATGTCGGGGCTCGGGCTGCGCCCCGCGTACGCCGAGTTCGACGCCGAGCGGCGTTTCGCGCTCGAGGACATCGTGGCGAGTGAACCCGTCGAGTGCCGGGCGGGAGCGGTGCTCACCGGCCAGCTCAAGCCGCACCAGTGCCCGATGTTCGGGACGGCCTGCACCCCGGAGCGCCCCATGGGGGCGCCGATGGTCTCGAGCGAGGGGGCGTGTGCGGCCTACTACAACTACGGCCGGTTCCGCACCGCGCGCGCTGCCGCGACCGCCGGTGCCGGGACGTGAGCGCGACCCTCGACCCCGTCGCGGGCGCCGGGAGCGGCGCCCCCGCCCCTACGATCGCCAGCACCGGGCTCACCTGCCCCGTCCCGGTGGCCACCCACGCCCACGTCGTGCTCGGCCACGGCTCCGGCGGGAAGCTCTCCGCGCGCCTCTTCGCCGAGCGCTTCTGGCCCCGCTTCGGCAACCCGATCCTCGGGCAGCAGGCCGACGCCGCACTGCTCGAGGTCGCGGCCGGCACGCTGGCGATGAGCACCGACACCTTCGTCGTGCGGCCGCTCGAGTTTCCCGGCGGCAACATCGGCGACCTCGCCGTGAACGGGACGGTCAACGACCTCGCGATGATGGGAGCCGAGCCCCGCTGGCTCACCTGCGGCTTCGTGCTCGAGGAAGGCCTCCCGCTCGAGGTGCTCGACCGCGTCCTCGAGGCCATGGCGGCGGCGGCACGGGCGACCGGTGTGACCATCGTCGCCGGCGACACCAAGGTCGTCGAGCGCGGCAAGGGTGACGGCATCTTCATCAACACGACCGGCATCGGAATGCGCCGCGCCGGCTGGGCGCCGGCGCCCGACCGCATCCGCCCCGGCGACGTCGTGATCGCCAGCGGTCCCATCGGACGCCACGGCACGGCCATCCTCGCAGCACGCGACGATCTGGGGCTGGTGACGACCGTGACCAGCGACACGGCCGCGCTCTGGCCGCTCGTTGACGCCCTGCACGGCGCCTGCGGTGACGCGGTGCGGGCGCTGCGCGACCCCACGCGCGGCGGGGTGGCCAGCACGACGAACGAACTGGCGAAGTCGAGCGGCGTCGGCTTCCGCCTCGACGAAGCGTCGGTGCCGGTGCCGCCCGACGTCACGGCGGCGTGCGAGATGCTCGGGCTCGACCCCATGTACGTCGCCAACGAGGGGGTGCTGGTGGCGGTGGTCGCCCCCGAGGCGGCGGCCGCCGCGCTGGCCGCCCTGCGGTCGCATCCGCTCGGGGCGCAGGCCGCGCGGATCGGCGCGGCGATCGCCGATCACCCCGGCATGGTGACGATGCGGACCCACGTCGGCGGCACGCGGGTCGTGGACATGCTGCCGGGCGACCAGTTGCCGCGGATCTGCTGATCCGCTCGGCGGCCCGCGGTCGGCGAGCCGGAAACGACGAACCGCGGCGGCCGGGAAGGGCCGCCGCGGTTCGTCGTTCGGAAGTGGGCCTGAGAGGAGTTGAACCTCTGACCTCACGCTTATCAGGCGTGCGCTCTAACCACCTGAGCTACAGGCCCCGGAGCGGGCAGACAGCAAGAATAGCAATCCGGCTCATGCCATGCAACCCCTTGCTCGGCAACGACTTGGGGCCCCGAGAGCGCGTCCGGCGTTCACGGCCGGCCGTGAACGCCGGCCGCGCCGACACCAGCGCTACCGCCCCTTCGCCTTCGCCACGATCTCCGCCACCTCGCGCAGCAGCGTCGGTCCGTGGTACGGAATGCCGTCCTTCACCGTCCACTCGATCCCCATCGTCCGCGCCTCGACCCCCCCGCGGATCACCGACGTCCCGCCCGGATACAGCACCTTGAAGTCCTCCAGCGGGTTGCCGTCCACCACGATGAGATCGGCCGCGTAGCCCGCCTTGATCCGCCCCAACCGGTCGTCCATGCCCAGCACCCGCGCCCCGTTCGCCGTGCAGTGCTGCACGACCTTGAGCGGATGGAACCCCGCCTCCTGGTGCAGCTCCATCTCGCGGATCATCCCGAAGCCGTACATCTGGTAGATGAACCCGGCGTCCTCGCCGCACGCGAGCACGCCGCCCTTCCGCTCGAACGAGCGCAGCGCCGACATCCAGATGCGGTAGTTCTCCTTCCAGTACGTCTCGTCGGTGGAGCTCCAGCCGAGGAAGTACGACCCGTGGTTGGCGGGATCGGGCTTGAAGAAGTCGGCCAGCGCCGGGTGGAGGTAGTCACGGAACCAGGGCTGCGTCTGCGCCCGCTGCAGGTCGCGGCTCGCCTCGTAGATCACCAGCGTCGGCACCCACGCCACGCTCGCCCGCACCATCGCCGTCAGCAGCGAGTCGAGGATCGCCGGGTCGGCCTCGCGCCACAGCCGGCCCGCCCAGCGGAAGCGGTCGGTCTCGTCGAGGTAGTTGTAGTCGGCCGGGAAGTGCTGCCGCAGGTCGGCGATCGCCCCGTCGGGGACGCCGTACCAGTGCTCGATCGAGCGGGTGCCCAGGCGGACGTCGTCCCACGCATTGGTCTCCTCGACCCCGACGTGGTGCGCGATCGGCAGCCCCTGCACCTTGGCCTCCGCCGCCATCGCGTTGAAGATGTCGCGGTCGATCCCGCCGATCTTGATGCCGTCCGAGCCGATGCGCTTCATCTCCTGCACCCGCGCCTTCGCCTCGGCCGCGTTGCGCACGCGCACGGTGAAGTCGAAGAAGGGATACACGAAGATCCGCGGGGCGGCGATCTCCCCCCGAGCCGATCGGTCGCGCAGGCGGATGCTGCCGGTGTCGTTCTCCGCCCCCACCTCGCGCAGGGTCGTGACGCCGGATGCCAATTGCAGCTTGAAGTAGTAGTCGAACCCGCCCATGGACTTCCCGGCGCGCACGGACTGCATGTGCGCGTGCGCGTTGACGAGGCCGGGCAGCACGAACTTGCCCGCGGCGTCGATCTCCGCCGGCGCGGCGGGCCGCTTGGCGATCCCCTCCTTGACCGCCACGGGGTCGATCGGCACGACATCCACGATGCGTCCCCCCTCGACGACGATGTCCACCGGCCCCCGGGCGGGCGAGCCGGAGCCGTCCACGATGGTGGCGTTGCGGATGGCGAACTTCGCCGGCCGCACGCCGGGGGTGATGCCCTTGACGGGCGAGGGCTGGGCGGCCGCGACGGTGGCCAGCAGTACGGTACAGACGGCGAGCACGAATGAACGCATCACGAATCCGGGGACGAGGGTCGCGGGGAACGTGGCCCCGACCGCGCGGTGACGCCAGACCGGGCGCCGTGGGCCGGCGGTCGCGACCCACGGGCCGGACGGCTCCTCCCCCCCGACGCACAACACCCCGACGCACAACACCCCGAGGCCGCACGCCGCCCCGGGGTGTCGCATCAGCGTCACTCGTCGTCCGAGTTGAACCCCTCGGGCGGATCCTCGTCCTCCCCGAAGTCGTCGTACTCGTCGTCGAGGTCGATCAGGTCGTCGTCGTCCTCGCCCTCGTCGTCCAGGTCATCGTCGTCGTCGAGGTCGTCGTCGTCGTCGAGGTCGTCGAACTCGTCGTCGTCGAGGTCGTCCTCGTCGAATGCCTCGTCCTCGTCGAGATCCTCCTCGTCGAGCGCGTCGTCGGTCGGTTCCTCGTCGTCGGCGGCGAAGGCGACCGGACTCGGGATGGTCGCGGGGAAACGGTGGCCCACGGCGGGCGCATCCGTCTCGGACCAGGGGATCATCGGAACGGGTTCTCCAGGAAGGGTGGGGTGCGGGACGGCGGGGCGACCGGGCTCAGGCGTTGGCGCGTTCCTTCTTCGCTTCGCGGGAGACGCGCTTGCGATCGGAGGCGGCGAGGAGGCGCTTGCGGAGGCGGATGCTCTGGGGCGTGATCTCGATCAGCTCGTCGTCTTCGATATACTCCAGCGCGCCTTCGAGCGTCAACTCCCGCGGCGGCTCCAGCACGATGTGCTCGTCGGCCCCCTTCGAGCGCATGTTGGTGAGCTTCTTCTCCTTCGTCGGGTTGACGTCCATGTCGCCCGGTCGGGCGTTCTCGCCGATGACCATCCCCTCGTAAACGGGCTCGCCCGGCTTCACGAAGAGGTCGGCGCGCTCGGAGAGGTTGAAGAGCGCGAAGGCGACGATCGTCCCGGCCTCCATGGACACCAGCACCCCGCGCGACCGGCCCTCGAGCATCCCCGCCCACGTGCCGTACTCGAGGAACCGGTGGTGCATGATCCCCGTCCCCCGCGTGTCGGTGAGGAACTCCGACCGGTAGCCGAACAGCCCGCGGGCCGGGATGCGGTACATCAGCCGCACCATCCCCTGCCCCGGGTTCTTCATCTCGAGCATCTCGCCCTTCCGCGGCCCGAGCTTCTCGATCACGGTGCCGACGAACTCGTCCGGCACGTCGATCATGAGCTCCTCGTACGGCTCGAGCTTCTCGCCGCTCGGCCCCGCCTTGACGATCACGCGCGGGCGCGACACCTGGAACTCGTACCCCTCGCGCCGCATGGTTTCCATGAGGATCGAGAGGTGCAGCTCGCCGCGCCCCGAGACCTCCCAGCGGTCGGTGCTGTCGGTGTCGCTCACCTTGAGCGCCACGTTCCGCTCGAGCTCCTTCATGAGCCGCTCGCGGATCTGCCGCGACGTCACGAACCGCCCCTCCTTGCCGGCGAAGGGGGAGTTGTTCACCAGCAGCTCGACCGAGATCGTCGGCTCCTCGACCGCGATCCCCTCGAGCCGCTCGGGCGTGTCCGGGTGCGTCACCGTCAGGCCGATCTCGACGCCCTCGAGCCCCGCGAGCGCGACGATCTCGCCCGCGCCGGCCTCCGTCACCTCCACCCGCTCGAGCCCCTGGTAGGCGTACAGCTTGGTCACCCGGCCGCGCTCGGCCGCCTTCGACGGGTCCATCGGCAGCAGCGCCACCGAATCCCCCACCTTCACCGTGCCGCGCTCGATCCGACCGATCGCCAGCCGCCCGAGGTAGCTCGAGTAGTCGATCGTCGAGGTGAGCATCTGGAACGGGGCCGCGGCGTCCGACGGCGGCGGCGGGACCTTGGCCACGATCGTCTCGAAGAGCGGCGCGAGGTCGGTCAGCGGCGCCTCCAGCGACAGCGTGCTCGTGCCGTCGCGGCCCGAGCCATACACCGTCGGGAAGTCGAGCTGCGACTCGTCGGCCTCCAGCTCGATGAACAGGTCGAGCACCTCGTCGTGCACACGATGCGGATCCGCCCCCGGCCGGTCGATCTTGTTGATCATCACGATCGGCGTCCGCCCCAGCGCCAGCGCCTTGCGCAGCACGAACCGCGTCTGCGGCATCGGGCCGTCGAAGGCGTCCACGACCAGCAGCACGCCGTCCACCATCCGGAGGATGCGCTCGACCTCGCCGCCGAAGTCCGCGTGCCCGGGGGTGTCCACGATGTTGATCTTCGTCCCCTTCCACTGGACCGCCGTGTTCTTGGCGAGGATCGTGATCCCGCGCTCCTTCTCGAGCGGGTTCGAATCCATGACCCGCTCCTCCACGACCTGGTTGTCGCGGAAGGCGCCGGCCTGACGAAGCATCTTGTCAACCAGCGTCGTCTTGCCGTGGTCGACGTGCGCGATGATGGCGATGTTGCGGATCTGCATAGCCTCGAAAGATAGCGACGGCCCGCCCGTTCGGGTGACCCCGCCGCCCTCCCCGTGACGGCCCCGTGGCACCGGGAGTTCCCCGACTTGCCCCTCTCCCCGGCCGCCGCCAACGTGGCCGGGTACCCACGGGTCTTCACTCAGGAGGACGTCCCGATGCCGAAGCAAGACCAGCCGGAGGGCGAGTACCCGCACGGGCGTGGCTACGGCCACGACTACATGCGGGGCGGGGAAGTGTTCGACCGCTATGGGCATGTCTCCCGCGAGGAGTTCGACATGCCCCGGGGCGAGCTCAAGCGCCGCGAGGAGCGACGACACGCCACCGAGGGCTGACGGCCGGACCACCGACGAGGCCCGGGGCGCGCGCCCCGGGCCTCGTTGCGTCCCGTTAGCTTCGTCGCGTGCCGCGTCGTCCCTCGCCCGAGACCCTCGCCCAGCTCGTCGCCGCCACCGCCGCGCTCCTCGCCTTCGCAGGGGCCCTCGCGAACGGCTTCGCATGGGACGACTGGCCGGCGATCGTCAACGACACCGGGCTCCGTGACCTCACCGCGCTCCCGCGCCGGCTCCAGCAGCCCTACTGGCCCTCCACCGGTACCCTCTGGCGTCCTCTCACCACGCTGTCCTACGCCGTCGATTGGGCGTGGGGCGGCGGTGCGCCGCTGGCCTTCCACGTCGTCAACTGGCTGCTGCACGCGCTGGCCTCCGCGCTCGTCACCCGGCTGGCCCTGCGGTGGCTCGACCCGGCGGCCGCCGCCGCCGCCGGCCTCGTCTTCGCCCTCGCCCCGGTGCATGTCGAGGTGGTCGCCAACGCCGTGGGGCGCGCGGAACTGCTCTGCGCGATCGGCCTGCTGGGGGTCCTGCTGGCTGCCACCCGACCCGGGACACCGACCGTGCCGCAGTTGCGCCTCGTCGCGGCGTCGGCCTTCCTCGCCTTGGGCGCCAAGGAAACCGGAGCCGTCGCCCCGGTACTCGCACTCGCCGCGAACTGGCTCGTCACCCGCACGCCGCGCGCCGCGTGGCGCACCGCCTGGTGGGCCGCGACCCCGGTCGCGGCGCTGCTCGTCGGCCGACGCCTCGTCCTCGGGACGATCGCCGGCGACGCGCCGCACCCGGCGTGGTGGGTCGCCAACGGCATCGAGGGGGTGTGGCTCGCGCTGGCGACTTTGCCCAAGGCACTGTGGATGCTGGTCATCCCGCAACCGGGCGCCTGGGAGCACTCCCCGACGCTCGCGCAGGCCAGGTCACCCAGCGTCCTCCTCGCCGGCCTCGGGGTGCTGCTGCTGGGGCTCGCGGCGTGGCAGGGCTGGCGGCTCTGGCGGCGCCCCTCGGTCGGCGCGCTCGCCGTCGTGATCATGGTCGTCGCGTGGCTGCCCGTGTCGAACCTCGTCCTGCGCACCGGCGTGATCGTCGCCGAACGCACGCTCTATTCACCATCCATCGGGCTGGCCCTGGGTGCCGGAGTGCTGGCGGGCGTCCTCGGCGCGTGGCGCCCGGCGGCGCCGACGGCGCTGCTCGTCGGATGGGGCGCGCTCGCCACCGCCACCGTGCTGCGCGACGTGCCGGCTTGGCGCGACTCGATGACGATCTTCGAAACGATGACGGCGCGCAACCCGGACAGCTACAAGGCGTGGTGGTACCTCGGGCAGGCCCGCCGCGTGGACGACGACGTTCCCGGCGCCTACGCCGCGATGCGCGAGTCGCTCGCCCGGTTCGACCTCGAGACGCGCATCCTCCATGCCGGGGCGCAGGTGGCCATGCAGCAGGGCGACACGGCGCAGGCCGTGCGCTGGCTCGACCAGTCGCTGGCGATCGACCCCAACGGCCGCCGGTCGCGGACGCTGCGCGTGATGGTCGCGATGCGCCGCCAGGACAAGGCCGCCGCCCTCCGGCTCCTCGACGAGGGGCTGGCGAGGGAACCCGATCAGGAGATCTGGGCGAGGATGCGGCAGGACATCCGCGCTTGGCCCGACCCGGCAGCGCCGCCAGCCGCGGCGCCGCCGGCCGCGGCGCCGTCGGTCGCCGCCCCGACTAGAACTCCCAATTGAGGCCGATCGACGGCAGCAGGCCCACGCCCTCGTTCGCCACCGCCTGCCGCGTCCGGGGATTCCACTGCGGCGGCGACGGATTCTGCCGGTTCGTGACGTTCTGCAGGTCGAGGAAGGCGATCAACTGCGTCTTGCCGAAGACGAAGCGGCGATCCACCCGCACGTCGGCGGCGAAGAAGGTCCCCAGCCGCTCGCCGTTGTAGCGCGCGAAGTCGAGCGTCCCCGCCTGCGGCCCCCCCGTCACGAACGGCGTGAAGGGAAGCCCGGACGCCGCGCGCGCGCGCAGGGCCAGCTCCCACTTCGCGTTCGGCCGCCAGCCGATCACGCCGTTGGCGAGCACCGGCGTGTCGAACGCACCGCGGGTGCTCGTGCCGTCGAGCCCGGTGAAGCGCGTGCGGTTGTAGCTTGCGCTCAGCTGCCCGTAGAGGGGGCTGCGCCCGAGCTTCTTCTGCACGAAGACCTCGGCCCCGTACGCCTCGCCGGTGCCGGTGCTCTCGAGCGGCTCGAGGCCGAAGGGGATGTCGGTCGTCGCGTCGTCGAAGCCGCTCGGGCTCAGCACCGCCTGCGGGCGGAAGACCCGCGCGGGATACGCGCCGTAGCGCTTGGCGTACACCTCGAGTTGCACCTTGAGTTCGTCCCCGACGAGGCGCGTCAGGCCGGCCACCGCCTGATCGGCGCGGAAGGGCCGCAGTGACTGCCGGTTCGCCGGGTCGCCCACGAGCCAGATGTAGCTCGGGGCCTGCCAGTACCGGCCGCCCGAGACGGCGAGGGTCGTGACGTCGTCGAGCCGGTACGTCGCGTTCAGCCGCGGCGCGAGCCGCACGGCGTTCCCGAGGAAGCCGTACCAGTCGCCGCGGACGCCGGCGCTGAGCCGCAATGCCGGCCGCACCTGCCAGGCGGCCTGCGCGTAGGTGCCGTTGCGGAGGGCGGTGAAGCTCGTGTCCACGCGCAGCGTGCGCGGCTGGCCCAGCTGGTCTAGCCGCCGGAACCCGGCCAGCGTGGCGTCGAAGCGCAGGTCGCTCGCGTACTTGAAGATCGTCCCGGCCTCGACCTCCAGCCCGCGACGCGGCAGCCACGTGAGGTCGGTCCGGAGGGTGGTCTCTCCCTCGGTCGAGCGGCTCTCGAAGACCGGGTTCAGCAGCGAATCGCGCTGCGCGGTGACGAAGCGCGTCCACGTGCGGCCGAGCGTCGTCGTCACCACGCCGTCCGGCAGCAGCCGCTTCCACGTGAGGCCGCTGAAGTACTGGTCCTGCGCCGGCGCGAGCACCTGCGAGTTGTTGACGCGGGCCGAGTCGGTGCCGTTGTCGAACGTGACCGTGCCCCGCGCGGCGATAGTGAGGAACGAGAGCGCGTCGCGCGTCGTCGGGCGCCAGACCGCCTTCGCGGTGGCGTCGGTGTAGGACGGGATGAAGCTCAGGCCGATCGCCTGGAAGAGCAGGTCGAGGTAGCTGCGCCGCACGTTCACGAAGAACGACGCGTCCCGGCCGATCGGCCCCTCGAGCACCGCGCCGTACTGCGTGGCGGCGACGTTGAGCTCGCCCGCGAGGCGCTCGCGGTTGCCCTCGCGCAGGGTGAGCGTCGTCGCCGACGAGGCGCGGTCGCCGTACCGGGCCCCGAATCCGCCGGCGGAGATCGCGGCCGTCTCGATGAAGCGGATGTTGATCAGCGAGATCGGCCCGCCGGTCGAACCCTGCGACCCGAAGTGGTTGATGTTCGGCACCTCGATGTTGTCCACGACGAACAGGTTCTCGAACGGTGCCCCCCCGCGGACGATGATGTCGTTGCGGGCCGCGCTGGTCACCCCCACGCCCGGCGCGACCGAGATCGCCCGCAGCACGTCCTCCTGCGCTCCCGGCTGCCGCCGCACCTCCTCGGCCGCGTACGTCTGCGTCGAGACCGGGGTCGCCGGCGGCAGTTGCGGCGGGAACGCCTCGGGGCGCACGGTCACCGCCTCGAGCTGCACGTCGATCGGGCGCAGCACGACCAGCACCTCCGCCGGCTTGGCGGGAGAGACGGCGATGTCGCCCTTGGTCACCGGGGCGAAGCCCAGCCGACGGATCTCGAGCGTGACGATCCCGGTGCGCACCCCGCGCAGGACGAAGCGGCCGCCGGCGTCGGTCTGCGCGCCGATCTCCTGACCGACCACGCGAACCGTGGCGCCCACGACGGGGGCCTCGGTGACGGCCTGGACGATGCGGCCGGTGATGGCGCCGGTCGGCGCGGACGGGACTTGGGCAGGCAGGGGGGCGCAGGCGAGCAGGACGACCGGCCGCCAGACGCGAACGAAATTGGACATGTGCAGGATGAAAGGTCGCTGTTGAACGCGGAACGCTCGCCGTCCGTTCGCGGCGGCGGCGGGTGACGAACGCGCGTGTCGTGCGCTGCTCGACGCCCGCTACGCCCCGCTCCGGCGGTTCGCGTTCACGCTCGTGCGCGGCGCAGCGACCCAGCGCCGCCTGCTCGATGCCGCGCTTCGCGCCCCTCCCCGGCCGCATGCCGGCCGCATGCCGGCCCGTCATCGCCTCGGCGGTGACGGGCCGGCTTGCGTTCGCGGCTAGCTTGCCTCCGTGCCGCCGACCGCCGCCCCGACCCCCGCCTCGCCGGCCGAACCCGACCTCTGGGGGCACCTCCCGGCGCGCACGCGTGGCCTGGTGGCGACGCACGTCGTGGGGGTCATCGTGGGCGGGCTCGCGCTCGACCGGGAGTTCGGCTGGACGGGCCAGCACCTCGCCACGCTCTGGACGGTGGCGGTCTTCGCGTGGCTGCTCCGCCTCGGACGGCCGCTCGAGCGCCGGGTCCTGCTCGTCTGCACGGCGCTCGCCGGCGTCGGCGAGGCCGTGCTCTCGCTCGGCTGGGGTGTCTATGACTACCGGTTCGGCAACCTGCCGCTGTTCGTACCCCCTGGGCATGCGCTGCTGATGACGCTCGGGCTCGTGGTGCGGCCGCTCGTCACCCCGCGGCACGTCGCCGCGGTGGCCGCGGGCGCGGCGGTGTGGGCGATCGTCGTGCTGTGGCGCGGCACCGACGCGTTCGGGACGATCCTCGCGGGGCTGTTCCTCGTCTGCGCGGGCCTCAGCCGCGGCCGCGACCTCTATGCGGCGATGTTCGTGCTGGCGCTCGCCATGGAGCTGTACGGCACCGCGCTCGGCAACTGGACGTGGCGCCCGAGCGTCCCCGGCACCGGCTGGTCCGCCGCCAACCCGCCCTTCGCCGCCGGCGCCTTCTACGCGCTGCTCGACCTGCTCGTCCTCGCCGCCGTGCGGCGCCGCCCCCGGGTGCACGGGCGCGGCGCGGCGCTGCTTCCCGACGTCCCCTGACTCCCCGGATCCCCGCCTCATGCTTCGTCACCTGATCGTCGTGGCCGCCCTCGCGGGCGGTGCCGGGCTCTCGGCCTGCGCCCGCAACGCGCCCGCCCCGCTGCCGAGCGACGATGCATCGCCGCTCGGCCCGTCCCCCGCCCCGGCCTCCAACCCGGACACCCCGGAGAAGGTCGCGCTCGGCGCGCAGCTCTTCTACGACCCGCGCCTGTCGGCGACGGGGACCATGTCGTGCGAAGGGTGCCACTACCGCGCCCTCGGCTGGACGGACACGCTGCGCCTCTCGACGCGCGCGACCGGCGTGGTGAACGCCCGGCACACGCCGACGCTGTACAACGTCGGGCACCAGACGGCGTGGTACTGGGACGGCCGCGCCACGTCGCTCGAGGGGCAGATCGCCGCCGCGTGGAAGTCGCAGCTCGGTGCCAACACCGAGCGCGTGGCGGCGGCGGTCAATGCCGTTCCCGAGTACCGCACCCGGTTCGCCGCCGTCTTCGGCGACACCGCCAGCGAGCCACGCATCGCGCAGGCGCTGGCGTCGTACGTGCGCACGCTCAACTCCGGGCCATCGCCGTGGGACCGCTTTCAGGCCGGCGATCGTCGCGCCCTCGGTGCCGAGGCGCAGGCGGGGTGGCAGCTCTTCATCGGCAAGGCCGGCTGCGCCGCGTGCCACGTGCCACCGCGCTTCGCCGACGGGCTCTACCACAACGTCGGCCTCGAGGCGGGCAAGGCGACGCCCGACCGCGGCCGTGCGGCGGTGACCAATGCGCCCGCCGACGAACGCGCCTTCAAGACACCGACGCTGCGGTCGGTGGCGCTCTCGCGGCCGTACTTCCACGACGGCAGCGCCGCCACGCTCGAGGCGGCCGTCCGCTACATGGCCTCGGGCGGCGGCCCCGACTCGACCAAGTCGCCGCTCCTCGTCAACCGCTCGCTCGGCGACGTCGAGGTGCGCCAGCTCGTGGCGTTCCTGCAGGCGCTCACGTCGGACGAGCCGGCGCCGCGTCCCCGCGTCCCTTGAGCGGGGCGCCGGACGCCGGGCAAGCGCGTCGCCGACCCTAGCGCTTCGCCGCCGCCGGCCGCGGCGGGCCCTTCTTCGCGGCGTCGTCCTCCCCCTCGAGGAACGCCACGTCGTGGCCCGCCGACTTGAGCTGCCCCACCAGCCCCGGCTTGTCCACCGCCTTGGCGTAGGCCTCCTTCACCTCCACCTGACGCCGCTCCACCAGGTCCATGAGGGCGTCGTTGAGGGTGATCATGCCGTGCTTCCGCGAGGTCTGGATCATCGAGGGGATCTGGAAGGTCTTCCCCTCGCGGATGAGGTTGGCCAGCGCGGGGGTGTGCAGCATGATCTCGCGCACCGCCACGCGGCCGCCGCCGATCCGCTTGCAGAGGGTCTGCGAGATGACGCCCTTGAGCGACTCGGAGAGCATCGTCCGGATCTGGTCCTGCCGGTCGGCGGGGAACTGGTCGATGATGCGGTCGATCGTGCTCGCCGCCGTCGTCGTGTGCAGTGTCCCGAACACCAGGTGCCCGGTCTCCGCGGTCTCGATCGCGATCGACGTCGTCTCGAGGTCGCGCAGCTCGCCGACGAGGATCACGTCCGGGTCCTCGCGCAGGGCCGCCCTGAGCGCGCTCTTGAACGACTCCGTATGCACGCCGACCTGCCGCTGGGTGATGATGCAGTTCTTGTTCTGGTGCACGAACTCGATCGGGTCCTCGATCGTGATCACGTGATCGGTCCGCAGGCGGTTGACGAGGTCCACCAGCGAGCAGAGCGTCGTGGACTTGCCCGAGCCCGTCGGCCCCGTCACCAGCACCAGCCCCTTCGTGAGGTGGCAGAGGTTCTGCACCTCCTGCGGGATCTTCAGCTGCTCGACCGACACCACCGTCGCCGGGATCACGCGGAAGACCGCGCCCACGCCCTTCCGCTCGCGCATCGCGTTCGCCCGGAATCGCGCGATGCCTTCGATCTCGTAGGCGTAGTCGGTGTCGTTGCGATCGCGGAACTCGGCCTTGTTCCGCTCGGGCATGATGCTCGTGAGCATCGCCTCGAGGAACCCGTTCTCCAGCAGCGGCTTCCCCTCGAGCCGCACCATCTCACCGTGCAGCCGGATGATCGGCGGCTCGCCGACGCGCAGGTGCAGGTCCGATCCACCCTTCGTCACGAGCGCGCGCAGCAGTTCGTCGATCTGCGCCCGGGCCTCGCCGACGGGGTCCGCGGACGGCGACGCCCCCGCCCGCACGCCGGGCGACGGGGCGCTCCCCGTCGGAGCCGGGGACGGGACGGCTTCCTCCGTGATCGCGCGGAGGCTGCCGGTCATCCGCTGGAACATCCCGTGGTCGTCCACGGCGATCGAACAGCGCAACGACCCGTTCTCGGTCCGCAGCTTCACCCCGAACGAGCCGTCGGCGTTGTCATAGCGGAACGTCGTCGGCGTCCCGGCGTCCAGGTGGGCGACGGCATCGGCCGGGGCGACCTCCCGCAGCAGGGCGACGATCTGCGCGACCGTGAGCGGGGCCCTCGTCACGGGGCGCTGCTCCCCCTGCACGAGCATGCGCGCGACGTCGTTCTCGGCGAGGTGGATGGCGTCGGCGCGGTTGGTGATCATCGCCGAGAGCAGCCGGTCGAGCTGGGCCATGGAGGAACGGGAGGGAGGAAGGAGGAAACCCTAGGCGTGCAGCGCGGGGGCGTGCACCGCCAGATCGGGGGGCTCGATCTGCAGCGTCACGTGCCTTATGCCGAACTCGCGCGCGAGCGACTCCTGCGCCCCCCGTACGACGTCGGCGTAGTGGCCCGCCTCGGTCACCACCGCGTGCGCCGTGCACGAGATCATGCCACCCGCGACCGTCCACACGTGCAGGTCGTGGATCCCGAGCACGCCCGGCAGCGCCTCGAGCCGACGCCGCACCGCGGCCGGATCCACGTGCTTCGGCGCCGACTCGAGCAGCACATCCACCGACTCGCGCACCAGCGCCCACGCCGCGCGCACGATCAGGAGCGTCGTCAGCACGGAGGCAACCGGGTCGGCCGCCGCCCATCCGGTCCACCGCATCACCAGCGCCGCCGCCACGGTGGCCACCGATCCGAGCAGGTCGCCGACCACGTGCAGATATGCCCCGCGCACGTTCAGCGAGTGGGCCGCGTCGGCGTGCAGGAGCCACGCCGCCACGGCGTTCACCCCGAGGCCGAGCGCCGCGACCAGCAGCATCGGGCCGGTCGCCACCGGCTCGGGACGCACGAGCCGCTGCAGCGCCTCCCACGCGATCGCCGCCGAGATCGCCAGCAGCACGCTCCCGTTGATGAACGCCGCGAGGATCTCGGCCCGCAGGTAGCCGAAGGTGCGCTGGGCCCCCGCCGGCTGGCGGGCGATCCATGCGCAGAACAGCGTGAGCGCCAGCGCGGCGACGTCCGCCAGCATGTGTCCCGCGTCGGCCAGCAGCGCCAGCGAGTTCGACAGGACGCCACCGACCACCTCGGCGACGAGGAACAGCGCCGTGAGCGCCAGGACCACCCGGAGCCGCGCCGTCGGCGCATGGCCGTGGTGGCCGTCGCACGTCACGTCGTCCGGGTGCGGGTGCCCGTGGCCGGTGTCGGTGCGAGCCATGCCGGAAGTGTATCGCCGGGAATGCCGGGCAGCAGCGCCCCGGGAGTCACGCCGGGAGTCACGCCGGGAGTCACGCCGGGAGCTGCCGTCGGTCAGCGGGGCGCCCCGCTCCCCCGCACGTGCGCGGCTCGCGCCACGGCCGCCTCCGCCGCGACCCGGACTGCCGCGAAGAAGCTCGACGGATCGGCCTTCCCCTGCCCCGCGATGTCGAGTGCCGTCCCGTGGTCGGGGGACGTCCGCGGAAACGGCAGTCCGAACGTGCAATTCACGCCCCGCCCGAACGACGCCACCTTGATGGCCGTCATCCCCACATCGTGGTACGGCGCGATCACCGCGTCGAACTCGCCCCGCATGGCGCGAACGAAGACCGTGTCCGCCGGAAACGGGCCGGCGAGCCCGGCAGCGCGCGCCGCCGGCGCGAGCACCCGGTCGTCCTCGTCGCCGAAGCGGCCGCCGTCTCCCGCGTGCGGGTTGAGCGCGCAGAGCGCGATCCGGGGGGCGGCGATCCCGAACCACTCCACGAGTCCCGCGCGCGTCAGCGCCGCGACCGCCGCGATGACGTCGGGCGTCAGCGCATCCGGCACCTCGCGCAGCGACCGGTGGGTCGTCGCCAGCACCACCCGCAGCCGGTCGCTCGCGAGGCACATCGCCGTCGCGCGGCCCGTCAGGCGCGCCAGCAGTTCCGTGTGTCCGGGGTCGGCGTACCCGCCTGCCAGCAGGGCCGCCTTGTCGAGCGGAGCCGTCACCAGCCCGTGCACCGCCCCCGCCATGGCCAGCTCGGTGGCCCGCACCACCGCATCGCCGGCCGCGCGGCCCGCGGCGGCGGCGGCGTCCCCCGGCCGCCAGCGGCCGGTCGCCTCCTGCACGTCCACCACCGTGCCGCGCGGGCCCACCGGGACGAGGTCGGCGATGGCCCGCAGGGCGCCGTCCGCCAGCGCCGCCTGCACCAGCTCGGGCCCGATCCCGCGCGGGTCGCCGAGCGTCACCGCCAGGCGCGGACGCACGGTCAGAAGATCGGGGTGGGGAGCTCGGGGCCGAGCAGGACCGCCACGTAGATCTCCTTCTTGAGCAGCTCGAGCAGGCGCCCGATCGACTTCTCCTGCGAGAGCTGCTCGCGCAGCCGGTCCTTCACCTCGTCCATCGTGTACTCCCCGGCGTCGCTCGCGGAGATGACCTGCAGGATGAAGAACTTCGGGATGCCCCGCCGGTCCGGCACCGCGAACGGGGGCGTGATATCCCCCTTCGCCTTCCCCGCCAGCGCCTGCTGGTAGCTCGGCGGCAGCTGCTCGCGCTCGAACGGCTGGATCGAGCCGCGATCCTCGCTGTTGTCGTGGAATGCGGTCACGAGCGAGTCGAACGGCGATCCCGCCACCCAGCGCGCGTAGGCGGAATCGGCGCGCGCCTTGGCGAGCGCCACGTCGGCCGAGTCGATCTTCGGGCGAATCAGCACGTGCCGCGCCTTCACCTCGCCGGGCTGCACCCGGTCCACGCGGATCAGGTGGAAGCCGAACACCGTCTCCACCGGAAAGCTCGTGATCCCGGGGTTGAGCTGGAACATCACGCGGTCGAACTCCGGCACCATCCGGCCGCGGCGGTTCCACCCGAGGTCGCCGCCGACGTCGCGGCTTCCTTCATCCTCCGACTCGCGCTTCGCCACCGTCTCGAACGGCGTCCCCGCGTCGATCTCCTGCGCGAGGCGCGCCGCCTTGCGGAGCGCCGAGTCGCGCGCGGATGGCTTGGGTTGCGGCGCCACCGCCAGTTGGCGGAACGCCACCGTCGCCGGCTTGCGCGGCAGGTTGGCGCGCTGGCGGTCGAACGCCTCGGTCAGCTCGGCGTCGTTGACCACCGCGGGCAGCAGGCGTCCGTCGGACTTGAGCTTCTGGAAGAGCTTCAACTGCGTCTCCTGCCGCTTCGCGTCCTCGAAGAGCTTCTTGCGGTAGTCGTCCGTGCTCGCGAACGCCTCCCGCTTGAGCGCCTCGCGGAACTCTCCCTCGCTGCGGAACTGGTCGCGCACCCGCTTGAACGCCTGATCCACCTGGTCGTTCACGTCGGCGTCGGTGACCTTGATCGTCGTGTCGGTCTTCGCCTTCTGGACGAAGACCTCATCGTTGAGCAGCTGGTTGAGCGCGTCGAGCGCGAACTGCCGCTGCTGGCCCGCGTCCATCGCCGGCCGCTGCCCGCGCAGCCGCGCCTGCACCGCGATCAGCACGTCGCTCCACAGGATCGGGGTCTTGCCCACGATGCCGACGACCCGGTCAACCGGCAGTTCGCCCTGCCAGCCGGTCGTGTCGCGCACCGCCACGCTGTCCTGCGCCGAGGCGGCGCCGGCCCAGAGGACCGACGCCGCCAGCACCACCTGCCGCCACGTCCGCATGCCGTCTCCTACCACCGTCGCCCCGGGCGAGATCCCGTCACGCCGGCTTCTTCTCGGCCGCCGGTGCCTTCGCGGCCGCCGGTGCCTTCGCGGCCGGCGCGGCGGTCGGCGGCGTCGTCGGGAGCGCCTTGTCCGCCCCGCCCGGGATCGGCACCACCGACTGCGGCAGGGCCGCCTTGCGCGCGGAATCGGACTGCGCGCGCACGACCTTCGCCTTCTCCACCGCCTTGTCCAGCGCCGCGAGGCTGAAGGACGCCGGGTACTTCTTGCGGAGCGCGAGCTCCACCGGCATCGGCACCTGCACCAGCGGCTGCTGGCCGGCGACGACACGGTCGAGCACCGTCTCGACGCGCGCGGCGGCGAAGCTCGCCTTCGTCGCCGGCTCCTTGACGCTGTCGGCCAGCACCTTCGGGCTCACGCCGAGACCATTCCACGCCCCCTGCAGCGCCGCCGTGAAGCTTCGCCGCACCTGCGCCACCTCGGCCGTGTCGAGCTGCGTCCCCGACGCCCGGGCGGCCCGCAGCACCAGCTCGGTGCGCACCATCGGCTTGATGAGCTGCTCGCGCACCACCGAATCCGGCGCGCCGGCGATCTGCGACAGCAGCTGGCCGCGCTGCGGAATCGAGAGCAGCAGCAGCGCCGCGTCACGCGCGGTGAAGTTGCCGCCCTTGAGGCTCGCGAGCGCGGCCGTGTTGTCGAGGTTCGCCATCAGGTCGGCGGTCGCAGTGCGCAGCGTCCCCACGGCGTTCGGCTTGATCTCCATCGCCGCGTCCTTCTCGAGGCCGGCGACGAACGTGCTCTCGGCCGACGCGATCCCCGCCTGCACCAGCTGCGGCCCGACGTCGCCCCGCGCCTCGTCGAACGTCGAGCGGTAGATGATGTGGTAGCCGAACTGCGACTCGATCACGGGACTGATCGCGCCCGGCGCGGTCGCCATCGTCCCCTGCTCGAACGTCGGCACCATCTGGCCCCGCTGGAACGCGCCGAGCAGCCCGCCCCGCGGTGCCGAGCCCGGGTCGCCGGACTCCTTCGTCGCCGTCGCCGCGAACGTCGCCGGCGTCACCCGCGCGCGGATCGCGTCCGCCTTCGCCTTCAGCTCGGCCTTCTTCGCCGGCGTGGCGTCCTGCGGCACCGAGATCAGGATGTGCCGCGCGTGGAGCACCGCCCCCTCCGCGTAGCGCTGCGCGAACTGGGTCGTGTCCACCTTCGCCTGCAGCTTCGGGATGAAGTCGCGCTGCCAGCGGTCCACGAGCATCCGGTCGTACACCGACCGCAGCGCGTTGTCCGCGTCCGTCGCGCTGGCCATGGAGTCGCCCTTGACCGCCGCGGCGGCCACCAGCTGGTAGTTCGTCCACAGATCGGCGATGGCGCGCGCCGTCTCCTTGTTGACCGGTGCCCCTGCCCCGCCGAGCAGGTTGCCGAGCCGCTCGACCGAGAGCTGCTGGCCGCCGGCCTTGGCCACGGTGTCGGCGGACTGGAGCCCGTCGCACGCGACGAGCGGGGCGACGGTGCCGAGGACGATGAGGGAGAGACGACGGATGCGCATCAGTTCGGACTCGTGGTGGCGGTCAGGGTGCGGAAGGCGGCCACGAGGCCGTCCAGCACCGAGGCACCGCCCAGGCGGGTGAGCTTCAGGGACAACGGTTGTGCGCGGCGGACTTCGGCCTGGAACTGCACCTCGTGGAAGGCCGCGCTGAGCCCCTTCAGGCGGGGGGCCACCGAGCCCCGAAACGTAATTCGGGCCTCGTCGCCACGCACCAGCACCGATTCGAGCCCCATCGCCCCGCCCAGGACCCGCAGGTAGGTCATCCCGAAGAACGCCCCCGCCGGGGGCGGGAGGGGCCCGAAGCGGTCCCGCAGTTCCTCCCGGATCGCGTCGATCGCCGCCCCGTCGGTCGCGGCCGACAGCCGGCGGTAGAGGTCCAGCTTCACCTCCCGGGCCGCCAGGTAGTCGTCCGGCAGGTAGTGGGCGACGTCCAGCGTCACGTCGGCCGGCACCGGCTTGGGCGCCTGGTCCCCCGCCTGCACCCGGTGCACGGCCTCGTCGAGCATGCGCAGGTAGAGGTCGAACCCCACCGCGTGCACGAAGCCCGACTGCTCCGGACCCAGCAGGTTCCCCGCCCCGCGCAGCTCGAGGTCGCGCAGCGCCACCCGGTAGCCCGCCCCGAGCTCGGTGTGGTGCTCGAGCACCCGCAGCCGTTTCTCGGCGTCCTCGTCGAGCGCGTCCGGGACGATCAGGTAGCAGTACGCCCGGCGGTGCGACCGCCCCACCCGCCCGCGCAGCTGGTAGAGCTGCGCCAGCCCGAAATGGTCGGCCCGGTTGACGAACATCGTGTTCGCGTTGGGGACGTCGAGCCCCGTCTCGACGATCATCGTCGAGACGAGCACGTCGAGCCGCCCGCCGACGAACTCGTGCATCACGTCCTCGAGCTGCCGCTCGCGCATCTGCCCGTGCGCGACCCCCACCCGCGCCCGCGGCACCAGCCGGCGCAGGTGGTCCGCCATCGCCTCGATCGTCTCGATGCGGTTGTGCACGAAGAAGACCTGCCCCCCCCGGTCGAGCTCGCGGCCCATCGCCTCCTCGAGCAGCGCGTCGTCGAACGGCTCGAGGTACGTCAGCACCGGCGACCGGTCGCGCGGCGCCGTCTGGATCAGCGTGAGGTCCCGCAACCCCGCCATCGCCTGGTGCAGCGTCCGCGGGATCGGCGTCGCCGTCAGCGTCAGCACGTCGGTGTCGAGCTTCAACCGCTTGAGCGCCTCCTTGTGCTTCACCCCGAACCGGTGCTCCTCGTCCACGACCACGAGCCCCAGGTCGGCGAACCGCACGTCGTCGCTCAGCAGCCGGTGCGTGCCGACGACGATGTCCACCTCGCGCGTCGCCAGCTGCGCCACCACCGCCGCCTGCTCCTTCGCCGACTGGAAGCGCGAGAGCAGCGCCATCCGCACCGGGAAGTCCGCCAGCCGCTCCGTGATCGTCCGGTGGTGCTGGTCGGCGAGGATCGTCGTCGGCACCAGCACCGCCACCTGCCGCCCGCTCTGCACCGCCTTGAACGCCGCGCGGATCGCGATCTCCGTCTTGCCGTACCCGACGTCGCCGACGAGCAGGCGGTCCATCGGCCGCGGCGACTCCATGTCGCGCTTCACGTCCACCGTCGCCTTGCGCTGGTCGGGCGTGTCCTCGAACAGGAACGAGCTCTCCAGCTGCCGCTGCCATGCTCCGTCGGGGTGGTGCGCCGGCCGCGTCGCCACCTGCCGCCGCGCGTAGAGATCGAGCAGCTCCTGCGTCATCTCCGCGATCGCCGCCCGCGTGCGGTCGCGCTGCTGCTGCCACTTCCGGCCGCCCAGCCGATGCAGGCGCGGCGGCGGCAGGTCCTCGCTCACGTCCCCGGCCGCGCGGTACCGCTCGAGCAGGTCGATCCGGTAGAGCGGGACGTTCAGCCGGTCGCCCCCCTCGTACTCCACCACCGCCGCCTCGATCGTGCTCTCCCCGACGAACAGCCGCTCGATCCCGCGGTAGATCCCCACCCCGTGCTCGAGGTGCACCACGTAGTCGCCCGGCTTGAGCGCCGTCACCGCCTCGAGCGACGTCCCGCTCCCGTAGCGCCGCGCGCGGCGCAGCCGGCGCTCGCGGCGGAAGATCTCGTGGTCGGTCAGCACCCGGAGCCCGCCCGGGCCGGTCGGCCCGAGCCGGAACCCGCCCCCCAACGTCCCGAGCACCAGCGCCGCCGCGGTCGGGTACCGCCCGTCACCCGAGAGCAGCTCGTCGAGCCGCTCGACCTGCCCGCTGTTGTCGCACAGGATGAGCGTCTGCGTGCCGTCCGCCACCAGCCGCCGCAGCCGATCGATGTCGCGCTCGATCACCTCCGGCGGACGGAAGGGGAACCCGATCGCCCCGAGCCCGTCCGGGCCCTCGCCCGCATACAGCCGCAGCGTGCCGAACCCCGTGAGCGCCCCGAGCGCCGACGCCGGGCGCTCGAAGAGCGCATCCCGGTCCGGCACGTCCTCGCCGCGCCGCCGCGCCAGCTCCGCGTGGTGCGCCGCCTCCTCCCACGTGCGCCGGAACTCGGGCTCGAGGTGCGTGTCGTGCGGCAGCACCAGCAGCGTGTCCGGCGGGAACAGCGACGCGATGCTCACCCGCTCGGCGTCGTCCGCCGCCGGGCCCGCCCCGTCCACCGGCAGGATCACCACCCGCTCCGCCACCCGGGTCGTCCGCTGCGTCAGCAGGTCGAAGTGCCGCAGCTCCTGCAGGTCGTCGCCCCAGAACTCCAGGCGCACCGGCTCCGCCATGCCGAACGAGTAGATGTCCACGATGCCGCCCCGCACCGCGAACTGCGCCACGTCATCGACGATCGGCACCTGCTCGAAACCGATGCCGCGCAGGTGCGCCACCAGATCGCCGAGCCGCCACGCATCGCCCGCCGCGAGCTCCAGCCGGCCGGCGGCCAGCGCCCCCGGCAGCCGCGTCCGCTCCTGCAACGCCCGCGCCGGAGCCAGCAGAAGCCGCACCTCGCCCCGCGCGACGCGCGCGAGCGTCTCCACGCGCTCCCCCGCGACCTCCGCGTGCGGCTCCACCTCGCCGAAGCCCTCGCGCGGCGGGTAGAGGGCGGCGGCCCCGGGCTCGCGGATCGCGTCGAGGTCCGCGAGCCAGCGCTCGGCTTCCGGCAGGCCTGCCGTCACCACGACCACCAGCCGCGACGACAGGTCCCGCGACAGCGCCGCCACCAGCAGCGCGTCGCCCGAGCCGGCGAGGCCCGCGACGTGCCGCTCGCCCCGCGGCCCGGGCAGGTCGCGCACGAGCCGACCGAACTGCGGCAACTGCCCGACGGCGTCGAGCAACGAGGACAGGGCCACCCGGGCTTCCTGCTACGCGTCGCGCCCGTGGCGCGCGAGCAGCGCCTCGGCCACCAGCAGCCCCACCCCGAGCGCGAGCAAGGGGCCGAACAGCGCCGCGCCGCCCCCGCCGCCGAAGGCGAGCCGGGACAGGGCCGTCGCGTCGTCCACGCCGCGCACCGACGCCGCCGAGATCCGCGCGCTCACCTCCCGGGCACTCCACCCCGCCACGTCCGACTCCTCGGCTTCCGGATTCACCAGCAGTGCGCCGGCCCGTGCGCCGGAGCGGAGGGCAAAGTACACGCCCGGCGTCGTCGGCGCGGTGAAGCGGCGGCCCGCGACCGGCAGCGCGTTCCCGTCGGCAGACTCCAGGCCGTCGAGCGGTGCCGGCCATCCCACGTCGCCGCCCGGGACTGCGCCGACGAGCGGGCCCCCGTCCCCGGCGAGCCGCGACGCCAATTGATCGCCAAGCCACGGCACGAAGCCCGCCTTGAGCATCACGTCGGTCGCGGCGGTGTCGAACGCCGACCCCGCCAGCACCCACCGCGGGCCCGCCACCAGCCACGGTTCGCCGCCCGCCCGCGCGAGCGTGTCGCTGGGCCCGCCGTCCCCGGCGCCGGCGGCCACCAGCCGCACCCGCTTCGAGGCGGTCGCCCCGCGCATCCACGCCGCCCCCGAGACGGGCGCGGGGCCGTCCACGGCCGTCTCGAACCGCCACGGGATGCCGAGCCGGGCCAGCGTCGCGTTGGCCTGCGGGACGCTCGCCGGCGTCCGCGGCGCGAGCAGCAGGGCGGGCAGGCGCCGCACCTCCTCGGCCGGCGCCACCAGCACGGTCGCCGTCCCCGCCGCCTCGCCGGGCGTGGCGCGCCCGTCGGCGACGAGCGCGTCGAGCGCCGCCTGCACGAATCGCCCCGCCCCCGCCGCCGAGACCGGCGGCGCGTCCCCGATCCACACCGCGAAGTGCCGGACGTCGTCTCCGCGGAGCGCGTCCGGGGGCGCGGCCACCTGACCGGCCACCCACCCCCGCTCCGAGGGCGACGCCGCGATCCACGCGTCCGCCCCAGGGGCCACGCGCGCCCGCGCGAGCGTGCGGCCGCCCAGCGTCACCGTCACCGGCACCGAGTCTCCCCCGGTCACGCGCACGCGCAGCTTCCCGCGCGGCGACCAGCGGGGCGGCACCGGCGCGGCGTCCACGACCGCGCTCGAGGCGACCGCCGTCGCAGCCGCCGGCACGAAGACCGTCACGGCCGCGTCGCCTCCCGTCACCGCACGGCGCCACGTAGTCGCCTGCCCGTCGGTGAGCACCACGACGCGCGGCGCGAGGCCGCGCACGGTCGTCGCGAGCGTCGCGGCCTTCTCGACCGCCCCCGGGAGGTCGCCCGCGCCGGGCCACGCCGACACCGCCCGCACCGCCGAGCGCACCTGGGCCAGCGTCCCGCCGGTCACGGTGCCGTCCGCCGTCAGGAGCCACGCACGATCCGCCGACGTCGCCGCGTCGAGCGTGCGCAGCGCGGCGGCGCGCAGAGCGTCCAGTGCCGGCTCGCCCCCCGCCGCGCGAGTCGTGCTGAGGGAGTTGTCGAGCACCACCGCGAGCGCCGTCGGCGCGTGGCCGCCCGGCAGGCCCCGCACGATCGGCCGCGCCGCCGCCGCCGCCAGCACGAGCACCACGGCAGTGCGCAGGACCATGAGCAGGAGGTTGCGCAGCCGCAGTTCGCGGCTGTGCTCGCGCTGCGCCCGCAGGAGCCAGCGCAGTGCGGGGAAGACGTAGCGCTGCGACACCGGCCGCCGCCGCAGGTGCAGCAGCAGCGGCACCGCCGCCGCGCCCGCGAGCGCCAGCCACCACGCGCCGAGGAAACTCACGGGAGCCGCTCGCGCGCCCGCAGCAGCGCGCGCAGCGCCAGCCCGAACGGCTGCGCCGTCGTCGCCTGCGTGAACGTGGTCCCCGCGGCGCCGAACGTCCGCTGCCACTCGGCCGTCGCGTGCGCGACCGTGTCGAGGTAGGCGTCGCGGAGGTCCGCCGGGCGCGCCGGCACCTGCTCGCCGGTCTCGGGGTCCTCGAGCAGCGCCTCGCCGGCGATCGTGAGGTCCGTCTCGACCGGATCAAGCACCTGCAGCACCAGCACGGCGTGTCCCTGGGCGCGGAGACTCCGCACCGCCCGCGCCACCGGCTCGACCTCGGTCAGCAGGTCGGTGCAGAGGAGCACCAGGCCGGGACGGCGGATCATCCGGCCGGCATGCGCGAGCGCCTCGGGCACCGCCGTCCCCGATCCGGCCCCCCGATCCTCGAGCGGGGCCAGCAGCCGCGGCCAGTGCGCGAGGCGGGCGCTGGGCGGCACGACCGCCTCCACCGCCGACGCGAAGCGCACCAGCCCCACGGCATCGCGCTGCCGCAAGAGCAGCAGCGCGGCCGCGGCGGCGACACGGTTCGCCCACGCGAGCTTGGTGAGACGCCCGGGGGCACCGGACCAGTCCATGGAACGGCTCGCGTCCACCACGATCGCGGCACGCAGGTTCGTCTCTTCCTCGTACTCCTTGACGACCCAACGGTCGCTGCGCGCGGCGATCCGCCAGTCCACGTAGCGCAGGTCGTCGCCGGGCTGGTACGGACGGTGTTCCGCGAACTCGACGCTGAACCCCTTGCGGGCCGACCGGTGCAGGCCGGTGAGGAAGCCGTCCACGATCCATCGCGCCACCACGTCGAGCCGTCCGAGGGCCGCGAGGGCGGCCGGGTCGAGCTGGTCTGGGCGAAGGCCGGTGGTCACGGACGCGGGTAACGGGTGGACGCGGGTAACGGGTGGACGCGCCGCCGGGCACGAACGCACGGACGGCGCGCACAAGCTACGCGCGGCGCGCCCCGGGCGTTTCGGTCGGGGGCCCCGGCGCGGGAACCGCCGGCGCCGACACGGGTAGTGACGGCATGTCCCGCCTCGCATGGTCGTGGCCGCTCCTCGCCGCCGGCGCCTTCGCCGCCGGCGCCATCGGCGCGGCGCCGTCGTCCGCCGGCGCGCAGCCCGTGCGCCCCGCACCGACGGGCCCCGTCAACGTGATCCGGCCGTCGAGCCCGCTCGCCGACCCGGCCGCCGACACCACGCCGACGGTCTTCTTCGCGGGCCCGCGTCCCGCGCCGGCACCGGCGACCGACGTGCCGGGCCACGAGCTCGTCACGTGGCGCTCGTCGTCGCCGCTCGTGCGTGGCGTCGCGGGGGCGGACGCGGCGTATCTCGCGGCGTTCGGCGGCGCCGACGGACGCGTCGTGGGAGTCGCGGAGGCGCTGATAGGCCGCTTGGCCGGTCCGGTGTTCGTGGGCGGCGGCGGGTGGCCGGGCTGGCTCGGCGGTGGGCGCAGGCATCACGAGGACACGCCGGCGGCACCCGTCCGGACGGTGCAGGACCGGTTCCCGCGGCCGTGGATCGGCGGCGTCCGGTGGGACCTCCCCCAGGTCCCCATCGAGCCGCCGCCACGCAACGCGGCGGTCTATCCGGTCCGGCGGCGCTAGCGTCCCGGGGCGCGGCGCACGGTGCCGCGCCCGTACCGGACCGCGAGTCCGGCGTCCGCCCCGCATGACCTGTCGCGGCCCGCGATCGGCTATCTTCCCGTGCTGCCCCGGCGCGCCATCCGCGCGTCGGCGGCCCGCCCGAACCCGATCCGTCCGTGCAGCCAGACCGCATCCGCAACTTCTGCATCGTCGCCCACATCGACCACGGGAAGTCAACGCTGGCCGATCGCCTCATCGAGGCCACGGGGACGCTCCAGAAGCGCGAAATGAAGGCGCAGGTCCTCGACACGCTGGACCTCGAGCGCGAGCGCGGCATCACGATCAAGCTCAACGCCTGCCGGATGTCCTACACGGCGCGCGACGGCATCGAGTACGAGCTCAACCTGATCGACACGCCGGGGCACGTGGACTTCACGTACGAGGTGTCGCGCTCCCTCGCCGCGTGCGAGGGGGCGATCCTCGTCGTGGACGCGTCGCAGGGGATCCAGGCGCAGACGCTCTCGAACCTGTTCCTCGCGCTGGACGCCGGGCTCGAGATCATCCCGATCCTCAACAAGATCGACCTGCCCGGCGCCGAGCCCGAGCGGCGGCGCGCGGAAGTGTCGAATCTCATCGGCTGCGACCCGGACGACATCCTGCTCGTCAGCGCCAAGGAGGGGCTCGGGATCCCCGAGCTGCTCGAGCGCATCGTCGCGAAGGTGCCGGCGCCGACGGGCGATCCCGACGCGCCGCTCCGCGCGCTGATCTTCGATTCCTACTACGACAAGTACCGCGGCGCCGTCCCGTCCATCCGCGTCGTGGACGGCACGATCCGCAAGGGCACCGTCATCGCCTTCGGCGCCGGCGACGGGCAGTACGAGGTGACCAACCTCGGCTACCAGCAGCTGCGGCCCGTGACCACCGAGGCCCTGGGGCCCGGGGAGGTCGGCTGGGTCGTCGCCAGCGTCCGCTCGGTCACCGAAACGCGCGCCGGCGACACCATCTTCGACGCGCGCAACCGCGCGTCCGCGCCGCTGCCCGGCTACCAGCCGGTGCGCTCGTTCGTCTTCGCCGGCATCTACCCGACGGACACCACGCAGTACGAGACGCTGCGCGACGCCCTCGAGAAGCTCAAGCTCAACGACGCCGCCCTGCAGTACGAGCCCGAGAGTTCCACCGCCCTCGGCTTCGGCTTCCGCTGCGGCTTCCTCGGCCTGCTGCACATGGAGATCGTGCAGGAGCGGCTCGAGCGCGAGTACAACCTCGACCTCGTCACCACCGTGCCGAGCGTCGAGTACGACGTCTTCATGACCGACGGCACCGAACTCCGGGTCGAGAACCCGGCCCTCATGCCGCCGCCGGCCAACATCGAGCGGATCGAGGAACCGTACGTCAAGGCGCGCATCATGGCGCCCACCGATTACATCGGGCCGATCATGACGCTCGGCACCGAGCGCCGCGGCATCTACAAGGGGATGACCTACCTCGACCAGGCACGCGTCGAGTTCGACTTCGAGTTCCCGCTGGCCGAGATCATCCTCGACTTCTTCGACCGGCTCAAGACCGTCTCGCGCGGCTACGCCTCGCTCGATTACGAGATGCTCGAGAACCGCCCGAGCGACCTCGTCAAGCTCGACATGCTCATCAACGGCGACCCGATCGACGCCTTCTCGGTGATCATCCACCGCGACAAGGCCTACGAATGGGGGCGCAAGATCGCCGAGAAGCTCAAGGACCTCATTCCGCGGCAGCTCTTCGAGGTCGCCATCCAGGCGGCGATCGGCCAGAAGGTGATCGCGCGCGAGACCGTCAAGCCGCTCCGCAAGGACGTGCTCGCCAAGTGCTACGGCGGCGACATCAGCCGCAAGCGGAAGCTCCTGGAGAAGCAGAAGGAAGGCAAGAAGCGCATGAAGCAGGTGGGCGCCGTGGAGATCCCGCAGGAGGCCTTTCTCGCCGTGCTCCAGGTCGAATGAGCGGCTGGGTCATCGGCGTGGACCTCGGCGGCACCACCATCTCGGTGGGGGCCGCCTCGCGCGACGGCACCCGCCGCGCTGCCCTGCGCACCGTCGCCACGAAGGCCGCCGAGGGGGCGGACGCCGTCGTCGGCCGCATCGTCGCCGAGGTGCGCGCGGTCGCCGCCGACCTCGAGGCCGGCCACGGCGCCGCGCGCGGCGACATCCTCGGCGTCGGCATCGGTTCGCCGGGCCCGCTCGACCGCGCCTCGGGCGTGGTGATCGTCACCCCGAACCTCGGCTGGACGAACTTCCCGCTCCGCGACCGCGTCGCCGCCGGCACCGGCTTCGACGCGACCCTCGACAACGACGCCAACTGCGCCGCCCTCGGCGAGTGGTGGCAGGGCGGTGCCCGGGGCGGTCGGCACGTCGTGGCCTTCACCCTCGGCACCGGCGTCGGCGGCGGGCTCATCGTCAACGGCCGGCTCTTCCACGGTGCCTCCGACGTCGCCGGCGAGATCGGCCACATGACGATCGAGACCGGCGGCCGCCGCTGCGGATGCGGCAACCACGGCTGCCTCGAGGCCTATGCGTCCGGGCCGGCCATCGCCGCGCGCGCCCGCGAGGCGCTCGGGGGGCACGGCGCCTCCGTGCTGCGCGACCGCTGCGGCGGCGACCTCGCGGCCCTGACCGCGGCACACGTCTATGCCGCCGCCGCCGAGGGCGACCCCGTCGCGCAGGCGATCGTGCGCGAAACGGCGATGTACCTCGGCGTCGGCGTCGCCAACATGCTCAACGTGTTCAACCCCGACGTGGTCGTCCTCGCCGGCGGCGTGGCACAGGCGGGCGACGCGCTCTTCGGCCCGCTGCGCGACGAGGTCGCGCGCCGCGCCTTCGCGCCGGCGGTCGCCGCCGCCCGCATCGTGCCCGGCACGCTCGGCGCCGAGGCCGGCGTCGTCGGCGCCGCGGCGACCTTCCTCCAGCAGCGCGGCCTCGGGGCCTGACCGATGTCACTGCCGGCACCCCCGGCCGGCGGCGCCCGCACCCGGCGCCTCGGCGTCCTCGGGTCGTTCGTGTGGGACGAGATTCACGGCCGCGAGCCATCGGCCCCGGTCGTCGAGGAGTGGGGCGGCATCACCTACGCGCTCGGGGCCGTTGACGCCGCGCTCCCCGCTGGCTGGGCCATGGTGCCGATCGCCAAGGTGGGCGAGGACCTCGCGCCGAGGGCGCGCGAGTTCCTGCGTACGCTCACGCGGCTCGCCCCCGATGCCGCGCCGGTCGTCGTCCCGCAGCCGAACAACCGCGTTGTGCTCCGCTACGTGGACGCCGAGCGCCGCACCGAGACCCTGCGCGGCGGTGTGCCGCCGTGGACGTGGGTCGGCCTCGCGCCGCTCCTGCACGGGCTCGACGCGCTCTACGTCAACCTCATCAGCGGCTTCGAGCTCGACCTCGACACCTTCCGCCTCGTCCGCCAGCACTTCAAGGGACCGATCTACACCGACCTGCACTCGCTGGTGCTCGCCGTCCAGCCCGACGGGGCGCGCACCTGGCGGCCCCTCCCCGATGTGGCGCAATGGTGCGCGTGCACCGACTTCCTGCAGGTCAACGAGGACGAGCTCGCGATGCTCGCGCCCGACGGCCTCGCGCTTGCCGCCACCGCGCACGCGCAGGGCGTACGCGCCCTGCTCGTGACGCTCGGGGCGCGCGGCGCGGCGTGGTTCGCCACGCCCGCCGACGCCGCGCGGCCGCTCGCGCCGCGGCCGGTGCCGACCGTCGCATCGCCGTTGTCAAGTGGACCGATGGTGTCGGCACGGCTCGACGCCGTCGCGGTCCTTGACGGTGCGACGGATCCAACGGGTTGCGGGGACGTATGGGGGGCCACGATGTTTTCTGCCCTGCTCGGCGGCGACTCGCTAGATGCCGCCATGCGGGCCGCCCACCGGGCGGCGGCGCGAAACGTCCGCCATCGCGGCGCGACGGGGCTCGCCGACCATCTCCGCGGAGTCCTGAGCCGATCGTGACCGCCATCATCAACGTGCCCCCATCGCTCGACGACGAGAAGTTCGAGCTGGTGCTGGATCAGGTGGCGCGGGTGCCGGCCGACGAGAGGCTCCTCCTCGACGCGCGGCACGCGAAGTGGAGTTCCCCGTACGGCCTGACCGCCCTGCTCGCGCTCGCGCAGTCCCGCGCGGAGAAGCCGGCGTTCACCGGCCCCGAAGACGAGAATACCGCCTCGTACTGGTCGCGCGCGGCGTTCTACCGCCACGCCGAGGAGGTCTTCGAGCTGCACGGCTTCGTGCCGCGGCCCAAGCCGGCCGGCGACAGCGACGTGCTGCTCGAGATCACCCCGGTGACGCGCTCCGACGACGTGCACGCCGTCGTCGAGCGCATCCAGGACAAGGCGAAGCAGATCCTCACGACCTCCCTGCACCTCGACCCCAAGGCCACCATGGGGTTCGCGATGACGCTGTCGGAGGCGTGCCAGAACATCGTCGAGCATGCCGGCCAGGGCGGCTGGGTGGCCGTGCAGAAGTACCTGTGGCGCAAGCGGCTCGGGCGCAACGTGGTCGTCATCGCCGTGTGCGACGCGGGCCTCGGCTTCCGCCGCTCGCTCGAGTCGTCGCAGGGCCGCCGCATCGCCGAGCGCTGGGACGACGCCACCGCCCTGCAGGAGGCCGTCGTCAACGGCACCTCGCGCTTCCGCGAGGCGGGGCGCGGCCAGGGGCTCAAGGGCGTCCGCCGCTACGTGCAGCGCTGGGGCGGTCGCCTGTCCATCCGCAGCGGCACGGCCCGCATCACCCAGGGCGAGGGCGACCTCGTCGCCGAGGTCCCGCTCGAGAAGCACCTCGCCCCGTTCCCCGGGGCGCAGGTCCAGATCGTGATTCCGGAGCACGTGGAGAAGTGACCCCCCTCATCGACGTCGGCGCCGTCCTCCGCGGCAGCGTCTCCGACCAGTACACGAACCTCGTCACGCGCCACACCGGCCGCGCCGTGCGCGACGGCATCGAGCGCGAGCTCGCCGGCCTCGGCGCCCGCCGCGTGACGATCATCGACTTCTCCCACGTCGGCCTGCTCGACTACTCGTGCGCCGACGAGATCATCGCCCAGCTGCTGCTCCGCTACGGTGCCTCCGCCCATGGCCCCGTGGCGGCGACGGCCGCCGAGGTCTACTTCATCTTCCGCGGCGTCGGCGACCACCTCGACCCGATCAAGCACGTACTCGAGCACCACGGCCTCGCCATCGTGTACGAGGCCCCCCTCGGCGACACGCACCTCGTCGGCGAGGTCAGCGAGGAAGAGCGGCTCGCGTGGGACACCATCCGGCGCGTGCCCCGCGCCACGGTCGAGGCAGTCGCCGCCGTCGCCGGCCTCCCCCCCGAGACCTGCGAACGCGCGCTCCACCTCCTGTGGCGCCGGCGCCTCGTCCTGCGCGACGGCGGCGACTTCCTGCCCATCGGGGCCGTCGCGTGAGCACCGGGCGCGACGCGCCCCTGCAGGTGGTACGATTCGTGGGGACCCGGGCGGGCGACCCCGATCGCGGTCCCCTCGTCCGGATCAACGCGAACGAAGCCGCGCAGCGCCTGCTGCTCGACGGCGAACTCGTGTACGTCGAGGGACCGAGACGCCGCGAACTCGCGACGCTGGTCATCGACGACACCATTCGCCGGGGCGAGGCCCACGTGCGTGACATCGCCGGCCTCGTGCTCACCGACATCATCCGCGTCCGCCGCCCCGAGTTCGACCGCGGGCCGACCGTGCGCGGCCTCCCCGCATGACGCCGCGCGACCTGCGCCGCGCCGGCGCGGCAACCCTCGCGATCCACGGCGCCGCCGAACGGGCCGACCCCGACGCATCGGGCAGTGCCGGCATCCTGCGCGAGGTGCCCCCCGAGGTCGAGTACGGCAGCGCCGAGTACGTGCGGCGGCCCTCGGCCGCGAACGCCGACGCCGTCGCCCGGCGCCTCGCCCTCGTCGAGAGGGGCGAGGCCGCGCAGGTCATGGCCAGCGGCATGGGGGCGGCAGCCACCGCGCTCCTTACGCTGCTCCGCCCGGGCGACCACCTCCTCGCCTCGAGCTGGATGCCCGGCGGGATGCGCCGCTTCCTCGTCGAGGAACTCGGCGGGCGCGGGGTGGACGTGGCCCTCGTGGACCCCCTCGAAAGTCGCGGGTGGCGCAAGCGCCTGCGCAAGCAGACGCGCGCGATCTTCGTCGAGTCGCCCTCGTCCGGCTCCGGCCGCGTGCTCGACCTGCGTCCCATTTCGTACCTCACCCACGACACGGGGCTCGCGCTGGTCGTTGACGCCTCCCGCGGCTCCCCCGCCGTGCTCCGGCCCCTCGAGCACGGCGCGGACCTCGTGCTCCATACCACACTGCGGCACCTGGGCGGCCATGCCGACCTCGCCGGCGGCGTGGTCGTCGGTACGGCCCCGGTCATCGAGGAAGTCCGCGAGAAGATGTACCGCTGGGGACAGGCCCCCGACCCCGAGGTCGCGTGGCTCCTGCAGCGCGGCCTCGCCACCCTCGACCTGCGGCTCGACCGGCAGGCCCGGACCGCCGAGCGGCTCGCTACCTGGGCCGCCGAACGCCGCGAGGTCCGGCGCGTCCACTGGCCCGGCCTCCCGGACCATCCCGACCACGAGATCGCGCAGGTCATGCTCGTGCGGCCGCTGCCGACCGTCGGCCTCGAGTTCGCTGGCGGCACCCGCGCAGCCGAACGGTTCCTCAAGCGCCTGAAGCTCGTGCGGCCGGCGCCCGCCCTCGGCGGCATCGAGACCACCGCCAGCGAACCGCGGTACGTCACCCACCCCCACCTCGACGCGCAGGAGCGCGGCATCATCGGCATACCCGACGGGCTCGTGCAGGTCGCCTGCGGGCTCGAGGATGCCGACGACCTGATCGCCGACGTCGAGCAGGCGCTCCGCTGAGCGCCGCCCCGGGCGGTCGCTAGCTTTCGGCCTCGTGATCCGGTACACGAGCGTCCACAAGGAGTACCCCCGAACCGGCGTCGCCCTGACCGGGGTCTCGCTCGCGATCGGCAAGGGGGAGTTCGTCTTCCTCACCGGCCCGTCGGGTGCGGGGAAGAGCACCTTCCTCAAGCTCCTCTTCTTCGAGGAGCGGCCCACGCGCGGCGAGGTGAAGATCGGCCCGGTCTCCTCGGCCACCGCCCGCACGCGCGACGTCGTGGACCTGCGCCGCCGGCTCGGCATCGTCTTCCAGGACTTCCGCCTCCTCGAGGACCGCACGGCCGAGCAGAACGTCGCGTTCGCCCTCGAGGTCATCGGCACGCCGCAGGGCGCCATCCCGGCCCGGGTCGCGCGCGCGCTGGCACAGGTGGGACTCGCCGGCAAGGGCCACGCCCTCCCGCGCGAGCTCTCCGGCGGCGAGCAGCAGCGCGTGGCGATCGCGCGCGCCCTCGTCAACGACCCGTTCGTGCTCATCGCCGACGAGCCCACCGGCAACCTCGACGACCGCGCGACGCGCGGCATCTTCGATCTGCTCCGGGCCATCAACGCGTCGGGCACCGCAGTGATCATGGCGACGCACAACATGGAGCTCATCCGGCGGAATCCGTACCGCACACTCGAGCTCAACCGCGGCCAGCTCGTCTTCGACTCGGCCGACACGCCGGGCGACGGGGAGGGCACGTGAGACTCGCCCTCCGCGAGGCCCTGCTCGCCTTCCGCCGCGCCCCGCTGCTCAGCGTGCTCTCCGTGACGACGATCGCCGTCTCCCTCTTCGCCTTCGGCCTCTTCGGGCTGGTCGCCGTCAACCTCCGGAGCGCCCTCCAGCGCGTCGAGGAGCGCGTCGAGGTCCGCGCCTTCCTGGCGGAGGGCACCCCCGCCGACGCCGCCGCGGCGGCCATCGCCGACATCCTGGTCTTCCCCGAGGTCGCGACGGCGGAGTACGTCACCCCCGAGCGCGCCCTCGCCCGCGCCCGCACGGAGCTTGGCGAGTTCGAGGACGTTTTCGAGGCCGGGGTGCTGCCCGGCTCGATCGAGCTGCGCCTGCGCGAGGGCCAGCGCGCACCGGCCACCGTCGCGGCGGTGGCCCGGCGCCTCCGCACCTTCCCGTTCGTGGATGACGTGCGCTACGGTGCCGAATGGGTCGAGAAGCTCTACCGGCTCCGGACGATCGCCACCGTCGCCGGCCTCGCGCTCGGCGCGGCCTTCGCCGCGGTGGCGGTCATCATCATCGGCACCACGATCCGGATGACGGTCCTCGCGCGGGCGCGCGAGATCAGTCTCATGCGGCTCGTCGGCGCGACCGACGGCTTCATCCGGCTCCCCTTCCTGCTCGAGGGGCTCGCCAAGGGGGTCCTCGGCGGCGGCCTGGCCCTCGGGCTGCTCTACATCGCGACCCGCGTCATCTCGGCACAGCTCATCGAGGTGACCTTCTTCGATCCTCCGCTGGCCGCCGGCGGCGTGCTCGCGGGAGCCCTCCTCGGCTTCGTCGGCAGCGCCGTCTCGGTCGGGCGGCAGCTTCGGCGGGTGTGATGCGCGGCATGCCGGGCGCGGCGCGGCGCTTCGCCGTCGCGATCGGGCTGGCGGTCGGGCCGGCGGTCGGGCTGGCGGTCGGGCTGGCGGTCGGCACGGCGGCGCCGCTGGCCGCGCAGCAGCCGCCGCCCGCCGGCTCGTCCGAGGAGCGTATCCGGCGCGAGCGCGAGGAGCTCGAGCAACTGCGGCGCGAACGCCAGCTCCTCGAGCAGCGGATGCGCGAGCTCCAAGGCGACGCCCACGACCTCTCCGAGGAGGTCCGCAACCTCGACGCCCAGGCCGACGCCACCGCCCGCGCCGTCGCGGCCCTCGACCGGCAGCTCGCCGCGCTCACCGAGAACATCGGCGAGGTCACCGGCGCGATGCTGCGCGCCGAGGACGAGCTCGTCGCCAAGCGCGCCGTGCTCCGGCGGCGCCTGCAGGACATCTACAAGCGCGGGGCCCTGCGCGACGCCGAGGCGCTCCTCGCTGCGGAATCCTTCGGCCAGCTCGTCTCGCGCTACAAGTACCTGCACCTCGTGGCCGTCCGCGACCGCGCCCTCGTCGGGCGCGTCGGCGAACTGCGCGACCAGATCGCCCGCCAGCGCGAGCAGCTTGTCCTGCTCCAGGGCGACATGGAACGCAGCCGCCGCGACCGCGCCGACGAGGAGCAGCGCCTGCGCACCCTCGAGCGCGACCGCACGCGGAGTCTCGCGTCGGTGCAGCGCCAGGCCCGCCAGGTGGGGGCGCGCCTCGAGCGCTACCGGCGCGACGAGGTGCGCATCGCCGGCGCCATCGAGCGCCTCGAGGCCGAGCGACGTCGCGCCGAGCTGCGGCCCGACGCGCCGGCCTCGCCGAGCTCGCTCCGGTCCGCCGACGCCGGCCGCCTCGACTGGCCCGTTGACGGTACGCTGCTCTACACCTTCGGGCGCAACATCGCCCCGGAGAACACCACCACGCGCTGGAACGGCGTCGGCATCGAGGCCCCTGCCGGCACCCCCGTCAAGAGCGTCGCCGCGGGCGAGGTCATGATCGCCGAGCCCATCGGCACCTACGGGCTCACCGTCGTCGTCCAGCATGGGGGAGGCGACTACTCCGTCTACGGGTCGCTGCAGCGCCTGCTCGTGCGCAAGGGCGACCGCGTGGCGAAGGGCGACCCGATCGGCACCGTGGGCGCCGCCGACCCCGAGATGCCGGCCCACCTGCACTTCGAGATCCGGCCGCGCGGCCGCGCCACCGACCCGCTGCAGTGGCTGCGGAACCGTCGGTGAGCCCGCGGGGATCCATCAAGCCCACCGGCACCCCGTCCGCGGAACCGCGGCCGGACCTGCGCGCGCTCCCCGGCCCGCTCGGGGCCCACGTCTCGTCGGCCGGCGGCAGCGCCGAAGCCCCGCCGCGCGCCGACGCCGTGGGCGCGACCGCACTGCAGCTCTTCACCAAGACTGCCAACCAGTGGAAGGAGCGCGAGGTCGCCCCCGACGAGGCCGCCGCCTTCCGCGCCGCGCACGCCGCCGCCGGCGTCGCCTTCGCCGTCGCGCACGACAGCTACCTGATCAACCTCGCCTCGCCCGACGCGGGGCTGCGCGCCCGCTCGCTCGCGAGCTTCCGCGCCGAGCTCCGGCGCAGCGAGGCTCTGGGCCTCGACGCCATCGTGTCGCACCCCGGCAACTACATGGACGACCGGGACGCCGGCCTCGCCCGCAACGCCGACGCGATCGCGGAGGCGCTCGCCGCCGAGCCGGGCCGCGTCCGGCTCTGTCTCGAGACGACCGCCGGCAGCGGCACCGCCCTCGGCCGCACCTTCGAGGAACTCGCGGCGATCATTGCTCGCCTGCCGGCCGCCGTCGCCGGCCGCGTCGCGGTCTGCCTCGATACCTGCCACGTCTTCGCCGCCGGCTACGACCTCGTCGGCGACTACGACGGCGTCTGGGCCCGCTTCGACGACGCGCTCGGCCTCGAGCGCCTCGCCGTGCTCCACCTCAACGACTCGCAGGGCGCCCTCGGCTCCCGCAAGGACCGCCACGCCGGCATCGGCGAGGGGCACTTGGGCGAAGCCACCTTCGCCCGGGTGATGCGCGACCCGCGACTGTCGCGCGTCCCCAAGCTCATCGAGACCCCCAAGGGCGACGACCCGGAGACCTTCGACCGCCGCAATCTCGGACGGCTCCTGCGGCTGGCGGCCGGCTGACCCGCCGGCGCGCCGAGGGGCAGCGGCGCGGGCCATGACCATGGTCACGTCCCGCGCCGCTGCCCCCGGGCTCCCCGCCGTTGACGGACGGCGGCGGGCGATCAGCTCGGATTGACGACCCTCACCGGGACCTGGGCGTCGAAGTCGCTGTGGTTCTCGCCCGTGTGGTAGAGCTGCAGCCCCACCTGCACCGGCGACGCCTGCACCGTCGAGCCCGTCATGACGCCCGACGTGCGGGAACCGCTGCTCAGGGTGAACGTGAGCCCCGCGCCGGACGGCGGGTTGAACCGGACCTGGAAGTCGCTGTCGTTGTTCGCCGGGTCCGACGCACCGGACCCGTCGAGCCACGTCACGCGGATCGTCGTGGCGACGTTGCGGACCAGCTGCAGCGGACCGCCCGTGACGTTGTTCGGCGTCACGTTCAGGGTCTGGATGACGACGCCCGAGTTGTCGAGGACCTCGACCCGCGCCGAGGCGACGGTGATGTCCTCGTGCTCGTGGTCGTCGCCGCAGGCGGCGAGCGTGGCGACGGCGGCGGCGGCGAACGCACGGCGGGCGAACGTGGTGATGCGCATGGAATGCTCCTGGTGGTGGAGGTGGTGGAAAGGGATCCGCTCGTCGCGGATCAGAATGACACGCGATACAGCACAGACAGGTTCCGCCCGGCTTCGGGCAGGACCACCTTGGTCCGCGCAAGGTGGTCGCGGTACAGCGAGTTGGTGGCGTTGTCGAGGCGCAGCGTCAGCGTGTGGAACCGCGCCCCGACGAGGAAGCGCAATCCCGCCACGAGGTTGAGCACCTGATAACCGTCGGTGGGCCGCTCGTAGTCGCCGGTGCGATCCTGCCGCGCGGCGGCACGCACCGTCGCCCCCGCGAACCAGCGCCGCGACTCGTAGCGCGTCCCCACCGAGCCTTGCAGCGGCGGGATCCACGGCAGCCAGCGCGACGCCGGACCGGCGGGGAAGGTGTCGGTGAGGGTGGCGCTGGCCGGCACCGAGTCGCGCGGCACGAGGTCCACCCGCCGGCCCAGTACCCACGACGCCGTCCCCTCGACGACCCACGCCGCCGCCGGGGACCACGTGAACCCGCCGTCGGCACCCGTGAACACCGCGTCGGTGTTCACGTACTGGAACTTCGGGGCCAGGCCCTGCCGTCCCAGCTCGCCGGTGTTCCGCGCGAAGATGAAGTCGGTCAGCGCGTTGCGGTACACGCTCGCCTCGGCCTGCACCGGGCCTCGGGTCACCCGCACGAACGCCTCGGCCCCGAGGCCCGTCTCCTGCCGGATCGCCGGGTTCCCGACATCGTACGAGTACGCGGCGAGGTGCGGGCCGTCGGAATAGAGCTCGTTGAAGTCCGGCGTGCGGAAGGCGCGCGCCAGCGTGCCGCCGATGCGCACACCGTCGATCGGCTCGACGAGCATTCCCATCGAGCCGCTCACCGACCCGAACGTCCGCGCCCGCACCGGCACGAACGCGCCGCCGATCTCGACCGTCCGCCGGCGGTCGAGCGGCGTGAACTGCGCCAGATCGTAGCGAAGCCCCGCCTGGCCGCGCACGCGTCCCGAACCGTATTCCTGCACGGCGAACCCCGCGAGACTCCAGTCGCCGGTGTCGGTGGCGCGATTCGCCCCGCCGACGTCCACCCGGCGCAACTGCGCGCGGGCTCCCACCGCCCCCGACGAGGCGAGCCCCCACGCCCCGTGCCGCGCGACCCCCTCGAACGCCGCGAGGTTCTGCATGAACGACACCGTCACCCGGCCCGGCGCCCCGAGCTCCTGGTGCGCGTACAGGGTGTACTGCGCCGACCCCCGCACCGACGTGAAGGGGCCGCGCCGGCCGTGCCGCTCGCCGTCGACGCGAAGCGTGTTGCGCCACATGCGGAGGTCCACGCCGTTCGGGTGCGCGCCGGTGAAGCCGCCGGGCAGCCCGTAGCTCGAGAAGTAGCTGCGCAGCGCCACCCCGAGGTGTCCGTCGGCGCCGACGCGCGAGGCCCCGATCGCGCCGCCGTACGTCGCGAGCTGCGTGTTCCCCATCACGCCCGCCGGCGTGCGCAGGTCGCCCGCCTGCCGCGCCGTCCCCTCGAACCGCCACGCGGTCTCCCCGCGGCGCGCCGTGAACACCCCGGCCAGCGCCCCGCCTGGCTGCACCGAGCTCCCCTGCACCGAGAGCGTGCCGTGCGTGTCGTCCGGCAGCGACGTCGGCACCACGTCCTGCACCACGTTCACCACACCACCCAGCGCGTTGGGCCCGTAGAGCAGCGACATCGGGCCGCGCACCACGTCGAACTGCGTGGCGGCGATCGGCTCCATCGCCGTCGCGTGGTCGGCCGAGGTCGCGCTCAGGTCGCCCGGACGCAGCCCGTCCTCGAGCACCAGCACGCGATCGCCGCCGAGGCCGCGGAGCACGGGGCGCGCTGTCGCCGGCCCCATTGACGTGGCGACGAACCCGGGCGTCCCCGCCAGAGTCGCGCTCACCGTGACGTCGGATCGCCGGTCGAGCGCGGCGCCGCTCACGACGGTCGTCGCGCTGATCGTCCGGTCCACCGGCCGCTCGTCCACCGTCCCCGTCACCACCGTCGCCGCGAGCGACGCGGCCGAGGGCCGCAGCACCACGCGGACCTCCACCACGCCGTCGGCCGGGACGTTGACGGTGCGCGCGACCGTCGCATAGCCGATGCGCTGCACCGACAGCGTGGCCGTCCCGGCCGGTACGCTCGCGAACACGAAGCGCCCGTCGGCGTGCGTGGCGTACTCCCGGTGCAGTTCGAGCAGTCGCACCCGGGCGAACGCGAGCACTTCGCCGGTCGCCGAGTCGGCCACGACGCCGCGAAGCTCCCCGCGGGGCGCGGCCTGCCCCGGCAGGGCAGGCGCGCGCCCCACGCTCGCGGCGAGCGGAAGCAGACACGGCAGGAGGCGCACCGCGAGGCGGCGCGATCGCGCAGGCGACATCGGACGGGAGATGGGGAACGTCGGGCCCGGCTGGGCGGGAGCGACGCGGACTCGCCGGCCCCGGAGGGGCCGACGGCGGGACTCAGATCGCCACGAAGGGCGGGGCCCGCGCCGGGGCGTGCGAACGCATGAGGCCGCCGCGGGCGAGGCGAGCATCCGACGGCACGGGCTCCGCCAGCGCCTTCGCGAGCCCGATCGTCACCGTCGGGGGCGTCACCCCGGTCCACTGCAGCGCCTGACAGAACGCGCAGTCGTGCGCGTGCTCCGGACCGTGGTCGCGGGCCGCGTCCGGCGACTCCACGTGCGCACCGATGGCGGACGCGCCGGCCACCGTGGCCTCGGCGATGGCGGATCCGACGCTGGCCGTCGTCCACACGCCCAGCAGCAGCCCCAGCATCACCGACCTGCCGACCCGTTGCAGCATCCGCATGCCCGTACGCTAGCACCGAGCCGTCGGCCGTCCAAGGGCAGGACGGTGCAACTCCCGCCCGTGCCGCCACTTGGCTCGCATCCGGACCCGCGGTCCGAGCAGAATTGACCCGCCCTCGGGCCGGGACTAACCTTTGCACCATCAACCCGCCGTTCCGTGGAGCGCCGCGTCCCGCCCCGTGCGAGGCCTTGCGGCGCGTCCCGTTTTCCGACTTCCCGGACTTACGCATGACCCCTTCTTCCGCCCCGACCCATCCGCGCGAGGCCGCGTCCGGCCTGGACGCTCAGGGGCTCGCCCCGTCGGGCGAGGTGCACTGGAACTGCCCTGCCCCCCGACTCGTCGAGGCGGCCATCCGCCGTGGCGAGGGGCGCCTGGCGGACCACGGCCCATTCGTCGCCGTCACCTCGCCGTTCACCGGCCGCAGCCCCAAGGACAAGTTCGTCGTCCGGGAGCCCGCCTCCGAGGCCGACGTGGACTGGGGCACCGTCAACCAGCCGATCAGCGTCGCGCACTACGACGTGCTCAAGGCCGACGTCCGCGCCTTCCTGAACGAGCAGGCCGAGCTCTACGTCCAGGACCTCTTCTGCGGCGCCGACCCGCAGTTCCGCCTCAGCGTCCGCTACGTCACCCCCAAGGCGTGGCACTCGATGTTCGTGCGGAACATGTTCATCCGCCCCGAGGCGGCCGAGCTGGCCGGCTTCGCCCCCAACTTCACCGTCCTCCACGCCCCCGACTTCCAGGCGGACCCGGCACGGCACGGCACCCGCACGAGCACCTTCATCGTGCTCAATCTGGCCGAGCGCACGATCCTCATCGGCGGCACGCAGTACGCGGGCGAGCTCAAGAAGTCCATGTTCACCGTGATGAACTACTACCTGCCCAAGCAGGGGCAGCTCTCGATGCACTGCTCGGCGAACGTGGGCGCCGACGGCCGTTCGGCGCTCTTCTTCGGCCTCTCGGGCACCGGCAAGACCACGCTCTCGGCCGACCCCACCCGCGGCCTCATCGGCGACGACGAACACGGCTGGGGCCCCAACGGCATCTTCAACTACGAGGGTGGCTGCTACGCGAAGGTCATCAACCTCTCGGCCGAGGCCGAGCCGGAGATCTTCGCCACCACCCGCATGTTCGGCACCGTGCTCGAGAACGTCGTCCTCGACGAGCACCGGCGCGTGCGGTTCGACGACCAGACGATCACCGAGAACACGCGCGCGTCGTACCCGCTGCCGTTCATCCCCAACCACGTCCCCTCCGGCCGCGGCCCCCACCCGAGCGACATCGTCTTCCTGACGTGCGACGCCTACGGCGTCCTGCCGCCCATCGCGCGGCTCACGAGGGAACAGGCGATGTACTACTTCCTCTCCGGCTACACCGCCAAGGTCGCCGGCACCGAGCGCGGCGTCACCGAGCCCCAGGCGACCTTCTCCGCCTGCTTCGGCGCCGTCTTCCTCGTCTGGCATCCGACCGTGTACGCCGAGATGCTCGGCACGCTCCTCGACCGCCACAAGAGCCGCGTCTGGCTCCTCAACACCGGCTGGTCCGGTGGCGCCGCCGGCGTCGGCAGCCGGATGAAGATCTCCTGGTCGCGCGCGATGGTCCGCGCCGCCCTCTCCGGCGCGCTCGACGGCGTCGCCACGCACACCGACCCCTTCTTCGGCCTCGCCGTCCCCGCGACGGTGCCCGACGTCCCTCCCGCCGTCATGACCCCGCGCGCGACGTGGCCGGACGGCGCCGCGTACGATGCCCAGGCCCGCAAGCTCGTCGGCATGTTCCACGACAACTTCCGGAAGTTCGGCGACGGCGTCGCCGCCGCGATCCGGGACGCCGGGCCGAAGGGCTGAGGCGCGACGCCCCGCCTCGCGCGCGACGCGGGGCGGGCCGTCGCCACGGCTGACGCATGCCCCTCACCACGATCCGCGATCCCCTCTGGTCCACCATCCGCCTCGACCCCCTGGCCGAGCGGCTGGTGGACACGAGGGCCTTCCAGCGGTTGCGCAACGTGCGGCAGCTCGGATGGGCCTACCTCGTCTATCCGGGCGCGACACACTCCCGGTTCGAGCACGCGGTGGGCGCCTACCACCTCGCCGGTGTCGCGCTGGCCCGGCTCGACGAGGCCGGTGCCTTGCAGGGCGTCGGCGCGCACGAGCGCGCCGAGACGCGGCTCGCAGCGCTGCTGCACGACATCGGGCACTACCCGTTCAGCCACGCGCTCGAGGAGCTCGGCATCGCCGATCACGAGGCCGTGGGCCACGCGCTGATCACCGGCGGCGAGATCGCCGGCATCCTCGCCGACGCCCTTGGCCCCGAGGCCCCCGCGCGCATCGCCGCGCTGATCCGGGGTACCTCCCCGGCAGCCCTGCAGGGACTCATCTCGGGGTCGCTCGACCTCGACAAGCTCGAGTACCTGCGCCGAGATGCGCGCATGTGCGGCGTCCCCTACGGCGAGATCGACGTGGACCGCCTGCTCCACGCGATGACGGTCGTCCCCGATCCCCACACGGGCCGCCCGAAGGTCGGCCTCGTCGCGAAGGGCCTCTCGGCCCTCGAATCGCTGCTCTTCGCGAAGTACCAGATGTACCGCAACGTCTATTGGCACCACGCCGTGCGGAGCGCCACCGCGATGTACAAGCGGCTCGTGGACGACGCGCTGCGCGCCGACCGACTCGCGGCCGATGCGCTCGGGCGCTACTCCGACGAAGGGCTCCTGCACGCGCTCGACGGGGCCGGTCCCGCCCCGCTCCTCGAGGCCCTGCGCGCGCGACGCCTCTTCAAGCGCGCCCTCGACGTCCCCGCCGCGGAGCTCGACGACCCCGAGGCCCTCGACTGGCTCGCCGACGACCGCGACCGGGCCCGCGCCGCCGAGGATGCCCTCGCCGCCGCGAACGGGCTGCCGCCGGGCGAGGTGCTGCTCGACTTCCCCATCAAGACCCAGATGCTCGGGCTCGACGTCCCGCTCGTGCGGCGCGACGGCGGCATCGAGACGCTCACCGCTCAGGGGCTTCCCGGGGCGATGCATCTCCCGACGCTGTCCACGCAGTTCTACCGCTCCGCGCGGTGCCTGCGGGTCTTCGTGCGCGAACCGCGCCGCTTCGAGCGCAACGCGGTGCTGCGCATGCTGCGCGGCTGACGCCGATTCGCCGACCGGGGCGCGATCGGCGCGCCCGGCGGCTTCGGGTCAGGGCACCTCGACGTGCTTCGCCCGCCCGTGCGCCTCCGCCATCGCCCGGCCGATGCCCCGGTAGAACGCGGCATCCTCCGGCTTTCCCTCCGCCTCGAGCGACAGCGCGCACCGTTCCAGCGCGTAGAGCAGGTTGCCGAGGTACAGCTCGGCGAGGGCGCCGACCGAGGCCGGCGTGCTCACTCGAGCGCCGTGAGTTCGGCGGTCGTGCGCTGCGGCGGCTCGTCCACCGTCCCGACCGCCACCACGATCGCCGTGATGTTGTCGAGCCCGCCGCGGCCGTTCGCCTCGCGGATGAGCAGGTCCACGATCCGCTGGGGCGGCTGGCGCTGCATGAGCAGTTGCAGCAGGCGGCGGTCGTCCACCATCCCCGTCAGGCCGTCCGACGCCACGAGAAACAGGTCACCCGCCAGCACGCTCCCGGTGAACACGTCCGGCTCGACCGAATCCGCCGCCCCGACGCACCGCGTGATCACGTTGCTGTACGGGTGGTAGCGCGCCTGCTCCGGCGTCAGGAACCCCGCGTCGACCTGCTCCTGCACGTACGAGTGATCCTTCGTCAACTGATGCAGCTGGCCGTTGCGCACGAGGTACACGCGCGAGTCACCCACCTGGCCGATGACGTAGCGGCTCCCGCCGAGCATGAGCAGCGAGATGGTGGTGCCCATGCCCTGCTTGTCCACCTCGGCGAGCGTGCGATCGTAGATCGCCCGATTGGCCGACCGGACGGCGCGCGAGATGTGCACCCCGATGTCCTGGTCGGCGAGATCGTTCACCGCATGCAGCTCCTGGGTGACGATCTTGACGGCCATCTCGCTCGCCACCTCGCCGGCGGCGTGCCCTCCCATGCCGTCGGCGACGATGAACAAGCCGCGGTGCCCGTTGGCATCGGCGAAGAACGCATCCTCGTTGCCGGCGCGAATCATGCCGACATCGGTGCGGGCGGCAACCGAGAATTGCACTAGCGCCCCTGCAGGAAGAAGAAGGCGCCACCCGCGATCGCGAGGGCGACGACCAGCCAGATCCAGCCCGGAATCCCACCCGACGACGGCGCCGCCGCCGCGGCCGACCGCGGCGCCACCGCCGCCGCAGGCCGCGGCGCCCCCTTGGGCACCGGCGCGGCCGACGGCTTCTGCGCCGGCGCGTGCGCCGCAGTCGGCGCGGCCTTGGCCGCCTCCACCAACTTCGCCGTCAGCGCGCTCGAGAGGACCGCGGTCTCACCCTTGCTCCCGGTGCCCGACGCGACCCCGGCGACACGGAAGCTCGCCCGGATCGCACCGAACTTGAGCTCCGCCCGGTCGCCCAGGGAGCGCTCGCCGTCCACCCGGGTTCCATCCGCGAACGTCCCGTTGGTCGAGGCCATGTCCACGACCCACCACCCGTCACCCCGACGCTGCAGCTTCGCGTGGCTGTCCGAGACGCTGTCCTCCCGGATCACGACGTCGTTGTGCGCGCCGCGCCCGACCTGCGTGAGCACCTCGGTCACCTCGAAGGCCATCGGGCCTGCCGAGCCCACCACCTCGAGGTGCGCCAGGGCGGCCCGCGCGGACGCAGGGGCGGCCACGGGAGCCGCCACGGGAGCCGCCACGGGAGCCGCCACGGGAGCCGCCACGGGAGCCGCCACGGCGGCCACCACCGGAGCGGCCGCGGGCACCTCCGCAGGCGAAGCCGGCGCCCCAGCCGGCAACCCAGCCGGCAACCCAGCCGGCGCGGCCACCTTGTCGGCGTAGAAGCGGAACTCCTCCGGCCCGACGCGGATCACGTCGCCCCGCGAGAGCGTGCTCGTCCCGTCCACGCGGACACCGTTGACCGCCACACCGTTCGTGCTCGTGTCGATCACGTAGTAGCCCTCCGCCCCGGACTCGATCTCGGCGTGCGTGCGCGACACCTCGCCCGAGGCGATGACGACGTCGCACGCCGGGTCGCGTCCGATCGTGAACGGCTTGCTCACGATGACGTACTCGCGGCCGTCCGCCAGCGACACGAGCCGGCCGCCGGTGCCGGCGGTCGCCTGTCGCGACGGCACCACCGCGCCGGCACCGCGCTGCTTGAGGAGGTCCGCCACGCTGGTGCCGGAAAGGAAGGCCGTGGACCCGCCCTTGGCGGCGTCACCGAAGACGATCGTCGCCCCGGCAACCTCGACACGGTCGCCGTGGATGAGCGGCACCGGCTCGGGCCCCAGCGCGACCCCGTTCACCTTCACGACGCCGTCCGCTCCACCCTGCCGGATCACGACCCCCGACCCGCCAGCCACGAAAACGGCCATCGGCTCGGCCATCGGCTCGGCCCTCGGCTCGGCCCTCGGCTCGGCCCTCGGCTCGGCCCTCGGCTCGGCCCTCGGCTCGGCCCTCGGCTCGGCCCTCGGTGCCCCTTCGATCACGATATCCACGCCCGGCGATGCGCCGATCGTCGTCTCGCCGGCGCGCAGGGGGATCTGTCGATCGTGAAGCTGCAGGTAGGCCATCAGGTCGGGTGTCCGAACCGGCGCGCGACGCACCCCGGATGGGGCAGCCCCGCGCAGCCGGTCGGGGGTATCGGTCGAAAGTACGAGACGCTCACAGGGGGAGCAAGCACACGCAGGCGACTTACGCCGCGGGCCGCGCGGGGGTGTCGCCGGGCCCCACTTGCAAACGCCAGAGCCGGGCGTAGAGACCGTCCCGTCCACTGGCGGACAGCAGCGCCGCGTGGGACCCGCGCTCGACCACCTGCCCGTGATGCAGCACCAGGATCTCGTCCGCCCCCGTCACGGTGCTGAGCCGGTGCGCGATCGCGATCGTCGTCCGACCCTGCATCAGCGCCGCGAGCCCGTGCTGGATCTCTGCCTCGACCCCCGAATCCACCGCACTCGTCGCCTCGTCCAGCACCAGCAGGGCGGGGTCGGTCGCGAGGGCCCGGGCGAAGGACAGCAGTTGCCGCTCCCCGACCGACAGGGACGCCCCGCGTTCCGCCAGCGGCGTCCGCCAACCCAGCGGCTGCCGGCCGACCACCTTGTCCGCCCCCACGCGCGCCGCCACCGCCGCGACCGCGGCGTCGTCCAGCGGCGCGCCGAGCCGGATGTTGGCCGCCAGATCCCCCGCGAACAGGAACAGGTCCTGCTGCACGTAGCCGATCCGGGCGCGCAGCGCGTGCACCGGCATCGTGCGAATGTCCACGCCGTCCACGAGGATCCGGCCCCGCTGCGGCTCGTGGAAGCGCAGCAGCAGCGACACCACGGTGGACTTCCCCGCCCCGGTGTGCCCCACCAGAGCCAGCGTGCGCCCCGCGTCCACCCGGAACGACACCCCGCGCAGCACCCAGTGCTCGTCCCGGTACGCGAACCACACGTCCTCGAACTCCACGGTCACCCCCCGCCCCGGCGGCGGTGGCGCGGCGGCCGGGGCATCGAAGGCCCCGGAGGCGTCGGTGGGGGTGTCGAGGAGCTGGAAGAGCCGCTCCCCCGCCGCCATCGCCTGCTGCAGCGTGTTGTACTTGTCCGAGAGGTCCTGCAGCGGCTGGAAGAACCGGCGCACCAACTGCAGGAACGCCGCCACCGTGCCGACGCCGAGCGCTCCGACGCCCACGCGCGTGGCGGCGAGCGCGATCAGCAGCGCGAGCGCCACTGACGTCAGCACTTCGATCAGCGGGAAGTACAGCGCGTACACCGTCACGCTCTTCAGGTGCACGTCGAGGTGGTCGCGGTTGAGCGCGTCGAACGCCTTCGCCTCGCGCCCCTCCTGCCCGAAGAGCTGCACGACGCGCATCCCCGTCACGCGTTCCTGCAGGAAGGCGTTCAGACGGGCCAGCCGCGCCCGGATCTCGCGGTAGGCCTCGCGCACCCGACGCTGGAACCAGTGCGACACTCCCCAGATGCACGGGATCACGAAAAACGTCGCGAGCGCCAGCCGCCAGTCCACGACCAGCATCGTCACCCCGATCACCGCCAGCGTGAACAGGTCGCCGAGGCCCGCCACCACCCCCGACGTGAACAGCTCGTTCAGCGACTCGACGTCGCTCGTCACGCGCGTCACCAGCCGCCCGACCGGCGTGCGGTCGAACGTGGCGATCGGCAGGCGCTGCAGGTGGGTGAAGAGCTCGCGCCGCAGGTCGTGCATCACGGCCTGCCCGAGCCGGCTCGTGAGCACCGTCTCCCCCCAGCTCGCCGCGAACTGCGCCACCAGCGCGGCGGCGAAGGCGGCCGCCAGCCACGGCAGCCGCCCCGTGTCACCGGCCGGCAACACCACGTCGATCGCGTGGCGGGTCAACAGCGGCCCGACCAGCGTCAGCCCCGCCTGCAGCAGCAGCAGCGTCACGGCCGCCGCCACCAGCCCCCGGTAGGGACGCACGTACCCGAGCAGTCGCCGTGCCAGCGTCGCATCCAGGACGCGGGCCACGCCGTCCTCGGTCAGGAACGCCTGGGGCGCGGTCACGCCGCAATCTAGCCCCGGCGCACCGTATCTTTGCGCGATGTCGAACGCGATCATCGTCCGCGGGGCGCGCCAGCACAACCTGCGCAACGTCACGGTGGCCATCCCGCGCCGGGCGATCACCGTGGTGACCGGGCCTTCGGGCTCCGGCAAGTCGTCGCTCGCCTTCGACACCCTCTACGCCGAAGGGCAGCGCCGCTACGTCGAGTCTCTCTCGGCCTACGCACGGCAGTTCCTCGAGCGCATGGAGAAGCCCGACGTGGACGCCGTCGAGGGGATCGCCCCCGCCGTCGCGATCGAGCAGCGGAACCCCACCCGCACCTCGCGTTCGACCGTCGGCACTGCGACCGAGGTCCACGACTACCTGCGGCTCCTCTGGGCCCGCGTCGGGCGCACCTACTGCCCCACCTGCGGTCGGGAATTGCGCCCCGACACCGTGCAGTCGGTCACCGACGCCGTCCGCGCCCTGCCGGACGGCACGCGCTTCGCCGTCGCCTTCCCCCTCAAGCGCAGCGACGCCGTCACCCACGACGTCGTCCTGGACAACCTGCGCCAGCAGGGCTTCGTCCGCGTGGCCGTCGCGGGCGAGGTGCTGCACCTCGACGAGCTGCCGCCCTCGCCCCCCAAAGCCCGCGACCTCGCCCGCGCCGCCGACGTCTGCGTGGTGGTGGACCGCCTCCGCACCGGCCCCGAGCCCGACGGCCGCGTCCCCGACGCCGTCGGGACCGCCTTCCGCGAGGGCGACGGCGACTGCGTGCTGCTCTTCCCCGACCCCGTTCCCTCGCCGCTCGCCGGGGGGGGCGGGAGGCCGGTGTCGCGACTCCGGTTCACCGAACGCTTCGAATGTCCCGACGACGGTCACCGCGCCCCCGCTCCGACGCCGCAGCTGTTCTCCTTCAACAACCCGCGCGGCGCCTGCGGCGTCTGCAACGGCTTCGGCGCGACGCTCGAGTACGACCTCGCGCTCATCGTCCCCGACCCGGGCCGCACCCTGCGCGACGGCGCGCTCGACCCGTGGACCAAGCCGCGCTACGACACCAAGCGCCGCGCCCTCGCCGACTTCGCCCGCCGCGAGGGTATCCCCACCGACCTCCCCTGGCGCGACCTCGACCCGGCGCAGCACGAGCGCCTGCTCCGCGGCAAGGCCAAGGGGTACGTCGGCATGCTCCCGTTCCTCGTCGCCCTCGAGGAGAAGCGCTACAAGCAGTACATCCGCGTCTTCCTGCGGCAGTACCAGTCGGCCGTCACCTGCGCAGCGTGCGGCGGCGCGCGCGTCGGCCCCGACGCCCTCGCCGTCCGCGTCGCCGGCGCGACGATCGCCGAGGCCGCCTGGTGGCCCGTGCGCCAGCTGCGCACCTGGCTCGAGCACCTGGCGCTCTCCCCCTTCGAACAGCAGGTCGCCGACCACATCCGCCGCGAGGCGCTCGACCGCGTGCGCTTCCTCGACGACGTCGGGCTCGGCTACCTCACGCTCGACCGCGCCACGCGCACCCTGAGCGGCGGCGAGGCCCAGCGAATCGGGCTCTCGAACGCCCTCGGCGCCCGGCTGGTGGACACCCTCTATGTGCTCGACGAGCCGTCCATCGGGCTCCACCCGCGCGACACCGGCCGGCTGCTCGCCCTGCTGCAGCGACTCCGGGACGGCGGCAACACCGTCGTGGTCGTCGAGCACGACCTCGACACCATCCGCATCGCCGACCACATGATCGAGCTCGGGCCCGGTGCCGGCGAACGCGGTGGGCGCGTCGTCTTCGACGGCCCGATCGCCCGCGCTGCCGAGAGCCCGCTGACCGGGCAGTACCTCACCGGGGCCCGCACCATTCCCCTCCCCGAGGCGCGCCGACGCCCCTCGCGCTGGCTCACCCTGGCCGGCGCGCGCGCACACAACCTCAAGGACGTCACCCTGCGCGTGCCGCACGGGTGCCTGACCGTCGTCACCGGCCCCTCGGGCTCGGGCAAGAGCACCCTCGTGCACGACGTGCTCGTGCACGCCGTCGAACACGCGCTGACGGGCGAGACCTCCGCCAAGCGGCACCTCGGCGACGTCGTCGGCGCCTTCACCTCGCACGACGGCACCGGCGGGCTCGACGCCATCGTGCTCATCGATCAGGAGCCGATCGGCCGCTCGCCGCGCTCGAACCCCGTCACCTACGTCAAGGCGTACGACGAGGTCCGCAAGCTCTTCGCCGACGTCCCGCTCGCCCGCCAGCGCGGCTATACGCCGGGCACCTTCTCCTTCAACGTTGCCGGCGGGCGCTGCGAGACCTGCGAGGGCGCGGGCGCCATCGAGGTCGAGATGGTCTTCCTCGCCGACGTCTTCCTGCCGTGCGAGCAGTGCGGCGGCCGGCGCTTCAAGCCCGAGGTGCTCGAGGTCACGCTCTTCGGGCGCAGCATCCATGACGTGCTGCAGATGACGGTGGACGAGGCGATCCGCTTCTTCCCCTTCGAGGAGAAGCTCGGGCAGGCGCTGTGGCAGCTCCAGCAGGTGGGGCTGGGCTACCTGCGGCTCGGCCAGCCCGCCACCACCCTCTCCGGCGGCGAGGCGCAGCGGATCAAGATCGCGCGCGAACTCGCCGAGTCCGCCAAGGCGAAGGGCCGCAAGCTCTACGTCATGGACGAACCCACGACCGGCCTGCACCTGCAGGATGTCGAGAAGCTCGTGCAGGTGCTCGACCGCCTCGTCGAGGCCGGCCACACGCTCGTGGTGATCGAGCACCACCTCGACGTCATCAAGCGCGCCGACTGGGTCGTGGACCTCGGGCCCGAGGCCGGCGACGCCGGCGGCGAGATCGTCGCCATGGGCACCCCCGAGCAGCTCGTCGCCTCGCCGGCATCGGTCACCGGCCGCTGGCTCGCCCCGCTGCTCGACGCCGGCGCGGTGGCGGAGGCGAAGGTCAGCGCGGCACGCGGAAGCGCGCCCGCGCCGCCGTCGCCGCCGCGCGGGTCGCGCAGCCGGTCTGGTGGTCGTTGACCAGCCCCATCGCCTGCATGAAGGCATAGACCGTCGTCGGCCCCACGAAGCGCCAGCCGCGCCGCTTGAGATCCTTGGCCAGCGCCACCGAGGTGGGCGAGGTGGGCATTGCCCGCAGCACGGCCTCGGTGAGCACCGGGGGCCGCTCGGCCGGCGGCGGCTCGAAGCGCCACACGTAGGCCGCCAGCGATCCCTCGGCCTCCAGCAGGTCGCAGCACGCCCGCGCGTTGGCGATCGCCGCCTCGATCTTCCCGCGATGGCGCACGATCCCGGCGTTGCCCAGGAGCCGCGTCACGTCGCGCGCCCCGAACCTGGCCACTCGCGCGACGTCGAACCCGGCGAAGGCCTCGCGGAAGTGCTCGCGCTTGCGAAGGATCGTCAGCCACGAGAGCCCGCTCTGAAAGCCCTCCAGGACCAGCTTCTCGAAGAGCCGGCGGTCGTCGCCCACGGGGAACCCCCACTCGGTGTCGTGGTAGGCGACGTAGTCCGGGGCGGCCTCGGCCACCCAGAAGCAGCGGGATGCCATGGGGTAACGGTAGCGCCCGGGGCGGCGGGCGGGGTTGAATTGCGGGGGCCGGTCGGACGATATTTCGGGTCTGCGCCGAGCGACTGGCGCGGAGCATTCCCCGATAGCTCAGTTGGTAGAGCAGCTGACTGTTAATCAGCGGGTCACAGGTTCGAGTCCTGTTCGGGGAGCTTGGAAAGTTCCGACAGATCAACGATTTGGGAGCGGGGGATCAGGCAACGTGCCTGGTCCCCCGGTTCGTTGGTGGCTGCGTAAGGCCCGGTTCTCCC
>JAJTHG010000001.1 GCA_021298835.1 Gemmatimonadota bacterium
GACCCCGAGGAACTCGTCGTTGCCGGAGACCGGCAAGGGGGGGCGTTCCGAGACGCGGTCGCCGGCCCCGAGTTGCCCGAACTCGTTGCGGCCCCAGCAGAGCAACCGACGGTCGCTCTGGCGTATGGCGCAGGCGTGGTCTCCTCCGACCGCGAGCGCGGTGAAGACCGAGTCACCACCCGGCGCGTTGATCGGACGCGGGACGGGATCGGGCGCGACCGGACCCCGCCCCAGCTGTCCGCCGTGTCCTCGACCCCAGCAGTACACGACGCCGTTGCGGTTGAGGGCGCACGCGTGCCCATCCCCGACGCCCACAGCCCGCCACCGCTCCACCGAGCGGACGCCCACAGGAGACAGTTGCACCGGAACGGAGGAGAAAGAGAACACGGAGGATGCGTTCGAGCCGAAACACCAATGGTTGAAACGGTCTCCGCCCACTGGCGCCCGAAGGCAGGTGACGTTGGCTGCCGCCCCCGCCAATTCCACACCGGGCTGCAGCGTGCGTGACGGGGTCGGGCTGGCACTGAAGCCAAGCGCATCAGCGAACAGTTGGCCGCGTCGGTTGTCTCCCCAGCATTGCAGCAGCCGCGCGGTGTTGAGGGCGCACGCATGTGCATCACCGGCCACGATCTGAGTCCACGTGCCGGCCAGCACCCCCACCTGCGTGGGGGCCAGCACGTCGGACGTCGTGCCGGTCCCCGTCTGGCCCAGATGATTGCGCCCCCAGCACCAGACCCCGGCAGCCCCGGCGGCGATGCAGGTGAAGTCGCGCCCGGCGGCAATTGCGGTGGCGGAAGGAACCGACGGCACCGCCACGGGGACGGTCAGACTCGCGACGACGGAACCGACCTGCCCCTTCTCCCCAGCCCCCCAGCAATAGGTCGTGCCGGTGCCGCTCTCGATCCCGCACACGTGTTTCTCGCCCACCGCCAGCGCTACCCATTGCCGCCCGCCGGCGACCGCCTGACGGCTCGTCTCGCCGGGACTCGTCGTGCCTCGTCCCGTCTGCCCCGCGTCGTTGCGCCCCCAGCAGAAGGCCTCCGAATTGGTCGCGAGGGCGCAGATCGTACCCCCCGAGCCGACGAACAGCCGAGAGGTGACGGCCGGTGGATCGAGCGGCACCGGTTGCGGGTCGCTCCGATTCCCGAATACCCCCAATTGCCCGAAACGCCCATCACCCCAGCAGACGGGCACGTCGTCGAGCACGCGTACGCCGCACGTATTGCCGCCACCGGCCGCGAGGACACGCATCGCCGGGACGGGAACGTTGCTCCAGTTGGCCTGCCAAGAAAAACTGCTTCCGAGCTGCGACTCGCCGAAGGAGCCGACGCACGCCACGGCCTGACCATCCAGCAGGCATGCGTGGGCATCACCCAGCGCCAACGCGCTGCCGTCGGTGATCTGCTGGGCCGTCCCGAACGCCGAGATCGACCCGTTGCCCAGTTGCCCCTCGTCGTTCACTCCCCAGCACCAGAGCGACCCGTCCGCCCGCACGCCGCATCCGCCGAACCCGCCGGTGGCGAAGCTCGAATAGCCGTCAGGACGCTCGAGCAGGCCGGCGTCGGACTCGTCGGCGAGATCCGCCGCGAGCAGCAGGCGGAAGGTGAAGCGCGCGACGGTCACCGGCACATCGAATGAGACGGACCCGAAGCTGGATTCCCCGGAGCGGAGCGGCACGGTGAATAGACTCCAGAACGGCTGCCCGGGCTGCGTGAATGTTCCCGTCCCGTTGGTGAGGGCAGGCTGCACCGTGCCGCTTCCCGACGTCACGGTGGGCCCCCCCACGACGCCGATTCGTATGCCGACAGGGCCGGGCCCCTGCCCGTCGAGCGTCCCGACCATCTGGCCGGTCCGGTTGTCGAGAAACAATTGGTAGAAGACGCGGTTTCCGAAGATAGCGCTGAAATAGACCAGCGTCTCCAGGCCTCGGCCGGTGACGCCGAAGACGCGCACCGCCGCCTCCGCTGGTGTTACGCCGGACGCGCCGATCGGGGCCGTCGGCGCCCCCGCGACTGCCATCGCCATGGCTGCCTCCGCCGTGGTCGCCACCGATGGTGCGCCCGTGTTGCACGACACCGACACGCGGTCGCCGGCGCAGGTCAGCGCGACGGCCAGCACGCGCCGTTCGGGCTCGGGGGCGGTGAGTGGCTGGTGGTCCCGGCAGGCGGCAGCGGCGAGCAGCGCCACCCCCCAACCCGCAAGACGCGCCGCGTGAACGTCTCTCATGGCGACGCTCCGGAAGTGATGTTCGGGAAAATCGTTCCCGTGATGGTGAACAGCCGGGAGGCGCCACCCGCAGTGAACGTCATGGTGTTCGGCCCCGGGTTGGTGCCGACCTGGAACGAGACGGTCACGCGTCCGTTCGCGTTCGTCTGGAAGGTTTGCGTCGGCAGCGTGATGATCCCTCCGACGCTGTCGGGTTGCGTGTTCGTCACGGTCACCGTGGCGTCGCGAATCGGTGTCCCCAGCGCGTCAACCAGCGTGGCCGATACGCTCGCCGAGGTACCGACCTGCTGGGGGACAAGCACTTGGCTGAAGAAGTCCACGAAGGCCGCCGGCGCACCCCAGCCCGCCGCCGTGAGCGTCACCGGTGCCGCGTCCGGTGCCGAAGCGATGATCAGGTGCAAGCCCGGCGTCGCGGACAGGGCGAAGGGGCCGGGCAGCACCGCCACGCCGTCCGGGTTGGTGACGGCGCTGCCCGCCGCCTGTCGGTTCCCCAGCGGGTCAACACGTTCGAAGGTCACGGTCGTCCCGACCACCACCCCTCCGAGTGCGTCGGTGAGTACCACCGACGGCAGGTCCCCGAGCGTGGTGCCGGCCGGGCCGCGTGCGCCGTCGTTCGCGAGGGGCCGAAGCACCCGCTGGCTGCCCTGTGCCTGACCGGTGACGTTGAGGACCAGAATCACGCTGGTGCCGCCGGCGAGGGACGCCTGAACGAGATACCGACCCGGGGTCCCCGGCGCACTGCCGCCCAACTGAGCGACGCCGTCGCTGTCCGTACGCCGCACGAGGATCGTCCCGGTGATCGGTCCTCCGATTGCGACGACGTCGGGGGCCGACCACGTCATCGTCACCGGTGCGTCGGGCACGCGACTCTCGTTGGCGTCGTACACCGTGACCGACGCGCTGCTCGGCACCGCCGCACCCGCCGCCACCGTGATGGACTGCTGGGTCGCGGGCAGGAGCCGCGCAGGATCGCCCACCACCAACAGGAACGCACTGGTGCCAGTAACCGGACCCGACCCGACAACTGTCACGCTATATGGACCGGGCTCATCGCTGACGGCGAACGGCTCGATCGTCGCGTTCCCCGAGGCATCCGTCGTCAGGAACCCGCCGACGGAACCGACCTGGGACGAATCCGGCGCGATCAGCGAATAGAAGAAGCGCTCACCGGGAACCGGGGTGCCACCCGCCGTCTGCGCCTGCACCACGATCGGGGTGGCGAACGGCTGACCCCGGCGCACCCGCTGATTGCCGCCGCTCAACACCACGAGTCGCGTCGCCACGAGCGCCTCGGTCGTGGCCGTGAAGTCGCGCACCAACGCTCCGCTCGTGGCCCGCAGCGTGTTGGTCCCGCCCGAGGGGCCGAGCGTCCAACCGCCCACGGTCGCGATGCCGGCCGCGTCCGTGACCGGCGTCGCGCCGGTCACGCTGCCGCCGCCGGCCGTGACGGCGAAGGTGACGGTGACGCCCGGTACGGGGTTCGAGAAGGCGTCCCGCACGCGCACCGACGGGGCGATCGCGACGGCTTGCCCGGCCTGGCCCACCTGAACGCCGTTCGTCGGCGCGACATAATCCATGACCGTCGGCGCACCCGGCGTCCCCGTCGCGGTGAACGAGACCGGCGACAGCGGACCGCTCGACGCGGACAGGGTGTTCGCACCGGCGGTCGTGCCGAGCGTCCAGCTCCCGACGCCGGCTCGACCGTTCGCATCCGTGGTGGCGCTGCTGCCGGTGACGCTGCCGCCCCCGCTCGCCACCGCGAACGTGACGTTCACGCCAGCGACGGGATTTCCGTTGGCGTCGGTGACGAGGACACGCGGTGCCACGGCGACTGCCGTGCCGACCGTCGCGCTCTGCGCGTTCCCGGCGTCGATCGCGAGGGTAGCCGCAGCGCCCGCGGTTCCGGTGACGCTGACGGTGGGGCCGGTCGCTGGGCCCGCCGAGGGGGAGAGCGTGTTCGCGCCCGCCAAGGCGGCCAGGGTCCAGCGACCCGGGGATGCGAGCCCCGCAGTGTCCGTCGTGGCGCTGCCGCGAACGACATTCCCCACCCGGCCTCCGAGCGTGAACGACACCGCGACGCCCGCCAGCGGTACACTCAGGTCGTCGGTGAGACGGTACACCAGCGAATCGGGCAGTATCCCCGACACCACCGCAGAAGTCGGCGGCGCACCGGCGACGACCGCGAGCGTGTTCGGCGGCCCGACGGTGATGTTCATGGGCCCACTGGACAGCGAGAGCGCACCGGACGTGAACACGAGCGTGCCACCGGTGCCCGGGCGCGACGCGCGCAGCCCGGTGAAGGTCGCGGTCGCGCCGACCGGCGACGCCGTCAGCGGACCGGTCAGGGTGGCCGTGCCGGGCCGCGTCCCGAACGCCACGGCGACCGGCTCCGAGAGGGTGGTGGCGTTGCCCAGCGCGTCCCGACCTTCGACGACGACCGTGAACGGCGCCTCGGCCCTGATCGCGCCCGGCGGCGCACCCGCGAACCCGAGGGCCGCGAGGACCCCCGCATTGGCCGTCTGCGTGAAGGTCACCGGCGGCAGGCCGGCAACGGTCGCGGTGAAGCCCTGCGCTCCCGCCACCGTCCCCAGCGTCGCGGTCGTCGAGGCGACACCGTTCGCGTCGGTGCGGACCGTCGTCTGCCCCACCGAGGCACCAGCGGCGAGCGCGGCGAAGACCACCGGCACGTTCGCCACCCCGAGCCCGTCGGCGGCGGTGACGACGACCCCCAGGGGCTGCGGCAGCGCGGTGGCGACCGTCGCCGACTGGGCATCGCCAGACGTGCGCGTGACGACGGTGGGCCGCGGCACGAAGAGAAGGGTCGTCTGGTCGGTCACCGAGGTGCCGAGCACGGTCCCCTGCACCGTGACCGAGCCGCGGCGAGACGGGGCGCGGACGAAGCCCGTCGTCCCCACCGTCACCTGCGGGTCGGACGTCGTGAGGTTCACGAAGAACGCTTGCACTTGCTGCGCCCCCGCCTGCGCCGTCGAGCGGAAGCGCACCGAATCACCGAACGTCAGGATCGTGTCGCGAGGCGCGATCGTCAGCGAGGTGACCGTCGCGCCGGGCCCCGCATAGGTCGGCGGTGGGAACGCCGGCGAAGGATTCCCGGTGCCGAACGACACCGTGAGCGGTCCGCTCGTCTGGAAGAGGAGCGTCGTGGCGTTGAAGAGTCGGATCCCGGCCGTGAACTGCTCCGTCGGCGACGACAGGGGGATGTCGAGTTCGACCTGTACCGATTGCTGGCCAGCCGGGAAGTCGAAGGACCGCTCGAGGGCGACGCTCCCGCCGGTGCGCGTGATCCGCACGGTCCCGCGATCGACCTCGAGGCGTGAGCCGTCCGGCGCGACAAGACCCGCTTCGGGGGCGGCGATGCTCAGCGATGCAGCCCGGATCGCGCGTGTCCCGGGGCCAAGGGCGTCGCGGCACGCGAGGCCGGCACCGAGGCACACGAGGGCGGCAAGCGCCAAGCGCCGCCGGCGACTCACGGGGACACGCCCTCACCCGTCGGCGGAGCACTCGATACGGCATTCATGACGGAGGCAATGTGCAGACAGGCGGCGCGGGCGTCAAAGTGCCCGCTAGCTTTGTAATCCATGTCACAGTTCGTCGTGCCCGCTTCGTGACGATCGCTCTTGTGGCCAACCCGGCCGCTGGCCGCGGGCGCGCTGGCCAGGCGATGGCGAGGGCCGAAGCCGCCCTGTCGGGGGCGGGCTCCGTGCGCGTCTTTGCCACCCGCGGGCCTGGCGACGAGCGTGCGCGAGCCCTCGAGGCCGCCGACTCGGGTGCCTCGGTGATCGCCCTCCTCGGCGGGGACGGCACGTGGGGCAATGCCGCCGGTGCCCTCGCCGCCCGCGGCATCAGGACCCCCGTCGCGCTGCTCGCCGCCGGTACCGGCAACGACTTCGCCAAGTCGCTCGCGCTCCCCGCCGCCGACTACCGCGCGACGGCGCGACTCGTGGCCGCGGGTGCGACGCGGCGCGTGGACATGGGCGCGGTGGACGACCGGCCGTTCCTCAATGGTGCCGGGTTCGGTTTCGACGCCGTCGTCTGCGAAGCGCTTGCGCGGCCGACCCGGCTGCGCGGCCCGCTGGTGTACGTCGCCACCGCCCTCCGCGAGCTGCTCACCTACCGCGGGCTGGACGTGGCCATCAACGGCGCGGCGCGGGGGCGTCGCCTGATGCTCGTCTTCTCGAACGGACGCTGGTTCGGGGGGACGTTCCGCATCGCCCCCGACGCCGACGTCGCCGACGGCCGGCTCGACATCTCGACGTACGGGGACGTCCGGGGCCTCGCCCGCGTGCCGCTCTTCGCCCGCGCGATCCGCGGGACCCACCTGAGGCATCCCGCCGTCGCGACGTGGCGCGCGACGGAGACCCGGCTCGTCTTCGACGAGCCGCCCGTGTTCGAGGCCGACGGCGAATTCGCCCGGGCCCGGGGGTGCGAGGTGGTGGTGCGGACCTGGCCGGGCGCCCTGACCGTCGTGGCACCGAGCGCGACCGCCGCGCGTACGTAACCCATGCATCCTCTGCGACTCCCCGCCCGGGCGCGCGTCCTCGGCACCCTCGTGGCCGTCGCCGCGTCGCCGCTCGCCGCCCAGCCGCGCGTCGGTGCCCCGGCGCCCGACTTCGCTATCGCCACCGTCACCGCGGGCGACGCCACGCCGCGCACGCTGACGCTCTCCGGCCTGCGCGGACGGATCGTCGTGCTCGCCTTCTTCCCGAAGGCCCGCACCAGCGGCTGCACCGCGCAAATGAAGGCCTACCGCGACCAGTACGGCGCGCTCTTCGGCACCGACTCGCTCGTGCAGGTCATCGGAATCTCCACCGACGACCCGCGCACGCTGGCCGCGTGGGCGACGGAACTCGGCACCCCCGTCACCTTCGGCGCGGACACCACCGATGCCGTCGGGAAACTCTACGCGGCCAAGATGCCGATCCTGCCGATCCACAAGCGGCACCTGATCGTCGTCGGCAAGGACGGCCGCATCGCGTGGGAGGCCCGCCCGTTCCGCGAGCTGGCGCAGCCCGCGTATGATTCCCTCGCCGCCGCGGTCCGCCGCGCGCGATCCGCCTCCTGACCCCCCGACACCTCGACCCGCCCATGCGCGCGCTCTTCGTCCTCGCGGCGACCGCCCTGCCGCTCGCCGCCCAGACCCCGCCCAAGGTGGGCGACAAGGCCCCCGACTTCACGATCGGTACCGTCACGGCGGACAACGCGACTCCCACCCCGGTCTCGCTGGCGTCGCTCAAGGGCAAGACGGTGGTGATCGCCTTCTTCCCCCGGGCGCGCACGAGTGGCTGCACCGTGCAGTTGCAGACGTACCGCGACCGGTACGCCACGATGTTCAACGGCGGCAAGGACGTCGTGCTGCTCGCGATCTCCACCGACGCACCCGCGGACCTGCACGCGTGGGCGCGGGAGGCGAAGTTCCCCTTCCTGCTCGGCTCCGACGCCGACGGCGCGGTGGGCACGCTCTTCGGCGCGTACATGCCGCAGAACCGGATGGACAACCGCATCCTCGCCGTCGTCGCCCCCGACGGGACGATCCGGCACGAGGCGCGGCCGTTCCGCGCGATGGGTCAGGACGACTACGTCGCGCTCGAGGCGGCGGTGGACCGCGTCAGCAGCGGCAAGCCCTGACGCCGTGCGTCCTCTGCTGGAGGACATCTACCGCGCCGCCGTGCTGGGGGCCGACCCTGCGGCGGCGACGGAGCAGGCAATCGCGGCGCTTCCGCTCGAGCGGGGGCGCCGCGTCTTCCTGATCGCCATCGGCAAGGCGGCGCACGTGATGGCCTCGGCCGCCGTCAAGGCGCTGGGCGAGCGCGGGCTCACCCCCGCCGGCGGCGTCGTGGTCGGCGCGCACGGGGAGGCGGCGCCGCACGTGATGCTCACGGCGGTGACGGGCGAACACCCGCTGCCGGGCCCGAACTCGTTCCGCGCGGCCGACCGGCTCGGCGAGCTCATCGGGCGCCTCGACGCGGACGACCAGGTGGTGGTGCTGCTCTCCGGCGGCGGCTCGGCGCTCGTCGGCGCCCCCGTCCCGGGCGTCGAGGGGGGCGACCTGATCGCCCTCAACGAAATGCTCCTGGGCTCGGGTGCCGACATCACGGTCATGAACTCCGTCCGCAAGCGCTTCTCGCGCTGGGCGGGCGGTCGGCTGGCCGAGGCGCTCGCGCCGTGCGCGGTGCACGTGCTGATGGTCTCCGACGTCCCCAACGACGACCCGACGTTCATCGCCTCCGGGCCGTGCGCGCCGGACGTGCTCACCGCCCGCGACGTGCGGCAGATGCTCGAGGAGCACGACCTGCTGCGCCGCCTGCCGGCACGGTGCGTGGCGTACCTCGAGCGGGTCGAGCGCGGCGAGGCACCGGAGACGCCGAAGCCGGGCGCCCCGGGCTTCGGCCGCGTGACGAGCAAGGTGATCCTCGGCAACCCGCACGCGCTGCGCGCGGGCGCCGCGCGGGCGACCGAGCTCGGGGTGATGCCGGTGGCGATCTCGCGCGAGCCGCTGCTCGGCGACGCGGCGGAGACCGCGCGGCGGCTGGTGGACGAGCTCGTGCACTTCCGCGAGGGCGGGCTGCTCGGCGTGCGCGATCCCGGGAAGTACGCGTGCATGCTCTGGGGCGGCGAGACGACCGTGCGGTTGGTGGACGAGACGTACGGCGCCGGCGGCCGCTGCCAGCACCTCGCGCTCGCGGCCGCGCGCGCCCTCAAGGAGCTCGGCGGCCTCGGCCGCGGCATCGCGATTCTCGCCGCGGGCACCGACGGACGCGACGGCCCGACCGACGCCGCCGGCGCGGTGGTGGACGCCGCGACATGGGACGCCATCCGGGCCGCAGGGCGCGACCCGGCGGCGCACCTCGCCGGCCGCGATGCGTTCCCGGCCCTCGACGCGGCGGGGGCGCTGCTGCGCACGGGGCACAGCGGGACGAACGTCCGCGACGTCGTCGTCGGGATGGTCGCGATCCGCTAGCGGGCGCGCCGCGAACGCCGCGGACCCGCGACACGGCGTTCCGTCGCGCCATCGTGCCCGGTCCCGATCGATGTAGGTTTCCCCGATGCCCACACCCGCGCCCTTCACCGTCGCCCTCATCCAGGACGGCGTCGCCCCGACCGCCGCGGAGACCCTCGAGCGGACGGTCGTCGCCATCCGCGATGCGCATGCCCAGGGCGCGCAGGTCATCTGCCTCAAGGAGCTCTTCAACGCGCCGTACTTCTGCAAGGCGCTCGACCCGTCGCGCTTCGACCTGGCCGAGCCGGTGCCCGGCCCCACGGTGGCGCGGCTCGCGGCGGTGGCGGCGGAGCTCGCGGTCGTGATCGTGGCACCCCTCTACGAGCGGCAGGGCCCCGGGCTGTACCGCAACTCCGCGGCCGTCATCGACGCCGACGGCACCGTGCTCGGCGTGTACCGCAAGATGCACATCCCGCACGACCCGCTCTTCGAGGAGAAGTACTACTTCGCGGCGGGCGACACGGCCGACGCGCATGAGGCCGGCGGCCCCGGTCCGCTCGCGCAGGCGAGCGGCTTCAAGGTCTGGAAGACGCGGTATGCGACGATCGGCGTGCTGATCTGCTGGGACCAGTGGTATCCCGAGGCCGCGCGCATCACCGCGCTGCTCGGCGCCGACATCCTGTTCTACCCCACGGCGATCGGCTGGCATCCGGCGGAGAAGGCGAGCTTCGGCGACGCGCAGGTCAACGCGTGGCGCACCGCGCAGCGGGCGCACGCGATCGCCAACGGCGTCTTCGTGGCGGCGGCGAACCGCGTGGGCTTCGAGGCGGAGCCGGGGACGGACGGGCTCGAGTTCTTCGGCCACTCGTTCCTGTACGACCCGTTCGGCCGGCCGCTCGCCGAGGCGGGCACGGTGCCGGCGACGCTGGTCGCGCAGTGCGATCCCTCGCTGATCGAGGAGACGCGACGCAACTGGCCCTTCCTTCGCGACCGCCGCATTGACGCCTACGGGCCGATCCTGCAGCGCTGGATCGGCCGGTGACCGCCGGGCCCGCGGGGATTCCCGGCGTGCGCTGGCCGGCCGAGTGGGAGCCGCACCGGGCCACCTGGCTCGCCTGGCCGCACCACCAGCCCGACTGGCCCGGCAAGTTCGAGCCCATCCCGTGGGTCTTCGCGGAGATCGCGCGCGTGCTCGCGCAGACCGAGCAGGTCGAGATCCTCTGCCACGGCAATCAGGTGAAGGGCGACGCGATCAAGAAGCTCGCGATGCACGGCGTCCCGCCCGAGCGCGTGCGCCTGCACGACGTCCCCACCGACCGCGTCTGGACCCGCGACTCGGGGCCCACCGTGGTGCACGATGCCACCGGCCGCCCGCAGCTGGTCCACTGGCGCTTCAACGCGTGGGCCAAGTACGACAACCACGCCAACGACGCCGAGGTCGGCGAGCACGTCGCCCGGATCACCGGCCTTCCGCGCCACGCGCCGATGCAGCCGACCGACCCGGTCGAGCGGGTCGTGCTCGAAGGAGGCGCGATCGACGGCAACGGCGCCGGCCTGCTGCTGACGACCGAGGAATGCCTGCTCTCGCCGGTGCAGGAGCGCAATCCCGGGATGGGCCGCGCCGACTACGAGCGCGTCTTCGCCGAGTGGCTCGGCATCCGCCGGGTGATCTGGCTGGGCGAGGGATGCGTGGGCGATGACACGCACGGCCACGTGGACGACATCGCGCGGTTCGTCTCCGCCGACACGGTGCTCGTGGCGCACGAGCCCGATCCCGCCGACGAGAACCACCGCCGCTCGGCCGACAACCTCCAGCGCCTGGCCACCGACGCCCCGGACCTGCGCGTGAAGACGCTCCCCTACCCGCGGCCGGTCGAGATGGACGGGGTCCGGCTGCCGGCGAGCTACGCGAACTTCTACGTCGCCAACGGGGCGGTGCTGGTGCCGACGTTCAACGACCCCAACGACCGGATCGCGCTCGACATCGTCGCCGGGTGCTTCCCGGACCGCGTCGTCACCGGGATCCACGCCGTGGACCTCGTCTGGGGACTCGGGACGCTCCACTGCCTGTCGCAGCAGGAGCCGGCGGCGCGGCCGGCGTGACCTCCGGCGGGGAGCCGCGTCTTCCGCCCGGAGCCCCGGCATCCTCCCCGCCTCATCCCGCCATTCCCATGGTCCGTCCCACGCGACGACGCGCCCCGGCGACGTTCGCTCCGCTCGTGCTGCTCGCCCTCGCCGCGTGCGCGAAGGCCGGCGGTCCCGTCGTCCTTGGCACGGCCGGCAAGTGGGACACCGACTACGGCGCGATGAGCCGACGGGGCAGCGAGTTGGCGGTAGCGCAGTTGAACGCCGCGGGCGGCATCGCGGGCGACAGCGTCGTCTTGCGCCCCCTCGACGACCGGGCGAACGGTGCCGTGGCGGCGGCGGTCGCCGACTCCTTCGCGAATGACCGGCGGGTGGTGGCGGTGGTCGGTCATCTCGCGTCGGGGGCGATGGTGGCGGCGGCGCCCGTCTACGACGCGGCCGGCCTGCCGGCTGTCGCGACGACGGCGACGTCGCCGGACGTCACGGGTATCTCCCCGTGGGTCTTCCGGGTGGTGCCGAGCGACTCGGCCACCGCGATCGCCCTCGCCGGCTTCGCCCGGACGCTCGGCCGCCAACGCGCGGCGATCCTCTACGACAACGACGCCTACGGACGCGGCCTCGCCGCCGCGTTCCAGCGGGCCTACAAGGGACGCATCGTCAGCGTGGACCCGATCGCCCCCGACCGCGCGGACTTCGAGCCGTTCGTGGCGTGGTTCAAGCAGCAGCAGGTGGACCTCGTCTTCATGGCCGGCACGGAAGCCACCGGGATCCCGTTCGTGCGCCAGGCGCGTGCGGCGGGGCTGGCGGCCGACCTGCTCGGCAGCGACGGCTGGGTGCCCGTGGCCCGCGACGCCGCCGCGGCGGGGATCCACCTCGGCGTGCCGTTCGTGGCGTCCGACCCGCGGCCCGCAGCCCAGGCGTTCGTCGCGGCGTTCAAGCAGCGCTGGGGGATGGAGCCCGACAACAACGCGGCGCTCGCGTACGATGCCGTGCTGCTCGTCGCCGAGGCCGTCAAGGCCGTCGGGCGCGACCGGGCGCGGATCCGGGCGTGGCTCGCGGCGGGGAACCGCTTCGAGGGGGCGACCGGCACCATCCGGCTGGGGCCAACCGGCGACCCCGTGGACAAGGGGATCCGCATGACGAAGGTCGTCAACGGCCGCCTGACGCTGGTCGGGGCGCGATGAGGGGCCTCCGATTCGACTCGATCCGCGACCGGCTGGTTGCGGGGTTCGGCGTGCTGGTGCTGCTCCTCGTCGGCGCGGGCCTCGCCGCCCGCGGGGCCCTGACGGCGATGAGCACGGCGATCGGCTCGATGCTCACGGGGGTGCAGGTCGAGGCGGAGCTCTCTTCGCGCCTCTCGGCGAACACGGCCCGGCAGATCTCGGCCGCCACCCACTACGTGGACCAGCGCGACGCCGAGTCGCGGACCCAGTTCCAGACGCTCGGCTGGGCGTCGCACGCGCTGGTGCGCCAGATGAGCCGCCAAACCGGTCAGTCGTCGCGGGAGGTCGCGCTCATCGCCAACATCGACCGCCGGCTGGCGGACCTCGAGTCGCGCTATGCGTTGGCGCACCGGCTCGCGGACCTTGGCCGTCAGTCCGAGGCCGTGGTCGAGGCCGAGACGGCGACCCCGATCGTCTCGCAGTTGCTCGACGACGTCCAGCAGCTGGGACTGATCAAGACGGTCAAGGGGCAGCAGGCGGCGAAGGCGCTGGCCGAGGACGCGCGCCAGCGGACGGCGATCATGCTCATCGCGACCGCCCTCGCGGCGCTGCTCGGGCTGTTCACGGTGTGGTCCACGGTGCGCTGGATCGGGACCCCGCTGCGACGGTTGGTCGCGCAGGCGCGCGAGCTGGCCTCGGGCAATCTCGACGCCCGCACCGGCGGCGACCTCCCCGATGAGTTCCGCGCGCTCGCGACGGCGATGAACACGACGGCCGAGCAGCTCGCCCGAGTGACTGCGGCGGCGGTGCAGGCGTCGGACGACGTGGGCCGCTCCGCGCGCGATCTGTCGGGCGTGAGCGAACAGGTCGCGCAGTCCGCCAGCCACATGGCGACGGCGATGGCGGACGTCACGGGCGGCGCCGAGTCGCAGGTGCGGGAGCTTCAGCGCGTCGAGGAGCAGCTTGCAGGGATGCGCGCCCGGGCGGAGGCGGTGCTGGCGGGTGCCGAGGACGTCAACGCACTGGCGCAAGTGATCGAGAACACCGCCGCGGACAAGCGGGGGGAGATCGAGCGGGCACTGACGATCCTCGGCAACGTCCGTGACGCCGTGGGCTCGGCGGCGGGCGAGGTGCAGCAGCTGTCGGGGACGGTGGACGACATCTCGCGCTTCGTGGTGACCGTCGGGCGCATCGCCGAGCAGACGAACCTCCTCGCCCTCAACGCCGCGATCGAGGCCGCCCGCGCCGGCGTCGCCGGTCGCGGCTTCGCGGTCGTCGCCGACGAGGTGCGCCGCCTCGCCGAACAGGCGCAGGCGGCGGCGGAAGACGTGGTGAAGCTGACGCAGGGCGTGACCCGCCGCGTCACGACGGCGTCCCGCACGATGGCAGCGGGCGTGGGGTCGGTGGCCGAGATCGAGACGGTGTCGCGCGGTCTCGACGAGGCGCTGGCCGCCATCGGTGGTTCCGCCGAGCGCACGCGGCACGCCGCGAGCGGCCTGACGTTCGGCGCGCTGGAGAACGTGCAGGCGGTTGACGGCGCCGCGGACGGGCTGCAGGTCATCGCCCGCATGGCGGAACAGCACGCCGCGGCCGCCGAGGAAGTGAGCGCCTCGACCCAGGAGCAGGGCGCCGCCTGCCACGAGATGACGTCGGCGGCGGCGCACCTGCTGGAGAACGCCACGCGACTCCGGGCCCTCGTCGCGCAGATGCAACTCCGCTCCACGGGGGAGTTCCCGCTGCGGATGGCCGAACAACCGGCGGCCGGACCGTAGCGGGACGCCCCCGCGGCGTGGGCGACTACTGCCGGCAGGTCCCGTTCGGATCCGGCTTCGGCTTGTCCACCACCGGCTTGTCCTTCGCGTTCGCCAGCTCGCCCATCACGTCGGCGATGAACTGCGTCACCGACGCAAAGTGCGGGTAGTCGATGTACTGCGGTTCGTCGGTGGACTGGTGGTAGTCGCCGTGCAGACCGGTGGTGAAGAAGGTCACCGGGATGCCGTAGCGGGCCCAGTTGTAGTGGTCCGACCGGCAGTAGATGTTCTCGGGGTGGCCGTCGGCGTCGAGCGTGTAGTCGAAGGTGAGCTTCGCCTTCCGCCTGCCGTTGACCGCTTCGACGAGGTCGCCCAGCTGCGTCGAGAGACGCCGCGAGCCCACCAGCTGCAGGTAGGCGTCGCCGCCCCCCTTGATGTCGTCGGTCCGGCCGCGGCCGAGCATGTCGATGTTCAGGTTGGCGATCACGCTGTCGCGGGGCACGGTCGGGTGATCGGTGTAGTGCCGCGAGCCGAGCAGGCCGACCTCCTCGCCGGTGTACCAGAGGAAGAGCATCGAGCGCTTCGGCTTCTGCTTCGCCTTCGCGAACGCCTCGGCGATCTCGAGCACCGCCATCGAGCCCGAGCCGTCGTCGTCGGCGCCGTTGCGGATCGAGTCGCGGCGGCCGCTGCTCTTGAGGCCGGCAACGACCGCGCGGACGATCGAGTCGCGCACCGGGCCGGCGGCCGGCTTGCCGTTCTCCACGGCGTGCCGGTTGAGCGCCCAGTTCACCGCCTTGAGCGAATCGTGGTCCACCGCCGTCGGCGTCAGGCCCACGTGGTCGCTGTGCCCGCCCACCGAGACGATCTGGCCCTTGAGTGCCTTGTCGCGCCCCTCGAGCATCGCGATGACGTTGCGCGAGGGGGCCGGCTCGTCCTTCATGCGGATGTCGCCCGAGACGGCCTTGCCGGCCATCCCGAACTTCGCCGAATCGAGCGGCATGCCGAGCAGCTTCACCGCCGCGCCGGCCGTCAGCTGCACGATCCCGCCGGGAAGCCCGGGCATCATCGGGGCCCCGGGCAGGGTGACGCGCGGGACCTGCGCGGCGCGGGCCTGCGCCGGCGGGATCGCCGGGAAGGGCAGCACGATGCCGATGCCCGCAGCGCCGGTGTAGCGCCCGAGCTGCGCCATCAGGGCGCGCTGGTTCATCGCCCCGAGCGACGGACGCAGCAGGACGAACCTGCCCGACACGTCCGCCAGGATGTTCGTGGTGTCGCCCAACTGCCCGCCCCAGACGACGGCCGCGTTGTCGAACTTCGTCGGGCCGCCGTTGATCGCCTGATAGAGGAAGTCGGTGCCGAAGGCGAGCACCTGGCCGTCCACCGTCATCGTCGAGGCCGGGTCCATCGCCCGCCGCACGAGGGGGACCGTCTGGAAGTAGGTGCCGTTGTCGCCCATCGGCTTGAGACCGAGCTTGCGCAGTTCCGCGGCGATGTACTCGACGCCCTTGTCGTGGCCCGGCGTAGCCGTCGCCCGCCCCTGCATCGAGTCGTCGGCGAAGACGTAGAGGCGCGTCATGAGGTCCTGCGCCGAGATGGCCGCGGACGTGGGCTTGGCCTCGTGCTTGAGCGGACCGGCGGCCGGCATCTGCGCGGCGACGAGCGCCGGGGCGAACCCGAGAACCGCGAGGGTCGAGCGAAGGGCGACGGACACGAACGAACTCCGGTTGCGGGTGGCGAACGACGCGCGGCGTGCCCGAATGGGCCCACCGCCGATGCGACCGTCGGTGCCGACGGTCGCGGCCCGACGGTCGTAAGCTTGCGCGCGGCACGTGCCGCCGCCACGGGTCGGCTAACTTCCGGCATGCCGCGCCGCGCCGTCATCCTGCTCTCGGGGGGGCTCGACTCCACCACGCTCCTCGCCCACGCGGTGCGGAACGGGTTCGCCGCGCACTGCCTGTCGTTCCGGTACGGGCAGCGCCATGGCGCCGAGCTCGCCGCCGCGGCCGACGTCGCCCGGGGGTACGGTGCCGTCGAGCACCGCATCGCCGAGATCGACCTGCGCGCGTTCGGCGGGTCGGCCCTCACCGACGACGCGATCGCCGTCCCCAAGGGGCGCGCGGAGGACGAGATCGCCACCGGCATCCCGGTCACCTATGTCCCGGCGCGCAACACGATCTTCCTGTCGTTCGCCTTGGGCTGGGCCGAGGTGCTGGGTGCCCGCGACCTGTTCATCGGCGTGAACGCGCTCGACTACTCGGGCTATCCCGACTGCCGCCCGGCGTTCATCGGGGCCTTCGAGGCGCTGGCGAACCTCGCCACCCGCGCCGGCGTCGAGGGGGATCGCTTCACCGTGCACGCACCGCTGATCGCCATGACGAAGGCGGAGATCATCCGCCACGGCCTCGCGATGGGCGTGGATTACGCGCGCACGACCAGCTGCTACGACCCCGACGCGGAAGGTGCCGCCTGCGGCGCGTGCGACGCCTGCCGGCTGCGGGCGCGGGGCTTCGCGGAAGCGGGCGTCCCCGACCCCACGCGCTACGCCGGGACTTCACGGACGTGAGCACGTACGCGGTCAAGGAGATCTTCTACACGCTGCAGGGCGAGGGGCACCACGCCGGACGGCCGGCGGTGTTCTGCCGCTTCAGCGGCTGCAACCTGTGGACGGGGCGTGAGGCCGACCGGGCCGGGGCCACGTGTACGTTCTGCGACACCGACTTCGTCGGCGTGGGACCCGACGGCGGCCGCTTCGCGACGGCCGCCGAGCTCGCCGCGGCGGTGGACGCCCGCTGGCCCGCCACCGGCGACGTCCGGGCGCGGAAGTTCGTGGTGTGCACCGGCGGCGAGCCGCTGCTGCAGCTCGACGACGCCGCCGTCGCGGCGCTGCACGACCGCGGGTTCGAGGTGGCCGTCGAGACGAACGGCACCCAGCCGGCACCCGCCGGCCTCGACTGGGTGTGCGTGAGCCCCAAGCACACGGCCCCGCTGGTCCTCACGCGCGGCGACGAACTCAAGCTCGTCTATCCGCAGCCGGGGGCGATGCCCGAGCGGTTCGATAATCTCGACTTCACTCACTGGTCGCTGCAGCCGATGGACGGTCCCGACGTCGCGGCCAACACGCGCGCGGCGCTGGCCTACTGCCTGGCGCATCCGCGCTGGCACCTCAGCGTGCAGACGCACAAGGTGCTCGGGATCCGTTAGCGGTGCACGTTCAATAGACGCGGCGCTCGTCGGGCGGGTAGCCGAGCGCGTCGTTGAGGAAGCGCACGAAAGGCCGCAGCGCCGTGAAGGCCTTCACCGCCACGTCCGGCAGCGTCGGGGAGGCGAGGGCCGCGTCGGCGAGGGCTTGGGTGGCCGTGAACGACCGGTACTTCAGCCATCCGATCGCCGGGTGGTCCGCCGGAAAGCCGCGTGGCGGCCGCACCAGCACGGCCTCGTCGTCGAGCCCGGCGAAGCGGCGGCGGAAGCTGCCGGTCATCGTGGCGGCGAACCGCTCGGGTTTCGCGGCGATGGCCTCGCGCACCTTCGCCAGCTGGGGCGCGAGGGGCATCCAGAGCCCACCCCCCACCTGGTTCGCCCCCGGCTCGACGTGCAGGTAGAACCCGGCGGCTCCCCCGTCGGGGGCCGACCCGCCGACCCCCTTCCCCGCCCGCCGGTGGAAGAACCAGGCCGCCACGTTCGTCTTGTAGGGCGACTTGTCCTTGCTGAAGCGCACGTCGCGATGGATGCGGAAGATGGACCGCCTGGTGTCGCCGACGATTTCCGGGACGGCTACTGCCAAGCGGTCGTCTATGGCCTCGACGAGGGTGGCGAGGGTGGGCTTGAGGTCGTCGTCGTAGATGTGACGGTTGGCCTCGAACCAGTCGCGCCGGTTGTGTCGCTTGAGCTGGCGCAGGAAGCGCAGGGCGGCGGGCGAGAATCCGGGGAAGCGCGTCATGGAGCCCCGCCGGGCGGGGAGTTCTAGGGTGAAAGCCCTACACTACTTGGCGACTTGTACCGGTGGTCAAGTCTTGACCGGGTAGCGCTGACTCGTAACGTCAGGCGATTCCGAAGTTTAGCGGAGGCGTGTGACGCAAATCACGACTGCGTCGTCACATTCTGCTGTTTCCGGCCGACGACGGTCGCACGCCGGGGACTATTCCCCTCACCGAGGACAGCCAATGCGTTTCGTCCGTAGAGTGGCCGTCATGCTGGCGGTCGTTGCGTCGGTCCTGCCGGCGCAGCAGACCGGCACCGTGACGGGCCGAGTGGTGGACGCCGAAGATGCCAAGCCGATCGCCGGCGCGCGGATCACGGTGCTGACGTCGGGGCAGGTGCAGGCCGCCGCGCCCGCGTTGTCCGGCGCCGACGGCCGGTACAGCATTCCGCTGACCGCTGGCACCTATCAGCTGTACGTCACGGCGATCGGCTTCACGGCCCGCCGGGTCCAGAACGTGACCGTCACGGCCGGGCAGACGACGACGGTGGACGTCTCGATGACGCCGTTCAAGACGTCGCTGCAGCAGATCGCGGTGACGAGCACGCGCGGCCAGCCCGAGAAGGTCCTCGACGCCCCGGCGCAGGTGATCTCGGTGACCAACGAGGAGATCGCCGCGCGGCCGGCGGTGACGGTGGCGGAGAACCTCCGCAACGTGCCCGGCGTGGACATCTCGACCGGCGGCATCGTGCAGTCGAACATCGTCTCGCGCGGCTTCAACAACGCGTTCTCCGGCGCGATGCTGATGCTGCAGGACTACCGCTTCGCCGGCGTGCCGTCGCTGCGCGTGAACGTCCCCTTCCTGTTCACGGGCACGAACGAGGACATCGAGCGGGTCGAGGTGCTCAACGGTCCGGCCTCGGCGCTCTACGGCCCGAACTCGGGCAACGGTGCGATGCACATCATCACGAAGTCGCCGTTCAACTCGCAGGGGACGACGATCTCGGTGGACGGCGGCTCGCAGAGCATCATCCGCGCCGGGCTGCGCACCGCGCACACGATCGGCGACAAGGTCGGCGTGAAGCTCTCGGGCGAGTACATGCAGGGGCAGGACTTCCGGTTCACCGACCTCGCCGAGCCCACCACGTTCGCGGCAGCCGCCCCCCCGGGCCGCGCCGGTCAGCCGAACGTCCGCAACTTCGACGTGGGCCGCTACACGGGCGAGGCGCGCCTCGACTGGCGTCCCCGCGGCGAGAAGGGTGACCTCGAGCTCATCACGACCTACGGCTTCACGAACGTCAACAACGGCATGGAGCTCACGGGTGCCAACGGCACTTCGCAGATCAAGGGCTGGACGTACCAGAACATCCAGCAGCGCGTCCGCTGGGGCCGATTCTTCGCGCAGGCGTTCCTCAACTCGTCGGACGCCGGCAACGACAACGGGCAGAGCATCACGAACACCTTCCTGCTCCGCTCGGGCCAGCCGATCGTGGACAAGTCGCAGGTCTTCTCGGCGCAGGTCCAGCACGGCCTGACCGCCGGCAAGCTCGACCTCACCTACGGCGCCGACTACATCGCCACCCGTCCGAACACTGCCGGGACGATCAACGGCCGCAACGAGAACAACGCCGACGTGACCGAGATCGGCGGCTACGTGCAGGGCAAGTACAAGCTCACGAACACGCTCGAGCTCCTCGGTGCGATCCGCGTGGACGACCATAGCCAGCTCGAGGGGACGTTCTTCTCGCCCCGCGCGGCGCTGCTCTGGAAGCCGAACGCGAACGAGACCTGGCGCCTGACGTACAACCGCGCGTTCAACACGCCGGCGAACTTCGCGTTCTTCCTCGACCTCATCAACGCCCGCAACCTCGGCGGCTCGGGTTACGACCTGCGCGCGCTCGGCAACGCGAACGGCTGGCAGTTCGACCGTTCGTGCGGCACCGGCTCGGTGTTCGGGGCGTTCTGCATGCGCTCGCCGTTCGTCCCGGGCGGCACGCCGGGCACGTTCCTGCAGACCGGCGCCAACGCCGCGACGGCATGGAACGGGCTCGTCACCGCGCAGCGGACCGCGCTCATCGGCGGGCCCGCCGCGGGGCTGCAGGGGGCGTTCAACCAGGCGATCCAGACGGCGCTGACGCAGGCCGGCCTCGGGGCGCTGATTCCGACGATCGTCGGCGCGGTCGCCACGGCGACGGCGACCGCCGCCACCGGCGGCATCGACGCCCTGCGGTCCGGGGCCCCGAGCACGGCGAACATCCCGACGCGCGTCGCCTTCATCAACAACGCCACCGCGAACATCCAGCCGGCGGTCCTCGCCGACCTTGCGCGCCTGCGCGCGACGTACAACGAGACCTTCGAGATCGGCTGGAAGGGGGCGATCGGCCAGCGCTTCTCGATGGACTTCGCGGGCTGGACCCAGCTCCGACGCGACGTCGGCACGCCGGCCGGCCTCGCGACGCCGAGCGTCTTCATGGACGCCGGCAGCCCCGCGAACCAGGCGGCGATCGGCGGCTACATGGGGGCGCGTCTGCAGACGGGCGTAGTCGGCTCCGGCTACACCACGGCGCTCGCCGGCGCCCTCGGGGCGGCCGGCGTCCCCACCACGGTCATCCCGACCCTCGTCAACGGCATCGTCTCGGGAGCCATCAACGGCTTCGTCCCGGCGGCTCTCGGCAATCTCGCCCGCGCGCCGCTCGGTACGATCACCTTCAACGACGCGACCTTCGGGCAGAGCCCGGACCTCCTCGCGACCTACCAGACCATCGAAGGTCGCCTGTGGGTGTACGGTGCCGACGCGTCCATGCAGTACCTGCTGGACAACCAGTGGACGCTCAGCGGCACCATTGGCGGCGTGAACCGCACGCAGTTCGGCGAGTTCCTCGACTCGAACGGCCTGCCGCTCGCGACGAACTCGCCGGGCCTCCGCGGCCAACTGACGGTCCGGTACCAGCAGGAGCCCGGCAAGGGTTGGGGCGGCGAGGTCCGCGGCCGCTACACCGACGCCTTCCAAGTGAACTCGGGCGTGTACAACACCGGCTACTGCAACGCGATCGCCCCGGGCAACCCGGGCGCCATCGCCAACGCGACGCCGGGCCCGATCACCCGCTTCGGCGGCACCTGCCCGGCGGGCACGTTCGCCTACAACTCGCAGTTCGGCGGCGTCCCGGTCAACATGATGCTCGACCTGGGGCTCACCTACCGCTTCCAGCTCGGCGGCAAGGACGCGCTCTGGTCGCTCACTGCGACCAACCTGTTCGACAACCAGGTGCCTACCTTCGCCGGCGTGCCGAACATCGGCCGCCTCGTGATGACCCGGCTGTCGTACACGTTCTGAGCTGAACCGGCTCGGCGCATCGGCGCCGGCTCCCTTGCGGGGGCCGGCGCCGATGCGTTTTCGTGCCCGTCACATGCATCCCCTCCTCCACCGCGACCTCCGCCCCATCGTCGGCCACCGCGGCAACGCCGCGCACGCCCCCGAGAACACACTCGAATCCTTCCGCCAGGCGGTCGCGCTCGGCGTGGACGCCCTCGAGCTCGACGTCCGACTGAGCGCCGACGGCGAGGTGGTGGTGCACCACGATCCCACCGTGGCGCGCACCACCGGCGGCCGCGGGGCCGTCGCGGCGCTCTCGTGGAGCGAGCTGGCGCACCTCGACGCCGGCGCACGCTTCGCGCGCGCCGGCGACACCCCGTACCGCGGCACCGGCGTGCGCATTCCGCGCTTCGCCGAGGTCCTCGAGGCCTTTCCCGACGTCCCGCTGCTGATCGAGCTCAAGGTGCCCGAGGTGGCGCGCCCGCTTCGCCGCCTGATCGAGGCGGCGCGCGCGGAGGCGCGCTGCATCGTCGCATCGTTCGTCTCCGCCGCCATGCCACCGTTCGCTGGCTCGGCGATCGCCACCGGCGCGTCGCAGGCCGACCTCGTGCGGCTCTTCCCGCGCGCGCTGCTCGGGCGGACAGCGCCGGCACTCCCGTATCGCGTCATCGCCATGCCCGCCACCCACTGGGGCCTCCCCCTGCCGATGGCGGGCTTCGTGCGCGCGGCGGCCGGGGCGGGGGTCCCGGTGCACGTCTGGACGGTGAACGATCCCGCCCAGGGCGAGCGGCTCTGGGCGGCAGGTGTCCGCGGGCTGATCAGCGACGACCCGGCCACCATGCTCGCCCTTCGCGCCCGCCGATTCGGCGCGGGGGCGGGCTGATGCCGCCGAAGGGCAAGGCACCGGCCGCCGGCGCGGAGCGCGGCCGTGGCGTAGCGGCGGGAGCGATCCTCGCCGTCACGGCGTGGGTGCTCCTCGCGCATCTCGGCCTCGCGGGCAAGCTCGGCGTCTGGGGGGGCGTCCTGCCGAGTCTGGGCGTCGGCGCCCTGCTGGGGCTGCTCGGCGCCGCCCGCCTGCTATGGCTCGCGAACTTCCTCGCCGTCGCCATGCTGACCGCCACGGTGGCGACGCCGGACGTCGCGCGCCAGTTCACGCGGCGCTTCGTCCGCGACGACAGCGTTCCCAAGGACGGCGTGCAGGCGGTGGTGGTGCTTTCGGCGATGCTGACCGCCGACGGCCAGCTCGACGGCGTCGGTGCGGACCGGCTGCTGACGGGCCTCGGGCTGGCCAAGAGGCTCGGGACGCCGATTCTCGTGACGACCCGCTTCCGGCTGCCCGAAGACCCGGCGATCACGACCGAGGCCGACCAAGGACGGTTGATCGCCCTTGCCGGCCTCGGCGCCCGGTGGATCGTCACGCGCGAGGTCTTCGACACGCGCGACGAGGCGCAGGCCACCGCAGCCCTCGCGGCCCGGGAGGGCTTCACGCGGGTCGCCGTCGTGACGTCACCGATGCACACCAGGCGCGCCTGCGCCCTGTTCGAGCGAGAGAAGCTCTCGGTGACGTGCGTCGCCGCAACATCGCGCGATGCGGCGTTCCGGTCGCTCAAGTCGCCGGCGGACCGCGTGCGGGCGGTGCGGCTCGGCATGTACGAAACGATCGCGTGGGCCTACTACCGGCTGCGGGGCTGGCTGTGACCGTCGGCGCGGCGCGACGGCCGTCGCCGCTCCCGTCAGTAGAGCGACACCAGCCCCAGCTTGACGTACGGCGCGTTGCCCGGCGCGTAGCCAAGCACCGCCTCGCCGGGTCCCGTCGCGAACCGAGCGAAGTTGAAGCGCCGGACCACCGTCGTCCCCGCCTCGACGTTCAGGTACGTCTTCCCGAAGAGGTTCCACCGCAGCACCGGCCCGACCGTGCCGTTGGCGAACTGGAACTGCCCCGCGCTGCGCGGCTGCGACGCGGGATCGCCCAGCCGGTACTGCGCCCCGAAGAGCTGGGCCTCGAGGCCGACGTCGAGTCCCTTCCGCGGGAACCACCAAGCGGTGAGCCGCTGCGGCAGGAAGCCGTCGAGGAGCACCTTCGTGCCGCGGCGATGCACCACGTGCAGCACCGGCACGGGAATCGCGACGCCGAAGTTCGAGCCGTAGGCGAGCCCGAAGCCGAGCGTGGTGTTGTCGCCCACGACGCGGTCAACGAACACGGCGCCTTCGAGCCGGAAGTGATCGAGGCCGATGTCACGACCGTCGGTGAAGAGCCCGGGCCGCGCGATGACGCCGAGCGTGGTGACGTCGCTGACGGTGTTGAGCCACCAGAAGTCGTACTGCAGGGCGTAGAGGTCGAGCGGCTGGCGCGCGACCGACGAGCCCGGCACGGCCCCCTGCGGCCAGGGCAACCCGAGCCGCGCGGCGCGGGCGACGAATCCGTGCAGCACCATCAGGTTCTGGTCCTTGCCGTACACGCGGCGCAGGCCGCCCTGTACCGTCACCTGCTGCGCGGTGATGCCGCTGTCGAGCATCACCGCCGACGGGGCCCCGCCGGGCGTCCACGGGGTCGTGGTGCCGCCGCGCCCGAAGCCCTCGTAGCGGACGGCCCACTGCTCGCGTTGCGCGTACGCCGGGGTCGCGGCGATACTGAGCAGCCCCGCGAGCGCGGGGAGGACGCGAATCCACGACGGACGCACGACACGGAGCGAAACGATGGGCATCGGCAGGGGCTGGCGAATGGTGACACTGTTGTCGGCGGTGCTCCCGGCGACACCGCTGGTCGCGCCGCTGGTCGCGCCGCTGGTCGCGCCGCTGGTCGCGCCGCTGGTCGCGCCGCTGGTCGCGCCGCTGGCGGCGCAGGACGTGGCCGAACTGACCGCACGGACCGATTCACTGCTGGCGGCGGCCCGGCTCACCGACGCCCGCGCGACGATCGAGCAGGCCCGTCGCGTCGCCCCGAAGGACTTCGAGGTGCTCTGGCGCCTGTCGCGCGTCTGGAACCTGCTCGGGGACCAGGCGGGCGACAAGGCCGGCGAGACGTTCTACCTGCAGGCGCGCGGCTTCGCCGACCAGGCGATCGCCGCCAACCCAAAGACCGCCGCCGGCTACGTGCGCCGGGCCGCCTCGGGCGGCAAGATCGCGCTCTTCCGTGGCACGCTCGAGGCCGCCGACCTCGTCAAGACCGTCCGCGACGACGCCCAGCAGGCGCTCAAGCTCGGCGACGGCGGCGCCGCGCAGCAGGCGACGGCGCACTACATCCTCGGCCGCACGCACCTCAAGCTCCTCGAGACCCCGCGCCCGCTCCGGATGCCGGTCGGGCTCGGCTGGGCGACGCTCGGCGAGGCCACCGCCAACCTCCGCAAGGCGGTCGAACTGCGGCCGGACTTCATCATGTTCCGCCTCGACTACGCCCGGGCGCTGGTGCGCGACGACAAGCCCGCCGAGGCGCGGGCGCAGCTCGAGGCGGGGGCGAAGCTGGCCGTGGGGGAGTTCGGCGACGAGGAACGGCTGAAGGAGATCGCGACGCTGCTCGGCGAACTGCGCGGGAAGTAGGCCCGGGGCCCGACCCTACCGCAGCCCACCGGCCCGCATCAGGTAGCTGACCTTCACGAAGAAGCCGTCCTGCTGCCGCTCCATCCGGCGGAAGCTGAACGCGTCGTCCTCGGTGACCGTGGAGCCATAGCCCGCGAAGACCACGGTCCCGGGATTCGGCAGGAACGAGAAGAGCCAGTCGGCGCGCAGCCGGTTGCTGTTGAGGGCCGCGACCGGCGCCACGGTGCCGCCGGCCTGCAGGCGCCCGATCGGGAATCCCGTCGCCGGGTCGCGGAGGGCGTCGCGGAAGCGGCGCTCGTACTGGCCCACGAACCGGAAGAAGACCCAGCGGTTGAGCTGGTACTCGAGCCGGAGCCGCGGAATCGTGGTCGTGAGCAGGCGCGTCCCGTCGCGCTGGCGGGTGAACTGCGAGTGCCGCCAGAGCGCCTGCGCGCGGATCTTCGGCGTGGGGCGCAGGTCGGCGGTGACGTCCCAGTCGAAGCGGTCGGTGATGTCGGTCTCGAAGAAGTCGGGCTCGGCGTTCGACACGGCGACGCTGCCGGCGAACCCGGCATACCGGAACTGCGGCGTCCGGACGTCGGCGCGGACGTAGCGCGCCGCGATCGTGCGGCCGGGCGTGAAGGGACGCGCGTCGGGTCCCTCGGGGCCCGGTGCCAGGACGCGGTAATCGGCGTAGCGGGCCGGGTCGAAGCGGAACCACTCGACGCCGGGGACGACCGACGCGTTCCACCCGCCGCGGAAGGTGAGCGTGTTGCTGACGCTCAGGCGCCGCTCGAGCGGCAGGTCGCGCCCGAACCCGTCCCAGTTCCACAGCGCGCGGGTCGCGAAGAAGATCGTGTGCTGGTCCCACCACGACCCGGGCGTCGAGAAGAACGAGAAGCGCTGGAAGATCCGCGGCTCGACGAAGTCGTTGCGCGGCACGAAGCCCGCGCGCGTCTCGAAGCGGTCGGAGATGCCGGTGATGCCGTACAGGAAGCCCGCGCCGCGGCCGGTACGCCCGAGCCCGACGTCGAAGTTCGGGGCGAAGGCCCCGGTCGCCTGCGGCGTCCCCGTCCACGAGCCGCCGACGTTGTAGCTCAGGGTGTAGATCGGCGTGAGGAAGATGCGGGCGTCGGTGGAGAGCACGCGATTGAAGCCGCCGGCCTCCTGGCGCTCGGTGAGGACGACGCCTGCGTTCGACGCGAGCCCGAGGTCCTTCCGGTAGCGCACGATGCCGAAGAGGGGGTTCGACCGGCCGTCGGCCGAGTACGCCGCGCCGTCCACCGCCGCCAGCACGCCGAGGTCGGCGCGCGTGAGCTTGCCGGTGAGCTTGGCCGCCGCGATCGGCTGCACGATCTGGCGGGTGTACACCAGTCGGCCCGGCGAGTCGAACTGCTCGCTCCCCTCGGTGAAGAACGGCCGCAGCTCCGGGAAGAACAGGGCGAACCGGACGTCGCCGGGAATCTGCCCGACGTCGGCCTCGACCTGCGAGAAGTCGGGAAACGCCGTCGCGTTCATCGTGAGGTTCGGGGTCACCCCCCACCGCACGTCCGCGCCGAACTGCCCGCGCGACGCGTAGCGCCACGCCTCGCCCGCCGTACCCGCCGACGGCGCCCCGTTCGCGAAGGCGGTGGTGACCGGCGTGACGTCGAGCACGAGGCCGCGCCGCAAGTCGGTGAGCCCCGTGAGCCGGCCGCTCTGCACCTGGAAGCTGGCGCCGGCGCGCTTGACGGGCGCCCACGTGTCCTGATAGCCGGTGCGCTGCGTGTTGCGCACCACCTGGATCCCCCAGTCCTGCGTGCGGCCGGCCTGGAAGCGCAGCGACTTGAAGGGGACGCGCAGTTCCACCTCGTAGCCCCAGTCGGTGATGCGTCCCTTCGACTGCCAGATGAAATCCTGCGACAGGTCGCTCGCCGCGAGGGCCGCGCGGTTGAAGCCCGGGCCGCCGGCGCCTTCGCTCCGCATCCCGTCGGTCTGGATGCCGAGCGGATTCACCGCGAACATGAACGCCCGCCGCTTGTCGTTGAACGTGTCGAGCAGGATCTGCACCCAGTCGTCGTTCGTGATGCGGTCGCGGTCGGCCAGCGTCGCCATCACCTGCCCCGGACCGGCGTACGCCCGCACGCCGAAGTGGATCGCCGTGCTGGAGTACCAGACGAGCACGTCGGTCGAGTCGCGGGACGGGCGCCCGTCCACCGGACTGTACGTGCTGAAGCCGGTCAGGCGCGCGGCCTCGTCCCACACCGGCTCGTCCAGCACGCCGTCCACGGTGATCGTCGCCTCGGAACGCGGGGCCGGCACCGAGAGCGACGTCGCGCCCGCGCGGCCGCTGAAGACCTCGCCGACGCGCCGCGCCCCGTCGGGCGACGTCGCCGCCGGCACGCCCGCCGCCGCCGGCTCGGCCGGACGCGCCACCGCGGCGGGCGCCGCCGCCGCAGAGCGCGGCGGCGGCGCCCCGGCGGCCTGCAAGGCGAGCAGCAGCGGAAGCAACACGGGGCGTGGACTGGGGGTACGAACCGGGCAAACGCGGAAAGGTAGCGCGATCGTGCCCATCGCCCCCATCTTTTGGATCATGCTGCGGTTCCTCGCCGTCGTCGCCCTGCTCGTCAGCCCGGCCATCGCGCACGCCCAGTTCCCCATGGGCGGCGGCATGATGGGCCCGGGGGCCCGCGGTATGGGCGGCATGGGTCCCGACCCTACGCGGGCCCCCGCGCCCGACAGGCCCCGCGTCGCGAAGTCCGACGAGATCGTCTCGCTCGGCGCGTTCCTGCGCGGCGTCACTCTCACGCCCGACCAGAAGACGCAGGTCGAGGCGATCGAGGCGAAGTTCAACCCGCTCCTCCTCCCGGCGCTCGACGTCGTGCGCGAGGAGACCGAGGCCGGCAAGAACGGGGACGCCGAGCGGCTGCAGAAGTACCAGGCCCGCGCGAACCGTTACCGCGAGCAGGAGCTGGCCGAACTGCGGCTGGTCCTCGATCCGGCGCAGCTCGTGCGGTTCGAGCGGAACGTCGCCGAGACGCGCCGCAACACGGGCACCCCGTTCGCCCGTCCGTGACCGTGGCGGCGCCCCCGCGTCGGGTCGCCGATTCGAAGGTTCTGCTCGCAGGCGCCGTGGCGCTGCTCGGCCTCGCGTTCATCGGCGTCCGCGGCGTGGGCTACCGGCTCTTCGAACGGGGCGGCCTCGTGACGCCGCCCAATGGTCCCGAGACGCCGGCTACCTTCGGGGCGCCCTTCACCCGACTCGCGGTGCGGAGCGGCACGCGTCGCCTCGACGCCGTCGCGGTGGACGCCGCGGCGCCGGGCGCACCGGTGCTGGTCGTCGCGCACGGCACCAACGAGGCGCTCTCGTACTGGGCGGACGTGCAGGCGCTCTGGCGCTCCGCTGGCGTGGCCTCCTTCGTGTTCGACTATTCCGGCTTCGGGGCCAGCACCGGCCGCGCCACGGCCGCGCACTGCACCGAGGACGTCGCGGCGGCGTGGGCCGCAGCCCACGCGCATTTCGGCGACGGCCGGCGCTACGTGTACCTCGGGTACTCGCTCGGCACCGGGCCGGTGCTCGCCGCGGCCCCCGCGCTCGTCCCGCGGCCGGACGGCATCGCGCTCGTCGCCGGTTATTCGTCGGCCCGCGCGGGGGCGGTGGCGTACCTCGCCGTCCCGCCGTGGACAACCTGGGTGATGCCCGACCTCTGGAACAACGTGCGCGCGGTCCGCACGCTCGCGCTGCCGCTGCTCGTCCTTCACAGCGACGGCGACCGCACCTTTCCCATGGCCATGGCCGACTCGGTCGCGGCCGCCGCCGGGGACGGCGCGCGCCTCGTACGGCTCTCCGGCCCGGCCCACGCGGACGGCCACGCCCGCCCGACGCTGACGTACTGGACGCCCGCGCTCGACTTCGCGCGCGGCGCGGCTCAGAGCAGCCGACCGAACGCGATCACCGCGCGCCAGACGCGCGGCGCATCCGCCGCGGTGTCCACCGCGCGGCCCGCTCCCACGTAAAGCGCCCCGCCGAAGAACTGCACGCCGACGTTGATCGTCGTGCGCACGTTCCCCGTCGCCCGGGGCGTGCGGACCAGGCCGGCCGCGTCTCGCAGCGCGACGCCCGTCAGCGGATCGAACACCGCGCCCAGACGCGCCGCCGCCGCCCGCGCGAAGGGCGAGACCAGGTCCGTCCAGCCCGCGCTCAGGCCGATCTGCAGTGCCGGCGCCAGCGGGGGCACGACCACACCAGCGACCTCGCCGATCGGCTCGTCGAGGACGCCGAACGGGACGGCCGAGACGACGTCGAGCACGGCCGCCCGGTCGCCGGCGAACTCCTTGTAGGCATAGCCGGGCAGGTGCTGTTGCGCCCCGAGCTCGAAGAGCTGTTGCGCCGGCGGCTGCCCGAGCACCGCTCCCGCGTGGCCGACGGCGGCCAGCGTCCCCGGGCCGAAGCGCGTCCGCGCCACCACACGCCCCTCGATCCGCTGGTAGGTGAGATCGCCGTCGGCGAACTCGACGCGCCCGACGACGCCGATGCGCCGTCGCGTCGGGTCGAGGTCGGCATTGCGCTGCCACTCCACGAGGGCGATGCCGCGCCCGTACAGCCCCGGATCGACCGGACGGTTCGGCAGGAAGTCGCCCCCGAAGAGGCCGCCGGTGACCGACCGCCGCACGGAGCGATCGTCCACGAGTCCCGCTTCGAGGCGCACGACCGCGTCGGCGTCGGGAATCGCCGTCTCGACGCCCAGGCGCGCGTAGCGCCGGTCCACGTAGTCGTAGGGGTCCTGCGACAGCAGGAACGGCCCCCACGTCGAGCCCGAGTCGTACGGCGAGCGGAAGTCGTTGGTCAGGTCGAGGAAGCGGCCGGCCCCCAGGAACATGGACGTGCCGCCGGCCGTGCGCGTGAACGAACCCCGTCCGCGGAACGTGCGCTCGTTCCACGCCCAGCCGCCGACGAGGCGCAGCACGGCGCCGGGCAACCGGTCGCGCAACCGCACCGTGAGCCCCGAACCGGTGAAGACCCCCTCGACGCGGTTGTAGTGGTACAGGTCGGTCTCGCGCCGCACCTCGATAAGGCCGATCGCCGGACCGGTGGGACGCTCGCGCTCCGGCCACCAGGGCATGAAGCGGGCGTCGGAGCCGGCGACCGGGCTCGTGGCTTCCCCGAGCGGCATCCGCCACCCCCGCGCCGGCGCGGACAACCCGGGCACCAACCGGAAGGGTGGGACCGTGACTGGCTGCGGCGCGGGACCCGCGTCAACCGATTCGTACCACGTCGTCGAGACGCGGCGGACGACGGAGGCGCCCTCGCGCGCGAACGCGCGGGCGCGCACCTCGATGTGGACCCGCGAAGCGAGGGCGCGGTCCTCGAGCACGATCCCCTGGGCATCGAGATACGCCAGCGGCTCGACGTCGCCGGTGAGGAACGCGCGGGCCCGGCCGGCGTCCGAGCGCACGCGGTCCACCCGGCCGACGAGCCGGCGCACCAGCCCCGAGACGGCCTCGACCCAGAGCTCGCCGGTGAACACGTGGGAGCCCTCGGGAGGCCGCCCCACCGGCCGGACGCGGATGCGCACCGCCGACACCGCGCTGCCGTCGTCGAGCACCAGCGGGAGCGAGTCGCCGCCGGCGTAGCGGTAAACCCGCTCGCGGTCCTTCGCGAGGGGATGCACGACCTCCACGGTGTCGAGGGCCGTGGCGACGGCGCCGACGGTCCCGAGCACCATGCGTTCGAGCCCGTTGGGTGTCGCCACTGCGGGCTGCCGCAGCCGGAAGCGGTCGCCGACGAGCAGCGGCATCGTCCAGCCCGCGCGCAGCCCCTGTTCGCCCGCCGGGTCGAGCTCGTAGGTCTCGGCGCGCGCGGCGGCACTCCGCTGCTCCGCGCCGGTGTCGGCGTGCCAGCGCAACAGCCCCTGGGTCTGCTGGATCACCTGCGGCACGACGCGTCCGTCGTCGCGCTCGCGGAAGGTGGCGGCTTCCTGCTCGGTCCACGCGACGTAGGCGCGCGGTGCCAGCGCGCGCGCCGCCGCGCGGCCCACCAGGGCGCGCAGCGTCTCGGTTTCGTACGTCGAATCGGGGCGGGGAGGGGCGGCGCGCTGCGCCGCCGCCGGACGCGCGGCCGGCAGGAGGCCGACGGCCCACGCGACGGCCCACGCGACGGCGACGCGGGCCGCCGTCGGGGTCACGACGCGGCGTCGGGGCGCAGCTTGCGGTAGGCCGTGACCGCCTGCCGCAGGGCAAGCAGCGCGGAGGCCTGCAGTTCGAACTCGGCGTGCAGTTCGGTGAGCTTCTGCGCGGAGTGGCGCTTGAGCTCGCGTTCGGCGAGGTCGCAGCCGTCGTGGCGGCGGACGAAGTCGCGGCTGGCCAACCACAGGGCGCTGGCGGCGCGGCGCTGGGCCTCGTCGCCGAACGCGCCCGGTGCCGCCCGCTCGAAGGCCGCCACGAGGGTCCGCACGTGCGCGTCGCACGCCTCGGCGACGGTGGCGATCCCTTCGAGCTCGACTTCGGGATTGCCGTTGCGCATCACGGCGTCGAGGCGCTCGTGCTGCCGACAGCTTTCCGAGGCCGCGCGCGCGAGCGCATCGGCCACGGCGTGGGTGCCGACGAACTCGCCGGTCGTGCGCGCCGAGTCCTTCGGCGACTTGCTGCTCGTACCCATGAACGTGGCTCCGGGGAAGGACCGCACGGCGCGCCGTGCAACGGCCCACGGACGAAACCCGGCGGGAACCACGAAGTCAAGCGGATGCGGTCAGGGAACCGCGCGCCGACCGCGCGAGAGCACGACGGCCACCTGCCGCAGGCGCGTGATGTCCTGCAGGGGGTTCCCGCGCACCACGACGAGATCGGCGACCTTGCCCGGCGTCACGGTCCCCACGCGCTCCAGCACGCCCAGCGACAGCGCCGGCCAGTAGGTCGCCGCGCGGATCGTCTCCATCGGCTCCATGCCGAAGTCCCGCACCCAGGCGACCATCTCCTCGATGGTGCTGGTGCCGTGCCACGTGGCCGGCACGCCGCCGTCGGTGCCGACGAGCAGGCGCACGCCGCTCTCGCGCAACTGGCGGAACTTCGCGGCCAGCCACGGCTTCCGGGCGGGGACGAAGCGGTAGTACGACAGCGTATCCAGGCGCGCGAGGGACGCGCGGATGTCGGCTACCGTCGTGCGCGACAGGCCGAGCTGCCACGCCGGGTCGTCGAGGAACTCGTCGTCGTCGCGCTTGGCGAGGTAGCCATCGAGGACGCTGATCGTCGGCGTCCAGTAGAGGGGCGGCAGGTTGCCGCGCGCCGCGCGTTCGCGCAGGGCGGCGACGATGTCGTCGGGATACCGCGACGCCGTGGCGAGCCCCGTGTGCTCGAAGCAGTCCACCCCCGCGGCAAGGCCGCGGCGGATCTCCTCCGGCCGGTGCGCGTGGGCGACGACGGGCAGTCTGCGCGCGTGCGCCTCCTCCACGACGGCACGCACCTCGTCCATCGACATCTCATCCTGGTCGATCAGCTTGATGACCTTGACCCCCGCCTCGGCGAGGCGCCGCACCTTCGCCCGCGCGTCGTCGGGACCGCTGATCCCCCAACGGAAGGCCTCCGTCCCGGGATACGGGGCGTGCTGCAGGAAGGGGCCGCTCGGGTAGATCGTCGGGCCGGGCAGCTCGCCGGCGTCCACGCGCCGCTTGAGCGCGAGGATCTCGTCGAGGGGCGCGCCAAGGTCGCGGACGCTCGTGACGCCCGCGAGCAGCGTCTGCCGGGCGGTGGCGGGAAGGATCTCCGGCCCGAGCCGAGGCGGGTACACGCGGTCCCAGGTGGCGTAGTTGCCGTGGCCGGCGAGCATGAGGTGGACGTGCATGTCCCACAGGCCGGGCAGGACGGTCATCCCCTCGGTGGAGATGACCGTCGCGCCGACGGGCACGGCGAGGGTGCCGAGGGTGCCGACCGCCTGGATCGTCTCGCCGCGGACGAGCACGACGCTGTTGCGGAGCGGCGGACCGCCGTGGCCGTCGAGGAGCGTGCCGCCGACCAGCGCGGTCACGGGTTGCGCGGCGGCGGTCGCGGGTAACGCGGCGAGCGCGAGGCGGACGAAGCGGGTGAGGCGCATGGATCGGGACGGCGGCGGCCGCGGGGTCGAGGGAACGGAGGGGCGCACGGGGAATCGACAGGCGCCGGCGGCGCGCCGCCACTCCCTCTTTCGAGCGGCACCGCCGGACGTTCAATTCGACCGCCTATGGCCAAGGCACCAGACGTCCTGATCCTCGGGGCCGGCGTGATGGGGGCGTCGGTGGCGTGGCACCTCGCGCAGCGGGGCGTGCGCCGGGTGACGCTGCTCGACGCCGCCATCGGCCCGGGAGCGGGCTCGACGGGGCGCGCCACCGGCGGCTACCGCGGCCAGTTCTCGACCGAGGCCAACGTGCGGCTCTCGCTCGCCTCGCGCGCGAAGCTCGTGCGCTTCCGCGACGAGGTCGGGACCGATCCGCAGTACCGGCCGGTCGGCTACCTCTTCCTGTGCGACACCGCAGAGCAGCTCGCGGGCTTCCGGCGCTCGCGCGCCATCCAGCGGGACTGCGGACTCTTCGAGGCGACCGAGCTCGCGGCGGACGACCTCGCGGGCATCAACCCGCACGTGTCGTACGACGGGGTGATCGGCGCGTCCTGGTGCCCGAGCGACGGGACGATCCGACCGCTCGAGATTTTGCGGGGATACCTCGAGGGCGCGCAGCGCGGCGGGGCGACCGTGCACTGGGGCACGCGCGTCACGGCCCTCGAGCGCGCGGCCGACGGGCGCATCACCGCCGTGCGCAGCGCGGCTGGCGAGCGCTGGGCGTCGCCGCACGTCGTCAATTGCACCGGCGCCTGGGCGGGAGGCGTCGCGGCGATGGCCGGGCTCGCGCTGCCGGTCGTCCCGACGCGCCGCCAGATCGCCGTCGCGCTCGGCCACGGCCTGCCCGACGCTCTGCCGATGACCATCTGGGTCCGCGACGGCTTCCACTTGCGTGTCCGCGACGGGCAGGCGCTGCTCAACTGGCCGGTGGACACGCCGAGCGACGACCCGTTCTCGCTCCACGTGCACCGGCCGTGGGTGGACGCCACCTGGGCGATGGCACGCGAGCGGGTGCCGGCCATGGCGCACGCGCACCTCGACGACGGCGCGCACTGGGCCGGCCTGTACGAGATGTCGCCCGACAAGACCGTCTGCTTCGGCTACGATCCGGCGTGCCCCAACCTGCTGCTCGTCAACGGGTCGTCCGGGCACGGCGTGATGCACTCGCCGATCCTCGGCGAGCTCGCGGCGGAGTGGCTCGTTACGGGCCGGGTGACCTCGATGGACGTGCGGCCCCTGCGACCGACGCGCTTCGCCGAAGGTGATCCCAATCCGGTCAACGACCTGCTCTGACCACGGGCGCGCCGCCCGGTGCCCCCAACCGCCCCCGACCCGACCCGCGCATGACGCTCCGCCACGCCGTCGCTCTGGCCGCGCTCGCCGCGACGTCCCGGCTCGCCGCCCAGTCCCCCGTCAACGTGCTCGCCGACCGCTACTGGCAGTGGTCGCTGCGCGAGAACCCCGTGGCCGCGACCTACGCCGGGGTGCCGGGCTACGACGACCGGCTGGGATCGGTGGCTCCCGACGCGCTCGCCCGCCAGGCCGACTCCCTGCGCGCCTTCCTCGCCGAGCTCGCGCGGATGGACCAGGCGACACTTGCCGGGCAGGAGCGCGTGACGGCCGAGATCCTCGCGCTGCGGTGGCGCGACGACCTCGACGAGCTCGAGCGCCGCACGATCCGCATTCCCGTGAACGCCGAAGGGGGCTTCCACACCGGGATCGCCGGCCTGCCGCGCATCACGCCGGCGCGCACGCCCGAGGACATCGAGCGCTATGCGCGGCGCCTCGAGGAGGTGCCGCGGTACTTCCGCGAGCACGTCGCGTGGATGCGCCGAGGGCTGGCCGAGGGCTACGTCCCGCCGCGGATCATCCTCGAGGGGATGGAGAGCACCATGCAGCTGGTGACCCCCGATCCCGAGGCGTCCGTCTTCTGGGAGCCGGTCACGCGGCTGCCGGCCTCGGTGAGCGAGCCCGACCGCCGGCGGGTGCGCCAGCGGCTCGCGCGCGTCATCGCCGACAGCGTCGCGCGCGCCTACGGCGACCTGTTCCGCTTCTTCACCGAGGAGTACCGGCCGAGGACGCGCGCCACGCTGGCCGCGCGCCTGCTGCCGGATGGCGAGGCGTTCTACCGCCAGCAGGTGCGGCACTTCACGACGCTGCCACTCGAGCCCGACAGCGTGCACGCGATCGGCCTGGCGGAGGTCGCCCGCATCCGCGCCGAGATGGACCGCGTGCGCGCGACCGCCGGCTTCCGCGGGACGCACGCCCAGTTCCTGCGGTTCCTGCGCACGGACCCGCGCTTCGCCCCGAAGAGCGCCGAGGAGCTCCTCGGCCGCGCGCGCGACATCGCCAAGCGCGTGGACTGGGCGCTGCCCTCGCAGTTCGGGCGGCTGCCGCGGCAGCCGTACGGCGTGGTGCCGGTGCCCGCGCACCTCGCGCCCAAGTACACCGCCGGCCGCTACAGCGGGGCCCCGATCGGCGGGACGCGGGCGGGGGAGTACTGGGTGAACACCACGTCGCTGCGCAGCCGCACGCTGTACACCCTCGAGGCGCTCACGCTGCACGAGGCGGTGCCCGGCCATCACCTGCAGACGGCGCTCGCCCAGGAGCTCGAGGGCATCCCCGAGTTCCGGCGCCGCGGCTACTTCAGTGCCTTCGGCGAGGGGTGGGGACTCTACAGCGAGCGGCTCGGCCTCGACATGGGCTTCTACCGCGACCCGTACAGCGACTTCGGTCGGCTCACCTACGAGATGTGGCGGGCCTGCCGGCTGGTGGTGGACACGGGGCTCCACTGGAAGGGGTGGAGCCGGCAGCAGGCGATCGACTACATGGCGGCGAACACGGCGCTGGCGATCCACGAGGTGACGACCGAGGTGGACCGCTACATCGGATGGCCCGGCCAGGCGCTGGCGTACAAGATCGGCGAGCTCGAGATCCGCGCGCTTCGGGCGGAGGCCGAGCGGCGGCTCGGCCCCCGGTTCGACGTGCGGGCGTTCCACGACGTGGTCCTCGGCTCGGGCTCGGTGCCGCTGCCGACGCTGCGGCGGCTCGTCGGCGACTGGATCGTCGCGCGCGGCGGGTGAGCGGGGCGGCGGCGGGGGCCGCCGGCCGCCCTTAGTCGAGGACCTCGCGCCGCGCCGCGAGGGCGTCCCGTTCGAGGCGGCGGAGATCGGCGAGGTCGCTCTCCTTGGCCTCGCGCACGACCCGCGCGAGGTGCACCGCGTCGTGCAGGCGCGGGATGTGCACCCAGTGGGCCCCCGCGTCGTACAGCGTCTGCGCCCCCGAGATCGTCTCCGACGTCATGACGAAGCGCGCCTCGGGGGCCATGGCCTTGAGCGCCTCGAGCAGCCGCGCGTTGGTGGTGCCGCGCAGGATGCGGTCGGGGATCGTGCTCACGACCACCTCGGCCGCCCCCACGTGGGCGTGGCGCAGCACGTCCGGATGCGCGATGTCGCCGTAGGTGCACGAGAGGCCGGCGGCCGTGAGGGCGGCGTGCACCTCGGGGTTGAAGTCCACGATCTTCAGGCGCGGCGACACCGACGGGTCGAGGGCGCGCAGCTCGTGGAGGAGACTGCTGGTGTCGCGGATGAAGCCGAGCAGCACGTAGTCCTTGCCCATCGCCCGCAGCTGCTGCGTCGCGCGCCACTGCTCGCGGTCGCGCCAGCCGAGCCGCAGCAGCCAGTCGCCCATCCGCTCGTGGATCGCGTGGTTGTGCTGGATGCCGTAGGTGGACGCGAGCGCGGTGAGCACGAACGTCAGCACGATCACCGCGAAGGCGTCGGGCGAGAGGTGCCCGAGCCCGCGGCCGATGGACGCGATGACGAGCGAGAACTCGGAGACCTGCGCGAGGTTGATCGCCGGCAGGAGGCTCGCCCGCAGCCCGTTGCCCGCCCACCACGCCACCGGTGCCACCGTCAGCAGGCGCGACGCCGCCACGAACGCGGTACCGGCGACGGCGAGGCCCAGCGTCGCCGGCGTCGGCAGGGCGATGCGCGTGCCGAGCGTGACGAAGAACAGGGTGATGAAGAAGTCGCGGAGGCCGATGACCTTGGCCGCCACGTCCATGTTGTACGGGAACGTGGACAGCGCGACGCCGGCGATGAGCGCCCCCATCTCCAGCGACAGCCCCAGCGCCCCGGCACCGAGTACAACCGCGAAGCACCAGCCGAGCGCCCCGAGCACGAGGAACTCGGGCTGCCGCGCGAAGGCATGGAAGATCCGGGGCAGCACGAACCGGCTCGCCAGCAGACTGGCCGCGACGAGCCCGGCGATCTTCGCGAGGGTGAGCAGGATGCCGAGCAGCTTCGGCGACGCGAGGTCGGGCTGCAGGCCGAGGAACAGGATCGCCCAGAGGTCCTGGAACACCAGCACGCCGAGCGTGATCCGGCCCGGCAGGCCGTCGAGCTCGAACTTCTCGTAGAGGAGCTTGACGACGATCGTCGTGCTCGAAAGCGCGAAGGCGATCGAGAGGTACAGGGCGTCGTACGGGCCGCGCGTCGCGAGCGCCTGCGCCAGCGCCCAGCAGACGGGGAGCCCGAGGAGCACGCCGAGCGGAAACTGCAGCCCGCCCGTCGCCAGCAGGGTGCGCCCCGATTCGCGCAGCTTCTTGAGGTCGATCTCCAGCCCGATCATGAACAGCATCAGGATCAGGCCAAGCTCGGCCACCGGCTCGATCGTGTCGCCGTGGACGAGGCCGACGCCGGCGGTGTCGCCGACGACCATCCCGCCCAGCAGCAGCGCGATCAGGATCGGCTGGCGCAGGCGCTGCGCCCCGAACGCCGCGACGGTGGCGGCAACGAGCGCGATCGCGATCTGGGTGAGGAGGGCCGGGTGCATGGCGGAGGGGGCGGTCAAAGGTAACGGTCCACCTGCGCCGGACGGCTTCGCGTCGGCGCGACATCACCGCGGGCGCCGGCGCCTCGGGCGGCGGCGGCGCGCCCGCGTCCCCGGCGATATCGTTGGGGGTCCTCCATCCCCTTCCCCATGCTCCGCTCCGTCCGTCGCCTCGCGTGGCTCGCCCTGGGCCTTCCCCTCGGCCTCGACGCCCAGCGCGCGCGCCCCGCCGCCGCCATCACCACCGCCGCCGCCCCGGATCCCGCCGTCTGGGCCGGCCTCAAGTTCCGGCAGGTCGGCCCGTGGCGCGGCGGCCGCTCGACGGCCGTCGCCGGACACGCCGCGCACCCGTACCTCTTCTACTTCGGCGGCACCGGCGGCGGCGTCTTCAAGACCGAAGACGCCGGCATGTCGTGGACGAACGTCTCCGACGGCTTCTTCGGCGGCTCGATCGGCGGGATCGACGTGGCCGACAGCGACCCCAACGTGATCGTCGTCGGCACGGGCTCGGCGGACATCCGCGGCAACACCTCGCCCGGACGCGGCGTGTACAAGAGCACCGACGCCGGCCGCACCTGGACGTTCATCGGCCTCAAGGAGACGCAGCAGGTCGCGCGCGTGGTGATCCACCCCACCAACCCCGACGTCTTCTTCGTCGCGGCGCTCGGCCATCCCTTCGGCCGGAACCGGGAACGCGGGATCTTCCGCACGAAGGACGGCGGCGCCACCTGGCAGCACGTGCTGGCCCTCAACGACTCCACCGGCGCGAGCGACCTCGCGATGGACCCGACCAACCCGCGCATCCTCTACGCCGGCATGTGGCGCGGCGAGCGGAAGCCGTGGTCGCTGATCTCGGGCGGCCTCGAGGGAGGCGTTTACAAGAGCACCGACGGCGGCGACACGTGGAAGAAACTCGCCGGCGGGCTCCCGACCGGTCTCGTCGGCAAGGTGGGCGTCACGGTGAGCGGTGCGAACCCGAACCGCGTCTGGGCGATCGTCGAGGCCGAGCCCGCGGGCGGACTCTACCGCAGCGACGACGCCGGGGCGACGTGGACGCGCGTGAACGCCTCGAACGCGATCCGGCAGCGCGCGTGGTACTACACGCACGTGATCGCCGACCCGCAGAACGAGCATCAGGTGTACGTGCTCAACACGAGCATCTACCGCTCGGTGGACGGCGGCCGCACCCTGACGAACATCCCCGTGCCGCACGGCGACACGCACGACCTGTGGATCAACCCCGTCAACCCGAAGCTGATGATCATCGGCGACGACGGCGGCGCGCAGGTCACGCTCAACGGCGGCAAGTCGTGGAGCACCTACAACAACCAGCCGACGGCCGAGTTCTACGACGTCACGGTGGACAACGGCTTTCCGTACCGCATCTACACCGCACAGCAGGACAACACGAGCATCTCGATCCCGGCGTGGAGCTCGACGAACACCCTGCACCCGATGCAGGAGTGGCGCTATGCCTCGGGCTGCGAGACGGGCCCGGTGGCGCTGCATCCCGACCACCCCGACGTCATCTGGGGCGGCTGCTACGGCGGGGCGATCAACCGCTGGGACGTCGCGTCGGACCTCCGGCAGAACGTGATCGCCTACCCGCAGCTGCAGCTCGGGCAGGCGGCGAAGGACCTCAAGTACCGCTTCCAGTGGGTTGCACCGATCCTCGTCTCGCGGCACGACCGCAACGTCGTCTACCACGGCGCACAGGTGGTCCTCCGCACGATGGACGGCGGCCGGACGTGGCGCGAGATCTCCCCCGACCTGACGACCAACGACAAGACCACGCAGGACTTCGCCGGCGGACCGATCAACCACGACATCACCGGCGTCGAGATCTTCAACACGGTCTTCGCGCTCGCCGAGTCGCCGACGGACCCGAAGGAACTGTGGGCCGGCTCGGACGACGGCAAGCTGCACGTCACCCGCGACGGCGGCACCACCTGGCAGGACGTCACCCCGCCCGGCCTCGGCAAGTACGCGACGGTCAACCGCATCGACCTGTCCGTCCACAAGCCGGGCCGCGCCTACGTGGCGGTGCATCGCTACCGCATGGACGACTTCGCCCCGTACGCCTACCGCACCGACGACTGGGGCCGCACCTGGACGCGGCTCACCGACGGCACCAACGGCATCCCTGCCGACCACTTCGTGCGTGTCGTCCGCGAGGACAAGACGCGCGAGGGGATCCTCTACGCGGGCACCGAGTTCGGGCTGTACGTGAGTCTCGACGCCGGCCGCCGCTGGCAGCCGCTGCAGAACAACCTGCCGATCGTTCCGATCAGCGACCTCGTCGTGCACCGCAACGACCTCGTCGTCGGCACGCAGGGGCGATCCCTCTGGCTGCTCGACGACCTCACCCCCCTGCATCAGCTCGCGGCGGGAGCGCCGGAGCGGGCGCACCTCTTCGAGCCCCGCCCCAGCGAGCGCATCGGGGCCACCGCCCTCGGCGGCGCCGGCGGCAACGAGCCGGAGCCCGAGGCCCGGCCCGAAGGGGTGATCTTCACCTACTGGCTCGCCGACAGCGCCGACGCCGTGCGAGTGCGCATCACCGACGCGCAGGGCCGCGAGGTGCGGCAGTTCTCGAGCGACACGGCCGAGGCGCGCCGCGCGCAGACGCCGGCGCTCAAGCGCGCGAAGGGCTCGCACCGGTTCAACTGGGACATCACCTACGTCGGCCCGGCGCTCGAGCCGGGAGTCGTCGTCTGGGGCTACACCGGCGGCATCAAGGCGCCGCCGGGCACGTACACCGCGACGTTCACGGCCGGCGGCATCACCCAGCGCCGCGAGGTACGGGTGCTCCCCGACCCCCGCACGAAGGCGGTGATCGCGCAGGCCGACCACGACGCCATGCTGTCGGCCGCCCTCGCGGTGCGCGACTCGCTCGACGTGCTGCAGCGGTCGCTCGGCACCCTGCGCTCGCTCAAGCAGCAGGCGACCCGCGCCGTCGAGCTCGCGGTCTCACTCGGCACCGACGGGCAGCTCAAGGGGGCCGCCGACACGCTCAAGGCGACGATGGCCGGCGTGGAGGAGGCGTTCACGCAGGTCAAGTCGGAGAGCGGCCAGGACCCGATCCGGCACGCAGGACAGCTCGACAACCAGCTCGCGGAGCTCTACGGCAACCTCACGGGCGCGAACGGCTACATCTCGGGATCCGGCGAAGGCCGGCCGCGTCCCGGGGCGCTCGAGCGGTTGGGCGACCTGAACGCGCAATGGGGGCGCGAACGGGCCCGCTACGAGCGCATCCTCCGCGAGGACGTCCCGCGGTTCAACGCGCGGGCGCAGAAGGCGGGCGTGGGGCCGCTGATCGTGCCGGCCACCAAGCCGAAGGTCGCGTCCTGAACGGGGGGCCGGGGCGCGCCCGCGGCGCCCCGGCCCCCGCCCTCCCCGCTACGCCTCCGCGTCCGGGTCGCGGCGCAGCATTGCGTCGTACCCCGCTTTGCCCCGGCGCTGGTTGTACGCGCGCTGCTTGAGGTATTTCCGGTCCGACCCGCTGATGTCGCCCTGCCCGTACTTGCGCGCCATCGCCTCGAGCTCGCGCACCTGCTGCGCGGCCTCCGGGTCGTGGGAGGCGAGCGGGGCCATCGCCGCGGCGGCCGACGACAGCAGGTTCGCCGCGCCGGTGGTATCGCCGTCGTCGCCGAGCTCCACAGCCTGCTGCCGCGCCCGCGCGGCCTCCGCCGCGAGGACCTCGCGCGTGATCACCGGCTCCACGCGCTCCTGCGCGTCGAACGAAGCGGTGATCGGCGTCATGGTCGCGCGGCGCTCGATGCCGGTGGGCGTCACGACCGCCGCCGTGCATTCGGCCTCGCCGAGCACCGCGTCGGGTGCGACGTGCGCCGCCGGCACCACCCAGCGCGCCAGCACGCGCTTCGGCTCGCGGGCATAGAGGTCGCCAAGGTCGAGCCGCACGCCGTTGACGAGCGCCGTCGCCGGCCAGTCCTGCAGCACCTCGACGTGCGTCGCCGGCCCCCGGAGCCGGAGCGTGACCTGCACGTCCTGCGCGACGAGCGACAGAAGGCCGGCGAGCTCCTCGCCGAAGACCGCGGAGGCCTGGTCGGGCCGCTCGATGTACCAGGCGTTGCCGCCACCCGCGTCGGCAATGCCGCGCAGCAGGTCTTCGTCGTAGTCCTCGCCGAACCCCACGGTGCTGGTGGTGATGCCGCGCGACCGGGCACCCGCAGCGAGGGCGCGCAACTGCGCCGGCGCCGTGAGGCCGTGGTTCGCGTGGCCATCGGTCAGCAGGAGGATCCGCGTCGCGCGGCCCTCGCCGGTGAGCGGGTGCAGGAGCTGCTCGGCCCGCAGCCAGCCCCCGGAGAGGTTCGTCGAGCCACCGGCCTCGACCGCCTCGAGTCGGGCGAGCAGGTCGGGCTGCGCCGCGCCCACGTCGGGTTCGGCCAGCGTGGCGACGTCGTGGTCGAACGTCACCACACCGATCCGGTCGGCGGGGTGCATGCGCCGCGCGATCGTCGCGGCCGCGGCACGCGCGGCCGCGAGCCGGTCGCCTTCCATCGAGCCCGACCGGTCGAGGACCAGGCAGAGCGACAGCGGCACGCGGGCCACGTCGGCCGGCGGCTGGCCGGAGAAGGTGGCGAGCAGTCGCACGACCAGTCCGCCGGTGTGATGCCGCTGCCAGTCGAGCGCGAAGGTCTGTTCCATGAGGGGCTCCGGGTGTGGATGCCGCCATGGTGCAATGGCCGTCTGACATTGCCGGGCGGGCAGGGTGTTGCCCGGGCGACGCCGACCATTGCGCGCCGCGCACGGTGTACCTTGAACGCGCGAAACCTTCGCCCCCCAGCACCCCGCCCCGTGGCGCTCGGCCGCAACGACCCATGCCACTGCGGCTCCGGCCGCAAATACAAGAAGTGCCACGAGGCGCAGGACCTCGAGGCGGCCCGCGCTCCCCGCCTGCAGTTGATGCGGAACGCGCCGGAACCCACCCGGCGCGCCCTGCGCGGCACTCCGCCGCCGGACGCTCTGGCGGGACCCTGGGAGGTGGCGGTGGCACCGTTCCCGGGAAGCTTCGACGATGACCCCGCCGCGCGACCCGTCGTGGTGATGCTCGTGGCCGGCGGGTTCGTGCTGTCCGTCGAGATGGCGAACCGCCCGCCCGAGGAGCCGGAGGCGCTCGCCGCGCTCATGGCGCACGAGGTGCAACGGGCGATCGAGGCCACGGGCGTGGTGCCGCCGGAGGTGGACGTTCGGCAGCCCGCGCTGGCCCCGCCGCTCAGGAGCCAGTTGCGTACACCGCATCGCATCGCCGTGCGGGAGCGCGACACGCTGCCTGCGCTCGATCAGGCGCTGCAGGGGCTGATCGGGCATGTGGCGGGCGGCATCGTGCCCCTGACCCTGCTGCGCTCCCAGCCGGCGACGTGGGCCGGTTGGGGGCTGCCGCCGGCGCTCGTGCACGAGCTGTTCTCGGCTGCCGCGACCTTCCATCGCGCCGCACCTTGGACGATTGCCGGCAACCAACCGCCCATTCGCGTCTCGCGGGCGGGAGGGGCGGAATGGTCGGTCGTCGTGATGGGTGCCGCGGGCGAGGAATTCGGGCTTTCGTGCTACGCGTCGCGCGACGATCTCGATCGCCTGTACGACCCGGACGCCTCCGATCCGGCTCAGGCCTTCGTCGGGATGCGCGCGCCGATCGTGTCGCTCGTCTTCGAGGCACGGGCGGACGTGCCGCGCCGGATGCGCGACGAGATTGCGGCCGCCCGGTTGGAGGTGGCGGGGGCGCGCGCCTACCCGGTGCTCGTGGTGCTCAACACGCCGGGCGGCGGGATTTGCCTCGCCGACGCCGCGCTGCTCCGCGATGCCTTGCGCAGCGTGCCGCGCTTCGTGGCCATGCACGCCGCGGCCTTCGCCGAAGACGCCGCCCCCCATGACGACATAGGGTGGACCGATGCCGAGACGGGGCTCACCTGTCGCCTCGATGCCCACGAGGGAGCGGCGTCGCGGTTCGCGGCGTACGACGCGCTCGAGCCCTGCGGGCCGTCGGGGCCGGGCGCCACGCCCGGTGCCTCGGTGCCACCCGAGACCGACGACGATGCATCGTTCGCGCCGGGCCTCGTCACGGACACCTTGCGCCGGTTCCGCGAATGGCTGCAACGCCCGGCATCGGGCAAGCCGGTCGGCGACGCGACGGCTGCCGCACACGAGCGGAACGCGCGCCTGCTGCTGGAACATTGCGTGCACGGGCACGCGCGACCGATCACGGCGATCACCGAGTACGACCTGCGCGCCTTCCTGTTCGACTGGTACCCCCGCAAGGTGCTGGCGTCCGAACGCGAGGCGCGCGCCATGCTGTCGTCGTTGCGTCGGTTCTTCGCGTTCCTGGAACACGCCGCGCGCGTCGAGTGTCCGTGGGCGCCGGCGATCCTCGGCGACACCGACGCGTTCCTCGAGCGGTGGCGCGGATGCCCGCGTGGCGTCTTCATGGATCCCGCCGTGCAGGCGTGGCAGCAGGAGCTGAGCGAAGACTTGTGGGCGCGTCTGCTGATCCCGGACGACGACGCCGCCAGCGAGCTGACGTTCGGCGCCATGATGGGACCCATGGAACACCGCCTGCACGGCGACCTGCACCGCCAGTGGCTGCAGTGGCGCGACGTGATCATTCGGGGTGGCATCACGGCACCGACGGCCGTTCTCGCTGCACTGCGCCACCGCACGCACGAGTGGGCCACGACGCCGCAGCCGGCGCTGGACGGGCGCACCCCGGCGGCCGCAATCACGGCCGAGCAGCGGGCGATGGCGAAGCGGCTGCGTGACGCGCGTCCCGGGCGGTGACGCGGATGATCGCATGACCGTCCGCGGCCGATGCCGATCCGCCCACGTGCTCGTGCTGCACACGTGATTCACGCTGCATGAGGTAGCAGAGCAGCGGGCCTGGCGCAGGACGCGCGCGCAGGTCGCCCCATCCTGCAGCGGCGGCAGCTCGGCACGCATCACGCGCGTCGCATCGGCGATCGCCGCAGGCAGCGAGTCCTTGTCCGAGCCCTGCCGGCGACCGGTCGGACCACGGCACGACCCACGAGCCCCGCCCGCCTCTACGTTGACGACATGTACGACTTGTACGTGATCTTCCACTGCCCGTCAATGCGCAGCATCGCGAGCTGCTCGTCCAGCGCCTGCTGCGGGCCGAAGCGCAGGCGCACCTGCACCGTCGCGCTGTTCCCGTGCTGGGCGACGCGGGTGATCGTCCGCTCGACCTTGTCTGCACCCGGTGCAGGAGTACCCCGGAAGAACCGGGAGTATTCGTCGAACGACCACGTGACGAGTCGTTCCCCCTGCAGCCCCTCGATCCTCGCCGACGGCAGGAAGGCCCTGCGGATGAGCTCCGGGTTTCCGGTGGCGCTGGCCTCGAAGTACAGCCCGGCGACGGTCCGGAGGGCCGACTCGTCGGGGGCAGATGTCGTTGACGACGCTGCGCCGGAGTGCGCATGCCCGGGGGTGATGGTGACGAATGGCTCGCGCTCGAAGAAGTCACGACTCTCGACCACGCGACCGAGGTCGGACTGCCTTGCGCCGTCGATCAGCACGTCCCGGTGCGCCGCCCTGATCTCGCGCCACGCCTGCTCGATCCCGGCGAACCCCTGGACGTCGCGATACGTCACCACCACGATGGCATTCCACGGGCCGTCGTCCGTGCCGGTGTCGAGCCACTGGTAGCTGACGAACAGGCCGCGCTTGACGGCGAGCTCGTCCATCGCGAACCAGTTCGCCCGCACGTAGCGCTCGAGCTGGCGCAACTTCCCGGGAACGGACTTGAGGTAGGTCATGGTCACCACGCGCGCGTCGGGCGTCGCTGCCTGTCGCTCGGGGGGGGATGCCTGCGCGCCGGCGGGTGCCAGGGTCGGCCACGCGAGGACGAACAGCGAGACGGACAGTACGCGCCGGAGCCACCATCCACCGACGGCGGCGTTCGTGGTGCGCGGCAGGGGGGGCTTTCCGTGGGTCGGGATCATGGTCTCTCTGGTAGTGATGGCTCGCGGAGAATAGGCACTTGCCGTGCCGCGTGCCACGTGACGAATCGCACGCGGGAGCGGAGCCGGTGTCGGTTCGAGTACTCGTCTCGGCAACGCCCGCTGCAGCTCCCGTGGTGACCGTCCCGGATCTGCGCGGCTCGATGAGCGGCGGCGCGACTCCCGCCTCTCACACCATGCGTCGCAGCACCGCGAGCACCAGCTCCCGGATCCGCGCCGGCGCGAGCACCTCGGCGTCGGGCCCGTACCGCAGCACGTGCCGCACCGCCCACGCGTCGTCCGCCAGCGGGTACTGCACGACGATGCTGCCGTCGGGCTGGCGCTCGTGCGGCTCCCGCTCGGCGATCCATCGGGCGATCGCCGGCCCGTAGCGTACCTCGAGCGTCCCCGCTCCGGCGCCCATGAAGACGCGCCCGTCGCGCAGCACGTCCTCCACTGCGAAACCGGCGGGCACCTCGTAGGTAGCGCTGCGCAGTCGCACGCCGTCGATCCGGTCGAGCCGGAAGACCCGCGCCGCCCGCCGCGCCGCGTCCTCGGCGATCAGGAACCAGGCCCCGCGCGCCGAGACGAGCCGCCACGGCCGCACCACCCGGGGCTCGGCCGCCCGCGCGCCCGGCTTGCGATACGCGAGCTCGACCTCGCGGCGCGCCACCCACGCCTGCTGCAGCGCCGCGAGGTAGCGCGTCTCACGCTGCGCGCCGGCCACCGCCGTCCGCGGCGCAGCGGGCCCGATGCGCCCTGCGCGGACCGCTGCGTCGCCGGGCCCGAGCCGCCCGAGCTTCTCGCGCGCCCGCTGGATCGCCGGCACCGACTCGGCGGGCCCCTCCTGCGCCAGCATCGCCAGCCCAAGGGCGACGGCGGCCCGTTCGTCGGCCGACAGGCCGAGCGGCCGCCGGAACCAGCGCGACCGGACGGTGACGTGGTCGCGGTCGAGCAGCACCTGCACCCCCTCGATGAAGCCGCCCGAGGTGTCCTCGACCCGCTCCGCCAGACTCTGCAGGTCCTCGCGCACGAGCGCCGCCGGTACGCGCAACGCCTTCGCGACATCGCCGATGCGGCGCGGGGTGCCGTCGGCCACCTTGGGCAGGAGCCGCAGCAGGCGCGCGAACCGGGCCACCGCGCTCACGATCCGGCCCCGTACGTCGCCGCCGTCCGGGCCGCGAGGTCACGGAACGCCTGCACGACGTGCCGCGGCGCCGTCGGCCGCACTTCGCCGCCGAACGCAAGCAGCCACCGCAGGAAGGGCTCGAGACGGCGCACCTGCATCGTGGCCGCGCGCGTCCGCGCGCGCGGTCCGACCGCGGCCGACGCCGGTGCCGCGCCGGGCAGGTCGCCGAGCGCGATGTGCACCGCGACCGACAGCCGCACGGTGACGGCCTCGCCGTCGCCGAGCTCCCACGCCTCGCGCGAGGCGGCGTGGGCGGCGAGCGCGAAGCCCCGCGGCGGCGCCACCGCGCCGTTGGGCGCCAGCGACTCGACGGCCGACATGCGGCTGGCACGGAAGGTCTTCAGGCGCTCGTCGCCCGGGTCGCGCGCGACGACGTACCAGTGACCCAGCTGGAAGACGAGCCCCAGCGGCTCGAGGGTGCGCGACGCGGTGACGTCGCGATGCATCGAGCGATAGCGGCACCGGATGCGGCGGCCCTTCACGAGGGCGTCGCCGACCGTGCGCAGCACCGTCGGATCCAGCGGCTGGCCGACCACCGTCTCGCCGTGGTCGGCGTCCGGATCGAAGGCCGCGAGATCGTGCGCCACCGACGCCATCGCTCGGCGCGCCGCATCGGCCACGGCGGGATCCCCGAGCTGCGCCGCCCGCCCCGCAGCGCGGCGGATCATCGCGAGCTCCTCGGGCGAGAAGGCGACCATGGACACGCCCGGCGGGCCGCCGGTGCGTCGCGCCGGCGTGCCGTCGAGACTGTGCACGAACGGCAGGTAGAACTCGTGGGTCTCGAGCCCGTACCGGCTGCGGTTGCCGCCGGCGTCGGGGTACACGCCGATCGGCACGCCCAAGGCGCGCAGTTCGTCCTTGTCGCGCTCCCACATGCGGGCAACGGCCGATTCCTGCCAGCGCTCGTCGCCGCGCGAGCGCAGCCCGCGCCCGTAGGCCGGCACCTGCTCGGCGAGTTCGACGAAGGTCAGGCGGTCGGGCGACCGCCGCAGCAGGGCGGCGACGACATCGAGCCACCGCTGCACCTTCGCCGCATCCGCCGGCCGCGCGCGGCGCTCAGCCGGCATCGGCGGTCATCCGCAGCCAGTGATCCCACACCAGCACCATGGCGAGCGTGTCCAGCCGGCAGTAGGCGCGAAGCAGCCGTCCCCACGCCTCGCGGCGCGCGGCGTCGTCGCGCGAGGCGCCGTAGAGCATCTCCTGGTACGCGGTGACCGCCCCCGTGCCGTCGGCGACCTCGAGCCGCGAGCCGTCGAGCTCCACCGGGGCGAGCGCGCCGTACGGATCGTCCGCCGGCGCCGCGTGGCCGCTCCACGCCGTGAACCGCTCGTGCAGCACCGGATCGGCGCGCCACACTGCGTCGAGCACGCGCTTGATGCTCGTCTTGCCCTTCATCGCCGGGTGGAAGAACGCGTCCCGGCAGAGGGCGTGCATGTCCACCAGCCGGCCCGATGCCTTGTCGCCCATCCGGACGCACCACTCGACCAGCGACGCGTCCCCGTGGCCGTAGCGCGCCAGCTGCTCGCCGATCTTGCGCAGCACCGTGCGCTCGTGCGCCGACCACATCAGGGGCGTGCCGCCGTCGCCGATGATCGCGCGCAGCGTCCGGGCGAACTCGGCGCTCGGATACGCGTCCTCCAGGTTCAGCCACTCGCGATGCACCGGCGCCGCGCCGGGTGCCTCGATCGTGTGGCAGCTCCACTGGAACGCCACCGTCTCGTAGGGAGCCATGCCGGCATGGTACGGGACGGCCAGCGCCGAGGTCTCGAAGTCGATGAAGTACAGCGGGTACGGCCAGCCGCGCACGGCCGGCCCGAGCGTGTCGGCGATCCACGGCTGCCCCGAGCGCTGGTGCCGGAGCTGCACCAGTTGACGGCGGTTGATCGCGCCGGCCGTGCCGTCCCGTCGGACGAGCCAGTCGGGGTTCACGTCCTCGAGCCGCACGCGCCCCGCCGCGATCAGCTGGTCGGCCACCCGCTCGCCCTCCACCTTGACCTGCCCGAAGTGGAACAGGTCGAAGATCTCCGGGCGCGGCTCCCCGAGGGGGCCCCAGCACTCGGCGAAACCGTTGCGCCCGTCGGCACCCGTGCGGGAGTACTCGCACGCGCCGCATGCCCAGTCGAGGGGTCGCTGCACCCGCACTGGTCCGGTCTCGGGCAGCAACTCGGCCAACGCGTCCGCCTGCTCGATGATCGCCGGCAGCAGCTCCGTCACCTCGTCGTCGGCGGGGAGGTGGGTGAGGAAGTCGTCCGCGCGCACTGCGACCGGGTCGCCGGTGAACGCCACGGTGAAGGGCCGCCGCCCGGTGCCGTCCGGCTCGCCGCGCTGGATCTCGAACTGCGCCCACAGCCGGTCGATCGTCGTACGCTTGGCGGTGTCCACCACCAGCAGGGAGGGTCGGATCGTCGCCCCCGGGACGAGGCGCGAGAGCACGAGCACCTGGTAGGCGAGGTCGGCGAGGTACGGCTCCCATCGGCCAAGGATCTCGTGTCGCCCGCGGGTGGCCCGCGCGCTGCGGAAGGCCGTCGGTGCGCCCTTCTCGGCGCGGTCGGCGACCTCGTGCGAGTCCATCGCCGAGGACTTCACCTCGATCAGCTCGAAGACGTCGCCGCGCCGCCGCAGGATGTCCACCCGGGCCGCCAGGCGGCCGGCGAGCAGCGTCGCCTCGAACCACGTGCCGTCGCCGGCCATGATCGCCGCACGCGTCGCCTCCCAGTTCTCGCGGGTCCGCCGGTGATCCGACGGCAGCGCCACCCCGTCGGGATACCGGAGCTTGGCGAGCATCTCCACCATGTAGCCCCCTTGGGCCAGCAGCTGGAGGTACGGGTCTTCCTCGAGCGTCGTGGGGTACCCGTGCTCGCGGTAGTAGAGCTTGGTCGGGCATTCGCGCGCGGCCTTGAAGTCGGACTTGGAGAGCGTCGGCATGCGGCGAGGGTGGCGGGGACGTCTGACATGACACACGACTCGCGTGCCGCCGTCGGCCCGCCCGGGCATTGTGACCGCCGGTCCCCGGCTCGTCAACGGCGACTGGCGCGCGCATTGCCAACCGGCCCGTGCCCGATACCATTGCGGCATGCCCTCGTCCGTCCTGCGCGCCGTCGTCGCCGGCGTCGTCGTTGCCTGCGCGGCCGCGCCGGCCGCCTCTGCCCAGTCGAAGCCGAAGGCGAAGTCGGCCGCGAAGTCGGCCGCGAAGTCGGCCACGAAGCCGGCCGCGAAACCGTCGGCGTCCCGCAAGGCGGCGGCGAAGAAGCCCGCCGCGCGCCGCCCCGCCCCCCGCGGTGCCCGCGCTCCCGAACCCGTCGTCCGCGCCGCCGCCGACGACTCCGCCGCCGCCCGCGAAGCCCGTGCCGCCTTCGCCCGCTACACCGAGGCCTTCAATGCCGGCCGCGACCTCGAAGCGACCGCCTTCTACAGCGACGACTCGCGCTTCCACTGGGTCGAGGACGGCAGGCTGGCCTACACCAGCGCCGCGATGATCCGCGAATCCGTCGCGCAGGTTCGCAAGCTCTTCCCGACGATGGCCTTCGATCCGGGCGACGTCCGAACGACCGTCTTCGGGCGCGACGCGGTGCAGCTCACGGTGCCGTTTTCGCAGCGGCTCGTGGACGGTGGCGGCGTCGAGTCGCGCTTCGAGGGCTCCATGACGTTGTCGCTGACGAAGTCGAGCGGGTCGTGGCGTGCGATCGCCGGGCACACGAGCCTCCGGCGGCCGGGCGCACGGTGACGGCCACCCGGCGCCGGCGGCCCGGCGTCCCGAACGAAAGGCGATGCGTCGCACGGCGGGAACCGCGCGCCCGCATCGCTCGCTTGCCAAGGGACCCCTCCGGAGGCGCCCGTGGCCCGTCGGCAGCCGTCGTTCCCCGAATCCGTCGCGCGCGACCTCGCCGGTCGGTCGGTCGCGCACGAGGCGTTCTTCTACGAGGATCCCGCGTCCCTCGACGCGTTCGTCCTCGACGGTGCCCGGGACGGCCTGTCCGCTGGCGAGGTCGTCGTCGTCATGGCGCGCCCCGCCCGTCTCGAGTCGCTCGCGGCGGGACGCTGGCCGCGCGCCGCGCGCCTCGTGCCGCATCGCGAGCATCGTGAGCATCGTGAGCATCGTGAGCATGGCGAGCTGGTCCTGATGGACGCCGAGGCCATGCTGGCCGCCATGCTCGTGGACGGCCGCATCGAGGCGCGCGCCTTCGCCGAAACCGTCTCTCGCCCGCTCGACGCGCTGCGCGCGCGGGTCGGCGGCGCCCCGGTGCGCGTCATCCACGAGCTCGGGGACATCCTCGTCGTCAGGCGGCAGCACGACGCGGCCATCGCACTCGCGGCGCTCTGGCGTCACGAGGTGACGCGCGCCTCGGCCCGATGCCTCGGTGCCTACGCGCTCGACGCCTTCGTGGGATCCGAGGCCGCCACGGCACTCGAGCGGCTCGGTCGCATGCATGCCGCGGTGCGGCTGGCGCACCAGCCCGATGCGGAGCGGTGGCCAGCCGACTACTGGGCCCTTCTCGCCCGACAGCGCGATCGCGAGCGCCATCGGCTGGAGGCCGCCCTCGCCGAGGCCGAGCGCCGCGCGCAGGTGGGCATGCTCGCCGTCGGCCTCGCGCACGACCTCGGCAACCTGCTGGTACCCGTCCTGCACCAGGCCGAGGCGCTCGCCTCCGGCGTCGCGGAGGACGCACCGCGCGCGGCCGACGACGTATGGCGGGGCGTGGAGCAGCTCGCCGCACTCGTCGGGGCGATGATGCACGTCGCCAGCCCCGCCCCCGCGACGACCCCGGTGTCGCTGCACAAGGTCGCGGCGATCGTGCTCACCGTCCTGCGCTCAAAGCTCCGGGGCGTCACGGTGAAGCTCGAGTCGGAGGCCGACCTGCCCCCCGTCGCCGGCCACGAGTCGTCGCTGCTGCAGGTCCTGCTCAACCTCGTGCAGAACGCGCGCGAGGCGATCACCGGTGGCGGCGGGACGATCACGGTGTCCATCGCCCGCTGCGCCGCTCCGGCTGGCGGCCGCGGCGACTGGATCCGGTTGAGCGTCACCGACACCGGGTCGGGAATGACCGCCGCCCAGCAGGCGCGGCTCTTCGAGCCGTTCTACACCACGAAGCCCAACGGACACGGCATCGGGCTCGCCTCCGTGCGGACGCTCGTCGAGGCGATGGGCGGTCGGATCGACGTGCACAGCGCGCCGGGCCGGGGCACCGTCGTCGCCGTGCGCCTGCGGGCGGCCGCGGCCCGAGGGTGAGAGGAACACGGGCGATCGGTCCGCGTGGGAGTTGTCGCGGTGCACGATGCGCCCGGCAGCCCGTACAGCGGTTCGGCCCCTACTCGTCCAGCAGCCGTCGGACCGCCAATTCCAGCGAGAGCGCCCCGATCGGGCCGACGACCCGGTGGCGGATACGGCCCTGGCGGTCGAGCAGCCAGCTCGTCGGCAGCATGCCGTCGAAGGCGAACGCGTCGAAGTCCGCCCGGGTCCCGATCGCGACCGGAAACGAGATCCCGCGCGCCGCGAGCCAATCGGCGACCTGGCCCGGCGCGAGGGTGTCGGCGCTCAACCCCAGCACGACCAACCCGCGGGCGCGATGGCGCTTCGCCATGCGCTCGAGCAAGGGCATCTCGGCGATGCACGGCGGGCACCAGGTCGCCCAGCCGTTGACGAGGACGACGCGCCCCCGGAGACCCGCCGTGGAGTAGGGGAGGCCGTCGAGGCCGGTCACGGCGAACTCCGGGACGGGTCCCGGGGTGCCCGGGATGCCCAGCATCGCCCCCAGATGCGGCGCCAGGCGCCAACCGATGAAGGCGACGACGACCGTGGCGAGGGCCCCTCGGACCCAGCCGGCCAGCCGTCCGCGCCGCGGCGCGTGGTCCGGCGCTACATTCCCCCGTCGTGAGTCCTGCACGCCGATCATCTTCCCGCCGCGGTGGGCGACGCCGCAAGGCGGCCAACCCCTACGCGGCCGACATTCCCGGCCCCGACGAGCACCTGACGTCGCTCCCGACGGGGCGTCGCTCGTACGTGGACACCCGCGAGTGGCTGATCGACCGTCACGGCGCCGTGTGCGCCTACTGCGGGCACAAGACCCGCGACGCGACGATCACGCTCGACCACGTGACCCCGCGCCGCGGCCAGACGGCGTACGATCGGCGTGACAACCTCGTGCTGTGCTGCCGGCCGTGCAACGCCAAGAAGGCCGACCAGCCCATTCTCGCGTTCCTGCTGCACAATCGGTCGCGGGCGATCAACCTGCTCACGTACGGTGACCATCTCTCGGCGCCGCTGCTCGAGATGATCCACCAGATCGCCGGCCCCGAGGCGGTGGCGCGGGCGGAACGGCTCAAGGATCCGGAGTACCCGTACCGCGACTGACGGCCGCAGCCCGGAACCGGGCGGCGCTCAGGGCGGCCCTCAGGGCGGCGCTCAGGGCGCCGACTCGTGGAAGGCGAGCTTCGTCTCGCGCCCCATCACCGCGTTGAGCCCCCACCGGTCGTCGAACAGCACCAGCGGCGCTCCCTTGGCGTCGTAGAGGAGCGTCCGCCCGCGCTCGCGACCGAGGGCGACGATCTCGTCCTCGGGCCCCGTGACCCAGCGCGGATACTTGCCGCCCATCGGCTCGAGCTTCGCGCGCACGCCGTACTCGTGCTCGAGGCGGTGCAGCATGACGTCGAACTGCAGCAGCCCCACGGCACCGATGATCGGCGTCGGGCCGACGGTCTCGGTGGGGTTGGTGTAGAACACCTGCGCCGCCCCCTCCTCGGTGAGCTGCCGGAGCCCGGCGTCGAGCTGCTTGCGCTTGAGCGGGTCGAGCAGGAGCACGCGCGCGAAATGCTCGGGCGGGAACCGCGGAATCCCCTGGAACTCCACCGCGGGCCCGGTCGTCAGGGCGTCGCCGATGCGCAGCGTGCCGCGGTCCATGATGCCGACCACGTCGCCGGGCCACGCCTCCTCGACCGCCTGCCGCTCGCGCGCCATGAAGGTCTGCGGGGCGTTGAGGCGGATCCCCTTGCCGCTGCGGACGTGCGTGACGTCCATCCCGGCGGTGAAGCGGCCCGAGACGATCCGCAGGAAGGCGATCCGGTCGCGATGGCGCGGGTCCATGTTCGCCTGGATCTTGAAGACGAAGCTCGTGAAGGCCTCGTCCGCCGGCCCCACGGCCCCGGTCGTCGTCTCGCGCGGCCGTGGCGGCGGGGCGAGCTCGAGGAACTCGCGGAGGAAGGGCTCGACGCCGAAGTTCGTCAGGGCCGAGCCGAAGAACACCGGCGAGAGCGTCCCCTCGGCGATCGCCGCCGTGTCGAACGGGTGGCCGGCCATGTCGAGCAGCTCGACGTCGTGCCGCAGCTTCGCGTACGTCGCCTCGCCCAGCGCCGCCGCCGTGCGGGGGTCGTGCAGCGGCAGCTCGGCCGACTCCGCCTTGCGCGCCCCGTGCTGCGTGTCGCGGTCGAAGAGGTGCACCACGTCGCGGCGGCGGTCATACACCCCGACGAACCGGCTGTTGATGTCGTCGGCGTCGAAGATCGGCCACGTCACGACGTGGCACGAGATCCCGAGGTCGGCCTCGACGTCGCCGAGGAGCGCGAGCGGATCGGCGCCGGGCCGGTCGCACTTGTTGACGAAGGTGAAGATCGGCGTCCGGCGCCGCTTGCAGACCTCGAAGAGCTGCCGCGTCCGCTCCTCGACGCCCTTCCGGTTGTCGAGCAGCATCACCGCGCTGTCCGCCGCCACGAGCGTGCGGAAGGTGTCCTCGGAGAAGTCCTCGTGGCCCGGCGTGTCGAGCAGGTTGACGACGTAGCCGTCGTAGGCGAACTGCATCACCGAGCTCGTCACCGAGATGCCGCGCTCCTGCTCGAGCTTCATCCAGTCCGACGTGGCGTGGCGCTCCGCGCGCCGCCCCTTCACCGCCCCCGCGAGGTGGATCGCGCCGCCGTAGAGCAGGAGCTTCTCGGTGAGGGTCGTCTTGCCGGCGTCCGGGTGCGAGATGATCGCGAAGGTGCGCCGGCGGGCGACTTCGTCGGGGAGCGTGGCGGGCATAGCCCCGGAATCTAGCCGGGTCGGACCCCGGATCCCGGACCCGCCCCCCGCCCGGCTCATGGCCCCGCGGCGCCGCAGACGGCACGTTTCCGGTGCCGCCACCTCCCTCCCGCCCCGCCAGAGGACCATGACGCTCCCCACCGACCCGCCGCGCCGGGCCAGCCGGTACCACCACATGCTCACGACCGCGGAGTACGACCCGCGGACCCGCTCCGTCGCCACCGTGCGGGCGCGACGGGCCATCAAGGCCGCGCACGCCGCCGAGCGGACGGGCGCCGAGCGCTTCGCCGACCGGTTGACGGAGCTGTCGAGCTCGACGCCCTTCCTCCTGCTCCACCTCGCCTGGTTCACCGGCTGGATCGCGTGGAACGCCGGCGTCGCGGGCCTCCCCGTCTTCGACCCGTACCCCTACGGCCTGCTCACGATGATCGTCTCGCTCGAGGCGATCGTGCTGAGTTCGCTCGTGCTGCTCGCGCAGCGGCGCGACCTGCAGCTGAGCGAGCTGCGCGAGGAGATGCAGCTGCAGGTGCTGCTGCGGACCGAGGAGGAGGTCACCAAGACGCTGCAGATCGTCGCCGCCCTCTACGAGCATCAGGGCCACGACTTGTCCCGCGACGACGAGCTGCAGGCCATGCTCCAGCCGCTCGACGCCGACGCCGTCGAGCGCGACCTCGCGCAGCAGCTGGCGGCGGGGCGGATCGAGGCCCCGCCCGTCGCGGCGGCGCGCCGGACGACGCCGTGACGCGCGGCGGCGCGCGCCGCCCTCAGCGCGGCCAGCCCCCCTGCGGCAGCCCCGGCGCGATCCGCAGGGCGTTCTGGTAGTACACCTTCTTCAGGACCGCGTCGGGCAACCCGAGCCCGTAGAGCTTCCAGAACGCGTGATACGGGCGGTAGTAGTCGAAGTAGTCGTCGGTCGTCTCGAAGGTCCGCCAGTAGTACGGGTACTCCTCCGGCTGGAACGAGTCCTTCCCGAAGAGCAGGCGGTCCTGGTACTTCACGAAGAAGTCATGCATCGCGCGCGGCTGACGGCCGATGTCGTAGAGCACCGCGCCGACCTCCGTGACGACGTTCGGATGGCGGTCGAAGAGCGCCGCGAGCCGCGCGAGGTCGTTCGCGTGCCAGCCCATGTGCGCGACGACGAACGTCGTCCGCGGATTGCGCGCGATCATCCGGTCGCGCTCCCCCGCCAACTGCTCGAACGACGGGTACGTCTCCGGTGGATACCGGCGCCCGGGGAAGAGCGCCAACTCGAGCCACCGCTCGTTGCGATAGTCGATCGGCTGCCAGAACTCCTGCGGGTCGGCCACGTGGATGAACACCGGCAGCTTGAGCCGCGCGCAGGCCTGCCAGACGGGATCGAGCGCCGGGTCGTCGATCGCGAGGCGCGTGCCGTCGGCCTTGCGCGTCGAAAGCCCGAGCCCCTTGCCGATCTCGCCGACGCCGACGGCACCCGCCGCCGCGTCGGCCTCGAGCTGCGCGACCGCCCGCTCGGCCCAGCCCGGGCCCACGTCGCGGAAGTCGATCCCGGTGAGGAACCGCACGCGGTCGCGCATCGCCGGCACCCCCTGCACCACCCCCACGCCGCGCCGCAGCGCGTCCCCCGAGACGTTGTTCGCGACCACCATCACGCGCACGCCGATCGAATCGAGCACCGGGCCGAACGCGGCCAGCGCCTCGGCCGACTGCAGCTGTGCCCCGGGATGCCCGTGAAAGTCGATCGCCGGGTACTTCGGGCGCGGCACGGTCCGGTCGGCCTGCACCAGCGTGGAGCGTGGTCGGTAGTCCACGATGCTCGGCGCCGGCAGCGTCGGGGCCTGGCAGAGGCGGGGGCGGATCTCCGTCATGCCCGGCGGACAGGATTCGCCGGCTGCGATCGGCGTTCCGCGTCCGCCGCCGGGTTGCGCGTGCGCGGGCATGACGACCAAGAGCGAAAGGATGACCGGAAGCATCGGGACAGCGCGCATGGAGACCGTACCGTGGGTGGGGGGAGCCGAGCGGGAATCCTACGCAACCGGCCCGTGGCCCGCTGACCCCGCGAGACGACGGCGGGCATCCGGATCGTCCGGTCGCCCCGGGTCGCCCCGGGGGCGCCAACAGTAGATTTCCCCTGAGCCGTTTCCACCTCGGGCGCGGCGACCGGTGCCCGCCGCGCGCCGGATCCAACCCAGCTTCCGCGACGCCATGACGACCTATCGCAAGCCGGACGACGCCACGCTGCGCACGACGCTGTCCGACGAGCAGTACCGCATCACGCAGGCCTGCGGTACCGAGCCCCCGTTCCGCAACGCGTTCTGGAACCACAAGGCCCCCGGGCTGTACGTGGACGTCGTCTCCGGCGAGCCGCTCTTCGCCAGCGTGCACAAGTTCGACTCGGGCACGGGCTGGCCGTCGTTCACGCAGCCCGTCAAGCGCGAGCACGTGACCGAGCATCGCGACGTGTCGCACGACATGGTGCGCATCGAGGTGCGCTCGATGCACGGCGACTCGCACCTCGGCCACGTCTTCCCCGACGGCCCGCGCGAGGCGGGCGGGATGCGCTACTGCATCAACTCGGCGGCGCTGCGCTTCGTCCCGGTCGAGGAGCTCGCGGCGCAGGGCTACGCGGAGTACCTGCCGCTGTTCGACGCCCCCTCGCGCTGAAGGGCCCGTCGGCGTCCGACGGAGGCGGGCCAGGCCGGCCCTCGTGACAGCGCGGCATCCCCGCGGTAGTCTGATGACATGCGTGCCGGTCTGCCGCCGCGCGGCGTGGTCGTCGCTGCACTGCTCCTGCCGCTCGTGGGGCTCGCCTGTCGTGATGGGGCCGGCCCCGGCGCCTCGCTCGCGCCGAGCCGGCTCGAGCTGCAGTTCGGCGACTCGCTGATCGAGCTCGGCACGAGCCGCGCGGTCTTCTCGCTCGTCCGGGCCGCGGACGGCAGCGCGATCTACGACGTCCTCCTGCGGTGGCGCAGCGACGACCCGCGCGTCGCCGTCGTCGGCGACCGCGGCGTCGTGAGGGCCACGGGACTTGGGCGCACCGTGGTCCGCGCCGAGGTGTACCGCGACACCGCGGCGGGCTCGCCCGCGCTGGTGACGGCGGCGATCACGGTGCGCGTGCTGCCCCGCACCGTGCGCCGCGTCATTCTCGACCGCGACACCGTGACGATCGCACGCGAGGGCACCGTCACCCTCGTGGCCACCCCCGAGGCCGACGATCGCACGCCGCTCCCCGAGCGCCCGGTCACGTGGACGAGTCTCGCGCCGGCCGTCGCGGCGGTCGCGGGGGACGGCACCGTCACGGGCCTCGCGACGGGGGCAGCCCGGATCGTCGCGGCGAGCGCCGGGTTCGCGGATACCGCGGTGGTCGCCGTCTCGTCGCTCGTCGGGGGCGTGGACGTGATCACGATCGCGCCCCTCCCCGACACGGTGCTGCCGGGGAGCCGCTGGGGCTTCGCGGCCACCGTGCGCCGCGCCGACGGGACGATCCTCTCCGACCGGCCGGTGTCGTGGACCGTGCGGACGTTGCGCGGCCTCGACGTGGCGCAGCTCGTCGCGCGCGATACGCTGCTCGCCGCGCGCCGCGGGGTGCTCGAGCTGGGGGCGTCGTCCGAGGGGCGACGCGCCACGCGCCTGCTCGTCGTGGACGAGGCTTTCGACCGAACGGTCGCGCCCGTCATCCTGCAGCCGTACGACCTCCCCGGGCAGCAGTTCGACGACAGCGTGCGCGTCCTGGCGACCTCCAACACTGCGGTGCCGCTGGACCGGTTCGAGCTGTTTCTCGACTTCCGTCCGGTGCCGGTGCGGGAGACGGTCCTGCCCGGACTGCGGGGCCAGCAAGCGTGGGAGACGATGATCGACCTGTCGGCGTGGGACTTCGGCCCCCTGCGGCTCGAGGCGATCGGCACCGACTCGCGCGGGCGTCGGGGGATCGTGGCGCTCTCCTTCCTGCGCATCCCGGCCGAGCCGAAGGGCGGGCCCCTACCGGGCGGTGGACGGCGATAGGGGGTGCCGGCACCGCGACGCACGAGCCGGAAACAACGACGCCTCGCGCCGCGTACGCGGACACGAGGCGATTGCCCCTCCTGGGATCGAACCAGGACTCTCCTGATCCAGAGTCAGGCGTGTTGCCAGTTACACCAAGGGGCAGCGTTTCGGGCCGAGTCGGCAACGCCGGCGGCCAGATCGAATAACTTACGAGGCTCCGATGCCCCCTTCAACCCCCGGCAAGTCTTTGTGGCATCGTGCGTTGCGCGCGGTGGCGGGGCCGTGGCTGGCCCTGCTTGCCGCCTGCGGCGACGTGACCCCCGCCTTCGGCCCGGACGCCGCCACCGCGCGGACGAACGCCACGCAGCTCTTCGGCGGCCTCGCCGCGTCGTTCGCGCCGGCGCGCTACGACGCGACGTACGAGCGGGCCCGGGCGCGCTTCAGCGCGAACTTCCTCGCCCCGTCGTCGCTGCACGGCGACCCGAGTCTCTGGAGTGCGACCGAAGGGACGACGCGCGTGCTGCACTCGCGCGCCCTCTTCACCGGCACCACGTACGACCAGGTGGCGCTCCCCGGCGCGCCGCCGGTTCCGGTGGCGCTGGGCGAGTCCCGGCACCGGATCGCCCTCACCGCCCTTGGTGGGAGCCGATTCGCCTGGGACACCCGGGTCGAATGGGCGCTGGGTCCGGGACGCGCGCAGGCCTTCGAGGAGTTGCCCGGCCTGCTCGCGCTGAGCGCCGACGCGAGCGCGGCAGCCGTCTGGGGGGCGGAGCTTCCGCGTTCGGCGCGCGCCCTCGGGCGCCTGGTCGGCGTGGACACCGTCCGCTCCGACGAAGCCCGCGACGGCACGCGGCTCGTGACGTACGTCGTCCGGATGCGGCCGGCGCGGGTGCAGGCGGCGTTCCCCGAACTCGCGGGGTTCGTCGAGCGCTACGTCGGGCGGTCGTCGTTCGACTTCCAGCTTCGCGACGCCCGCGGCGCCCAGTGGCTCGAGGCGATCGCCCGGGAGAACGTGCTGCGGCTGCGGCTGCGCGTCGCCCCCTCGGGGGCGTTCGTCCCGCTGCTCGGTCCGCCGGGCCCGATGCCGTCCGCCCTGCAGCTGACGGGCTCGATCTACGCTCGCGGTGGCTGGGCGGGTGTCGAGCTCAACCGGATCGTCGCCGACGTGACCCTCGACCGCGATGGCCCGCGTCGCGGCTTCACCCTGCGGTGGCGTACGGAACCGAAGTGGGGATTCCCCTTCTCGGTGGATCGGCTGGTCGCCGGCACGCTGCGCGCCCCGTTCGAGGGCGAAGGGGTGACGGTCGCCTTCGGCTTCGAGGACGGACCGCAGGGCCAGCTGCTGCTGGTGCGCCGGCTTGCCGGCCACTTCGAGGAGAGCCGACTCGTCCGCTGGATGGGCGCCCTGGCCGGAAGCGTCTTCGGCGCCTGGACGGGCAAGGTCGAACCCGACGCCAACCGGTTCCTCACCGAGGGATTCGGCGCCCTGCGCGACGACCTTCGCAGCGAGCCCGCGGGTTCAGGGCCCGGGCCGGGCGACGACGCCCCCTGAACGACGAAACCGCCGACCCTGAGGGCCGACGGTTCGGGGGGGTGGCTCGGGAGGCCACGCACGCTGTCTTTGGAACTCTCCGTCCTACGGATCAGCGGCGGGCAATCCCGAACTCTTCACGCAACCTGACGCGTGGACCGCGCCGAGGCAACAGGACCGGATTGTCCAACCAGTGGAGCTGAGGGGAGTCGAACCCCTGACCTCTGCAGTGCGATTGCAGCGCTCTCCCAACTGAGCTACAGCCCCGGAAGACCGTGAAAACTACTCCGGGACCCCGCGAAGTCAAGGTCGGCACCGCAGCCGAAGTCGTGATGGCACAAGCGCTTGCGCGCTTCGCACCGACGGCTCTGCATCACGGATACCCCTGCGGAACCGGAAAGGTCCAGCCACCGTTCGACGCGGCGAACCGTTGACGACCGAGACGTGACGCATCCCCTCGATTCGCCCTTCGTACGCGACCAGCTCGCGCTCCGGACCGCCCCGGCCAACGATGTCCGGCGGCAACCCGACGGTGAATTCGTTCTGTACTGGATGCAGAGCACCCACCGGTTCGAGGAGAACTGGGGGCTCCGGCGGGCGATGCTCGAGGCCGACCGCCTCGGCAAGCCACTGCTTGTGTACCAGGGGCTCAACCCCACGTACGAACACGCCAACGACCGCACCCACGCCTTCATCATCGGCAACGCGCGGCATCTGGCGGCACGGGCACCGTCCCTGGGGCTGACGTACCGCTTCAACCTCCGCCATCGCGTGGCGGACGACCGGCTCGTGGTGGACCGGCTCGCGCGCCGCGCGGCGCTCGTGGTGACCGACGCCTTCCCCACCGCCGGGGTGGCGGAGCGCACCGCACGGGTCGCCGGCCGCGTCCCCGTGCACATGGAGGCCGTGGATTCGCACGGGATCGTCCCCGCCGCCGCGTTCGCCAAGGAAGAATGGGCCGCACGCACGATCCGGCCCAAGCTGCGCAAACTGCTCGACCTCTCGCTGGAGCCGGTCGAGGACCGGCCGCCGCGCCACCCGATGCCGCCCGACCTCCTGCGCGCCGTGGACGGAGACCTGCCGTCGCTCGACCTCGCGCGGCTCGACCTGGCCGCAGAAGTCGCACGCTGCGAGATCGACCACGCCGTGCCGCCGGTGGCGACAGTGCCCGGGCTCGAGGCGGCCCGCGCGCGGCTCGAGGCGTTCGTCGCCGAGGCGCTGCCGCGCTACTCGGACCGACGCAGCGACCCGACCGACACGCGCGGATCGTCGCAACTCTCGCCGTACCTGCACTTCGGCCAGGTCGCCGCCGCCGAGGTGGCGCGCCGCGCGCTGGCCTCGGGAGCGGGCGAGGAGGTGGAGAAGTTCCTCGACGAGCTCGTCACCTGGCGCGAGCTGTCGCTCAATTTCTGCGTGCGCAATCCGCGCTTCGCCACGCTCGAGGGGCTGCCCGCATGGGTGCACGCGAACTTCGCGCAGCACGCGCGCGATCCGCGCCCGGTCACGTACACGCTCGACCAGCTCGAGCGCGGCGCGACGGACTACCCCCTGTGGAACGCCGCGCAGCACGAGCTGCGGGCGACCGGGGCGATCCACAACGTGATGCGCATGTACTGGGGCAAGTGCGTGATCGCCTGGATGCCGACCTACGACGCGGCCCTGCGCGCGCTCATCCACCTCAACAACAAGTGGGGCCTCGACGGGCGCGACCCGTCGAGCTTCGGCGGCATCCAGTGGTGCTTCGGCAAGTTCGACCGCCCGTGGGCTCCGCGGCGTCCGATCTACGGCTCGATCCGCTGGATGTCGCTCGAGCGCGCGTACAAGAAGTTCGACGCCAAGGGGTACGAGGCGCGGCATCTTCCCGGAGGCGGAGCGGCGCAGCCGTCGCTATTCTGACCCGGATGACCCTCGCGCACGACCGGCGCCCCGCCGCGCCGCTGGCCCTCGCCGCGCCGCTGGCCCTCGCCGCGCTGGCCGCCGCGTGCAGTCCCGACAACCGGCCTCCGCGCGCTGCGGGCACGCCGCAGGCCTCCGCGCCGGCACCCCTGCGGCTGCCGGCGACGTTCGTCGGCGACCTCCCCTGCCGCGACTGCGAGGCCACGCGCCTGACGCTCACGCTCTTCGACGACGCGACGTTCCGCACGCGCGCCGTCATGCGCGGAGGAACCGGCGACGGCCGCACCACGGCCGAGCTGGGCACGTGGCGGCTCCTCGACGGCGGCCGGCGCCTCGTCCTCGACGGCACCGGCGCGAGCGCGCGGCAGTTCGGGCGCATCGGAGCCGACACCCTGCGCCTGCTCGACAACACCGGCGCCGAGCTCGTCGCCCCGCTCCCGTACCGGCTGGGCCGCGCGGCCGCAGTGGACACCGTGCGCGACCGGATGCGCCTCGACGGGGCGATCGTCGAGACCGCCGAAGCCGTGCGGTTCGTGGACTGCGCCTCCGGGCGGGGCTTCCCGGTGCTGCGCACGGGGGCCTTCGCGTCGCTTGGCCGCGGGGTGCGGCAGGCCCAGGCCGGCCAGCCACGGCCGACCTCGGCGCGCGTGATCGGCCGCCTGCAGCCGCGGCCGCCGGAGCTCACCGGCACCGGGGAGGTGCTCGTGGTGGATTCGGTCGAGCGCGTCTGGATCGGCGGCGCGTGCGGTGCCGGTCGGCCGCGCGGATAGCGGCGTCGCGTCGCGGCCGGCGGAGAAGCTTCGCCCCATGTCGTGGACCCTCGACCCGACTCTCGTCCGCGAGGCGGCCGCCCGCCTTGCACCGCTCGCCGTGCGCACCCCGCTCCGCCGGTCCGAGGGGCTCTCGGCGCAGCTCGGCGGGGCGGTCTTCCTCAAGGACGAGACGCAGCAGTGCGGCGGATCGTTCAAGCTGCGCGGAGCGATCAACGTCGTCGCCACCCTGACGCCGCCCGAGCGGGCGGCCGGCTTGGTGGCGTCGAGCGCGGGCAACCACGGAACGGGGCTCGCCCTCGCCGCGCAGGCGGCCGGCGTCGCGGCGACGCTCTTCGTGCCGCGTGACGCGCCGGCGGTGAAGCTCGCGAAGATGCGCGCAGCAGGGGCGCACGTCGAGCCGACGGGGGCAGACTACGACGACGCCGAGCGGCAGGCGCTGGCGTACGCCGCGGCCACGGGACGCCGGTTCGTCTCGCCGTGCACCGGCACCATGCTCGTTGCCGGTCAGGGGACGGTGGGGCTCGAGATCGCCGAGGCGTGTCCCGACGTGCGCACGGTGGTGGTGTGCGTGGGCGGCGGGGGCCTCGTCGGCGGGATCGGCGGATGGTTCCGCGCGACCGCGCCCGCCGTGCGCGTACTCGGCGCGCAGTCCGAGCGCACGAACGCCATGGCCGCATCGCTGGCCGCCGGCAGGCGTGTGGACGTACCGGTGCCGCCGACGATCGCCGACGGGCTCGCCGGTCAGGTGGACGACGAGGGATTCGCGATGGGCCGAGCCGTGCTGGATGCGATGACGCTGGTGACCGAGCAGGAGATCGAGGCGGCGATCGCCTGGCTCTGGCACACGGAGGGGCTCGTGGTCGAGGGAGCGGGCGCGGTGGCGGTGGCGGCGCTGCGCAGCGGCCGGGTGGGGCGGCTCGACTTCCCGGTGGTCGCGACGGTCTCCGGCGGGAACATCGATCCCGAGCGGCACGGCCGGATCGTGCGCGAGCGCGCGCAGTAGCTTTTCGCGCATGCCGCTGACCCTTCGCTTTCTCGGCACCGCCGCGTCGCGCCCCACGCTCGAGCGCGCGGTGCCGTCCATCGCCGTGCTGCGCGAGGGGGAGACGGCGCTCGTGGACTGCGGCGAGGGGACGCAGCGGCAGATGCTGCGCTACGGTGTGCCGTTCGCGCTCGACGACATCTTCTTCACGCACTTCCACACCGACCATTTTCTCGGCGTGATCGGGCTGATGCGCACGCTCGGGCTCAACGGCCGCACGGAGCCGCTGCGCCTGTGGGGGCCGCGCGGCGCGGCCAAGTGGATCAAGCGGGCCGAGGACGCCGGCATGGACCGGCTGCCCTTCCGGCTCGAGGTCACCGAGGTGGCGCCGGGCGACCGGGTGGCGCGCCGCGGTTACCGCTGGGAGGCGTTTCCCCACGACCACCGCGGAACCCCGAGCGTGGGATGGGCGCTGATCGAGGAGACGCGCCTCGGGCGCTTCGATCCCGACCGGGCGCGCGCACTGGGGATTCCCGAGGGACCGCTGTGGGGCCGCATTCACCGCGGCGAGGCGGTGTCGCTTCCCGACGGGCGCGTGGTCGCGCCGGCGGACCTCGTCGGCCCGACGCGCGCGGGCCGGACCGTGGTGATCACCGGCGACACGCGCCCGCTCGCGAGCACGGCGGAGATCGCGCGCGACGCCGACGTGCTGGTGCACGAGGCGACCTTCGGCGAGGAGGAGCGTGACCGCGCCCGCGAGACGGGCCACGCGACGGCACGCGAAGCGGCCGCCCTCGCCGCCGAGGCGGGGGTGCGGCGGCTGGTCCTCACGCACGTGAGCGCCCGCTACTCGCGCGACGCGCGCGAACTCGAGCGCGAGGCAACGGCGGTCTTCCCACGCGTGACGATGGCGAAGGACGGGCTGGAGCTCGATGTGCCGTTCCGCGACGCCGCCGAGGCGGACGCGCCTGTCAGCGCGTCGTGACGTTCGGTCGGGGATCGAGCGGCTGGCGGCCGGCGACCCCGGTGTCCACGGGATGCCAGTGCGCCACGGTCGGCTCGCCGAGCCGCCAGCAGAGCCGCACCTCCACGCCGTCGCGCATCGCGGGAAAGTCCACGAGGCCGTCGGCGTAGCCCTTGCACTCGACGCCGAGCGCGGCGAGCTCAGCCAGGCACTGCTCGAGGTCGGTGGCGAGTCGCTGGGCTTCGGCGTGCATCGCGCGAAGCTGCGCCGCGTCGTCGGGCGACGGCGTGCCGGCGGCGATCGCCTCGGCGGCCCGCAGCGTGCGCTGCCACGCGGCGTAGTCGCGCGCGATGTCCTCGGCGATGCGTCGCACGAGCGGCAGCATGCGGTTGGCGTCCTCGGGCGTGAAGAGGCGGCGCGCGCGGTCCATGCTCGGATGCTAGCGGTGGCGCCGGCACGACGTCAGGGGCGCGGCCGGCACCGCCCCGTCACCCCTTGGGGCGCGCGACGTGCTCGCCGGTGAGCTCCTCGAGCCGGCGGCGGCGTCGCTCGGCCCCCGCCGCCATGCGGCGCCGTTCCTCGTCGGTCTCGGCGACGAGCGCCGGCACCTCGACCGGCCGGCCGTCGCGGTCAATGGCGACGAACGTGAGGTAGGCGGTGTTCGTGTGCCGCCGCAGGCCGGTGACGAGGTCCTCGCACTCGACGCGCACACCGACCTCGATCGAGCTGCGACCGACGTAGTTGACCGCGGTCTTGAGCACCACGAGGTCGCCGACGTGGATCGGCTCGCGGAAGTCCACGCGATCGATCGAGACGGTGACGACGGGGTTGCGTGCGTGGCGGATGGCCGAGACGGCCGCGGCCTTGTCCATGTGGGCGAGGATCACGCCGCCGAAGACGTGGCCGAGGTTGTTCGAGTCGCCGGGCATCATCAAGGCGGACGTCTCGTGCATGGACGCCTGCACGGGGTGCGACGGACGGGTCATGGTCGGGTGACAAGGACGAAGGGGGACGGCGCGAGTCGGCGCGCGGTGCGCACGTCGTCACCGTAGCGGCCGGCCTCGTTGAAGGCGCGGCCGAGCGCGGCCCGGGTGGTGGTGTCGAGGACGGCGGCGTCCACGCGCCACAGCCGCCGCACCGGGCGCGGCAGGCGCGCGAGGGCGATCGGGCGTCGGCCCGCGCGATGCACGCTGAGGCGCATCGCCTCGCCGGTGGAGTCCGGCGCGGCGACGACGGCGTACGCGTCGCCGGGCCAGCGGAGGGTATCCGCCGAGTCGGTCGGCAGCCCTGCGCGGGCCTTCGGCGTCCACCACGCCGGCCGGCCGAGCGAGAGGGGCGGCAGCGGCAGCACGTAGCCCCCGCTGCGCGTCCCGCGGCCGGGCACGGTGAACACCACGGCCGGCGCGCCGTCGGCAACCGTGAGCGAGAACGAGGACGGGTCGAACGGGAAGTCGCCGAAGGCCTCGCTGGCGGCGCGGCCGGCCTCGCTCGCCTCCGCGCGCACCGAGTCGCGGGCGCGGCGCCACGCCGCCTCGCCGGCGGCGACGACCTGATTGACCTTCGCACCGACGACGTCGGGCAGGGAGACGCGGCGGCCGCGACGCAGGTCCACGACGCCGTGCCGCACCTCGTGCCGATGCCGGGCGGAATCGGCGGTCTCGACGTCGGTGCGCACCTCGATGCCGAGGAAGGGCCCCACGACCTCGAGCGGATACAGGTCGCTCGTCGCCTCGACCGAGGGCGCGTCGGTGACCTCGTCGTCCGGCCGCGCGGGGGGATCCCACGGTGTGCGTCGCGCGTAGTCTGCCTCGAGCGCCAGCGCGCTGGTGTCGGCGGCGAGGAGCACCGAGTCGCCGGCGACGACATCGCGCGCCCACAGCCGCTGGCCGATGAACACCGCCTGACGGTGCGAGCGGTCGTCGTCGGTCGTGTAGAGCTCGAGGAATCGCTCATCGTGCCGCACGATCCACAGCGGGGCGCGCCGCACGCGCGCCGGTCCCGCGCCGGTGGTGATCCAGAATGCGGAGTCGCCGGCGGAGACGAGAAACTCCGCCGCGGGTGCCGGGTCCTCGGGGACGCCGCAGGCGGCCAGCGCCGCCGCCGCGAGGACGCCGAGGCCCAGGCGGCGCGCACGCGAGAGCACGACGGGCGGACGGGACATGGCGGAAAGCTAGCGGCCGCGCGCCGGCGGCGGCCGACGCGCGCTACGCCCGGGCGAGTGCGGCGACGGCGGCGACGCCGGCGACGAGGCGGTCCACCTCGGCCGCGGTCGTGTAGCACGCGGCACCGGCCCGCACGAGCCCCTCGGCGGCCAGACCGAGCCGTTCGACGACCGTGGTGGCGTAGAAGTCGCCGTGGCTGACGAAGACGGCGCGCTCGGCGAGTCGGCGGGCGACGTCCTCGCTCGACCGGCCGCGCACCGTGAAGGCGATCGTCGGCGTGCGGGGCTGGTCGGGGGCGACGCCGTGCACGGTGACACCCTCGACGGCGCGCAGGCCGTCCCACAGGCGCTGGAGCAGGTCGTGCCCGCGCTCGTGCAGCGCGTGGAAGGCGTGCTGCAGCCGCTCGCGGCGCGTGGCCCCTGCCCCGATGCCGGCGAGGTAGTCCACCGCCGCCATGGCGCCGGCGATCGCCTCGTGCGACTGCGTGCCGGTCTCGAGCTTCTCCGGGGCGTGCGACGGAGCCGGCGCGAGCTTCGGGACGTCGAGCGCCTCGAGCAGGGCGTGCCGGCCCCAGAGGATGCCGAGGTGCGGCCCGTAGAACTTGTACGCGCTGCACGCGAGGAAGTCGCAGCCGAGGGCGGCGACGTCCACGAGGTGGTGGGGGGCGTAGTGCACCGCGTCCACGAACGTGAGCGCCCCCACCGCGCGGGCGAGCGCCGCCGCCTCGGCGACGTCGGTGACGGTGCCGAGCGCATTCGAGGCCGCGCCGATGGCGAGCAGCTTCGTCCGCGGGGTCAGCGCCGCGCGCAGCGCCGCGAGGTCGGTGCGGTACGTCGTGCGGTCGAAGGGGACGACGGTGACGGCGACCCCCCGCTCGACCGCCAGCCGCGTCCACGGCGCCTGGTTGGCGTGGTGGTCGAGCTCGGTGACGACGATCTCGTCCCCCGGCCCCCACGTGCGCCCCAGCGCCCGCGCGAGGTGGAAGGTGAGCGACGTCATGTTCTGGCCGAAGGCGATCTCGCGCGGCTCGCCGCCGACGAAGTCGGCGAGCGCCTGCCGCGCGTCGGCGATGACGCGATCGGTCTCGACCGACGTCGGATAGGCCCAGTGCGTGTTCGCGTTGTGGTGCAGGAGGTACTCTGTCATCGCCTCGACGACGGGCACCGGCACCTGGGTGCCGCCCGGACCGTCGAAATAGGCGATCGGGAGTCCCTCGTGCCGACGGGCGAGCGCGGGGAAATGCAGGCGGATGCTCTCGACGGCGCGGGCGGGACGCGGCGGGGCGGCAGCGGTCATGACGGGCCTCCGATGACGGTGCCGGCCTGTCGTTCGACGACCTGCACCGCCTCGACGTGGTCGGCGACCTCGCCGAGTTCGTGGTGGGCGAGGGTGAAGAGTTCGGCGGTCAGTTGCAGCAGCGGACTCGGGACCTTCGCGTCGCGCGCCACCTGCGCCGCGATGCCGACGTCCTTGTCGAGCAGCGCGAGCCGGAAGGTGCGGGGAAAGGCGCGCGTGAGCACGCGGTCGGGGAAGAGGTTCATGCTCGCGTTCGAGCGACCGCTCGAGGCGTTGATGACGTCGAGCGCGACCTCGGGCCGCACACCGGCCTTCGCGAGGGCGGCGAGCCCCTCGGCCGTCCCCCAGATGTGCATGGCGAGCAGGGCGTTGTTCACCGCCTTGAGCGCGTGGCCGGCGCCGACCGGCCCGCAATGCACGATCTTCGCACCGAAACGGGCGAGGACCGGCCGCACGCGCTCGAGGACCGCCGGGTCGCCGCCGACCATCACGGTGAGCGTCCCCGCCTCGGCGCCGGCGACGCCGCCGGAGACCGGGGCATCGAGGAAGGCGACCCCGGCGGCGGCGAGCCGCGCGGCGATGCGCCGCGAGCCGGCCGGGTCGCCCGAGGTGCAGTCCACCAGCACCGCACCACGCCGGAGGCCGGCGAGGAGCCCGTGCGGGCCGTCGAGAAGCGCCTCGACCTCGCGTGACGTGGGCAGGCAGGTGATGACGACGTCCGCGTCGCGTGCCGCATCGGCGGGGGTCGCGGCCGCGCGCGCGCCGGTGCCGGCGGCGAGGGCGGCCGCCTTCTCGGCGGTGCGGTTCCACAGGGCGAGCGGCGCGCCGTGCCCGGCGAGGTGGCGGGCCATCGGCGCGCCGATCGCGCCGAGGCCGAGAAATGCGTGTGACATCCCGGCAAACTTGACGGCGACGCACGGGGCGGGCTACCCCTCCCGGATGACGAGCGACGTGCGCATCGAGGGGATGCTGGGGCCGCCGGACGTCCGGGCGGCATTCACCGCGCTGGCGGCGGTACCCGGGGTACGGCGGGCGCACGTCGAGGCAGGCCGTGCCGAGCTCGAGCACGATGGCCCGCTGGATCTCGCGGCGCTCGCCGACGCCCTGGCGGTGGTCGGGCTGCGCGTCGCCGGGGTGACGAGTCGGCGGACCTTGCCGACCGTCGGGCCGGACGAGGCCTGAGCGCGGCGCTGGCCCGGTTACGCCCGGGCCGTTGCCCGCCTTACTTTGCGATCAGCGACGCGCTCACGGGGGATGCGCCTCGCCACCATCGGCCGGGGACCACCGATGAGCACGCCGAAGCCCAACGAGGAACGCCCGCTCGGCGCGCTGCTGGCTCCCGACATCCTCGTGATCCTCGAGGAGTCGCCGCAGCAGGTCGGCATCGAGACCGAGGAGCTGCACCCCGCCGACCTCGCCGACGTCGCCGAGGCGCTGCCGCGCGACCGGGTGCGCGCCCTCTTCGACGCCCTCCCCGCCGAGCGCGCCGCCGACGTCCTCGAGTACCTGAACGAGGACCTGCGCGCCGAGCTGCTCGAGGCGATGCCGGCCGAGGACGCCGCCGAGCTCGTCGAGGAGATGAGCCCGGACGAGCGCGCCGACGTGCTCGAGACGCTCGACGAGGAGGTCGCCGGCGGGATCCTCGAGGAGCTCGAGCCGGAGGACCGCCGCGAGACCGAGGCGCTGCTCGCCTTCGAGGCCGACACCGCGGGCGGCCTGATGACGACCGAGTTCGTCTCGGTGCGCCAGGACCTGTCGGTCGAGGACGCCGTCACCGAGGTGCGGGCCATCGCGCGCGGCGGCCGCAAGGAGGTGCTCTACGCCATCTACGCGACCGACGCCCAGGGGCACGTCACGGGCGTGCTGTCCCTCAAGGAACTGCTCGCGGCCCCCGGCGGCTCGCGGATCGAGGACATCATGTGGACGGACGTGCGGTCGGTGCCGGCCTCCGCCGACCGCGAGGAGGTCGCGCGCCTGACGTCCGAGTACGATCTGGTCGCCCTGCCGGTGGTGGACGCGCAGCGGCGGCTGCTCGGCGTGGTGACCGTGGACGACGTCATTGACGTCATCCAGCGCGAGCAGACCGAGGACGTCCAGAAGCTCGGCGGCATGGAGGCGATCGAGGAGCCCTACCTCGACACGTCGTTCGGCACGATGCTCCGCAAGCGCGCCGGCTGGCTCGCGATCCTGCTCGTCGGCGAGATGCTCACGGCGAGCGCCATGGGCTTCTTCGAGGACGAGCTGCAGCGGGCACTCGTGCTGTCGCTGTTCGTGCCGCTGATCATCTCGTCCGGCGGCAACTCGGGCTCGCAGGCGACCTCGCTCATCATCCGCGCCCTCGCCCTGCGCGAGGTGCGCGGGCGCGACTGGCTGCGCGTGGCGGCCCGGGAGGCGCCCACGGGGCTGGTGCTCGGCCTGATCCTGGGCGCGCTGGGCGCCCTGCGGGTGGTCGCCTGGCAGTGGCTGGGGATCTACGACCATGGCCCCCACTACGGGCTCGTGGCGCTGACGGTCGGCGCGAGTCTCGTGGGCGTCGTGACGTTCGGCTCGCTCGCCGGCTCGATGCTGCCGTTCGCGCTGCGCCGCGTCGGGTTCGACCCCGCCAGCGCCTCGGCACCGTTCGTGGCGACGCTCGTGGACGTGACGGGGCTCGTGATCTACTTCGGCGTCGCCCTGCTGCTCCTGCGCGGCACGTTGCTCTAGGCGACGGCCCCCCGGCCCTCAGGACGTCGGCGCGGCAGGGGCGACCGGCGCCTCGGGTACGCCGCCCAGCCGAACCAGCGGGCGGCTCTTCCAGGGGATTCCCCACAGCACCAGCACGGTGGCGATCCCGAAGAACGTGAGCATCGTCCGCCGCTTCGCCGCCGGCTCGGTCGCGCGGCGCGTGCGCGCCCCGCCGATGTGCGCCAGCACGAGCGCGACGAGCATCACCGTGAAGTGCTCGACCGCCCAGAACCGCAGCGCCGGGTCCTTCATCGCCGCTGCCATGTCCGCCATCGCGAGCTTCGTCGTCGGGCTGAGCCCGCCGTACAGCGCGAGGCCGAGGACCAGCTGCAGCGTGAAGGCGTGGGGCAGCCACTTGCGCGCCGTCTCGTCGGCCGCGCCCCACGGGGCGTCCTTGCCGGTCAGGCCGCGGACGATGGCGAGCAGCGCGAGGCCCACGACGGCCCAGCGGGCGAGAGAGTGCACGGTCAGGGTGAGGGCGTACATGGCAGGGGGGCGTGTGGGAGGGTGATCATGGATCGCCGCACGGGTCCGTGGTTCGGCGATGGAGGGATCGGCTCAGGTGCAACGCCGACGCGGCGCATTCAGCTCCAGAGGACGTCCCGCGACACCGCCGAGACGCGGCGCACGCCGGAGAGCGCCAGGGCCATCTCGAACTCGCGCTGCACGATGCGGCAGACGGCCTCGACGCCGTCCGCGCCCGCCGCCGCGAGGCCCCAGACGGCGGGCCGGCCGATCCCGACGGCGGTGGCTCCCAGCGCCAGCGCCTTGAGCACGTCGGTGCCGCGGCGCACGCCACCGTCGAGCGTCAGCGGGATGCGCCCGCCGAGCCGCTGGGCCACGCGGTCGAGCGCCTCGAGGGCGCTCGGCACCGTGTCGAGGTTGCGGGCGCCGTGATTCGAGACCATCACCGCCCCGCAGCCCATCGCCGCCGCCCGCTCGGCGTCTCGCGGATCGAGCACGCCCTTGACGCACACCGGCACGCGGGCCGCCTGCACGAGCCACTCGACGTCGCGCCACGACACGGGATTCGGCGAGGCGTCGCCATCGTCGCGCACGTGCGCCCAGTAGGGTGTCGCGACATCGGCGGGGAGCGCGAACCCGGCACGCGTCTCGCGATCGCGGGCGCCGGTTGACGGGGTGTCCACCGTCAGGCAGAGGGCCCGCACGCCGAGGTCCTGCACCATGGCCACCAGTTCGCGCGACTTGCCGCGGTCCTTGGCGAGGTAGAGCTGAAACCAGAGCGGCGCGCCGGCGGCGGCGGTGACGACGTCGTCGAGCGGCGTGGTCGTCCCGCTCGAGACGCAGTACGGCACGCCGGCCGCCGCCGCCCCGCGCGCGGTCGCGCGCTCTCCGTCGGGATGGAAGGCGCGATGGTACGCCGTCGGCGCGAGGAAGATGGGCGTCGGCCAGGTCGTGCCCAGCAGATGCACCGCCGTCTCGAGGGGCGGCGTCTCGTCGGGGACGCGCACGGTCAGGCGGCAGCGATCGAACGCCTCGCGGTTCCAGCGCAGCGTCAGCTCGTCCGCCGCGCCGCCGGCCACGTAGGCCTCGGCGTCGGGGCGCATGGCGGCGCGGCCGAGCGCCTCCCAGTCGGCCACCGTGACGGGGCCGGCCGGCGCGCCGCCGCTCATGCGGCCCCCGGCGCGCTGCGGGGGGCCGCGTCGCCGGACGCGCGTGCGCGGCGACGGTCGGCGCGCGCGAAGAGTGCCGCGCCGACCACCGCGACCGACGCGAAGCCGAACCACTGCAACGCGTAGCTGAGATGGGGGCCCTCGCTCATCGGCGGCAACGCCAGACGGACGGGGGTCGAGTCGCGGTCGCGGGTCGTGTCGTCCACGGAGGGCTGCAGCACGAGATAGAAGGGCGCGACCGGATAGGGCCAGCGGTCGCGGAGCGCCGGCGGGTCGAGCCGGCGGATGACGGCGGAATCTTCGGCGGTGCCGGCCGCGCCCGGAAGTCCCATCGGGAAGACGTCCACGAAGGCGATGCCGGTGGCCGAGTCGGCGCGGGGCCGCCAGCGCGCGGGGTCCGCTGGCGTCTTGGCATCCTGCGCATAGACCCAACCGCGGTTGACCAGCACGACGGTGTCGGTGCCCGGCCGGCGGAGCGGCGTGACGAAGTTGATGCCGGGCGAGCCGTTGCGCGTGCGCGAGACCAGCCGCACCTCGCGCGCGACGTCCCACGTGCCCGCGAGCTGCACGCGGCGGTAGCGGCTCTCGGCCGTGTCGGAGGGCAGCGCGGCGATCGGCACCGGGGGCGCCGCGAACCGCGCCGACAGCCGCGCGTTGAAGGTGCGGCGCTCGGCGAGGCGGGAGAGCTGCCAGAAGCCCAGCCGCACGCATCCCGCCGCGGCGAGGCCCGCCATGAGTACGAATCCCCAGGTTCGGCGCGACACGCGGGGAATCTAGCCCAGGAGGCCGGAGAGGTTGTTGGAGCGGATCGGGCGATTCGACCAGGAGCAGGCTGCGGGGGTCGAGGGCCCCCGGACAACTGACCTCGGTCCCGAATGCAGACAGCCGGCGGTAGAGTTACGCCGCTTCTTGGGGGGGAGCTCCAGACGGGCATCGGCGAATTCCTTGGGGGGCAGGTGCCCCAGGGCGCCGTGAGGACGGGCCTCGTTGCGGTCGGTGCGCAACGCCGCGATGACCTGCTGCGCGTGGGCGATGTCCGCGATTTGTGTGACGTTCAAACACTCGTCCCGGAGCTTGCCGTTGAATGACTCGATGTAGCTGTTGTCCGTGGGCTTCCCGGGCCGCGTGTGTTCGAGCTGCACGCCGCGCGCATACGCCCAGTCTCCGAGCACGCGCGACATGAACTCGGTGCCGGGGTCGCGGGTGATCCACACCGGCTTGCCGTACCCCCTGCGTCAGGATCGTCTTCGCATGACCAGCGCGTCATGCACGAAGTCCATGCTCCACCGCTGCGCGCGGCCGCTCGGGACCGGTGCCGACCCCCGGTGCAACGCGCGTTGCTTGCGCCGACGGACCCGCTGCCGGTGCTGTAGCCCCTCCAAGCGATAGAGCCGCCGAATGCGCTTGAGGTCGACCGGCCAGCCCTCGCGGCGCAGCAGTCCGCCGACGCGTGACCCGCGCTCAGCGATACGTCTCGAAGAACCCGCGGCCCTCCCCCGCGATCGGCGTGCCGTCCACGCGGCCGCGAAGCCGCGCCCGCCCCGCCAATTGCAGGAACCACGGCTGCGCGATCGTCCGCGCGGCCGCGGTCTCGCCCCGCTCGATCAGACCGCGGCGCGTGTCGGTGACGGCGACGTCGTCCACGAGGAGCTCGACCACCAGGGTGTCGCGGCCGCGGATGTCCACCATGCGGCCGCGCGAAGGGACACGCAACGTCGTGCTTCCGGCGCGCCACGTGCGGTCGTCGGTCCACTCGACCTCCTGCGGCCGGAAGAGCGCGCGGAAACCGAGCGAGTCCACGAGGTAGAAGAAGACCGGCGCCGATGCCGCGGCGCGGTCCGTCTGCTGCACGCGGCCGTACAGAAAGGTGTAGTCGCCGGCGCGGCTCGCCCCCCACTCCCAGTTCACCGAGCACCAGACGCCCCAGTTGTGGTCGTGGTAGCCCTGCGCGTTGGCGAAGCGGAAGCACGCACCGCCGCTGCATGCCGTGCCGCTCGCCCGCCCCCGCAGCACCGGGACGGCGTAGCCCGAGACGAGGCCTTGCCCGCCAAGGTCGGCACCCGGGAAGTACTGCCGCGGCTCGGGGACCAGCGTCAGCGACACGGCGATCGGTGCCCCGCCCCCTTCGGCATCGGCGCGCGCCCGGATCTCGTACGTCCCCTCGGGCGTTACCCGCACCGAGGCATCGCCGACGTCGAGGTCGGCGCGCGTGGTGTCGAAGTGCACGCGCGAGGCCGGGACGCGGCGCGACCAGCGCCGAACCGGCCGGCCGGCGTCGTGCCGGCTGACCAGCACCTGCGCCCCCCACTCGCCCTGCGGCACGTCGCCGACGAGCATGACGGTGACGAAGAGCCGCTGGCGGCCATCGTCGGAGACGACGTTCGCGTAGTGCCACTCGGCCCAACTGCGGCGCGCCGCAGCGGGGACGCCGGCCGGCACGTGGTGCAACCGGTCCATCTGGTGCAGCCGTTCGGCGGGAGTGGGCGCGAGCCAGGCGCGGTCGGCCTCGTCATCCGCCCACGTGCCCTCCGCGAGCGGCGGCACCGCGCCGGCGGCCGCCGAGGCGGACGGGATCTCGCCGATCGCCCGCACCGGGATCGTACGCCCGCCGGCCCGCAGGTAGGCCAGCTTCTCGGAGACCTGCGGTGCGGCCACCACCACGGCGTCCCCGAGGCGCGGGGCCGTGAGCAACTGGCGATGCACGAAGCGGGCGTTCGCGATCGAGAACCACATCCCGCCCACGCCGCCGGTCTTGAGCATCTCGACGTCGAGCCCCTCGGGAAGGACGGTCACCGCCCCGCCCCCGACGAGCCGCTCGTCGCGCGCCTGGGCCATCATCGCCTCGCCGATGCTCAGGAGCACGATCATGACCCCGACCCCGAGGCCGAAGCCGCCGAAGAGCAGCGCGCTCCGCCAGGGGCGGTGGGCGAGGTGGGCGAAGGCGAGCCGGGCGATCATGCGTCGGTCAGTCGCGCAGGCGCTCGTCGCGCACGATCGCACCGTCCTTCATGTGCACCACGCGACGGGCCGCCCGTGCCAGTTCCTCGTCGTGCGTCACGACGACCAGGGTCGTGCCGTCGCGGTTGAGGCGATCGAAGAGCTGGATGATCTCCGTCCCCGTGCGCGCGTCGAGCTCGCCGGTGGGCTCGTCCGCCAGCACGAGCGCCGGCCGGTTGGCGAGCGCGCGCGCGATCGCCACGCGCTGCTGCTCGCCCCCCGAGAGCTGCGTCGGGCGGTGCGCCGTCCGCGCGCCGAGCCCGACGTACGCGAGCAGTTCGGCCGCTCTCGCGCGGCGCTCCCGCGGCGGCACCCCCGCCTCCGCCATGGGCAACGCGACGTTCTCGGCCGCAGTGAGCATCGGCAGCAGGTGGAACCGCTGGAACACGAAGCCCACCGAGCGCAGCCGGAAGTCGGTCGCCGCCCGGTCGTCGAGCCGCGCGACGTCGCGCCCGCGGTGGCGCACCGCCCCGCGCGTCGGCCGGTCGAGCGCGCCAAGCAGGCTCAGCAGCGTGCTCTTGCCGCAGCCGCTGGGCCCGACGATCGCAACGTAGTCGCCCTCGTGCACCGCCAGCGAGAGCCCGCGCAGCGCGTGCACCGCGTCGCCGGCCATCGCGTAGTCGCGGTGGATTTCGACCGCCTCGAGCATCAGGGTGCCGGGGGGCGTCATGCCACCGCCTCTTCGCGAAGCGTCGCCGCGATCGGCAGCCGCGCCGCGCGCCAGCTCGGCAGGATGCCGGCGAGGGTCCCCGCCACCACCAGCAGCCCCATCGCCGTCCCCGCGTCGCGGGGCTGGAAGACGAAGAAGGCGATGTCGGGCGGCAGCCCGGGGAAGTCGCCGAGGATCGCGTCGAGGTAGCGCGCCGTGACGAGGCCAAGCCCGAGCCCCAGCAGCCCCCCCGCGACCGACAGCGCCAGCCCCTCGGCGACGACCTGCTGCACGATGCGGCGGGCCTGCACGCCGAGCGCGCGCTGCACCGCGATCTCCCCGATGCGTTCGTTCACGGACACCGTCATGAGCGTGGTGACGAGCAGGAAGCCCACGGCCAGCGACACGCTGCCGAGGATGAAGGCGAGGTTCCGGAAGTAGGCGACCCGCTCGTCGGCCTGCGCGACCGCATCGGCGGTGGTGAGCACGCTCACGCGCGGCAGCGCCGCCGCGAGGGCGCGCGCCACGGCCGCGGGCTCGGCCCCGGGCGCGAGCCGCACCATCGCCGACGAGATGCGGTCGCGGCGCGCGCCGTCGGCGGTCGCCTGCAGGTCGGCCAGCGGCATCGCGACCACGGGCTGGTCGGCCCCGAGGAAGTAGAAGCGCCCGACGCCGACGATCCGCCGCGGCGCGAGCTCGCGGAAGGCACGCAGCTGCGGATCCCAGCCCGTGCCGAGCGAGACAGTATCGCCCACCCGGCGCCCGAGCGCCGCGAGCGCCGCCGGGCTGGCGACGAGCTCGCCGGCGGCGGCGTCGCGTCCCTCGCGGAGTGCGTAGTCGCCCTGCACCCCCGCCTCGACGCCGAGCGCCGCGACCGTCACCGCCCCGTCGCCGCGCGGGGCCACCAGCTGGGCGCCAAGATTCGGCGCCACCACCGCGACGCCCGGCTGGGCGCGCGCGGCGGCGACAAGGGCGGCGGCGTCTCCCACGGTCGCCTCGGTGTCGAAGGGCAGCGTCCCCTTGGGGCTGAGCCGCACCTGATAGCCGCGCGTGTCGAGCAGCTCGCGGAAGGACAAGCGCATCCCGCTCGAGAGCATGACCATGTCGAGCAGCATCGCGCTCGCGACGGCGATGCCGGCGACGGCGAGCGCGGTGCGCGTCCGGTGGCGCGCGAGCGACGCGACGGCGAGGGCGACGCGCATCGTCAGCGGCCCAGCAGGGCGAGCGGCGGGCGCCCGACGACGCGCCGCGCCGCCAGCCAGCCGGCCCCGACGCCGAGCCCGGCGGAGAGCGCCACCGCGAGCGCGACCACCTCGCCGGTGACGAGCGAGAACACCAGCGGCGTGCGGTAGAGCCCCTGATAGTAGCGGTTCACCACCTGCGAGACGGCCCACCCGAGCCCCGTGCCGAGCGCCGCGCCGAGGACGGCGATCGCGGTCGCCTCGACGACGATCGCGCGGACGACCGTGCGGCGGGACAGGCCGATCAGGCGCAGCGTCGCGACCTCGCGCCGGCGCTCCTCGACGCGCAGCAGCATGATGCAGAGCAGGAAGATCGCGCTCGCGAGGATCGTGATCACGCCGATCGCCCGGTGGAAGCGGTTGATCACCGCGAACGTGCGACCGGTCTCGACCGCGATGTCGCGCGAGCGGTGCGCGCGGAAGCCGAAGGCCCGCGCGTTGATGCCGGCGACGACGCGGTCGGTGGCGCCGGAGTCGCGCGTGACGACGGCGAAGCGATCCACGCGATCGCCGTAGGCGAGGAGCGCCTGCAGGTCGGCCAGGTGCAGCCGCACCTTGTACTCGGCCCGCGCGACCTCGGACGGGTCCGCCGTGCGGCGGGCGAAGGCGGCGACGACCATGCGCCGTGCGGGTCCGTCGGGCGTCGCCGCGATGGCGATCGTGTCGCCGAGGCGGATGCCGGCGTCGTCGCGCAGGCGCGCGTCGAGCGCGATCGTCGGCAGCGGGGCCTGCGCGGCGGCGGGTGCCGCGGCGGCGAGCCCCAGCAGCGCCGCCCCGATGGCGGCGCGCCACCTGCCGCGTGGCGCGGGGCGGCGGCACGGCGACGAAGGCGGGAACGCGGGTCGGTGGGCGGGCATCGGCGCGGTCAACGGCCGCGGCGGCGACGGCGTTCCGACGGCGCGGCGGTCAGGCGACGTACACGAGCGCGGCGAGCGCCGCCGGCACGTGGCAGTCGCGGTCGTCGCCGCCCCCCGCGCCGTGGACGGTCACGCGCAGCGCGCCGGCCGCGCTCCGGTGCGCCACGACCGTCACGCGCGCCCCCGGCACGAGCCCCAGGCCGCCGAGCGTGCGCAGCGCCTCGGCGTCGCGGCCGCTCACCCCCGCGACGACCACGTGGTCCCCGTCGGCGCAGGTGGCGAGCGGCTGGTGCCGCGAGTCGGCGACGCGTCCCTCGCGCGTGGGGATCGGCGCCCCGTGCGGATCGGTTGCCGGGTCGCCGATGGCCTGCGCCATCCGCTCGACCAGCTCGTCCGACGCGGCGTGCTCGAGCCGCTCCGCCTCGTCGTGCACGCGATCCCACGGGTAGCCGAGGACGAGCGCCAGGTACGACTCGATCACGCGGTGGCGGCGGATCGTCTGGAGGGCCGCTCGGCGGCCGGCGGCCGTGAGGGTGACGCCTCGGTAGCGCTCGTAGTGAAGCAGACCCTGGTCGGCGAGCCGCTTGACCATGCCGGAGACCGACGCGGGGGCCACGTTCAGGCGGGCCGCGATGTCGGTCGTGCCGCCGACGCCCCCGGCTCGCTCGAGGTCGTAGATCGCCTTCAGGTAGTCCTCGACCGAGACCGTCAGCTGCTCGCCGACGCCGCGGCGCCGGGTGGCCGGCGGACGGTCGGCGGTCATGCCACCGCCCCGGGGTCGCTCGTGTCCCGGAGCAGCAGCACGGGCACGCGCGTCAGGTGCCGGACGCCGTTGGCCACGCTGCCGTACACCACGTCCGCGAGAAAGCGATGGCCGTGCGTGCCCATGGCGATCAGGTCGCACCCCTCCCGCTCCGCGGCCGCGCAGATCTCCTTGGCCGGGTCGCCCCCCGCCAGCACCGCGTCGGCCGCGATGCCCGCGGCGGCGAGCGCCTCGCATTCCGCCTCGAGGTAGGCCCGGTCGCGCCGCATCTCCTCGCTTTCCCGCAGGTCGAGTTCGCGGAACGAACGCGCGACCCACCCGTCCGCCACGTGGATCAGCACCACCGAGGCGCCGCAGTGCGCCGCGAGCTGCGCCACGTGGCCCAGGATGCACCGGTCGGTGCGGGAGTGTTCGAGCGGGACGAGGATCCGGCGGTACATGCGGCGGCGAGGCGTCGGGTCAGGCGAGCCAGTCGCGCACGGTCTGCACGAGCAACCAGGCGTTCAGGGCACCGATCACCAGCGCGACCAGCCACGCGAGCGCGGCCGTCCAGCGCGGGATGACGAACTCGCCCATCTTCGCCCGGTCGGCCGTGAAGCGCACGAGCGGGACGACCGCGAACGAAAGCTGCAGACTGAGAATCACCTGCGACAGCACCAGCAGCTGTGCCGTCCCCCGTTCACCGAAGAAGATAGCGGTCAGCGCGGCCGGCACGATGGCGATGAGCCGCGTGATGAGCCGCCGCACCCAGGGCCGGAGCCGCAGGTCGAGGAACCCCTCCATCACGATCTGTCCCGCCAGCGTCCCGGTGATCGTCGAGTTCTGGCCGGACGCCAGCAGCGCCACCGCGAAGGCGACGCTCGCGCCGCCGCCGAGGAGCGGCGTCAGCAGCCGGTAGGCGTCCTGGATCTCGGCCACCGTGGTGTTGCCGCGCGAGTGGAACGTCGCGGCCGCCAGGATGAGGATGGACGCGTTGATGAAGAGCGCGAACGACAGGGCGATCGTCGAGTCGAGGAAGGCGAACCGGACGGCCTCGCGGCGGCCGCTGGCGCTCTCCTCGTACTTGCGCGTCTGCACGATCGAGCTGTGCAGGTAGAGGTTGTGCGGCATCACGGTCGCCCCGAGGATCCCCATCGCGAGGTAGAGCATCGCGGGGTCGGTCACGATCGCCGGCGTCGGCACGAAGCCCCGGGCCACCCCGGCCCAGTCGGGGCGCGCGAGCGCCAGCTCGAAGACGAAGCACGCCCCGACCGTCGCGACGAGCGTGATCACCAGCGCCTCGAGCAGCCGGAACCCGCGGTGCTGCAGCGTGAGGAGCAGCAGCACGTCGAACGCGGTGATCAGCACCCCGAGCCAGAGCGGCAGCCCGAACAGCAGGTTCAGTGCGATCGCCGTCCCGATGACCTCCGCCAGGTCCGTCGCCGCGATCGCCAGCTCGGCCAGCACCCAGAGCGCGAGCGACACCGGGCGCGAGTAGGCGTCGCGGCACGCCTGTGCGAGGTCGCGTCCGGTGACGATGCCGAGCCGGCTGGCGAGACCCTGCAACAGCACCGCCATCAGGTTCGAGATCAGGATCACCGACAGCAGCGCGTACCCGAACCGCGACCCGCCCGCGAGGTCGGTGGCCCAGTTGCCGGGATCCATGTACCCGACCGCCACGAGATAGCCCGGCCCCGCGAACGCCAGCAGCTTCCGCCACCACGTGCGACCGCTCACCGGGATCGAGCGGTACACCTCGGCCAGCGACGGGGCCGTCCGCGCGGCGCGCCACGCGCCGCTCGGCGTCGGGCGCGCGGCCGGCGTCTCGGCGGAATCGGTGGCGGGCGGGAACGACATGAAGTTAGTATATCCTAACTTTCACCGCCGTTCAATCGTGCGGGAGCGCCACGCATCGGGCATGGCACGGTTCCCTGCAACACGGCCCGGCCGACCCGCGTAAAGCACCGTCATGCCATCCGCCCTTCGCCATGCCGCCGTGCTCGTCGGCCTCCTCCTTGTGCTCGGCGTCGGCGGCGGGCGCCCCGTGGCCGCCCAAGCCCCGATCCCGCGCCGGTCCGTCGCGGCAGTGCGGATCGAACCGGGGACGATCACGATCGACGGGCGGCTCGACGACGCCGCGTGGGCCGCGGTGCCGGCCGCGACGGACTTCGTGCAGCAGCAGCCCAATGCCGGCGCGCCCGCGACGCAACGCACCGAGGCGCGCGTCACGTACGACCGGCAGCACGTGTACGTGGCGATCCGCAGCTTCGACACCGCGGCCGACTCGGTCGCCCGGCAGTTGGCGCGCCGCGACGTGGCGGACATCTACGCCGACTGGGTGTATGTGAGCTTCGATTCCTTCCTCGATCGCCGCACGGCGTTCGTCTTCGGCGTGAGCGCTGCCGGGCAGCAGTACGACACCTTCGCGTTCAACGACTCGGAGGACGACGTTCAGTGGGACGCCGTCTGGCAGAGCGCCGTCGGTCGCGACGCGTCGGGCTGGACGGCCGAGCTCCGGATCCCGCTGTCGCAGTTGCGGTTCACGCCCCCGGCCGACGGCGCGGCCCCGCGCTGGGGGGTGAACTTCGGGCGCATCCTCGCGCGTCGCGACGAATGGTCGTTCTGGAGTCCCACGCCCCCGGACCAGCCCGGCGTGGTGTCGCGCTTCGGCGACCTCACCGGCCTCGAGGGACTCGCCTCCCCCAGCCGCCTGGAACTGGTCCCTTACCTGCGCACGCAGGCCGAGACGCAGCGCGTGGCGGCCGGCGATCCCTTTACGCGGGCGGTCGCGCCCGGCGCGACGGCGGGCCTCGACCTGCGCTACCGCCTGCCCGCCGGCCTGACCCTCTCCGCCTCGGTGAACCCCGACTTCGGGCAGGTCGAGGCCGATCCGGCGGTGGTGAACCTCACGCAGTTCGAGGTGTTCTTTCCCGAGCGGCGGCCGTTCTTCCTCGAGGGAACCGACATCTTCCAGTTCGGGCGGACGGTCACGCAGAACGACAACACCTCCTCGACGTTCTTCTACTCGCGCCGCATCGGCCGCGCGCCGCGCGTTCCCCTTGGCCCGGACGTCGCGTTCGCCGACGTCCCGCGACAGACGGCGATCGACGCGGCCTTCAAGGTGTCGGGGAAGACCTCGTCCGGCCTGACCATCGGGGTGCTGGCGGCGGCCACCGAGGAGGCGTTCGCGCGCGTGCAGGACACGCTCGGCGGCTTCGCGTCCCGGCCGGCCGAGCCCGGCAGCGCCTACCTGGTCTCGCGCGTCCGCCAGGACTTCCGCCAGGGGAACACCGTCGTCGGCGGGTTTCTGTCGGGGGCGCGACGGTCGCTCGACAACGCCGTCTATCGGCCGCTCCTCCCGACCTCGACGCTGGTGAACGGCCTCGATTTCGAGCACGCGTGGCAGCGACGCACATGGACGGTCTCCGGTTACCTCGCCGGCAGCACGGTGGCCGGGGACCCCGCCTACGTCGCGGCGCTGCAGCGGTCCCCCGTGCGCCAGTACCAGCGGCCCGACCAATCGTACCTGCGCGTGGACGAGGGCCGCGGCGCGCTCGGCGGCCATGCCGGCGCTTTCTCCATCGCCCGCAGCGGCGGCCGGCGCGTGCTGGCCTCGGCGACGTACGAGGTGACGAGCCCGGGCTTCGAGGTCAACGAACTCGGCTTCCAGACGCGCGCCGACATCCGGTCGCTCTCGACCGCGCTCATCTGGCGCAGCCCCGAACAGACGCGCGTCTTCCGCGAGACCTTCTTCGGCCTCTTCACCACGCATTCGTACAACTTCGGCGGCACGAGGATCGAGGAGCGCTACGCCGGGGCGGCGCAGGTGACCATGCCCAACCTGTGGGAGTACGGCCTCGAAGGATCGTGGTCGCCGACGGTCTTCAACGACCGGCTCCTCCGCGGGGGCGTGCTGTCGCGGGCCGTGGAGCAGTGGCGGGTGGGGCTCAACGCGCGCACGGACCCGCGGAAGCCCGTCGTCATCGGCACCTCATTCGGGATCCGGCAGGATGTCTCCGGCGAGTACGACCGCGAGGTCAGCGTGCTGCTCGACCTGCGGCCGGTGCCGGCGGCCCGCGTGCGCATCGAACCTGCCGTGCGGTGGCAGGTGGACACCGACCAGTACGTCGCCGCGGTGACTGACGCCCGTTCCCCGATGCCCGACGGCCGGCGCTACGTCTTCGGCGACATCCGGCAGGCCGAGCTCAACACCACCATCCGGGCCGACTGGACCTTCACCCCGTATGTCTCGTTGCAGTTGGTGGCGCAGCCGTTCGTCGCGGCCGGCCGCTACGACGGCTACAAGGAATTCACGACACCCGGGGAGTTCCGATTCCGCCCCTACGCGCCGCTCGTCCGCGACGGGCGCGTCGTGACCGTGGACCCTGACGGTCCGGGTCCGTCGTCCCCGTTCTCGTTCGCCGAGCAGGACTTCACCGTGCGCGCCCTGCGCGGCAACGCGGTGCTGCGGTGGGAGTACCGCCCGGGGTGCACGGTGTTCTTCGTCTGGCAGCAGCAGCGCGAGGGCATCGACCCGATCGCGCGCCTCGGGCTCGGCGACGACGCCCGCCGGCTCTTCACCGATCCGATGCGGAACGTGTTCCTGGTGAAGGCGACGTACTGGTTCCAGCCGTAGGACGGCTGGCGGCCGTTGCGTTACAGGTCGAGCAGCTGCCGCAGCATCCGTTCGGTCATCCCCCAGACGACGCGCCCGTCCACGACGTACGACGGCACGCGCCACCAGGCGTCGCGCACGCGCACGCGGGACTCGCGCGTGGTCGCCGGGTCGCGCAGCGTCTCCAGAGGCACCCAGAAGGCGTGCGCGACCTCCGCGCTCGTGCGGATCGGTTGGTCGGTCGCGAGCGCGAAGACGTGCGGGCGCACGACGATCGGCGGCAGCACCGGCGTGCGCGGGTGCAGTTCGTCGAGGTGCCCGAGCAGGCGTCCGCCGGCGGCGAGGTCGAGCCCGGTCTCCTCGATGGTCTCGCGCACGGCCGTGTGCACCAGCGACGGGTCGGCCGCGTCGGCGCGCCCCCCGGGGAGCGCGACCTGTCCGCTCCATGGGTCTCCCGCGAAGACGGCCCGCTGGATGAGCAGCAGGTCGAGCCCGACGGCCCCATGCCGCAGGATGATGGCGGTGGCGGCGCGTCGGACCGCGGGGTCCGCATCGGCCAGCGCCGGAGGCCGCGCGGCGAGGGCCGCCGCCAGGCGGTCGAGCTCGGCGTGCGGGGCCAGGGACGACATGCCGCAATATCGCATGGCGGCAGCCCCGTGCCTTCGGGCGGTTGACGCGGACCGTGTGCGGGCTATCGTGATCGCATCCGAAGCCGCCGAGGTCTGGTCCGATGCGCCGTCCGTCGTCCGCCTTCCTGCGTTCGTTCGTGCTGGCTTCCCTGGCCGCCGCCGGCCCCGCGGCGAGCGCCGCTGCGCAGGCGGCCGGTGCACCGAAGCGGGCCGCGGGCGCCCCGGCTGCGATGCCGTCGACGACCGTGCCCGGCACGGTCACCATCAACGCGTACGACTACTTCTACGATTCGCCGAACCCGATCGCCGGCGGCGTCGTCACGATTCGGCTCGTCAATCGCGGCCAGGACTTCCACAACGTCTGGATCGTGAAGATCGACGAGGGCTACGCTTTCTCGGACTTCATGCGGGCGATGGGGCCGGGCCGTGCGCTGCCCGGCTGGTTCACCCCGCTCGGCGGCCCTGAGTCGCCGGAGCCGGGCTCGGAGAGTCGGCTGACCGTGGAGCTCCCGCCGGGCCGCTATGCGCTGGCCTGCCTGCTTCCGGCGGCGGCGCACGGCACCACGCACATGGCCAAGGGGATGTTCCTCCCGCTGACGGTGACGAAGGAATCGGCGCGCACGACCCCGAAGGGCGACGTCCCCATCCGCATCACGCAGGACGGGTTCGTGGCGCCGGAGGCGGTCAACGCGGGGACGCACCTGTTGCATGTCTATTCGGAATCGCCGACGCCCCGCGGCTTCCGTCTCGCGCGCTTGGGCGACGGCAAGACCGCCGCCGACGCGCAGGCGTGGATCGCCGGCGGCCAGAGCGGGTCGGCACCCTTCGTGCTGGTGGGCGGCACGACGCCGATGGCGCAGGGCGGTACGGTCTGGATGCCGCTCAGCTTCGCGAGCGGGCGCTACGCGCTGCTGCCGATGGGGATCGACCTCGGCTCCGGCGAACTGCGGTACCAGAAGGGCACCGTCGCGACGATTCTCGTGCCGTGATGCCTGGGGCGGTCACCGCCCCCGTCACCGCCCCCGTCACCGCCCCCGTCACCGCCCCCGTCACCGCCCCCGTCACCGCCCCCGGTCGTCGTCCACGAACCGCCCCGCCGCCGGCATCTTCACGCGCATCAGCGCCGCCGAGTCAAGGACCGCGTCGGCCGGCACGATCTCGTTGGCCGCAAGCACCCACGCGGTGAGCGCGTAGGTCTCCGCGGGCGTCAGCGAGCCCGGCGCGAAGTAGGGCATCGCGCGCTGGATGTAGTCGTAGAGCGTCGTCGCGTGCGGCCAGTAGTTCCCCACGGTACGGATGATCGTCGGGTCGGAGGCGAAGCCGAATCCGGCCCGCGGCTCGCGCCCGACCAGCGCGGGATACGCGGGGGGCATCCCTTCGCCCTTCACGCCGTGGCACATCGCGCACTTCGCCGCGTACAGCGCGGCCCCCTCGGCCGCGGTGCCGCGACCGGGAGGCAGGCCGTGGCCGAGTGTGTCAACGTCGAAGTCCCACGCGGCGACGCGGGCCGGGTCGGCCGGGCGGCCGACGCCGAGGCGCTGCCAGTCGCGCGGCAGAGTCGCCGACCGCGACGCCGGATCGGCCGACCACGGGACGCCGTTCCGCCCGGGCGACCGGCGCGCGTTGGCCGCGTCCGACGCTCCACCGCAGGCGACCAGCAACCCGGTGACGAGCATCGCCGCGGCGCGCGACGGCGTCATGCCCACACCTCGCCGTTGGCGAAGGTCACGGTGCCGTCCGCCGCGACCTTCCACGCCCGGATGTCGTGATAGTGGTAGTCGGAGCCGGGGCCGCGGGTGGCACGCCATTCGGTGCGCGTCGGCTGGATCATCCCCGTCTCGTCGGTGGCGCGGCTCATGAGGATCGTCTCGCGACCGTCGAACCGCCACGGCAGGGTGAAGCGCACGACGCTCTTGGGATGCTCCGCCCCGACGAGGGCGGCCGGTCGCCACGTGGCCCCGCGATCGGTGCTGACTTCGACCGTCGTGATGCGACCGCGGCCGCTCCACGCGAAGCCCGCGATGATGCGCGGGCCCGGCCGCAGCACTTCAGGGTGAGCCGGCGTCGTGATGATGCTCTTCACGTCCTGCTCGAAGGAGAAGCGGCGTGCCGTGTCGCCCGGCAGCGGGTCGGTGTACTTGCTCGTCTCCCAGCGGGTCATCCACGGCGCGGTGCCAAGTTCGAGGCGGCGCAACCACTTCACGTTGATGTTCCCCTCCCAGCCGGGCAGCAGCAGGCGGAGCGGGAAGCCCGTCTCGGGCCGGAGCGGCTCGCCGTTCTGCGCGTACACCAGCAGCGCATCGTCGAGCGCCTTCCACACCGGCACGCTGCGGGTGAGGCGCGCGGCGTCGCCCCCTTCGGCGAGCAGCCACGTCGCCGCCGCGTCCATGCCGACCTCGGCCAGCAGGTCGCGCAGCGGCAGGCCGGTCCATTCGCTGTTCGAGAGCTGCCCGTCCACCTGCTGGGGTGTCAGGTCGGGCCGCGGCTTGCGGAAGGCCTCGCGCCCGTTGCCGGCACACTCGATGAAGTGGGGGCGCGTAACCGGGGGAAAGGCCTTGAGGTCGTCGAGCGTGAACTCGGTCGGGTGCGCCACGCGCCCGTGGACGAGCAGCCGGTGCTGCGCCGGATCGATGAGCGGGATGCCGCCGTGGTGCCGCTCGAAGTGCAGGTCGCTCGGCGTGATGGTGCCGGAGAGCAGTTGCAGCGGTGTCTTGCTCGTCCCCTCGGTGAGTCCCACCGGGGCGCGCGAGGGCTGCACGAAGGGCGAACGGCTGCCGACGGCCGTCGTCGGGCCGCCCGTGACGCGCGTGGGGTCGATTGGGACGACCGGGGGCGCGGCCGGCGGTTGCGCGCCCGCCGGCATGGCATCGGCCAGCCGCGCGGCGACGGCACCGGCGGCGACACCGACGGCGCCCTTGATCACCTCGCGACGCGAGGGACCGGACCTTGCCATCCGCTACGGACCGCCGGGCGTCGCCGGCGCGCGCGGGGGCTGCGGCACCACGGAGTAGGCCGGGTAGCGTCGTGGCAAGAGCGTGGGCGTCACGTAGGGCGCGTGGCCCTGCGTGGCGTAGGGGACGTCGTAGGGGGCTCCGCCGGTGGGCCAGTCCTTTTCCTTGCCCGGGGAGTCGGGGCGCGGCTGGCGCACGATGAAGGAGGCCACGTCGAAGGCCTGCTGCTCGGTCAGGGTGCCCCCCTGTCCGAGAGGCATGTTGTGCCAGATGAAGCTCGCGGCGCGCTCCTCGCGGGTCATGGAGGCGCCGACCGAGAACGACTTCGGGCCCCACAGCGCCGGGTTGACGGCCACGCCCTGGCCGTCGGGACCATGGCAGACGGCGCACTTCTCCTTGAAGATCGCCTCGCCGCGGGATGGATCGCCGGTGAGCTTGTTCGGCATCCCGAGCAGCCCGTCCACCTTCGCCTTGGTGCCGACGGGGATGCCCTTCGACAGGTAGGCGAGGTAGTTGACGATGTCCGTCATCTCCTTGCTGTTGTTGGCGAGCCGGCTGCCGGCGAGGGAGCGGGTGAAGCAGTAGTTGACGCGATCCTCGACCGTGATGACGGCACCCGTGCGGGCCATGTACTTGGGGAAGCGCGCGAAGGTGCCGGTGAGGGGCGCCGCCTTGTCCTCGAGCCCGTTGTTCAGGTGGCACGAGGTGCACTGCAGGTTGCTGTGCGCGTATCCCGGGAGGGAGTCCGTGGTGTGCGCCAGCAGGGCCTGGCCTCGGCGGATGGAGCGGCCGAGCGAATCGTCGGGGATGCTGTCGAGCGACGGCGGCGTCCAGGATGCCCAGTCGAAGCCGGCCTTCGGCGCGGTGGCGGTGGCCGACGGGGACTCGGCGCGGGGGGCGCAGGCGGCGAGGCCGGCCGCGAGCACGAGGGCGAGCGCGATGGCGGGCACGATGGCGACGAGGCGGGGCATCGGCGATCGGGTGGGGCGGCACGGGATCATATATAACCGAGTTGGCATATTGTGACCCGTACGGTACGGGTGGTGCCTCGGGTGCGCAAGGGTCGGCCGGCGGCTCTTGCATAACTAGATGGTCAACTAGTATCGTCGTGGCATGCGGTCGCCGCCCGGGGCGGCGGTCGCCGGACCCCGACCCGCCGTCCCGATGGCCACGCGCACCGCTTCCCCTCCCGCCTCCGCATCGCGCTCGGCTGCGCGCACCGTCGGCGGGATCCCGCCCTGGGCCTCGCTCGGAGTGCTCTTCGGCGTCACGAGCGCCCTCTCGATCCTCGCCTTCGGGCCGATCGGCGTCTCGGGCACCTACCCCCGGGCGATCGGGTCCGTCGCCCGGGCGATCGCGCCCGGCTGGGCCGCGAATGAGGGGTATCTGGTCAAGATGGGCAGCGTCGTGACCCCCGAGTCGCTGCTCGTCGTCGGCCTGCTCCTTGGCGGCTTCCTCGCCCGGCGGCTCGGGCACCAGCCGCGGCCGGTCGCCGCCGAGGTCGTGCACGCCGTCGAGCGGACGCCGGGCCGGCGATACCTGACGGCGTTCCTCGGGGGCTTCCTGATCCTGTTCGGCGCGCGCCTCGCGGGCGGCTGCACCAGCGGCCACATCATCAGCGGCATCACCCAGCTCGCCGCGAGCTCGTTCATCTTCGCCGCCGCCGTCTTCGGGGCGGGCATCCTGACGGCGAAGCTCATCCGTCCGAGGGCCTGACCATGACGCTCTTCTACGGCCTGCTCGTCGGCGTCGCGATGGGCGCGTTCATCCAGCGCGTCGGCGCCTCGTCGCCGGCGATGATCCTCGAGAACCTGCGGCTCAAGGACCTCTCGGTGATCAAGTTCATGGCCACCACCATCGCCGTGGGCTCGATCCTCGCCTACCTCCTCGCCGCGGGCGGGGCGCCGATGCACTTCGACATCAAGCCGACGTACGTCATCGGCGTTGCACTCGGCGGGCTGGTCTTCGGCGTCGGCTTCGCGCTGGGCGGCTACTGCCCCGGGACGTGCGTCGTCGGCATCGGCGAAGGTCGCAAGGATGCGTGGGCGGCGATCGCCGGCGGCGTGGCGGGGGCGTTCGTCTTCACGCTGCTGTGGCCGGTGCTCGAACCCGCGCTGATCAAGCCGTTCAACTACGGCAAGGTCACCGTGCCCCAGCTGCTGGGCGCTTCGCCGGTGGTGGCGGCGGCGGTGCTGGCCGCGGTCTTCCTGACGATCGTCACGCTGCTGCCGACGCGGCCGGGCGAGGCGCCTCGGGGGTGAGCGGTACGGGGGCCCCGCCGGCCCCCCGCGCTGCTCAGGCGCCGGCGAGCACGCGCTGCCGACGGGTGGCCTCGGCCTCCACCCGCTCGCACATGACGTCGCACAGCTTGAAGACGCCCTTGTCCGCCAGCCGGTAGCGCACGAACAGGCCCTCCTTTCGGCGCGCCACGAAGCCGAGCGCGTGCAGCTGCTTGAGCTGCTTGCTCGTGTTCGCCTGCGACAGCCCCGTCCGCTCGACGATGTCCGTCACGTTGAGCTCGCCGTCGCGCAGCGCGTTGAGGATCTGCAGGCGCGACGCGTCGCCCAGCGCCTTGAAGCGGTGGGCGATGAGTTCGAGGATGTCGGGCGTGAGCGGGAATCTGGCCATCGGCGTCGGTCGGGATTCGTATAACTGAACGGTAATACGGTTGACGGGCGGTGGCCACCGGGGCGAGCACGCGCCCCCCGCATCCGCACGAGACGTTTCGCCGCTAGGTTCCGCCGCCGTGGAGCTCCCCTCATGGTCCGCAGTCGCCGCCGCCTTGCCGTGGGTCGTCACCCCGGCGGTCTCGGCGTGGCGATTGCTCGACAGCACCCCCCTGCCGCCGCCCGGGCCACTGGTCGGCGCGCCACCGCGGGTGAGCGTGATCGTCCCCGCCCGCAACGAGGTCCGCAACATCGAGCGGCTCGTGCGCAGCGTCCTCGCCACGACGTGGCCCGACCTCGAACTCATCGTCGTGGACGACCACTCCAGCGACGGCACCGGGGCGCTGGCCCGCACGGCCGGCCACGGCGACCCGCGCCTCGTCGTCTTCGAGCCGCCGTCGCTTCCCGAGGGCTGGTTCGGCAAGCAGTGGGCCTGCTGGTGCGGTGCCCAGCGTGCCACCGGCGACCGGCTCCTGTTCGCGGACGCCGACACCTGGCATGCCCCGGGCCTCGTCGCCCGGATGGTGCGCGCCCAGGACGACAGCGCGGCCGACCTGCTGAGCGTCGCCGGCACGCAGGAACTGCGCACGTTCTGGGAGCGGGTGGTGATGCCGCTGCCGTTCCTCTTCCTGCTGCTGCGCTTCGGCGGGCTCAACGCCTGCGAACGGGCCACGTCGCCCCGCGGCGTGATCGCCAACGGCCAGTGCCTGATCATGCGCCGCACGACCTATCAGGACCTCGGTGGGCACGAGGCGGTGCGCGACACCGTGGCCGAGGACCTGCGGCTGGCCCAGCACGTGCGCGCACACGGGGGCGTGGTCGCGGTGCGCGCCGGGCTCGACGCGCAGCGCACCCGCATGTACCGCTCGCTCGGCGCGATCGTCGCCGGCTGGTCGAAGAACATCTATGCGGGCGGCAAGCACATGCTCCCCCCCGCGTTCCGGCCGCTCTTCCGCCTGACGCTCCCGGTGGGGCCGCTGCTGCTGCTCGCCCCGGCGCTGCTGGTCGTGGCGGCCTGGATCGGCTCGGTACCGCCGTGGCTCGGGCAGGCGGGCGCGATCGCGCTCGCCTCGCAGACGGTGTGGGCCGCCGTGATGTACCGCTGGTTGCAGCTTCCGGTCTGGTACGCGTTCGCGCATCCTCTCGGGTCGGCGGCGATGCTCTGGGTGACGCTCGTGGCCGCGGTACGGGGCGACGCGGTGACCTGGGCCGGTCGGACCTACGCGGCACGCTGACCGGACGCGCCGAGCGGCGCAACGGAACGCCCCCGCCCGCAACACCGCGCCGACGGTGCGCCATGAGGCCGGCCGCATCCTGCGCGCGTGCTCACCGCCGCGCGGGCTTGCCGCCTCCTCGAGACCACCGACCGGCTCGCGCTCGCCCTCCTGAGCGACGCGCTCGGCGCCGCGCCCCCGCAGCCGCTGCCACGCGAGGTTCGCGACGCCCTGCACTTGCCCCCCATGCTCGCGGCCGCGCGGGTGGCCGAGCGTGGGGGGCGCCTCCGGCTGTTGCTCGCCGAAGTCCGCGGCGTCGAGCCAATGCGCGACATCCTGCGGCGCGTCGCGCAGCGGCTCGTCACGCACGCCCCGCACCGGCTGTGGGCCACCATCCTCTGGCGGCGCGATCCCGACGAAACGGTGCTGGCCACGGTGCTTCCCGGCCAGCCGGCGCCGCAGGTGTCCGCCCTCGTCGTGCGCCGCAGCCGCGTGGTGGACAGCGACGGCCAGACCTTCGCCGCCGTCGCCGCTGTCCCGGACGCGGGGGACGACGACCTCGTGCACCTTCGCTGGGCGGAACTGCTGGGCCGCACGGCGCTGACCGCACGCTTCTACCGGGCGCTCGATGCGGCGGTGCGTGGACTCGCGGCGTCGCTCCCCGCTGCGGTGGCGGCCGATGCGCGGCGCCCGCTCGCGATCACGGCGGCGTCGCGGCAGCTCTTTCTCGCCTTCCTCGAAGCCAAGGGCTGGCTCGACGGCGACCGGGGCTTTCTCGCCCGGACCTTCGACACCTGCATGGCCGCCGGTGGCGGCTACCACCGGCGCGTGCTCGAACCGCTGTGGTTCGGCACCCTCAACACCCGTACGGCCCAGCGGGCCGCGGCGGCGGGGGCCTTCGGCCGAGTCCCGTTCCTCAACGGCGGCCTCTTCGCCCGCACCCCCGAAGAGCGGCGGTACCGCGGCGCGTGGTTCGGAGACGACGCGCTCGGGCACCTCGGGGGCGAGGTCCTGGGCCGGTTCCGCTTCACGGCCCGCGAGGACGCGCGCACCCATCGCGAGGCAGCGGTGGACCCGGAGATGCTCGGCCTCGCCTTCGAGTCGCTCATGGGCGGTGCCGAGCGCAAGGCGACCGGGGCGTTCTACACCCCACCCGCACTCGTCGAGTCGGTGGTGCAGGAAGCGCTCGCCGATGCGCTGGAAACCCGCGCCGTTCCGCGAGAGGCGATCGCCCTCGCCCTCGCGGGCGAGCCGCCGACGGGACGCCCCCGCGCGGCCCTCCTCGCCCGCGCCCGGCATCTGACGGCGATCGACCCGGCCTGCGGCTCGGGAGCGTTCCTGGTGCGGCTGCTCGAATCACTCGCCACCGTACGCCGGGCCTGCGATGATCCGCTCGACGACGCGGCACTTCGACGCGACATCCTCGCGCGCCAGCTGCACGGCGTGGACCGCAATCCCGTCGCCGTGTGGCTCTGCGAATTGCGCCTGTGGCTGGCGGTGGTCGTGTCGCACGACGAGCCCGACCCGCGCCGCGTGCCGCCCCTCCCGAACCTCGACCGGCACGTGCGGGTGGGCGACGCGCTGGCCGGCGGCGACTTCACCGTGCACACCGCCGCCGCCGTGTCGCGCCGCGTGGCCGCGCTGCGCGAGCGCTATGCCCGCGCCACCGGCCCGCGCAAGCGGACGCTGGCCCGGCAGCTCGACGCCGCCGAGCGCGGCGCCGCCCTCGCGCGCATTGACCGCGAACGCGAGGCCCTCGCGCACGAGCGCCGCGAGCGACTCGCGGCCGCACGGACGCCGGACCTCTTCGGCCATCGTCCGCGCGAGTCACGGGAGGCCCGTGCGGCGCGGCGCGCGCTGCGCGACCAGCTCGCCCGCCTCGCACGGGACCGGATGCGCCTGGCGAACGGCGGTGCGCTCCCGTTCTCGTTCGCCGCGCACTTCGCCGCCGTCGCCGCTGGTGGCGGCTTCGACCTCGTGATCGGGAATCCGCCGTGGGTCCGGCCGCACCACGTCGAACCGGCAGAACGGGAGCAGTGGCGGACCCGCTTCGCCGTGCAGCGTGACGCGGCGTGGAAGGCCGGTGCGACCGACGCCGGAGCGGGCACCGGCTTCGCCGGCCAGGTGGACCTCGCGGCGCTCTTCACCGAGCGCGGTCTCTCGTTGTGCCGGCCCGGCGCTACGCTCGGGTTCCTCGTACCCGCCAAGCTCTGGCGGTCGCTCGCCGGTGGCGGCTGGCGGGCGCTGCTCGCCGAGCAGGCCACGCTGCGCCGCCTCGAGGACTGGAGCGAGGGACCATCGACATTCGATGCCGCGGTGTATCCCGGCGTGGTGCTCGCGCGCCGACGGGGCCCGACATCCGACGCGGAGGCGACGCCGGTCGCCCCCGCCGGCGCCGAGGCACCCGCGCAGCTCGTGGTGGTGCGCCGGGGAACGGCGATCGCCTGGGCGGCGGCACCCGCGGCTCTGGCCTTCGATTCGACCCGTGGCGCACCATGGCTGCTGCTTCCGCCGCGAGTGCGGCGCGCGTTCGAGGCACTCCGCGCCGCAGGCATTCCGCTCGGGCGCTCGCCGCTTGGCCGGCCGACCCTGGGGGTGAAGTGCGGCGTCAACGACGCCTACGTCGTCGAACGCGCGGCCGGCACCGACAGCGCGCTCGTCGAGGTGCGCGCCGGCGACCGGCGCGGACGCGTCGAACGGGCGTTCGTGCGGCCCCTCGTCCGCGGGGACGCGTGCGAGCCGTGGCGGATCGCGCCGTCGGCCAGCGCGCTGGTGTTTCCGCACGACGGCGAAGGGCCGTTGGCCGCGCTGCCCCCGGGTGTATCGCATTGGCTCGGGCCCTGGCGGCGCCGGCTGGTCGCCCGCACGGACGTGCGGGCGAGTCGCCACCGGCCGTGGTGGATGCTCTTCCGCACGGAGGCCGCGCGCGCCGACCGGCCCCGGGTCGTCTGGAGCGACTTCGGCCGCGTGCCGCGCGCCGCGGTCCTGCCGGCCGGCGCTCCGCACGTGCCGCTCAACACCTGTTACGTCGTCCGGACCGCATCGGACGACGACGCCCTCGCACTCGCGGCGCTGCTCAACTCCGCACTCGCGGCGGCGTGGCTCGGCGCGATCGCCGAGCCAGCGCGCGGCGGCTGGCGGCGCTTCCTGGGCTGGACCGTGGCGCAGTTGCCGGTGCCGGCGGACTGGGCTGCCGCCGTGCGCACGCTGGCGCCGCTCGGGGCGGCGGGGTGGCGCGGCGCTCCTCCCGCGGCCGACGTGCTGTGGGAGGCGGTGGCGGACTGCTACGGCGTGCCGCCGGCGCTCCTGCGGCCGCTGCTCGAGTGGGCGGCGGGGTGAGCGAAGCGGCGGCGTGGGCCGCCTTGGCCGCCGCGGCGGGCGATCGCGTCTCGCACGAGCGCGAGGCGTCGGGGGACGCCGATGTCGCGGCTGACCTCGCCGTGCGGATCGGTCGCGTCACGCTGTTGCCGCACCAAGTGGACGCCGTGCGTCGGCTGCGCCGGCTCCTGCGCGCCCGGCGCGTCGCCCTGCTCGCCGACGAGACCGGCCTGGGCAAGACGTACGTCGCCTGCGCCCTCGTGCGCGACGCGACCCGGCCCGTGGTGGTCGTGCCGGCGGCATTGCGCGTGCCATGGCGCGCGGCCCTCGCCGACACGGCCGCGATGGCGCGCGTCGTGAGCCATGAGGGGCTCTCGCGCACCGGCACGCGGGGTCCGGCTCCGGACTTCGTCGTGATCGACGAGGCGCACCACGCGAGGAATCCCGCGACGCGGCGCTGGCAGCACCTGGCCACCTTGTGCCGTGACGCAACGGTGCTGTTGCTCTCCGCGACCCCGATCCACAACCGCGCCCGCGACCTCGCGGCGCTGTTCGCACTGGTGGCGGGTCCCGACGCGTTCGCGTGGTCCCTCGACGTCCTCGCCCGCGGCGTCGTGCGGCGCGATCGCCGGGTGCTCGGGTCACCGGGCGTCCGGCGGGCCGGCGCGGTCGGCGCGGTCGGCGCGGTCGGCGCGATCGGCGACCCAGGAGGCGTCGGGGCCGCCATGCCCGCGCTGGCGCCATGGCGATGGCATCCCGCACCCGCCGACCCACGGATCGCCGAGCGCCTCGAGGCGCTGCCACCCGCACTCGCCGCTGCCGACGGTGCCGACGCCGCGCCGCTCTGGCGCATGGGGCTGCTGCGCGCCTGGGCCTCGTCCTCCGCCGCCCTCGTCGCGGCCCTCCGACGCCGGATCGCGCGCGGGCTCGCGCTCGACCAGGCGTTGCGCGACGGTCGTCACCTGACGCGCGCGCAACTCGCGCGCTGGACCGACGACGACGTGGCGACCCCCGAGTTGCCGCTCGACGACGCACCGCACGTCGGCACCACGCGGAGACGCTCGGCGGCGTCACGCGACCCGACGGGACGCGCCGCCCCCGTGACCCACCCGCCGCCGGCCCGCGACGTGGTGCTCGCCCATCTCGAGGCGCTCGGACACCTGCTGCCGCTCGTCTCCGCCGCCGCCGAGTCGCACGACGCGGCGCGAGCGGCCGTCGTCGCCCGCACGCTCGACGAGACGCCCGAAGCGCGGGCGGTCCTGTTCTGTACGGACGCCGTCACGGCCGCCATGTACTGGCGCCACCTGTCGCGCCGTCCCGGCGTCGCCCTCGCCACCGGGCGAGGCGGGCGCATCGCCAGCGGCCCCGTCACGCGCGACCATCTCTTCGCCGCCCTCGACCGCGATGGTCCCGCACGGCGACACGCGCGGGAACAGGTCCGGCTGCTCGTCGCCACCGACGTCGCGAGTGAAGGGCTCACGCTGTCCGCCGCATCGGTCGTCTGGCATGCGGACCTGCCGTGGACGCCCGCGCGCGTCACGCAGCGCATCGGTCGCGTCGCGCGACTGGCCTCGCGGCACCCGGTGGTGACGATCCATGCGTTCGCCCCGCCCGACGCTGCGGAATCGCGTCTCGGGCTTCTTCCGCGTCTCGACCACAAGGCCGACATCGCCGCCGCACTGGGGACGGCGGGACCGTGGCGCGACGCGGCGGGTGCCGGCGCGCACCCGGCGCGGCGCGACCCCGACCCACCCGCCGATGTGCAGTCGGCCCTCGCGCGCCTCGCCGCAGCACGGCACGCCTGCGCCCGGACACAGGCGGGCAGGCGGCCGACGACACCCGGTGCCGCGCCAACGGTCGTCCGCCACGGGCCCCGGCGCGCCATCGTCGCCGTGCTCGACTCGACCGACGGCCCGGCGCTGTGGACCCTCGCCGACGCCGCCGACCCCGATCCCTCGCCGGTCGCGGCGTGGCGCGCCCTCGCGGACGTCGCGTGGGACGCGCCGCCACCCCGTGATGCCGCGCGTGTTCGGCGGGCCGCGCTCGCGCGGCTGCGCGATGCCATGCGCCGCCACGGGACGGCCGCGAGCGTCGGACACGCCGACGGTGGCCCGACCGCCGTCGCCCCGGCGACGGCACGACTGCTCGCGCGGCTCGCCGGGGCCGTCAGGGATACGGCACCGCACCGGCGTGCCGCCGCCGTCAGCTGCGCCGCCGCGTGGCGTCGTCGCCTCGCGGCGCCGGTGCCGGCGGGATGGCAACCGGAGCTGCTGGCCCTCGCCACCAGCCCGGTGCGCGGCGACGCCTGGTGGGTTGACGCCGCCACGCTGCGATCCCGCCTGCCGCCGCCCTCGGTACCCGGAGCCCCCCGCGCGATCGCCGCGCTGTTCGTCCTCGTGGGGCCGCAGGCCGGTCGCTAGGTTTGGCCGCGTGACCCTACGCCCGCTCCTCTTCGACCTCGACGGCACGCTCGTTGATTCCATCGAGCTCATCGTCGGGGCCATGCACTACGCATTCGAGGGTCGCCCGGTGCGCCCGCCGGACGCGGAGTGGATCGCCCTGATCGGCACGCCACTGCAGGGGATGCTTGCCCGTTGGGCGGACGGTCCCGCCGACGTCGAGACGCTGGTGCAACGCTACCGCGAGTACCAGTTCGCGAACCACGACGCCCTCACCCAGCCGTATCCGGGCGTGAGCGAGACGGTGGCCGAGCTGCACGCGGTCGGCCACCCGATGGCGGTGGTGACGAGCAAGAGCGTCGCGCTGTCCATCCGGGCGCTCGAGTGGGTGGGTATCATCCGCTACTTCCCGGTGATCGTCGGCCTCGAGAGCACGGCCCGCCACAAGCCCGATCCCCTGCCCGTGCGCCATGCCCTGCAGGAACTCGGGCGGCCCGACGCGTCGGGCGTCGAGGCCGTGTTCGTCGGCGACTCGCCGCACGACATCCACGCGGGCAACGCGGCCGGCATCCTGACGGTCGCGGCGCAGTGGGGACCGTTCGATCGGAAGACCCTCGCCGAGGCGCAGCCCGGTGCCTGGCTGCGCAACATCCGCGACCTGCCCGGCCTGCTTCGCGAGCTCGACGCCCGGGTCTGATCCGCCGAGGCGACCGCCGAGACGACGGCCGAGGCGACGGCCGAGGCGACGGCCGAGGCGACCGCCGGCGAGCGTCGCCCGCCCCATGCGCATGCGATGGCGCGGCCGGATCCGGGCTCCCGTTCAAACCCTGCGGCCGGTGCCCCTGTCTCACCTGATGCCATGACCTCCCCCGCACACGCGGCATCGGCCGCCGGTCCGTCGCATGACGACGTCCGCGCTGCACAAGGGGGCGATCGGCAGGCATTCGAACGGCTCTACCGCGCGCACGTCAGCCGCGTCTTCTCGGTCTGCGTGCGGATGTGCGGCAGCCGCGCGGAGGCCGAGGAGCGGACGCAGGACGCCTTCGTGCGGGCCTGGGACAAGCTCCCGCAGTTCCGTGGAGACTCGTCGTTCGGCACGTGGCTGCACCGGTTGGCGGTGAACGTCGTGCTCAACGCGAGGGAGGGTACGGGACGCGAGCGCGCCCGCGAGGTGGAGGATGCCGCCGACGCCCTCGAGGCGACGGCCGGCCGCGCCGCCCCGCCGGGGCTCGCGCTCGATCTCGAGCAGGCGATCGCCGGCCTTCCGGCCGGAGCGCGCCGGGTCTTCACCCTGTTCGACGTCTGCGGCTACACGCACGAGGAAATCGCCGACCAGCTCGGCATCACCACCGGCGGGAGCAAGGCGCAACTCCACCGCGCACGGCTCCTTCTCCGCCAGGCCCTGTCCCGATGACTCCCGCTTCCTTCACCTGCGACGACTTCGAGGCCGCGCTCCCTGCGTGGCTGGACGGAACGCTGACGTCCGAGGACCACGCGACCGTCGAGGCGCACCGCGACGGCTGCGCGCGCTGCGCCGCCCTCGTCGCCGACCTGCACCAGCTCATGTCCGATGCGCGCGCCCTGCCCGAACTGACGCCGTCCCGCGACCTGTGGCCCGACATCGCCGCGCGCATCGCGCCGCGGGTGATCGAGTGGCCGGCCGGGACGTCCACCGACGCGCCGATGGGGCCGCGCGACGCGTTGCCCGCGAGGGGCGGTGCGCCGTCGTGGCGGCGCTGGGCCGCCGCCGCAGCCCTCGTCGTGGTGTCGGTGGGGGGCACCTACCTCGCGATGCAGTCGCCCGTCACGTCGCGGTCGGGGGAGCGCCTGGTGGTGGAAGGCCCCGGGCAGCCGCGGCCGCCGCGGCCGATCGCGGTGAGCCACCCTTCGGCCTCCGAGACGCTGTCGGGGGAGCTCGAGGAACTCGAGCGGGCGCTCGCGCAGCGCGAGCCCGAGCTCGATCCGAAGACCGCCGCCGTCATCCGGCGGTCCTTGGCCACCATCGACCGGGCCATCGCCGATGCCCGCGCGGCGCTCGACGCCGATTCCTCGAACGTACTGCTCGACCGACAGCTCACCCGCGTGCTCGGCAAGAAGGTCGAGCTCATGCGCCGGGCGGCGTTGCTGCCCGCGCGAACCTGAGGTTCCCTCCCGTGATCCGCATCCGTTCCGTCCTTCTCGCCGCCGGCGGCGTCGCCGTGCTGGCCGCGCCTGGGGCCGCACAGCCCGACCGCCAGCGCCTCGACACCACGTTCGCCTTCACCAACGGCATGGTGGACGTGCGCTCGGTGTCGGGGCCCATCTCCATCACGACCTGGAACCGCAGGGAGGTACGGATCTCGGCGTTCGTCGAGCGCGGCGAGATCGTCGCCGAGCTGTCGTCGAGCCGCGTGCGGCTCGAGGCGAAGGGTGTGCGCGGTCGCCTGGGCGACCACGAGTTCACCCTGGTCGTGCCGGCCGGGACCCGGGTGGAGGCGAATGCCGTGAGCGGTGACGTCACCGTGCGCGGCACGCGGTCCGACATCGACGTCGAGACGGTCAGCGGCGACGTGCGCGTCGAGGACGTCGAGGGACGCCTGAACCTCTCGTCGGTATCGGGCGACATCGCCGGAGAACGCGTCGGTGGCACGGTGCGGTTCACGTCGGTCTCCGGCGAGGTTCGCCTGCGCGACGCGAGCGGCAGCATCGGCGGCGAGTCGGTGAGCGGCTCGGTCGAGGTGGAGGGCCGCGCGACGTCGCTCCGGCTCACGTCGGTGAGCGGCGACCTCACGTACCGCGGCGGCCTCGACCCCACAGGACGCTACGCCA